>CAXSHL010000005.1:94301-98586 GCA_964237315.1 uncultured Nocardioidaceae bacterium
GCTGACGGGCGTGGGCCCTGGTCAGCTGGTCCGTCGCCGCGGCTTCGAGTCGGTCGGCGGGCAGCAGCGCCAGCAGCCTGGGGTGCCACACGTCGACGGTGATCGCCGCGGCCCAGTCTCGGTCACCTCGGGCCAGCACGGCCTCGAGGATCCCCAGCCGGGCGTCCTGGTCGGTGATCCTGCGCCAGGCAGCGTCCGGATCTCCGCCGGTCGCCTCGGTCCAGACCTCCAGCGGCGCGCCGGCGGCCAGACGCTGCAGCCACCAGCCGCGGGCCGAGCCCCGCTTCGGGGGACTGAGCCCGTCGCGTCTGCCCGCGGCGTCGGGCTCGCCGGGGAGCTCGACCACCAGCGTCTTGCGGAGCATCCCCCGCAGGTGCAGCAGCGGCCGGAGCCGGGCGGCCATCCGGGCCGCACGCGCCGAGGTGGGCAGAGCGTCGAGCAGCGGCGTCGCCGCGTCCCGGACCTTGGCGGACCGGTCGTCGAGCACGCGCTCCAGGAACGGCTCGTCGTCGGGGCCGAGGCCGGTGCGCAGTGCGGACACGAGAGCGAGCCGGTCGTTCGCCGACTCCTGGGCCCACGTGGACTCGACGAGGCCTCGTGCGGCGGCCGGGTCCACCCGGCGGCGGCGGACCACCTCCTCGACCCGCTGCGAGGTCGCGAGCCGCGCCCAGTCCTCGGGGCTCAGCGATCCGCTTGTCCGGGTGGTGTCCGGGTCGGCAGAAGCCCACGCCCACACCGGGTTGGCAGCTGCCATCCACGCCCCGCGGGCGTCGCCCACGCCACGGACCTGCGCACGGATCGAGTGCCGTGCTGTGCCGAGGTCGAGCAGCTCGGGAAGCAGGTGGTGCGGCACGCGGTGACCGTTGGCTTCAGCCGTGTCCAGCCACACCTCGACCAGGCGCGGCGTCAGCGCGGCGCCCACCGGGGTCTGGTGCAGCAACAGCTCGAGCAGCTGGACCGCCCGCTGCGGTGCCACGGTTCGGGTGTCGTCCCGGGCGGGGGAGGCCGGTTCGGCGGCGTGGCTGGAGCCGCCCGCCCGTCGTACGGCTCCGCCCAGCGCCGCTGCGTCCAGCAGGGCGGCCTCCCGGGTGGCGCCGTCGCGCCCGGTGCCGAGGAGGCGGGGGAGTGGCGGAGGCGGCCGCCGGGCTGTGCCGACCATCGCGGCTGCGGACAGCTGCTCCCACCACGTGGTCACGTCGCTGCTCACACCGCCACCAGGAGGTCGTCTGCCAGCACGCTGAGCAGTCGGAAGCCGCTGCGCTCGACCTCGCCGACCAGCAGCGTCGGACGGCCACCGGTCCGCGCCAGCGCCGACCACGGGACAGCGTCAGCCAGAAGGGAGAGGGCGGCCCCGGTCGGGTCCACCACCGCGATGACGTCGGCATCCCGTTCGAGCGGCAGCAGCGCCGCCTCGGCGAGCACCGCCGGGACCCGGGACGCCCAGGGGTTCTCCGCCCACGTCGCCGCAAGGGCGACCAGCGCGTCCTCGATGGAGCCTCCCGCAGGCACGGGGACCGGGTCCGGGCGGACAACCGGCTCCCCGAGCACCAGGGCCCTTCGCGGGTCGCTGCCCGGGTAGAGCGCCAGGGTCGCGTCCAGCACCGAGCCGGTCAGGTGCGCCATCGGCAGCGGTGATCCCCCGGCCGCGAAGTCCAGGAACTGCACCACCCGTCCGGTCCGCTCGCCGCGGAGCCAGGTCCGCTGCTGCTCGAGACGACCGTCCTGGCTGCGGTGCGCCCCGATCACCAGCCAGGCGTCGGTCACGGACTCGCCGCTCCGGACCTCCTCGGACGGTTGTGCCCACCCGACGTACGTCCGGAGGTCGGCGCGGGTCCGCCGGTCGAGCCCCTCCCAGCGCTCCCAGGCCTGCACCGCCGCCCACCAGCGCCCGAGCTCCTCGAGCAGGTGGTCGGCCCAGTCCGCACGACGGTTCACCTCCGAGCCCATCCCTCGGACCCGCTCGGCCAGTCCGGGCAGCTGGGCGTCGACCAGCCGTGCTGCTGCCCCGTCCCACCACCCCCATGGCTGACGGCGGGCCTGGACGGTCCCGCCGCGCACCAGGTCGGCGAGCCAGAGCGAGAAGTCCGCCATCCCCGACGACATCAGCGCGAACCGCTCCGCCTGCCGCTTGGCCCTCGCCTCGGGGTCCACCGGCGCGCTCGTGCGTGCCGGCCGGTTCGTGCTCTCGGCCCGCTTCTGGGCCCACTGCCCGGCGAAGTCGGCCGGCTCCGCCTCGGCCACCAGGGCGGTGCCCTGCACCCACATCAGCAGGAGCGCGAGGGCGTGCTTGCACGGGAGCTTCCTGCTGGGACAGCTGCACCGGTAGGCCGGGCCCGCGAGGTCGATGCTCACCTGGTACGGCGTCCTGCCCGACCCCTGGCACTTCCCCCAGACCAGCGTCTCGGTGCTGCCCGTGTCCGACCACGGACCGGGAGCGGCGAGCCTCCGGGCGGAGCTCAGCGCGGACGCGTCGGGTGCAGCCTTCTCGACCGCTGCCAGGTTCCACCGGGTCATGGTCGCCCCATCATCACCGATCGGGGCAGCAGCCACGTCTCAACGGTCGGTCAGGCGGGTACCAAGCCTCCGGCCCAGGCATCAGGATGACGGACCGACCTACCTCGACGGGAGACGACGTGACCGGTGAAGACCACTCCTCAGACGCCCGACGCGCACATCGCAGCGAGCTGTCCCCGCTCAGCTTTCTGGAGCGGAGCGAGTTCGTGTATCCGGACAAGGTCGCCGTGGTGCACGAGGACCGTCGCTACACCTACCGGGACCTCGGCCGGCGTGTCCGGCGGCTGGCCTCGGCCCTGCGTGACTCCGGCCTGGAGGACGGCGACCGGGTGGCCGTCATCGCCCCGAACATCCCGGCACTGCTCGAGGCGCACTACGGCGTGCCGGCGGCGGGTGGCGTGCTGGTCGCCATCAACCATCGGCTCGCTGCAGAGGACGTCGGCTTCATCCTCGAGCACTCCGGCGCCCGCTTCGTCTTCGTCGACCACGAGTACGAGGAGCTCGTCCAGGACGCCACCGCGAAGCGGACGGTGCGCATCGACGACACCGGCGAGCCGGACGACCCCTACGAGGCGTTCCTCGGCGAGGGCGACCCGGATGCCGTGCTGAGCCCGGTGGTCGACGAGGACCAGCCCATCTCGATCAACTACACGTCGGGGACCACAGGCCGCCCGAAGGGAGCCGTCTACCACCACCGTGGCGCCTACCTCAACGCGTTGGGCGAGGTGATCGAGACGCGCCTGACACCCGAGAGCGTCTACCTGTGGACACTCCCGATGTTCCACTGCAACGGCTGGTGCTTCACGTGGGCGGTGACCGCGGTCGGCGGCCGGCACGTCTGTCTGCGCAAGGTCGACCCGGGCCGGGTCTGGCAGCTCATCGACGCCGAGTCGGTCACCCACTACAACGGCGCGCCGACGGTGCAGAGCTCGCTCCTGGACCACGAGCAGGCACACAAGCTCGACCGCGAGGTCATCACCACGGTCTCCGGGTCCCCACCCTCGGCGGAGCTGTTCGGCCGGCTGACCGACATCGGCATCCGCCCCATCCACGTGTACGGCGCCACCGAGCTGTTCGGGCCCTACATGATCTGCGAGCCGCAGCCCGGCTGGGACGAGCTGCCCAACGACGAGCACGCCCAGCGGCTGGCCCGCCAGGGCGTGCACTACGTCGTTGCCGAGCCCGTGAGAGTGGTCGACGACGAGGGGGAGGAGGTCCCTGCCGACGGCGAGACGCTGGGGGAGGTGCTGATGCGCGGCAACAACGTGATGACCGGCCACTTCGACGATCCCGAGCAGACGGAGGAGACCCTCGCCGGCGGCTGGTACCACTCGGGCGACCTGGCCGTTCGCCATTCCGACGGCTACATCGAGATCCGCGACCGCAAGAAGGACATCATCGTCTCCGGAGGCGAGAACATCTCCACCATCGAGATCGAGCAGGCGCTGCTCGAGCATCCGGCGGTGGCCGAGGTGGCTGTGGTGTCCATGCCCGACGAGAAGTGGGGCGAGCGGCCGAAGGCGTTCGTCGAGCTGGTCGAGGGTCAGGAGGTCTCGGTGGAGGACCTTCTCGACTTCGCGAAGGAGCACCTGACCGGCTACATGCGACCCGCCGCCGTCGAGATCGTCGATCTGCCCAAGACCTCGACGGGCAAGGTGCAGAAGAAGCAGCTGCGTGACAAGGAGTGGGACGGCCACGGCCGCAGCGTCGGCTAGTTGTGATGTCCAGGGAGGTTGGTCAGTCGGGTGACCGGTGGCTTGCCTCCGAGTGC
>CAXSHL010000006.1:0-40373 GCA_964237315.1 uncultured Nocardioidaceae bacterium
CCACGCCGGGTAACACCCCAAGCCCCTGCCACGAAGTGAATCTTCGCGTCAGAGGGGGTGTAGGTCCGCCCAGTCCGCACACAGTCCGCAAGAATTTCAGAACGTACGCTCGCTCGGGCTGCCCCAGAGGGCCAATTTCTCGGCTCGGAGCTACCAACTGGCGGGTCTGGGACGTGCCCTTGGCAGTCGAAAGTCGCCGCACAACGAACTCGCCGATTGTGACCAGAGCCGGGCAGTCCGCGTCGGGCGTGTGATCGTTGCGCCGGTAATGGTGTGGGTGTTCAAGCCCGCGCTGACTGGTCAGGAGCGCACGAGATGGACGAGATGGATAACGCCGCGGTAGGGCCGGTGGGCTACGACAGCGCCGTTGTGTGGGAGGCAGCCCGGGACGCCAACCGTGCATTGTGGGAGGACCGTGCGGTCCTGCACGAGGACCTCTACGGTGCCCATGCCCTCGCGGGCGACCCCGAGGCGATCAGCGGCGTGGTCCGCGACGACCTTCCGGTCCTGCTGCGGCACCTCGTCGGCCGCCCACGGACGGCTGACAACGCGAATGGCCTCGACGAACCGCTGGCCGGCCTCGACCTGCTGCACCTGCAGTGCCACATTGGGACGGACACCTTCTCCTTTGCGAGGCTGGGGGCCCGCGTCACGGGGCTGGACTTCTCGCCGACGTCGCTCGACGTCGCCCGGCGTCTCGCCGACGAGGCCGGCCTCGAGATCGCCGGGGTGGAGTCCGATGTCCTGGCCGCACGCGAGGCCGTGTCCGGGGACTTCGACGTCGTCTACACCAGTGTCGGCACGATCATCTGGCTGAGCGACCTGGCTACCTGGGCCCGCCAGGTCGCCGCGCTCCCGCGCCCGGGCGGTGTCTTCTACATCCGCGACGGTCACCCGGCTCTGCTGGCTCTGGACGAGAAGGCCGGCTTGCCGGTGGTGGGCTACCGCTACTTCGCCAACGGTCGCGCGCAGACCTGGGACGACGGCTCGACCTATGCCGGTGAAGGCACCACCACCCATACCCGCAGCTATGAATGGCCGCATTCGCTCTCGGAGATCATCGGATCCCTTCTCGCGGCTGGCCTGGTCCTCGAGCGCTTCGACGAGGGCACGTCGCTCCCGTGGCGCTTCTCCGAGCTGACAACGCTCGTCAACGGCGCTTGGGAGTTCGGTCCCGAGTGGCGCGACAAGATCCCCTGCACCTTCACGATCGCGGCAAGGAAACCGCTCGACCGGCCCAGCGAACCTTCCTGAACCCGATTGCACCCCACGCGCTCGTCGCCAGATGCGGTGAACCGCAGAGGATCCAACCGCACTTAGCACCCGCGTCTATAGCGGTGGATAGACGCAGCAAGAGGGGACTCGTGCAACGGACTCGCAGGCGGCGGGCCAAAAGCTCCACCTACTTGCGGTCTTCCCATCGACCCGCGTCTCCACAAAGGGGCCGCCAGCCGACGCCCTGATCGCTCCGGAGCGAAGAACCACCGGCGAGGGCGGGACGGCCACGCTCATAGGACGCAAAGAGGTACGTCAATGCGTGACAATCACGAGCCGCTTCAAGGATTCAGGATCGATTCGAGTGATTGGGCACGATCAATGCCTTGCGGTAGGGTGCTCAGCCGATCTTGCAGCCGTTGCTTGTCTTCCTATGTCAGTGCCTGAGGGTCTGAATCGAGACACTTCTTGGCGAGCGCCTTAAGTGCCCAGTACTCGTTGAAAGATTTGTCGGGCGTCACTGCGCTATTGACAAGCGAGGGAACATGCGCACCGTTTGGCCAAGCGTACGCGGCGGCGATACCAGCGAGCCGAAGACCACGGTCTTGGCTGTGCAGTAGACCTTCTACGTTCGCCGGGCCAAGGCTCTTGAACCTATCGATCATCGCTTCGACAATGGCCTCCATGCGGCGCGTTCGCGCGGCTCCACTGGGCATCGTGTAGCGCACTTCGTTGTACTGAGCCGCCAGCTCACTGACCCGGTGATCGACCTTCTTGGCGACGTCCCGCTCCTCAAGCGCCACGAACTCCGTCCCGGAGGTGGCGGCTTTCAAGCCCTCTTTGGCGTCAATCACATCCTCGGCTGCCTGTAGAGATCGCTGATTCGCCTGTCGCGCAAGCCGTCGAGCCGTCGGATCAATCTCGGTGTCTCCAACCTTCAACTTAGGGAGGCGTCGGAGGACAGCGGCTAGAAGGAAATAGACACCGATCGCAAGTAGGGCTGCGCTACCCACCTCGTGAGGCCACGGTCCAAGCGTTGGGACGCGACATCGTCGAAGGATGACCCCGCGGCTACACCTTGGTCCTCGACAACGCTTCGATTCACAAGAGCCCGGCCATCCAGAAGTTGCTGCTGGCTCAACTGCGGTTCGTCGTGCACTTCACCCTGGCGGTGAGCTCGTGGCTGTACCTGGTCGAGCGCTTAACAGAGACGACTGACCCTAACGTCTGAACCGGGCGTAGAGACCAAATCCTCAATTCTATGGACCGCAAACTGCAAACCAAATTGAATGACTTAGGATGCTAAGCGACTGCCAGTGCCGGGAACCTCGATCGTTACATGGCAGTATTGCCTAGCGTCGGGATCTTTCCCGCGGCTGCCTCTGAGGTTGCGAGGTGCTCGAAGGCCTTCGTGCTTTCTCGATCCGATCCGCTTAGCGCATGGTCTCCCAACTCTCGGCGGCCAGCTTGACGCCGAGACCGCCGCTGTCCACACCGTTAGAGATCTCCGGCTTAGCAACCCAGTTGCCGTCGACCAGTCGCATGTAGTCGTGCTTGTTGTGCGTCCAGAGTTCCCCTCCGCCCGCGGCGACTTCTGCGGCGACGAGGACGTCCGAGCCCTCAAACGATCCCGGGTCCCGGTTGGCCTGTTTCAGCAGTTCCCGTTCGAGGTTCGCCTGCTGAGTCTTGTCCCACCTCCTCCGAGCCTTCTTCGTCATCTCCGGCGGCCCCGCCTGGCACCGGTGTCAGCCGGCACGTCGATGTCTTCGGAGAGGCGCCTCCACGTCAGGTTCGCGTCCCGGACGTCGATCCTCGCGGCCAGCGGCGTCGCGCGATCGCGGACCAGCCCCAGATCCTCAATGATGTGAAGCCTCCGCTCGAGGATTCCCTTCCTGAGGGGGTCGCTGAGCCTCGGGTCGATGTGAAGGTACTCCCGCACCGTCTGAAGTGGGAGCACGAACTCGTGCCCCTGCGCCCGACCTCGCTCGATGACGCTGCGAATGCTGTGTCCAAGTCCCTGCTCCATGTCGATCAGGACACTCGTATCGATGTAGATCACCCGCTTGGTAGGACGTGGGTCCACTCCGATCTGACCCTTCGCGCCTCTCGTCGTGCGACTGCTCGGCCGCGTGCCTTGGTCGGAGGAGCTAGTGCCGCGCCGCGAGGCTTCGACGTGTGGCTCGACACCGCTCGCGGCTACACCGCGGATTTCACTCGCAGACGCATCCGGACGGTGTCGAGGTGCGGTTGGTCGTCGGCTCGCCGGATCGGGCGGTCTCCTCGGGTCCTGCCTAAGGGATGGTGCCGGCTCAGGTGGCCCAGCGCTGGGCCCAGCCGGTTGGTGAGCCCCCGGCAAGCCTGACTTCGTCGGTGAATCGGCCCGGACGCTGCTAACCAACCCCCTTGCTGTTCGGGTGGCTACCTTGGCCACACCCGCGGGCACAGCACTCAGAAGCTGTGCAGCGATCTCAGGCGCAATCACCTGGGCGGCGACCTCCAGATCGGGCGTGAGGTGCCAACCGTCGGCTGGCCAGATCGCCATACCTGCCGCCATCGCCATGCGCCGGGTGCCTTCGATGCTATCCGGGTCGTCGATCGGAACGATGTGTTGAAGCACGGCGAGCCCGGCCCGTAGACGAAGCGGAACTGGTACGGCATTGCCGTGAACGGCTCGCCGGCTACAAGTGTCCCAAGCACATTGAATTTCGAGACCAGCTTGCACGAACTGCGACAGGGAAGTTGCAGAAATTCAAGTTGCGTCAACCCTATTGGGACGATCGTGTGAGTCAAGTGAACTAGCGCAGTCACACGGACGGCCGTCTGTATTTCGGTTTTGGCGTGGGTGCAGTGACCCTGTCGGACGGAGACGGTGACGTCTCTCTGGGTTCCGCTGCGCTAAGCCTTGCCCCGGTGGCCAAGTTCGCGCTGTCTGACCGTGTTGCACGTGCCCTAGTCGGTCGAATCTTGCATGCGGCGATGACCCGCGTGAGCGGGCAGTACGTTGAAGATCGAATCTGAAGCTCGCCCCCCAGCATGCCCCACGTGCGTTGGTATGGAATTCCAGAACCGTCTGTTCCGATGATCGTTATGGCGTCCGGGCGTCCAGCGTGTGCAATTGAGTCGATGACCTCAGCAACAACGGCTATCACGCCAGCAGCGAAAGCTGCGCGGAGGTCAACTCCCGTCCTCTTGGGATGGCACCAGCGGTGTCTTCGTCGACGCCACCTGATCACCCGACAGCAAATGCGAAGTACGGCGGCCGGGACTACCTGCCGAGCAGGGAGAGCGCGGCATCCGCGATGGAGCTGGTGTCGATGCCGTGGAGCGCGTGCGCGTCGGGGAGGTTTGAGGACTGACCGAAGTCGGTGACGCCGAGGCATCGGATCCGGTCGCCGCGAGCGGCGCCGAGGAACGCCAGGGTGTGTGGGTGGCCGTCCAGGACGCTGACCAGGGGCGCGGGGTGGTTCGCCGGGAACAGGAGGTCGAGGATGTCGCTTCCAGCCGCTTGCGTTCGTCGGCCGCGTTGCTGGAAGGAGCGGAAGATGAGGTCCGGGCTGGTCAGGCAGATCACGCCTGCGGTGATGCCTTGTTCGGCCAGGAGGTCGGCGGCGAGCAGGACCTCGGGCATTATCGCGCCGACACCGACGAGGGTGACCTGCTCGGTGGCGAGGTCGTGGGTGGTGATCCGGTACCCGCCGGCGACGGCTTGGCTGCGTCGTCGCTCGAGGAGGGCAGGCGATTCGGGGATCCGGGCCAGGGCGGGGTCGAGGGGTCGGGTGGAGAGCCGGAAGTACGACGAGGACCCGCCGGGGACGCCGACTCGGCTCATGGCGTTGAGGAAGGTCCACTCGAGGTCTTGCGCAAAGGCTGGTTCCCAGGCGATGCAGCCTGGTTGTTCCAGGCCGATCGAGGGGGTGGTGATGGACTGGTGGGCGCCGCCCTCGGGGGCCAGGGTGACACCGGAGGGGGTGCCGACCAGGATCGATTGTCCGCCGGCGTAGATCCCGTAGGACCATGGCTCGAGGGCGCGGGCTACGAACGGGTCGTAGATGGTGGCGATGGGGATGAGGCGTTGTCCCCAGCGGCTCCAGGTGGCGCCGAGCTCGCTGAGGAGGCCGACCAGGTTGACCTCGGCGATGCCGAGCTCGATGTGCTGGCCGGTCTCTTGTTCGGACCAGCGCAGCAGTCGGTCGGCGTCATCGGCGAACCAGTCGTGGCGTTCTTGGACCGACCAGACCCCGGTTTTGTTGATCCAGCCGCCGAGGTTGGTTGAGGAGGCGACATCGGGGCTGCAGGTCACCACGTGGGCGGCGACCTCGGGGGCGTCGCGGACCAGGTCGGTCAGGAGACGACCCAAGGCGGCTTGGGTCGAGGTGGGTTTCCGGTGGGCGTGGCCGAGTGAGGTGGGCACGGTGAGCGAAGCGGCGTTTTCCACGGGTGCCCGTCGCAGCACGACGCCGCGGTCTCGGCACAGCTCGCCGGCATCGGTGTCGTCAGCAAACGACTGCCAGGGGTCGGCCAGGCGCATGTCACTGGCCTCGGCGAGGATCTCCATCTGGGCCTCGGTCAGCAGGGCCGAGTGGTTGTTCGGATGGCCCTCGGTGGGAAGTCCCCGGCCCTTGATGGTGTAGGCCATCACCACCGTAGGGCGGTGAGTGTCCACGTTGGCGTAGGTGTCGATCAAGAGCCCGAGGTCATGACCACCCAGGTCGCGAACAGCGGTGGCGAGCTCGGCGTCAGTGAGTCCGGCCAGCAGCGTCCGGAGCTGCTCGGTGCCGCCCGATGCGAGGATCCGGTCGGCCACCTCGCAGGCAGTGACGCGCAGCATCCGCTGGTACTCCTCGTTGGGCATCTCCTCCAGTCGCTTCCGTAGCTCGTCGCCACCGGGACGCTCGAACAGTGCGGAGACAACACGGCCCCACTTGAGGGTGATGACCTGCCAGCCGGCTGCCTCGAACATGCCCTGTAGTCGCTGGATCTGGATGTCGGGGACCACTCGGTCCAGCGACTGACGGTTCAGGTCGACGATCCACAGCAGCTCCCCGAGGGAAGCGACGGCCGGGTCGGCGACGGCCTCCCAGATGGCTCCCTCGTCGAGCTCCGCGTCACCGAGCAGGCTGATGAAGCGGCCGGCGTCCGGCGCGTCGGGGAAGTGTGAGCGTGTGTAGCGGTGCGACATGGCCGCCCACAGGGCAGCGGTCGCACCGATTCCGACGGAACCGGTGGAGAAGTCGACGGTGTCGGGATCCTTGAGCCGACTCGGGTAGCTCTGGAGCCCACCCTTGTGGCGCAGGGTCGTCAGGTAGGCCGGGTCGAGATCGCCGATGAGGTAGTTGATGGCGTGCAGCACCGGTGACGCGTGCGGTTTCACCGAGACGCGGTCGGCAACCGTCAGCTCGTGGAACCACAGCGCGACCATGATGTCGACGATCGATGCCGAGGATGCCTGGTGCCCACCGACCTTGACACCGGTCTCGTTCGGCCGGAGCCGGTTGGCTGAGTCCACTATCGCGGCCGAGAGCCACAGCACGCGTTGAGAAATCTGCCGCAAGGTGGACAGTGTCCCGGCTTCCGTGGCGTGGACAAGCTTGTTCATGGGGATCCTCGATGCGTCGACGGGGACGTGGACCGCTTGCCGCCGAAGGCCGGGGTGAGGCATAGGCAGCGCGGGATATGAGGGGATCACCCACGAGAACGATCGCAGACGGGAGCCCAATTGTGATGCGGTGCGCAAGGAATCCGCACGAGACGCAGCGATCACCGCTTAGACTCCGAACTCTGGCGCACAAACGTTGCGTTCGACGCATGAAAGGGACGCCCCATGGCTCTCGACGAACTTGACCGTCAGGTTCTGGATCACCTGCGTCGAGACGGTCGGGCACCGGTCAGCGAGATTGCTCAGGCTGTCGCGCTCTCATCAGCCGCCGTCTCACGCCGAATCATGCGGCTGGAGCGCGACGGCGTGATCCGCGGCTACACCGCGATAATCGATGACCAGCAGTCCGGGATCCTCGAGGCCTTCACGGAGATCCGGTTGGCTGGTGGGATCGAGACGGGGGAGCTCGGCGCCATCGTCAAGGAGGTTCCCGAGGTCCGTGAGTTCTTCACCATTGCGGGTGATCCCGACGCACTGGTTCGCATCGTCGTCGACGACGTCGATCATCTGCAACGCGTGGTGAACGCCCTGCGGCGTACCGGGAAGCTGACCGGCACCAAGACCCTGATCGTCATGCACGCCTGGAACCGTTACCACGATCCCGAGCGTGCCGATGCAGCGGAGCGACCCAACTGACCCCCATTGGGGTGCAGCGAATGGTCGAGGGCCATGTTCCGATCCTTGGACCAGGTGCGGGAGTACCAGAGCGACCAGGCGAGGCTGCATCGCACGCACCGAGACTCGAGCACGGACGCATAGCTGAAGTCGCCTCGCAGACGGAGTCACGCGTAAGCGCAGGGCGAGGCACGCCGCCTTCATACAGTGCCCGCGCATCCTCGGCGCGGCTTCGCTTCTACGCCAACCGGCGGGGCTCGGAGTAACCTGACGTCATGTCGCTGAGCGAATCGGAGTTCTATGAGGCTGGGATGTCCCTGCCTCCTGACGTGCGAAAGCACGTGGCTCTCCGATTGCTCGAATCGGTCGACCCGCACGAGGCCTTGGACCTGGCGTCGGAGTCGTGGCTGCGCAACGAAGCCGCCGCCGCTTACGACGCTTTGAAGGCCGACCCGTCCCGGGCGATCCCGGCTGAGGACGTCCGCGCTGGCTTCGAAGCCAAGTGGGCCGCCCGTTCGTGACGGGCCGGATCAACTACACCCCTGAAGCACAGCAGCAACTGAACGCTCTCGACGACTGGATCACCGAGAAGGCGTCGAGGGATGTCGCGCGGCAGTTCGTCTCGGCGATCCTCGATCACGTCGACGCCATCGTGGTCTTCCCTCTCGCTGGCCGAGCACGCGACGACGTCCGACCGGGCATGCGGACGACCACCTTCAGGAAGCGAACGCTCATCGCCTACGAGGTCGACCATTCCTCCGCTGAACTCGTGGTGAACATCCTCGGCGTCTTCCATGGCGGTCAGGACTAGGAGGCTGCGCTCCGCGACGAATGACCCGCGAAGGCCGCTGACGTTTGACCAGATGCGGAGAGTCTCCGACCGTCCAGCGGTCCGCAAATAGTCCGCAAGAAGTCCGGCCGAGACCGATGATCGCCGACGACGCCCAACGGTCCCGAGATCGCGTTTGCGCAGGTCAGACGTTGTTTTCCGGCTTCCACCGGCGATGCCAAACAAGTGCCGAAACCCCCCGTGATCGTTCCGCTTCAACGTGTAAAGCCGCAGTTCAGAGCGTGTATGGCCGTTCTGCCCTCACAGTGCCCTCACTAGAACCGACGACTTCCTCGAACAGGTGCCCCGCAGCGTCCCGCACCCGGTCCTCGGCGGTGGGCCACAGATGGGCGTAGGTGGTGAGTGTTGTCGTCGACTTGGCGTGGCCCAGAGCGCGCTGAACCGTGACCACGTCGCAGCCGGAAACGATCAGCCCCGAGGCGTAGAAGTGCCGTAGGTCATGCAGGCGCACACCGGTGACGCCGGCTCTCCTCAGCGTCGTGCGCCAGCGGTGACCGACGTTGTTCTGGTGCGGTGGGACGTCCTCGACCTCGGCGAACAGCCAGTCGTAGGAAAGCCCCAGTGCGATGTGCCCGGCGAGCAGCTCGAGCAGCGCGTCGGGGACGTGGATCGTGCGCTCGGAGTTGTACTTGGGCAGCCGGATCTCGACCGCTCCCTCGATGCGGTGCACCTGCCGGCGGACGTAGATCTGGCGACGGAGGAAGTCCACATCGCCGACCTACAACGCGGCGGCCTCGCCGAGGCGAAGTCCGGCGAAGGTGCAGAGCCCCACGAAGGCTCGGAAGCGCTGACCGCGCTAGCGTAGGACCGTCCAGGGCACCGTCCCTCGTTCGTCCGTTCGCGGCGGCACCGTCCGCGCCTCACACTACGCGTACGAGGAGACCCGTGATGACCGATCCCCGCCCCTACCGCTTGGGCCGTGCTGCACCTACAGTGCCCGTCCGCGACATCGAGGTCGCCCTTGGCTTTTATGTTGGTGTGCTCGGCATGAGCGAGACTTTCCACAACGGGGACCCGGTCGGGTTCGTCATCGTCGAACGCGAGCACGCCGAGATCCACCTGACCCTGCGGCCGTCTCACCAGGCCGCAACGTACAACCTGCTGCACCTGAAGGTGGACGACGCCGACGCCTTTCACGCCCACGTACAAAGGCACAGGGTGCGCATAGTCAAAGGAATCCGCGACGCGGACTACGGGATGCGGACGTTCGTGATGGCTGACCCGGACGGTAACAGGATCGACGTCGGCGGATACCTCTGACCTGCCGTACCTAGGAGTTCCGTGCAAGTGCGTAGGCCCAACCCGGATGGAGCGCTGACGTTCCCGTCGACCACAGCGCCCTTCGAGCAAGATGACTGCCCCAACGTCATCGGATGCCTACGAGACAGACTTCCCCCGTGTCGTACAGGTTTTCAACATCCGCCCAGGCAACGCGCCGTGCCTCCGTTGGGGCCCCACCCTAGGCAGTCCACCGTTGCTGAGCGCGGGCTGGACCTGCCCGACAACGGCGTGTGCATCGGGCGAGGACGGGCACATCAGCAGGATGACCGTGTACGTCGCCTGGACCTCGGCCGACCTTCACGAGCTCGATCCGTCACAGGACCTTGCCGGGCCGTGGCACGAGGTCGTCGTCGCCGCCGGTGGGCTGGCCTTCGTTGACAGCGACGACACGCTCTCGCGGGTCTACCACGCGTTGAAGTGGTCCCTTCCCGAGGGCGTCGCCCTCGCCGTGGCCCCCGTCGCCGACCAGCCGAAGGCCAAGGGCCTGGCGCCCGGGACGAACAGCTGGCTTCGGGCAAGGCTCAGGTGAGCGCCCCGTTGACCGCGCTGATGAACGCGCCAGTGAGTCCTTCGAGTTCATCGACCGCGAACATGTTGTTGATGACAGCCAGGCGGGCGACTGCCGCCTGATCGCGACCGTGGGCGCGTCGGATGTATGTCTGGTTCTGCAAGGTACTTCTCCACGTCGTCGTGCGCGCCTTCGAGGGCGCGCGGAGGATCCGCAAGGCGGCAGGTTCGACATGCCTGGCGGTGCGGGTCGGCGCAGCCAGGCTTACGACCCGAAGGCCGTGACTCACGAGGTACGCACAAAAATCCTGACGATGAGGACCTGCGAGCGGGCTATGGAACCTCTACTTCGTCGCCGTCCACCCGTCCCAGCACGGAGTGGGGATTGGCACAGCTCTCCTCGCGCACCTGGAGAACTTTCTGCGCGACAGAGGCCAATCCGAGGCGAGAGTTCTCATCGTCGAGACCTCGAGCACCGGTCAGTACGAAGCCACACGTGCCTTCTACGAGGCCCGTGGCTTCGATCGAGAGGCGCGCATCCGGGAGTTTTGCGGGCCGGGCGACCACGAGATCGTGTTCTGGAAGGCTCTAGCAGACTGATCGCCCTCGCGGCTCGTCGTCGTCACGAGACGGCGACGGGCTCGCGGTCTGCGTAGGACACGCACTGCCCTGCTCGCGCAACTCGCGATGAACCGGGTTCCTAGGGGCCGGATGCAACGCCCGACTATCGGCGAATCCGGTAAGCGCTTTAGCGACTGATCGGTGCGTCGACAGCGGTTGAGTGACGCGGCTGGCTGTCACATGGTGGTCACCAGCCCGCCGTCGATGACGAAGTCGCTGCCGGTGATGTTGGCTGCGCGGGTGCTGCAGAGGAAGGCGACGAGGTCGGCGATCTCCTCGGGGTGGGTGAAGCGTCCCGAGGGGGCGGCTGCTTCCTGTTGGCGTATGACGTCCTGGGGGCTCACGTCGCTGCCGTGAGCCACGGTTGCTGCGACTCCGGTGTCGCCGAGCCATAGGTCGGTCCGCACCGGGCCGGGGCTGATGGTGTTGACGCGGATGTCGGGGCCGAGCTCTTTCGACAAGGACTTGCAGAGGTTGGCGAGGGCTCCTTTGGCGGCGCTGTAGTCGATCACTCCTGGATCGGGCAGGAACGCGTTGACCGAGCTGATGGTGACGATGTTGGCACCCGGGCGCCGGGCGAGGTGAGGGATGGCGGCTCGCATGGTGCGGACGGCGGCGAGGAAGTTGATGGTCAACGCCCATTCCCAGTCGGCGTCGGTGACCTCGACGAAGCCGTTCAGCCGGGGTCGCACCGCGCCGACGTTGTTGACCAGGACGTCGAAACCGTTGCTGTCCTTGGTCGCGGCCTCGATGAGCTCGGTCGGGCCGTTCGCTGTGCTCAGGTCGGCCAGCACGGAGCGGACGTCGGCCCGCGTTGCCAGCTCGTCGAGCTCGCGGCTTCCGGTCAGGGACCCGGCGACCACCGTCGCTCCCTCGTCGGCCAGGGCACGGGTGATGGCCAGTCCGATGCCCTTGCTGGCGCCCGTGACCACGGCGGTCCGTCCCGCCAGAGCGAGCTCCATGCTCACAGCCCCTGCTCTGCCAGCCAGGAGAGGCATTTGTCCGCGACGTCCTGCCAGCCGTGGTCGATGGTCAGCGAGTGCGCCCGGTCGGGAAACTCAAAGAGGTCGGTGACGGCGTCACTGTGGCGGTACTGCTTGAGGGTCGCCTTCGTGACGGCCTCAGGCACCGTGTGGTCCTTGCCGCCCATGATCAGGAGCAGTGGGCCGCGTGCGGTGTTGTGGGTGTCGACCTTGGCCGGCGAGTGGGGATTGAAGTTCGCCGCGGCGGCCTCGAAGAGCGGCTTTCCCGGCGCCGGGATGGCCCAGCGCTCGAACAGGCTGTCCGACTCCTCCGCGGGGATGGCGTTGCCGAAGGCGAAGCGGAACTGGTCGGCGGTCAGGGAGACGGCACGGTGCTTGTTGGCGGGGTTCTTGAACACCGGCAGGGTCGCCTTGAGCGCCGAGAGGGGCAGGGGCAGTACCCCCTTGATCTGGGCGGCGTCGATGGCGATCGCGGCAGCCGCGAGGTCCTCACCCAGGAGCCGCTGCGCGATCATCCCGCCGAAGGAGTGCCCCACCAGGATCGGCTTCGTCGGCAACGCCGCGATGATCGTGGCGAAGTGGGCGACCACGTCGTCGATCCCGTGGTCGGCAATGGCGTCGGGGTTCTTCCGCGCGTCCTCCACGCTGTCGGGGTCGCCCGGCCAGCCCGGTGCCGAGCAGTCGTCGTACCCGGCCTTCTCGAAGTGCTCGACCCACGAGTCCCACGACTGCGCGTGCAGCCAGAGACCGTGGATGAACAGCACAGGAGCGCTCACAGTTGGTTCCTCTCGTCAGAGGTAGACCGATCGATCTACCCACCTGGTGGCTAACATAGAGGTCACGGTCCGGACCTGGCAAGGGTTGGGGCGTCAGGGCGAACAGCGAGGTGCGCGACCACGATGAGTGAGGCTGCAGGCACCACGGTGCGCTCGGGAAGACCTTCCGCGGCGAGGGAGCGCATCTTGGCCACGGCCGATCGCTTGTTCTACAACGAAGGCATCCACGCGGTGGGCGTGCAACGCGTGGTCGCAGAGTCAGCGGTCACCCGGGTGACGTTGTATCGACACTTCCCCTCGAAGGATGCCCTGGTCTCTGCCTATCTGGAGCGCCGGAGCGACTACGACCACGACCAGGTCGACGGCATCATCGCCGCGCATCCCGAGGACCCGCGTCGCGCCCTCGAAGAGCTCGCCACCGCGCTGACTCGTGACGACTTCGGCGCCGTGAGGCGCGGGTGTCCGTTCATCAATGCTTCTGCGGAGTTCACCGGCTCCCACCCCGCGCGTCTGCATGCCCGGAAGATCCGGAACTGGGTGACCGGCCGGATCGAAGAGCTCCTGCGGCAATTGGACCATCGGGACCCGCGCTCGACCGCGCAACAGCTGATGATGGTGCGCACCGGCGCCGTCGTCTCAGGCGCCCTGGACGGCAACGCACAGCTCAACCAGGACTTCCTCAACTGCTGGACCAACCTGATCGAGGCCGGACTCCCGCGCGATCACCCGGCGAAGCGGCACTGACCCACTCGCAGTGCCGGTGCGGCGTGCCTCGGGTCTGGGCGGAGTGACGCCGCCTCGCTCTTGAGTGCTGCACCTTCAGCTCGCTTCCTGCCCGTACGCCCTCGCTCAGAGTTCCAACGAGTGTTGGGGCGCGGACTGGTTGACCTCCGCTGGAACGCGTGAGAGGAAGGCACGACACGGGAGGGCCCTGTGTCGAGGGTGGTGCAAAGTGTCTACTTCGCGATCGGCGGACGAGGTCTGCTGGGACGCGTCTGCTGAGCGGGAGCCCTGGGCCTGGGAGCAATCAGAAGTCGAGTACTTACGGCAAACGGTCACCAAGGCCGCTGACGGGAGTGGCTTCTACCGGGGGAAGCTGACCCAGGCCGGTCTCGACACGGTAGCCATTCGTGAGCTCACAGACGTCTCCCTGTTGCCGTTCACGGACAAGGGCGAGCTTCGGGCCTCACAGGAGCAGGCGCCGCCCCTCGGCGAGCATCAGGTGGCTTCGTTCGACGACATCGTCAGGTTGCAGGCCACGAGCGGCACGAGCGGCACTCCCTTCCTCCTTCCGTTCACCCGACAAGACTTGTGGTCGACCTACGAGCTGGGAGCGCGCTGCATGTGGTGCGCGGGCGCGCGTCCCCAGGACCTCGTGCTCGAGTGTCTGGGATACAGCCTGTACGTCGGCGGCATGACGGATCATCTGTGTTTCGAGCATGCCGGATGCTGTGTCCTTCCCTACGGTCCCGGCCAGACCGAACGACTGATCGCGACGATGCGCCAGCTGGTCCGCCCGATGTTGCTCTACTCGACACCGACGTACCCGCAACGCCTCGCCGAGGTTGCCGCCGCGGCATGGATCGATCCCGGCGAACTGAATCTGAAGAAGGCGATCCTCTCTGGGGAAGGTGGTCTCACAGCAGTCGGCTACCGGAAGACGATCGAGGACACGTGGGGGTGCACGGCCCGAGGGGTCTACGGGACGGCGGAACTCGGCTGTATTGCCGCCGAGTGCGACGCCCTTGACGGCATGCACGTCCTGACCGCCGGACATGTACTCGTCGAGCTCGTCGATCCGGTGCAAGGAACATCGATCCCCCTGACCAAGGGCGCAGTGGGGGAGCTGGTGCTGACGACACTGCAGCGCACCGCTGCCCTGTTCATCCGCTACCGGACACACGACATCGCCGAAGTCGTGTCGACCGACCCCTGCGCCTGCACCCGCGGCGGGCCGCGGATCCAGATCCGTGGTCGCTCCGATGACATGTTCATCGTCCGTGGGGTCAACGTGCATCCGATGGCCGTCCTTGACGTGATTTCCAGGTTTCGGCCCGATGTGAACGGCGAGTTCCAGATCCGGCTGCACCAACCGCCCCCGATGGACGTACCACCTTCGATCGTGGTCGAGGCGGTCACCTTGGCCGGCAGTGACGCCCTGGCCGACGCGATACGAGCCGAGCTCAAGGCCGTCCTGAACCTCACCGTGGCCGTTGAGGTTCAGCCCCTCGGGACCCTGCCGCGTCCGGAAGGCAAGACCCAACGCGTCGTCAAGACTTATCGCGAGGAGACCGAGTGACTGAACCCCCGACCACGGCCAGCGAGGCGACCCGGGCTGCCGGAGTGAGCGTGCAGCTGCAAGGGCGCACCGCAACCGTGGCGCTCGACCGGCCGGAGGTGCTCAACGCCTTCGACGCCCCCATGCTCGACGCGCTGATCTCCACCTTTCGCCGGTTCGATCAGGACGGCACAGCAGATTGCGTGATCCTGACCGGAACCGGCCGATCATTCTCCACCGGAGCGGACCTTCGCGCGGTGAGCCGGATGACCACCCCGGGCTATGCCGCCTTCACCGAGCAGCTGCGCGACCTCGCGAGGAAGATCCGTCAGTCACCCATGTCCGTGGTTGCGGCGGTGAACGGATACGCCCTCGCCGGCGGGCTCGAGCTTGCGTGCCTGTGCGACTTCCGGATCGCGTCGGAAGAGGCCGTGTTCGGGATGGACGATGCGGCGTTCAACCTCGCCCCGACCTCGGGCATGACCTGGCTGCTTCCGCGTCTGGTCGGTCTCGGCGCAGCCCACTACCTGGCTGTCTCGGGCGAGACGATCGATGCCCAGACCGCCCGTCGGATGGGTCTGGCACAGGAGGTGGTCCCGCCTGATGAGCTCATGACGCGCGCGCTCGCGCTTGGCGAGCGCATCGGCGCGCTCCCGTCCGAGGGTCGGCGGCTGACCCGGCACGGCATCAACCACGGAATGGAGACGTCTCATGAGTCGGCGTTGGACTGGGAGCTTGCGGCCGCAGCAAGTTGCTTCGCCGACCCGGTCACGACGCAACGTGTCACGCGGTTCTTGGACCGCAAGGGCCCAGATCATGCCGATCGCTAGGTCTTCGGGGGGCGACGTACCGGTGTCCGGCGTCACGCGACTTGGCACGCGTCAGATCATCTACGACTCTGCCGTCGAGCAGATCTATCAATGCGGTTTCGCCGGAGCAAGTGTCCGCAAGATCGCCCGCACGGCGCACGTCGATCCGGCCACGATCTACCACTACTACGCCTCCAAGGAGGCGCTACTCAGCGAGATCGTCAAGACCACAACCCAATGGATGGTCTCGTGTGCCGATCGACTGATGGCGGTGCCGGCACCCGACGTGAGACTGGCTTGCCTGGCCGCCTTCCACGTGCGCGTCTGCTGTACGCGGCCGCGCGAGTGCGTCATCTCCGACCGAGACCTGAACCTGTTGCCCGACCGCGACCGGGAATCCCAGGTGCGCCTGAGAGACCTCTACGAGCACTGCTGGGAGACGACCCTCGAAGCCGGCGCCAGCGGCGGTCGGTTCGTAGTCGAGGACGTGCGCCTCACTCGACTCGCCGCAGTCGGCTTGTGTTCGCAGCCGCAGGGCTGGTACTCGCCCACCGGGCGGCTCGCCATGGACTCACTCATGCATCACTACGCCGCCTTCGTGCTCGGTATGGTCACGCACACTCCACTGGGTGACGAACACTGCGACGCCGCGGTCGACATCGTCCTTCGCGAGTCGGATGAGCTCCCATGACGAATTCCAACTCGCCGAGGCTCCGACCGGTCGGGAGGGCAGGTTGGCCGACTCACACTGTGGACAGGAGCTTCGTCTCGGGCGAAGCAAGCGAGATCACGTCAGGTTGCCCGTCGGTCACGATGATCTGGTCCTCGTACTTGACGCCGGCGCTTCCACCGAGGGTGCCCATGTAGCCCTCGACACTGATGACCATGCCGGCCTCCAGGACGCCTTCGTGGTGCCCCTGCGTGACGATGGCCGGGTACTCGTCGGCGGCGCCACAGCCGTGGGCGATGAACGGGTACTTCAGCGGGCGGTACTTGTCCGGCAATCTCGGTCCGAGGAGCTCGCCGAGCTCACGGAAGGACCGGCCAGCGGTGAACTCAGGAATGCTGCCTTGGACAAACTCGTAGGCAGCGGAGTACGCCTCGCGTTGCTCAGCTGTTGCCGGTGCGTCTCCGCAGAGGTATGTGCGTGAGATGTCGGTGAGATACCCGAACTGACCCACGAGGTCGGTGTCGAAGGCGACGAGATCGCCATCTCGGACGACCCTGTTGGTGGCTTCCTGCATCCACGGGTTGGTGCGGGGGCCTGAGCAGAGCAGCCGCGCCTCGGCGTGGAGCGCCCCCCGAGCGAAGGTCTCTCTGGTCAGAGCCGCCCACATCTCGTTCTCGGTCCGGCCAGGCACCATCGTCGGTAGAAATGCCGCGATGGACTCATCCACGAGCCGTGCGTTGGCACGGTGGATGTCGATCTCGATCGGTGTCTTCACCGCGCGCGCGGCCTCGAGAGCGGGCGCGGCATCAACGAGAGTGATCCCCATCCGGGCAAGGGTGAGGAACACGACGGCCTCGGCCCTGTCTATCCCCAAGGGTTGGTCGAGCAGCCCGTGGTCGGCCAAGGCATCGCGCACTTCGTTCATCGTCGCTGCTGCGTCTGTTGCCGTGTTCGATCCGGAACCGAAGAAGGTGAACGCATTCAGGGGACGAGTGTCGCCGTCCCAACGGTCGTGGATGACGTGCATCGTCTCCTCGGACTCCCAGAGGATCGAGGGATGCTCGGCGAAGACCAGCGCCATTCGAATGGAGCAGTGGAGATTGGTGATGAGGAACTGTCCATCGCAGGTGGCGTAGCGGACGTTCGCGGGATCGAAGAGCACGGCCGCCGGTAGGTCAGCAGCTCGGAGAGCAGCCTGAGCGCGCCCCAGCCTCTGACGGTTGAGCGCGTGTATGTCGACTCCCGGAGACGCTCGACCGCTGTGCGAAGTCGTGCTTGCCGGTGCTTGACTCATGCGAGCATCTTGGTCTAAAACTTTCCCAATGACAACGTGCGGCGCTGCCGGCAAAGACACCTGCCTGCGGTCGTCCCAACAGAGCGATTGGTGCATCATGGTGAATCGTTGGGTGACATTCGACTGCTACGGCACGCTCGTCGACTGGCTGTCGGGCATGCGCACCGCGCTTGATGGCGTCGGGATCAGCGAACAAGATCGTGAGGAGCTGCTCGCGGTCTACCAAGTCCAGGAGATGGTGGTCAAGGCACGTGGCTGGAAGACCTATCGCGAGATCCTGGAGGTAGGTCTCAACGACGCGTCGAAGATCACGGGCATCCACATCAGCCCGGATGACGCGGCCACGGTCGCCGAGGCTTGGGGCGACTGGCCCGTGATCCCTGACGTCCCTGACGCACTGCAGGCTCTTCGGGACAACGACTGGAAGCCTGTCGTCCTCACCGACGGGGACGACGAGTTCTGGGAGCGCACCCGGCTCAAGCTCACCTTCGAGTTCGACAAGGTGATCACGTCGAACGGTGCCGGTGGTTTCAAGCCGGACCTTGCGCCGTACCACCGGTTCCGCGACGAGATCGACGACTCAGACATCTGGGTGCACGCAGCCAACAGCTGGATTCACGACATGCTGCCGACGACGCGCCTCGGCATTCCCAACGTGTGGCTGGACCGCGATCGGACCGGCCACCCCGATGGGCTCGCCGACCGTCACATCTACGACGCGACGTCGCTGCCGGCGACACTGGCCGATCTCATGGAGAACGGTCCGAAGGCGAAGCGGTAGCCGTCGTCCCAGCCCCGGCCCACGCGATCGAGGCAGACCTCCCAGAAGGGCTCAACGCGATGAACGCAGACAACGATCGCTCGGATGCGACGCGGCGCCTGTCCCGCTTCGGCACTGCAACAGTCTCGGACGCGCTGACCGAACTCGGCCTTCCTGACCACATGGTCTCCGGTGGCATCACGTCGATCGGTGCTGGTCACGCATGCGCCGGGGTCGCGAGAACCGCGCAGTTCGGCCCGGACGACAGCGGCGAGCGGGACTTCGGCCCGCTCGCGCGGTTCGTCGACTCCGCCCACACCGGCGACGTCCTGATTCTGGCTGGACTGGCAGACAGACCCGGCGCCCTGTGGGGTGACGTGTGCGCAACCGCCGCGGAGACCAGAGGAGCCTCCGGGGTGGTGCTCGACGGCCCCACCCGCGATCTGGCTGAGCTGCGCGACGGCCACCTTCCCGTGTTCGCACGCGGGAGCTTCTCTCGGGATTCCTTGGTCTCAAGCAACATCGTGGAGGTCGACGGCGAGGTGATGATCGGCGGACTCACGATCCGCGCCGGCGACATCGTCGTCGCCGACGCGGACGGAATCCTCGCGTTCGACAACGATCTGACAGACCGAGTCCTGGTCCTCTGCGCGGACTCACTCGGCCGAGAGGAAGCCATGCGCAGCTTGCTGGACGAGGGACTGTCTCTGCACGAAGCGATGTCACGGATGGGCACGATGTGACTTCCCACGACGAGCGCTCTCCGGGTCAGCGCAGGCCGGTGGTCGTGTCCGGTCGCGGCGAGTTCACGGTGAAGGTGTTCGCCGATATTCCTCCCGAGCATGACATCGAACTGCGGTCGGGCAGTCTGGCGACCCCGGAGGATGTCCAGGCCTCGACGCAAGGCGCCGACGCCGTCGTCGTCGACTACGAGCTCCTGACCTCCGACCACATCGCGGCGATGTCGCGCTCGGTCAAGATCATCGGATACTCGGGAACCGGACTCGACGTGGTGGATCTGGATGCGGCTCGCGCGCGCAACATCGCCGTGCTGTATCTGCCGGAATTCGCGACGGACGAGGTTGCTGAACATACCGTCGCTCTCATGCTGGCCGGCTTGCGCCGGCTGCGCAGAGCGGACCAGGTGGCTCGAACCGAGTGGGGCGAGTGGCGATCCATCGGCCCACTCCGGACCCTGAACGGAGCCACTGTCGGTCTGATCGGCGTCGGCCGCATCGGATCGGGCGTGCTGCGACGGGTTCGCGCGTTCGGCGCTGAGGTGGTGGCTTATGACCCGGTCGCCGAGGAGCTGCCCGAAGGGTGCCGCCCAGCAGACTCGCTCGATGAGCTGCTGAGGGTCGCAGATGTCATCTCCCTCCAAGTCCCGCTGACGGACCAGACGCGGGGTCTTCTTGGAGAGCGCGAGTTCCGGCTCATGAAGAGCGACAGCCTTCTCGTGAACGCGTCTCGCGGCAGTGTGATCGATCAACGCGCTCTGGTCGACGCCCTGGAACGGGGACACATCTCCGGCGCCTGCCTGGACGTCGTGGACAAGGAGCCCCTGGACCCAGCGGCGCCCATCACGCGTGCTCCGAACACTCTGCTCACCCCTCATGTCGCGTGGTACTCCCCCGCCGCGGAACGACGGTCCAGGGACCACACCCTCTACGGTGTCGCTGCGTTCGTCAGGGGGGAACCGGTGCAGTTCGGCGTCTTGGCCTGAGCCCAGACACCGGCGTGACGGGAACGTGCCGGGCCCACCAGTCAGCACCGCAGTGAGCCAGAGGCGACGCCGATAGCATGACGTGCATGAGCGAGCAGCCCGTCGCGAATTCGTACGACGGCTTCACCCCGATCGGGCCCCGCCGAGCGTTCGAGGGAGCTGTCGAGCAGATCGCTGACAGGATTCGCGTCGGCGATCTCGGCAAGGGCGACCGGCTCCCGAGCGAGCGAGACCTTGCCCGCGAGATGCGCATCAGCCGACCCACCTTGAGAGAAGCGGTGAAGGTTCTGACCAAGGCTGGCGTGGTCGAGGTGCGTCCAGGATCGGCTGGTGGAGTGTTCATACTCACCGACTACGTGCCCATCGCATTCATCCAGGCTGAGCAGAACATCAGGCTGGCGGAGATCGGCGCAGACCTCGAAGCGCGACGAGTGCTGGAACCGAGCGTGGCCAAGTTCGCCGCCCGCACCGCGATCGACTGGGACTTCGACCGCATGCAGGAGACGATCCACGCCCAGGAGGCCCTGTTGCTGAAGAGAGGCGCCGTCGAACGTGAAGATCGACTCCTCCAGCTGGACACACAGTTTCACCTGAGGGTGGCTCACGCCACTGGCAACGCGAGCATCGTCACCATGATGCGCGGACTTCTCAAGCGCCTGGAGATCGGACGAGACCTTGCTCTACGCATGCCGGATGCCGCCGAAGGAACGATCAAGGCTCACAAGCGAATCCTGGCGGCCATCCGCGCGCGCGACGACGCGTTGATCGACGCGGGAGTCGACGAGAATCTCAGCAAGATGGAGGACGCCTGGGAAGAGGCGACCGCAAGGAAGCTGCGCCGACCCACCGGCCCCCTCGAGCAGGCCCGCACGCTCGACATCACCGGCACCGAGGCCTGACGGGAGCTGCTGCGGCGCCTCGGTCAGATCACGCGAGCCGGGCCGGAAGCTCGGCCGCGAACCTGTCTGTATCGGCTTGCTGACTGCTCAGCAGTCGCCGTTGCCAGAGCCGGATGAGGAGGTCGGGGTGCCCCGAGATGTTCCGGATCCGGTATGTGACCTGGGTGCCGTCGCAGTGCGGAGCGAACTCGTATTCACCCTGGTACCAGTACGCACCGTGCAACCAGACCAGTGCCGGCGAAGCTGTCGCCCCGATCACGAGCTCGGCGGGGACCGGTGCGAGTCCAAGCACCCGTGCCGCGCCGTCGTCGGTGAGAAAGGGCCGAACGCGGTCGTATGGCACTCGGGCTACTGAAACGGCCGTCCCAAGGACAGTTCCTGTTTTCACCGGGGTCGCACCAGCGCCGTCGCCGGTACCGCCGTGCCGGCGCAGCAGCGACGCGAGGGCCCCGAGGATGCGCGGTCCAGCAGCGCGAGGTGCCAGCGCGGACCACCGAGACTGTCCACGAAGAGGTCGTGGCTCCGGCCCACCATGTGCACATCCTGACACTCGCACATCGGCACATCGGCACATCGGCACACGAGCGCGGGCAACGGCGCCACGGCATCTGCTGGACGCGGCGGTGCTGTCAGGGAAGGACGGGATCGGGGTGGTCGGCGGTGAAGTTCTGGGCGGCGGCTTCTGAGATGAGTCCTTGGTCGAGGAGCCATCCGACTGCTCGGCGTTGAGCACGGTTTCACGGAACGCCTGCCACACCGACACCAGGTCCGGGTACTCCTCGTAGAGCTCGTCCTTGAACCGATGGAACGCTCCTCGGCCGGAGAGCGCCCGGGCCAACCGCTGTCGTGCGGAAGGGTCGCTGACCTGCTGTGTGAAGTCAGCCATGTCGGCGTACCAGACGTGTGAGGGAAGTGGGTCGATCGCGAGCAGGTCCAGCTCATCGAGGTCGACCGGGTTCTCCCCGTCGATGCCGGTGTCGGAGGTCCAGAAGGCGATCGAACCGGTCCGCGGATCGATCGGCCACACGTGCTCGTAGTCGGTCTGGTCCGAGAGTGCAGTGGCGATCTCGTCCACGTCGAGCGCATTCAGATCAAGCATGCCGGTAGCCTAGTTGGGCGCTATCCCAGGATCGAAGCCAAGAGACGCACAGGGTGAGCGAGCTTGCCAACCGGCGTCTCGATCATTGGGCGATCACTTCTTCTGTCGGCGACTGCCAGCGTGCCAGTCCTCCTGCTTGCCGGTGCTGCCCGTGGGCACACCGAACCCCACCAGCTGCGGCTGCTCGCGCAGGCTGCGCTTCAGCTCAGAGAAGCCGGGGAACCGAGCCAGGCCCACCACGTGGTCCCACAGCTCACCGGCCGTCTCCTTCTCGGGGAGCCGACTGATCACCGGGCCGAAGAACGCGACCCCGTCCGGGGGCTCGAAGTGGATGATCGGAGTGCCGACGTCCTTGCCGGTCAACATGAGTGCCTCCTCACCGTCCGCGCGGATCTGGTCGTCCCAGGGCTCCTCCTGGTCCAGGGCATCGGCCAGGTCGGTGGGTAGACCGGCTTCGCTGAGGATGGGCTCGACGAACTCCCGGGTGCCGCGCCGCTCGCGGTGCTCCGTCTCGTCGGCGACATCGGCAGGTGGAGGGCTGTCGAAGATGTGCGCCCCGAGGGCCGCCTGCAGCGTGTCCAGCGCCTGCGGACCGAGCTCGGCGCGCGCCCGAGCGGCCACCCGCAGAAGCCGTAGCCCGGCGGTGTGCCCAGCTTCGTACTCCGGCGGAAAATGCGCGTCGTAGTCGATGTGAGAGTTGATCAGCCGCAGCGAGATGAATCGCCAGTCCACGGTGAGATCCCGCTCGGCCTGCACCATTCGGATCCATCTGCTGGTCAGCCAGCAGAACGGGCACACCGGGTCGAAGTAGAAGCGGATGTCAGCAGAACTCATCTCGCAACCGTACGACGTGGAGGTTCTACCCTGTGTTGAGGGCGGCGGCGAGGTCGGCGGTGCGGCCGAGCAGCCGAGCGGTTGCGATGGGATCCATGTAGTCCTGATAGGTCACGATCTGGCCCTCCAGGACTCTGATCACCCCGAGCGCACGGAATCGGTAGGCCTCTCCGGTGATGCTTGAGCGTCCGTGGTGCTCGATCTCGGCGACGACGACTTCGGGATCGTCGGTTTCGCGCACGATGGCATCGACCCCGTGCATCTCGAACAGCTGCCGGGACCTCGAAGCGGCCCCGAAGTAGTCCCGGATCGCCTCGCGTCCACGTAGCTCGCGAGGCTGGCCCGGCAAGGCGAACGGATACTCCAGCACCCCGTCCTCGGCGAAGAGGTCCGCGAAGACAATTCCTTCACCAGCGACCATCCGACGGACCTGCTCGACGACCTCACGTGGGCTGCTCGTCATGACTTCCTCCTACAATCGGAACGATGACTCCGCTCAGACGATACGGAACGTGCGCCCCGGTTGGCAATGGGCACCGCTGACTCGCCGCTGCGGGCCGACGCGCGGCGCAACCGTGAGAAGGTCCTGGACGCTGCACGCGACGCCTTCGCCGAGTCCGGGTTCGCCGTGCCGTTGGACACGATCGCCGCTCGAGCCGGCGTAGGACCCGGCACCGTCTACCGCCACTTCCCCACCAAGGAGGCGCTGTTCCAGGCGGTCGTGACCGGCCGGGTCGTCGAGCTCGTCGCAGTGGCACGCCGCCGAGCCGCTGACACCGACCCAGGTAGCGCGTTCTTCGCCTTCCTTGCGCAGCTGAGCGCTGAGGGAGCGGCCAAGCGTGACATCCCCGATGCAATCGCCCTGCCTGGGCCCCTACGGGACGAGCTGCACGATGCGCTCGAGGCCCTGCTCACGAGAGCCCAAGACGCGGGCGCAGTACGCCCCGACGTCACCGCCACCGACCTCGTCGCGTTGTTCAAGGGTCTGCTCGCCAGCGCCCACGACGGGACCGAGCCCGGCCGCGCCGAACGCATCCTCAACATCGTCACCGACGGACTTCGGACACCCCACTCGTAACACGTCACCCGATTGCATCGCCGATCCCGTTGCGAGACGCTCAGACCCGATTGGCCAGTGAAGCCTCGACGGCGGCCTCGACGTGGAGGCGGGTGGTGGGGAACACCGTCACTGGGCTGTCCTTCGCGTCAATCAGCAACTCGATCTCTGTGCAGCCGAGCACGACGCCCTCGGCGCCGGCTTCGACGAGGCGCTTGATGACGTCGCGGTAGACCTGCCGCGACTCCTCGTTCAGCACTCCCAGGCACAGCTCCTCGTAGATGATGCGATGCACCGCAGCTCGGTCCTCCGCCGGTGGAACGAGCACCGTGAAGCCGTGGCTGACCAGTCGCTCCCGGTAGAAGCCCTGTTCCATGGTGAAGGCGGTGCCCAGCAGTCCCACCGTGCCCAGTCCGGCCCGAGTGATCGCGTGCGCGGTGGCCTCTGCCAGGTGCAGCAGCGGGATGCCGACCGCGGCCTGGACCTGGTCGGCGACCTTGTGCATCGTGTTGGTGCACATCAGCAGCAGCTCGGCGCCGCCGACTTCCAGGCCTTTCGCGGCCGCCGCGAGCAGCTCGCCGGCCTCATGCCACCGGCCGTCGGCTTGAAGCTGCTCGACGTCGGCGAAGTCCATCGACGAGAGCAACACCCGGGCCGAATGCAGCCCGCCCAGCCGCTCGCGCACCAGTTCGTTGGCGAGCCGGTAGTACTGAGCGCTGGACTCCCAGCTCATCCCGCCCAACATCCCGATCACTCGAGGATCGTTCGTCGTCACGACACCATCCTGCCAGCGGGGTGAAGTTCCGTCTCCCATGCCGGGTGCGGAACTCTTCGCGACGTCCCCTTACCCCTGGGCTAGCGGGACGGCAGCACGCAGAACTCGTTGCCGGAGGGGTCCGCGAAGTGCCGCCACGGCAGGTCGCCCCAGTCGAAGTGGAGTTCGCGACCGCCGCGTTCTCCGATCTCCTGGGCCAGCGCGTCGGCGTCGTCACCGGACTCGAGCCGGACGTCCAGATGCATCCGGTTCTTGCCCGGCCCCTTGGGCGACGTCTCGGGACACAGCTCGAGGAGAGGGCCGCGGCGTGACGGGTGCTGGAGGGCGAGCAGCGCGCCCCCGTCGACCGGCACCCAGCCGGTCAGCCACATCCAGAAGTCCCGGTCGCGATCGGGGTGCGCCACGTCGAGGGGCAGGGCCGTGACCGGACCGGTGTCGACGTACGCCGTTCGTTCCTCCATCACGCAGAACGGGTTGCCCTCGGGGTCGGCGAGCACCACCCACGGCACCTGTCCCTGGCCGATGTCGGCGGGCCTGGCGCCCAGGGCGAGCAGGCGCTCCACCACCGGTTGCTGGTCCTCGCCGCCCCGGAGATCGACATGGAGTCGTGGTGGCCCCACGGGTGGCTCCGGCACCCGCTGGAAGCACAGGTCGATCACCGGGCCGTCGGGCACCGTCAGCCGAGTCTCGAAACCTTCCGGCTCGTCGGTCAGCGTCTCGGTGCCGAGCGTGGTCTCCCAGAACCGGCCGAGTGTCTGTGGGTCGGTGGCGTCGACAACTACGTTCTCCAGGTACACGGAAGAGAGCGTAGGCCGAGGATGATGCGTACCCTTGCGGTTACGTAACCGGTCGGGTACCTTGATGCTATGGATGCAGTGCTGCAGGCGTTGGCGGATCCAAGTCGGCGTACGGTCCTGCAGATCCTCAGGGAGCACCCGGCGACCGCCGGCGAGCTGGCTGCGGCACTGCCGATCGCCCGTCCCGGCGTGTCCCGCCACCTTCGGGTGTTGCGGGAGGCCGGGCTCGTCGACGTACGGCGGGACGCTCAGCGGAGGATCTACACCCTGCGAGCCGAAGCGCTGGTCGAGGTCGACGAGTGGCTGGAGCAGTACCGAGCGCTGTGGCACAACCGGCTCGACGCCCTGCACACCGAAATCGCACGAGGAAAGAAGGCACGCCAGTGAGGATCATCGGGACGATGCAGGCACTGGACCGAACACAAGGAGTCGTACGCGTCGAAGACGTGTACGACACGGACATCCACGACCTGTGGGAGGCGTGCACCACCCCGGACCGACTCGCGCGCTGGATCGCCGAGGTGAACGGAGACCTGCGGCAGGGTGGGACGGTCCACGCCGTCTTCACGAGCACCTGGAGCGGGCCGGCACGGATCGAGGTCTGCGACTCCCCACACCACCTGCTGGTCACCTCGGAGCCGGGCACGGAAGACGAGGCCCAGATCGAGGCCTGGCTGACCGAGGAGGGGTCCAGGACCAGGCTCACGGTCGAGGAGCGCGGCCTGCCGGTCGATTCGCTTGCCTTCTACGGCGCCGGCTGGCAGGTCCACCTGGAGGATCTCGGGCGTGCGCTCGCGAGCGACGGGCCCGCACACGTCGGCGGCTGGTCAGAGGGGAGCCCTGCGCCGGCCTGGCACGCGCGCTGGGTCGAACTCACCCCTCACTACCAGGACACGGCGGTCGGCTCACGTCCGACACCTTCAGGCTGAAGGGCACCACGGTGAACGCACCCGACGCAGGTGCTGGGGCACCATGCTCGCGGGAGGCGCTGCGGCACCTTTCGGCTGTCGGCGGGTGGTGGCAGGGTGAGGATCGTGACGGAATACCTGCGCGCGGACTTGAGCCACAGCCGCTTCGAGGAAGTCGACTTCAGCCAGTCGCGCTTCCACAACGTCTACTTCCAGGACACCGTGGTCCGGGGCGCCTGGCTTCAGCGGGTGGAGATCGACGGCTACCTCGATGACGTGAGGATCAACGGCGTCGACGTCGGCCCGCTGATCGAAGCCGAGCTCGACCGTCGCGACCCTGACCGCAGGCTCGTGCGACCCTCTGACGCCGACGGGTTCCGGCGGGCATGGGACGTCGTTGTCCGCCGGTGGGACGCGACCGTGCAGCGCGCCCGGGCGCTCCCCGAGCCTCGGCTGCATGAGCGCGTCGACGGCGAGTGGTCCTTCATCGAGACCCTGCGACACCTCATCTTTGCCACCGACGCCTGGGTGCTGCGGGCCGTGCTGGGCGACCCGGCGCCGTACCACCCGCTCGGTCTGGCTCACACTGAGATGCCGGCTGACACCCCGGGGATACCACGTGACCCGGACGCCCGACCCTCCCTCGACGAGGTCTTGGCCGTGCGAACCAACCGGATGGCGGGAGTGGCGGGAGTGCTGCACGACCTCACCGATGGCCGGCTCGAGGACATGACCCAGCCGGTGCTCGAGCCGGGGTATCCCGAGTCTGAGTCGTTCCCGGTGCGCCGCTGCCTGCGGGCGGTGGTGAACGAGGAGTGGCTGCACCGCGAGTTCGCCGAGCGCGACCTCGCCGGCCTCGAGAGTCGGGAGGAGTGACCAGCCGGCGCATTCCGCCGACGGTGATCAGATCGGCCCCGTCACCGGATCGGGATCCGCTGCCGGACCAGGTCATCGTGCTGGAGGTCCCCCGCACGGCGCCCTGTCCCCTGCGATCATGGGCCGTGCGTCAAGGGCCCGGAACCCGCAGCGTCGGCCCTCATGCGTCCTGGGCAGCACGACGAACCAGTGCTACGGCCGACCAGACCATCTGCTCCACGGCCTGCTCGCGGCTCAGGCCGGCGATGTCGGTGAGCCACACGAGCGACTCGATCCCGCTGACGGCGCGAACCGCGATCGCCAGGTGGCGAACGCCGCCCGCGCCGAGCTGGCCCAGCAACGGTTCGAGCGCCTCGGTGAACCACCCAATCGCCCGTCCCTGGCGCAACGGGAGCTGTCGTGGCTCCGTGTCGGTCTCGAGCGAGAGCCGGAGCATCGTCCGTTGCTGTGGCTCGGTGTCCACCACCATCGCCATGAACCCTCGCACCGCGGCCGCCACCCGCTCCTCCGGATCGTTACCCACATCTCCGGGGAGCATCGAGGTCACGTCAACCTCGGGGTGCGCGGCCAGCAACAGCGACTTCTGGGTCGGGAAGTAGCGGTAGGCAGTCGTACGCGACACCGAGGCCAGCTCCGCCGCTTCGCCGACCGTGGGCGGCCGACCCCCCAGGGCCACCAGATCCCGGGTGGCGGTGACGAGCGCCGTCCGGGTGCGCTGCTTCTGACGGGCTCGTCCGGTCTGTTCGTACGCCGTTGACATCACCATCACGGTACCGTAGTTTCGTCGTGGGACACCAGTCCCATGAAGCGAAGGGCCACCACCATGCGGGCAACCACAGCTCCCTTGGTCCGCAACACCGACGAGGCTGAGCGCCGGTGGTTCTACGGCGGGGGCCTCCACAGCTGGCTGGTCCGCGAGAGCGAGGTGCGCGACGGATTCCTGCTGTTCGAGGACTCCGTCGAGGCGGGCAAGCGCACGCCGCTGCACACCCATCCCGCCGCCGACGAGACGTTCTACCTGCTCGATGGGTCGATCCTGCTCCACATCGACGGCGTCGAGCACGAGGTGCGCGCCGGCGGGGTCGCGGTCATTCCGCGCGGAGTGCCACACGCCTTCTTGGCCCAGGCGGAGGGGGCACGAATGCTGTGTCTGCACACGCCTGGCGGCGGCGAGGCCTTCTACCGGGCTGCCAGCGAGCCCGCGGTGCCCGGCGAGCCAGCTGTAGCCGCCGATTTCGACCGCATCCGGCAGGCCGCCGCCTCGAGCGACAGCATGACGATCGTGGGACCACCGCCCTTCTGATCCGTCGACCGATGCCCACCCTGGGGGCAGTCCCACAGCACCCGTGTCCGGAGAACCGCGTCAGGCTTGGTCGCCGAATCCCACACGCGGAACCGGCGGGGGCGAGACCCGAACAGCCTGCCGAAGTGGGACGAATCCGTTCCGCAGGGGGATCGCCTTGCGGCGATCGACGCGGGGTTCTCGTCGCGCCCTGGTGATTCTCCGCGGGTTGTTGGTCCTACGGTGGGCGGATGCGGTCGTTCGGTGGGGAGTTCGATGTCGGTCCGGGGTACGTGAACACTCCCTCGATCGGTGTGCCGCCGCGCATCGTGGTGGAGGCGGTTCGGGCCTCGGTCGAGGCGTGGGCGGTCGGCAGCGCGGCCGCGACCGACTTCGATGCCGCCGTGGAGATCGCTCGGTCGGCGTTTGCCTCCCTCGCGGGAGTGCCGGTGGCGTCGGTGGCGATCGGCGACGTCGTCTCGTCGATGCTTGGTCGGGTTGCGGCGTCGCTTCCCCGGGGCACGCGGGTGCTGACCGCAGCTCGGGAGTTCACCAGCGTGAGCTTCCCTTTCGCCGCTCAGGGCCACGAGGTGGTCGAGGCGCCTCTTGCCGCTCTGCCTGAGCAGGCTGCGTCGTTCGACGTGGTCGCGGTGAGCGTCGTGGCGTCGGTCGACGGCGCGCTGGTTGACCTCCAAGCGCTGCGGGCAGAGTGCGGCGACGCCCTTGTGGTGCTGGATGCCACGCAGTCGTTGGGATGGTTGCCGGCCGAGCTGGGGTGGGCCGACGTCGTGGTTGCCGGCGGCTACAAGTGGCTGCTGTCTCCTCGCGGGGCGACCTGGATGGCGGTCTCGGACAGGCTGCTCGAACGGGTCGTGCCCGCTGCGGCGGGCTGGTACGCGGGCGCGTCGCGATGGGACAGCATCTATGGGCTCCCGTTGCGCCTGGCTCCGGACGCACGGCGACTCGACGTCTCGCCGGCCTGGTTGGCCCACGTTGGGGCTGCGGTGGCGCTGCCCTGGCTGGCGTCGCTGGACCGCGCGTCGGTGCGAGATCATGACGTCGGCCTCGCGAACCGGGTGCGGGCAGGATTGGACATGCCCGCGGGTGACTCCGCGATCCTCACCCTGCGCCGGGCCGACGCAGCCGAGCGCCTCGCCGCGTGCGGAGTGACCGCTGCAGTTCGCGACGGCGCAGCTCGCGTCGGATTCCACCTACATAACACCGTCGATGACGCCGACATGGTGATCGAGGCGGTGAGCGGTCGCGGCCGTCACCACGCGGGGTGACGGTGAGCGACTCGGCTTTGCCGAGAGTCATGCAGCCGCTCGAGGTCCCGCACGAGGAACGACATACGGCGCCTGAGCCGTGGTCGACCATGGCTCGGCCGCGACAGCGCCGACTCCGAACCTCAAGGGGGCACGGCACAGATCGCATGGGTGGAGATCCCTCGACTCGGCAGAATGCGTCACACCGCACACGATCCAACGGGATCGTGGCACGAGGCGATGAGGGCGATGGCCTGCAACGCGACTCGCGCGTTGATGACGGACTCCCACCGCGCCTGGAGCCGAGGTACGTCGTCCGCAATGCTGGCCCGACGTCCGTATCGGTGCCGTAGACCCCGCCGTTGGCCACGACCGCGAGGGCCGCGACACCTCGATGAGAGTGCGCCTCACTGACTCTCCTGCCGGGTGAGCATGCGATGGGCGAGGTCGAGCCTGGCCTGCACCTGACTCGGGCGCAGACGCTGTTCAGCCTGGAGGCTGGCCAAGCCGTGCAGGACCGACCAGGCCACTTCCGCCCGGGTGCCGTCAGCGTCGGGGAAGGCGTCACGGATGGCCTCGAACGCACCATGGAGCGGCTCGGGAGTCTCATCAGCCGCGAAGGCCAGTCCGGTCGGCATCGAGAACATCGCCTCGTAGACCCGCGGGTGATCGGCCGCGAAGTCGAGGTAGGCACGCATCCGCGCCAGCGGCGCCTCTCCCGCCGCCCTGAGTGTCGCGGCGATGTCACTGAAGCCCTGGAGAGCCACCGCATCGACGAGTGCCTGCCGGCCGGCGAAGACGGAGTAGAGCACGGGCTGGGTCACGCCGAGCTCGCCGGAGAGGCGGCGCATGGTGACGGCGGCCCACCCTTCGCGCTCGGCGAGGTCTCGGGCGGCACGGCGGAGGCCCTCGCGTCGCTGGTCCAGGTCGGGGGCTGGTCGTGGCGCCATACGCCTAGGGTAGCATCGTTAGATAACGCCGCTAGATCCAACGTTGGAAGGTTCGCCCATGCATCTCGCAGCACTGGTGGTCGCAGTCGTCGCCTGCGCCGCCATCATCGTCCTCGGGACCCGTTTCCTGCTGACCCCTCAGCGGGCGACCACCGACTTCGGAGTCGCGGCCGACAACATTCGCGCGCTCGCGGCGACCAAGGGCATCCGCGATGTCACGTCGGGGGCGGTGCTCCTCGTGGTCTGGGCGGCCGCGGGCCCCCAGGCGCTCGGCTGGGCGCTCACGGCCGCAGCCATCACGCCGATCGGGGACGCCGTCATCGTGCGCAGCAACGGCGGAGGTCTCGCCACCGCGCTCGGCATCCACGGACTCACGGCCGCGCTGATCCTCGCGGCGGGCCTCGTTCTGGCGCTGGGGTGAGCGTGGCTGCGACACGTCGTCGCCTACGACGCATGTCTCGACGCTGTGTGAGCCCGACCATGAACTACGGCGTGTGCGAGCACACCCCGTCGGCGTTGCAGCTTCCGTCACCGGAGCCGCCGTCGTACAGCCCGATCCCTGCGAGCAGCAAGCCGATGATGAGGAGCGCTGCCCCCACCTTCGTCGAAGCCTGGGAGTAGTCCGGCTCGCTGTCAGAAGATGACAACGGAGCGATCTTCGCCTTCTGGTACATGAGGTAGCCGCCGACCGCGACCACGACGACACCAACGATGAACAGGGCCATCGACTCTCCTTCGACACCGTGAGGACGAAGCTCGTCCGGTCAGGAGCTAAAGGAGCCGCTGACCGCTCACCTGATACACAGCCCGGCGTGCCGCGGTCGTCACCTCTGTGGGGCTCGCGCTGCGTACACGGCGGCCGTCGCCGTGCCCAGGCAGAGCGCGGCCGCGCTGAGGCCCAGCGACCAGTGCACGCCGACCGCGGCTCCGAGCAGTCCTACGGTGAAGCCGCTGCCTGCGCGCAGGCCGTTCGCGGAGACGCCGTAGCCCCGATCACCCGTCCACGGTCGGCGGGAGCCGCGCGCAGCTGGACGACTGTCTGTCCGATCGACATCGCGGCCAGGTTGGCCACCCCGCCGACCACCAGCATGACCAGGGCGACCGGGTAGCTGGTGGTTGCCGCGAAGACCAGGGTGGTGAGACCGAACGCGCCGGTGCTGACCACGGCCGCCGGCACGTTCGGGCGGATCCGCCCGGTGGCCTCCAGCAAGATGCCGCCGACGACCCCTCCGGCGCCGTTGGCGAACAGCAGCACGCCGTACGCCGTCCCGGCTGCTCCCGCGCCCAGGTCCTGGGCGAAGATCGGCATCGTCGACTGCAGGGATGCGCCGACGAAGAAGGACGCCAGACCGCCCAGCACGATCATCGAGACCAGGGTGTGGTCTCCACCGACCTCACGGAGCACCCGGACCGAGTCCATGATGCCGACCCTCGGGCGCCGCACCTCACCGTCTCGCGTGTGCCCGGTGAACCGGGTGCGGAACAGGAACAGGGTCAGTGGCAGGTAGAAGGCCACGTTGAGGAAGATGCCGGTGGTAGGGCCGAGCCCGAGGAGCAAGACGGATCCCACCACCGGTCCGCACAGGATGCCCAGGCTGCGGAACGTCGCGTTGAGGCGTACGGCGCTGGGCAGCTCCTGACTGCCCACGAAGTCGTGCAGCATCAGCTGCTCACCGGGACCCCACAGCGACCCCGCGCAACCGTGCAGGACCAGCAGCACACAGGCCTCCCAGATGCGAGCGACCCGGTGAGGAAGAGCACTCCCCACGCCACGGACACGGCCATGAACAACAGCTGGGCAGCCTGGATGACACGGCGGCAGTCATGGCGGTCCGCCAGCGAGCCGAAGTAGACCGACAGGAGCAGGAACGGCATCCAGTGGCTGATGACCTCGAAGCCCGCCAGGGCCGGAGAGTGGAAGCGCTGCCAGAGCACCCAGTACGTGATCACGTGCTCGATGTTGTCGGCCATCATGGCCAGAGCGGCCCCGAACAGGTACGGTCGGCAGTCCCGGTTCCTCAGGGCGGCGAACTTGCGAGGCGTGCCATCGCCGGGCCGTCGGCTGGCGGCGGGCTGCTCGCCGGCGGCAACGGCCTCCGGCTCGGCGACATGCTCAGGAATCCCGCAGGCCGCGCACACTCTCGTCGTCCCCTCTCCACGGTGTCGATGCGGACGCATCCCAGTCAGTCGTCACACCATATACGGGGCACCGTGTCTCGGTTAGCCTGGTGTCCGTGACGAGCAAGGCGGCGGCGCCCATCGGCGGCCCCAGGCCGGGGCGACCCCGCAGCGAGTCGGCCCGCCGTGCGGTCCTGGAGGCGGTGGACGACCTGCTCGTCGAGGAGGGCTACGCCGCGATGACGATGAAGGGCATCGCCGAGCGTGCGGGGGTGGGTCGCCAGACGGTCTACCGCTGGTGGTCGACCAAGGCCGAGATCCTGCTCGAGGCGTGCGTACAGGACGCCGCTGAGGAGCTGGTGACCCGACCGCGCCTCGACCCCGCCGACGACCTGCTGCACTACCTCAGGACGTTGCAGCAGTTCCTGACCACGTCGCCGGCGGGGTTGGCCTACTGCGCGCTGGTGGGCGAGGCCCAGCACGACCCCGTCGTACGGGAGCTCGTGGAGCAGGCCGACCTGCTGACCCCCAGTGCGTGCACGGTCCTGTCGCGAGTGCGTTCCTCGGCTCCTGGGATGCCGCCGCTCGGGCTGGCGGCGGCGCAGCTGGTGGGGCCGGTGGTGTTTCGCGTGCTCACCGGCCCCAGCCCGTTGCCGGGCAGGTCGCTACGCCTCCTGGTCGACTCCCTGGCCACCGCTTGGCGTTGCCCTCGGTGATCGAGGCGTGAACGCGCGCGCAGGCATGAGCTGTCACCGACCGCCTCGGGAACCGGCTCGACGACCGAGGAGCTCGAGCGAGAGGTCCCACAGCCGGTCGGCGTTGTCGGCGTCGAGGGCGTACGGCGCGACGCCCGTCAGGTCCGGTCCGCGGTGGGTGACGGGCGCCGCCTCGTTGTTGTCCTCGAGGTAGCGCCCACCGATCCCCTTCAGCAGCGGGGACGTGGCGGCGAACAGGGTGGTGGATGCGCCCTGCTCGGGGCTCTTGCGGCGCTCGACCGGGGCCCGCAGCCCACCGGTATGGCGTTGCAGGTTCGTCGCTATGGCCCCCGGCATGACGGCGTTGGCGGTGATGCCGTCCGTGGCCCACCTGTTCGTGGCGCCCACGGCGAGCAGCGTGGTGGCGCTCTTGGACTGGCCGTAGGCCACGATCGGGTCGTAGGGGGTGAAGTGGAAGTGCGGGTCGTCGAAGATCACCGGCGAGAACAGGTGCCCGCTCGAGCTCACCGACACGATCCGGGCGTCCCCGGCGGCGACCAGCGCCGGGTGGAGCCCGAGGGCCAGCTCGAAGTGGCCGAGGTAGTTGGTCGCGAACTGCAGCTCCCAGCCCTCGGGGGTGCGCTGGAGCTCGGGCAGCGCCAGGATCCCGGCGTTGTTGACCAGGACGTCGAGTCGGCCCTGCCAGGAGGAGGTGAAGTCGCGGATCGTCTGCCGGTCAGCGAGGTCCAGACGCGCCACTGCGATGCGGTCGTTGCCGGTCGTCTCCTTGATGGAGTCGGCGACCTGCTGTCCAGCGACGGGGTTGCGTACGGCGAGCGTGACGTCGGCGCCGATGGCAGCGAATGCCCGGACGGTCTCGACGCCGATGCCGGAGGCACCTCCGGTGACGACGACGCGCTTGCCGGACAGGTCGATGCCCTGGGTGACGTCGGTGGTCGTGGAGGAGAACCCGAACGGGCTGGTGATGCGGTTCATGCGCGTCGCACCCCTACCCGTCCTGTGCTCTAGGGCGTCGAGTGCTTTTCTCGTGGGGGCGGGTGCGGGCAGCCTGAGCGACGAGAGCGGACTCGAACGCGTCCTGGGTCCATGCCTCGGTGACGGCCTGGCGGACGAGGTCGGCTTGGGTCTGGGGTGCCAGGCCGCCGATCGGCTGGTCACGGTCGAGGTTGGTCGGGAAGGCATATCCCTCGGCCGACGCGGCGATGATGTTGTTCAGGTCCCGGTCGGACGCGCCGGTGGCCTTCTTCTCCAGCAGCACCGGAAACAGGGCGCGGCACATCGCGAGGCGGTCGACGGTCTCCATCGCCCGCCCGAAGGCCGAGGACACCTGGAGCAGGTTGGCCATCCTCCGGACCGACGTCGAGATGTTCGTTCCGGCGCCGTGGACTAGGGCGGGGTTGAAGAATGCGGCGTCGCCCTTCTGCAGGGGAAGCTGCGTGTAGTGATGGCCGAAGTACTCCGTGAACTCCGGAAGGTGGAAGGCGAGGTAGCCGAGCTCGTACTGGTGCGAGTAGGGCAGGTAGAGCGTCGGGCCGGTCTCGACGGGCATGTCGCAGTGCGCGACCGCGCCCTGCAGGGTCAGCGCCGGCGACAGCCGGTGTGCCTGGGCAGGGAAGCGAGCGGCCCCTGCAGCGTCCATGAAACCGAGGTGGTAGTCACGGTGCGCGGTCTGCGCCTGACCACCGGGGTTGACCACGTTGACCTGCGAGGTGACCTGGTAGCCCGGACCCAGCCAGGACTCGCTCACCAGCGAGATGATGTCGTTGGCGTAGTAGTCGGCGAAGACGGTGGGGTGGGCCAGGGCCAGCTTGTCCAGGGCACCCCAGACCCGGTCGTTCGCGCCGGGCTTGGCGAAGTGGTCCCCACCGGCGACACCGGCCGCCTTCTCGGTGGCGATCTGGTCCAGGAACGCCTCGGTGGCCCGGTCGACGACGGACAGGTCGGTGAAGGCCTGCTTGAACACGGCGACGCCGGGCCCGTCGGTCAACGCTCGCATCAGCTCGGTCTGCACCGCGGCCCTCTCGGAGGCGGTTCCGATTGCGGCACGCAACGTGTCGCCGTAGATCAGCACGTTGCCCTCGACGGCATCCGCGAAGGGGTAGTCCGAGTGCTGCGTGTCCTGCTCGACGAGGGCAGCGAAGTCGGCGGGCGAGCAGTCGGCTGCGGAGAGCCAGCCGGAGCTGCGGGAAGTGGTCGCTGTCATGGGTCGTGTCTTCCTTTCGTGAGGGGTGCAAGTGATGGTGGTCGGAGGCGACCGGCGGCCTACCTGCCGCCGAGCCCGGCCTTGCGGGCCTTCACGATGGCAGCCGAACGGTCGGACACCTGCAGCTTCGTGAAGATGTTCGAGACGTGGTTGCGCACCGTCTTGAGGCTGATCACCAGCTCGTGGGCGATGGCGGCGTTCCCTTTGCCGGCGGCGATCATCTCGAGCACACCGCGCTCGCGCTCGGTGAGGGACGGGAAGGACGTCGGCGCCGAGCCGGCGCCCGAGGCGAAGTGGTCGATCACGCGGGCGGCGACCTCAGGACCGAAGATCGCCTCACCCGCCGCGGCGGCGCGGATCGCTCGGACGATCTCGTCCTGGTCCGCTCCCTTGAGGAGGTAGCCGCGTGCGCCGGCACGCATGGCGGCGAAGACCGAGTCGTCGTCCTCGAACATCGTGAGCACGACGATAGCGGGCGCGAGCGCACTCCTGGTGAGCTGGCGGCTTGCCTCGATGCCGTCGAGGTCGGGCATGCGCAGGTCCATCAGCACGACGTCGGGCGCGAGCGACCCGGCCAGCTCCACCGCCGTGGCTCCGGTCGTCGCGGTGCCCACGACCTCGAGGTCGTTGAGGTCGGCCAGCATCAGCTCGAGCCCTCGGCGAAAGGCAGGGTGGTCATCTGCCACGAGCACGCGGATCATCCGAGCACCTGCAAGGCGACCTGCTCGCGCAGTGGCAGCACGGCGCGTACGACGAGGCCGCCCTCCACGCGATCGGAGATGGTGCACGACCCGCCGAGCTCCGCTGCTCGTTCGGTCATGGAGACCCAGCCGACGCCGGTGCCGGCGACACCACCGCTGCCGGTGTTCCCGTGGCCGTTGTCGGCGACGGTGAGATCGAGGCTCTGGTCACAGGCGATCTCGACACGGCACCGGGTGGCGCCGGAGTGCCTGGCGACGTTGTTCATGGCCTCCGAGGCAATGCGGAATGCCGCGACCTCGACGGCGGCGGGTACGGCGGGCAGGGCGCTCGGGCTGTCGACCTCGAAGAGGAGCCGCTCGGTCGACAGTGTGGCGGCCCGTTGCCGGATTGCGCCGACGAGCCCGACCTCGTCGACCGCGGGTGGCCGCAGTCCGTCGACGGCGCGTCGTACCTCGGTGATGGCGGCCCTGGTCTCGTCCCGGATCTCGGCGAGCAGAGCGTTGCGCTCGGTGACGTTCTCGCGGGACCGTGCCGCCTCGAGCATCAGCAGGACCGCGGCCAGCGACGGCCCGACGCCGTCGTGCAGCTCTCGGCGCAGGCGCTTGCGCTCCTCCTCACGAGCAGTCACGATCCGTGATCGCGAGGCCTGCAGCTCGCCGGCCAGCTGCGCTGCACGCACCGTGACCGCCGCATGCCTGGCCAGGTCGTGGAGCAGGGCGGTGTCTGCGGGCGAGAGACGTCGGCCGGGTGGGACCTCCACGACGAGGTCCCCGACGGAGTCGCCGCGGTGCAGGAGCGGGACTCTGAACTCGCCGGTGTCATGAGACCCAGCGCCCGTGTCCTCCACCCACACGCGTTCGACGTTGAGCGCGTCGGCGACGGATGCGGTGATGGTGGCGACGACGTGCAGCGGGTCCGAGGAGTCGAGGCTTGCACCCAGCCTCCGCAGCGCTGCTGCCGGGTCGGCGCGGTAGCCGTAGACCCAACGCTCGATCCGCCGGCTGACGACGGAGTAGGCGGGGTGCACCGCGGCCGCCACGAGTGCGACGGCGAGCACGCCTCCAGCGGTGCTGCTCCCGAGCAACCGCTCAGCCGCGAACAGCAGAAGGGCGTAGAGCGAGATCACGGCTGCGATGAGCACGCCGTAGGTCAGGGTCCGGCTCAGCACCAGCTGGATGTCGAACAGCTGATGGCGCAGGATCGCGACCGCGATCGTGACGGGAAGGGCGACCCCGGCAAGGACGAGGGCGCCATCGACGGTCAACGTGCTGTCGTGCAGGGCGAAGTGCGCGACCCAGGCGAGCACCAGTGCGAGGGGCAGGCTGGTCGCGCCCCAGACGAGCCACAGCAGCTGCAGCCTGTCGTCTCCCGCGGACTGTCGCAGACGGGCGCGCACGGCGAACGCCGCGCCGAAGAACAGGAGGGCGGTGAGAAGCAGACCGACCACTCCCAGGACGCCGGAGACGGCTGAAGGCAACCAGCGCATCGGGGGGTCGGCGCCCGCGTGGATCTCCCGGAAGCCGTCTGCGTCGCCGGACGACCCGACCAGGAACGCACCCACCCCGGCCAGCCCGAGCAGCAGCCAACGACGCCAGCCCAGGGACAGGGTTTGGCCGTCGGGCACCAGGTAGGCGATCAGGACCAGCCACAGGAAGAGGAAGACCCAGCTGCCGGCCGCGAGCTGGTCGAGCACCATCCCGGCCTGAGTGGTGCTGGTGCCGGCGTTGGTGAGCATGGCGCCGAAGCAGACGCCGTGGGCGACGAGCAGCCAGCCGATCCGACGTTGCCCCCCACGCACGAGCACCAGGACCCCGACAAGCACGGAGACTGCTGCGGCGCTGAGCGCGACGACAGGATTCATACCAGCAGTGTGAGTGTCCGGGGGGCGGTGCGGATAGGTGCCCGGGAACTGTTCCCGGCCTGGTCGGGACATCCACCTCGTGCGCCCAGGTCGGCGGACCGGCGATGTTCGGTGCACCGAGGGGCCGCCCGGTCCCTCCCTCGAGACGGAGTGCACCATGCAGCTCACCACGTTCGACAAGCTCCTTCCATGGAGCGGCGCAGTCGCAGGCCTGTGCTGGATCGGCCAGAGCTTCCTGCAGAAGACGAGCCCCAAGGACGTGCCCGGCGCAGCGACGAGCCAGATCATCCGCGACCATCTCGGCCTCAACTACGCGGCGCAGGGGTGCCTGGTCCTGATGGGGATCGCACTCCTCTTCTTCGCGGCGGCGGTCCGCAACCTGCTGCGCTCCGGGGAGGCGCACGAGGCGACGTACTCGAGCGTGGCGTACGGCGGCTGGCTGGTGGTCGTCGCCGGACTGTCGCAGATGGTGATGTGGAACTGGGGCCTCATCAACGGCGCCGCAGACGCGCGCGACGACGCTGCTCTGCACGCGCTGAGCTATGTGGCCTACTTCAGCTGGGCCGGGGCGGGCATCGGCCTGGCGACGGCACTGGTCGCGACCGGGTGGGGAGGCATCCGTGGCGCCGTCCTGCCCAGGTGGTTCGCCATCCTCAGCGTCGTCCTGGGTGTGCTCGGCGCCCTCGGCGATGCCGGTATCCCGCCCGGCGGCCTGGTCATCTACGTGCTGTTCCCGTTCTGGCTGATCACCGCGTCCGTCGTCATCGCCCGCAGGCACCGCGGGGCAGCAGAGTCGACAGGGGCGGTGTTGGTCGCCTCCTGAGGGCTCGGGTTCGGCCGCGGATTGGTCAATATGTCTGTATTGTCAGACTCGAAGGCAACTGCTGAGACTCGCCCGCGCGGACCACCGCGCTGATGACGCCAGTGCCTCGACAGAAGGCGCCAGCTGATGAGTCGAACCCGAACGTTCCGCACCGTCGCCAGGTCCCGCACGGTCCGGGTGGCCGTCGGAGCGAGCCTGCTGCTCGTCCTGACCCCCTTCGCGGGGATGTCCGCCGCCAGCGCCGCACCGGCCGCCGCAGCGGCGCCGGTGAACCTGCAGAGCGCCGCGAACTTCTCGGTGCTCGCCGGACCGAGCATCGCCAACACCGGCGCCGGCACCGTGCTCGCCCTCGATCTCGGGGTCACGGGCACGCTCGCCGGGTTCCCTCCCGGCACCGTGACCGGCGAGACGCACATCGCCGACAGCACCGCCCAGACGGCTCAGGACGACCGCCAGGCAGCGTACGACGCGGTGGTGGCCCAGATCGGCGGCACCGCGTTCTCCGGGGACCAGGCAGGCAAGACCTACACGCCCGGCCTCTACACGTCGGTGGCGGCCATCACGAACACGGGCACGATCACCCTCGACGCCGGCGGCAACCCGAACGCGCTCTTCGTCTTCCAGGCGGGAGCGGCGCTGAGCTCGGCGGCCTCCACGAAGGTCGTCCTGAAGAACGGCGCTCTCGCGAACAACGTCTACTGGCAGGTCGCCGGCGCAGTCGCGTTCGGCGCCAACGTCAAGTGGTCCGGGACGGTGCTCGGTGCGGGCGCGGTCGACTTCGGGGACGGTGCGTCGCTCAAGGGCCGCGTCCTCGCCGCTGGCGCCGTGGCCCTGGCCAACAGCCCGATCACCAAGCCCATCGACGACCTGGTGGCACCCGTGGTGACCATCGACGGCGGCCCCACGCGGTCGACCAAGGACACCACCCCCTCCATCTCGGGTACGACGGACGAGCCCGGAGTCCCCCTCGTGACGGTCCGGACGGGGTCGCAGGTGCTCACCGCGCATGCCACTGCCGGCGCCTGGACCGTGAGTGCGGACACCCTGGGCACCGGGCCGCACGACCTGGTCGCCTCGGTGACCGACCCGTCCGGGAACACCGGCACCGCCACGCAGACCCTCACCGTGGACACCTCCGCACCAGGTGTCACGATCACCGGGGGCGCGACA
>CAXSHL010000006.1:40383-94109 GCA_964237315.1 uncultured Nocardioidaceae bacterium
CCCCCGACCATCTCCGGCACGACGGACGAGCCGGGAACGCCGATCGTGACCGTTGCCGTCGGCACCCAGGCGCTGACCACCACTGCGGGTGCCGGCGGCGCCTGGACCGTCGACGCGAACACCTTGACGGAGTCCTCGCACAGCGTCGTGGCGTCGGTCACCGACGGTGCGAGCAACACCGGCACGGCCAGCCAGGTGCTCACCGTCGACGTCACCCTGCCCGTGCTGACGATCGACGGCGGCGCGACCCGGGCGACGTCCGACACCTCGCCGTGGACCTACGGGACCACGGCAGAGCAGGCAGGCACGGTCGTGCACCTCAGCCTGGGCGGCCAGTCCCTGACGGCGACCGTGCACCCAGGGGGCACCTGGGGTGTGAGCGCCGAGACCCTCCCGTCGGGCAGCTACCCCGTCCTCGCCTCCATCACGGACCCGGCCGGCAACACCGGCACCATCTCCCAGACCCTGCAGATCGGCGACACCTCCACCCCGGGCACGACGCCCGGCACGACCCCGGGCGCGACGCCTGGCACCACGCCTGGCACGACCCCGGGCACTTCGCCTGTGAACCCTCCGGGTGCGGCTCCGACGTACCGCCCGGACGCCGAGATCCGGCTGGCCGGTCACGCCTTCGTGGGCAGGCAGGTCTACGTCGCGGCGCGTCAGCGCGTGACCGCCGACCTGAGGGGACGCCCGGCGACGACTGCGACCTTCGACGTCCGCATCACCAACCGCGGCCAGGCCGCGGACCGGATCGCCGTCCGGGGCATGCCCAAAAGCGCCCAGCTCACCGTTGCCTACCTGTCCGGACGGTCGAACGTGACCGCTGCGGTCCTCAGCGGCAGGTATCGCACCGCCAGCCTCCGGCCCGGTCAGTCGGCCATGCTGACGGTCAAGGTGACCAAGGTCAGGGGCGCCCGGGTCGGCAGCACCCGCACCTTCGCGGTTCGCACGGCGTCTGTGCACAGCCCTGCACGGTTCGACACCGTCTCGGCCGTGGTCAAGGTCGTCCGCCCGTAGTCGGGTCGTGCAGACCGGTCATCTCGAGCAGACCGGCTTCCCGATGAGTGGAAACCGGTGTGTCGCCAGCGGCCGTGGTCGAGTTCAGTGTGGCGGTCAGCACACGGAGTCCGAGCACCGGAGAAGCCCATGTCCCACGAGAGTCTGTCCGCCACGCGTGTACCCGTTCGCACCGGAACGCTCGGTCGCCGCCTGAGGGTCGCCGTCCCGCTCAGCCTCGGGCTCGCGGTCACCTGCGGCGTCGTGACCGCTCTCCTCGGACGGTTCGTCCTGGGTGTGCCCGGTGGCGCGGCGGCGAACGTCGCCGGCCACGCACTCTCCGGCGCGGTCGCCGGGATGGTCGCCGGGACCGCGGCGGTCGCCGTGTACGAGCGCTGGGTGCGTCGCGATCGCGTCAACGACCAGGCGACCTCACAGGCGCTCTTGTCCGGCGTCATCGGGGCGGTCATCGACGCGGCGATGAGCGCTGTCGTGAACGGTGTGGTGATCGGCCTGCCGGCGAGCCTGGCTGCCCAGACCACGAACCACGTCGTCACCGGCGTCATCAGCGGTGGTGTCGCGGCCTTCATCGGCCTGATGGTCCACCAGAGCAAGACCGCCGTCGTCTAGGGCTGCCGGCAGCGGTCAGCCCATCGAGTTGATGCGCTCAGGAGTGATCCTCAGCATCAGTCGCTGCTGCTGTCGGCCGCCGTACCAGGGGTAGGGGCCGCCCAGGTAGCGCTGGGCGAGCAGCTCGATGTGGTCGGTCGCCCCGTCCGTGGTCGCCTCGGTGACCCGGCCGCGCACCTCGTGGTATCGGCTGGGGTTGGCCGGGTCGGACACGGTGACCGCGACCCGCGGATCGCGCTCCACGTTCCTGGCCTTCTGGAAGCCGACGACGGTGTTGATGATGAGGTGCTGCCCGTCGGTGTCGACCCAGGTCTGGGTGAGCTGCGGCGAGCCGTCCGGCATGGTCGTGGCGATGTAGCAGGTCGCTGCCGAGCGCAGCAGGACGACCAGCTCGTCGGACAGGTGGGCAGTCATCGGCTCGGTCACGAGACGAACCTATCCTCGCTTCGAAAGGACACCGTCCGGATCCGGTGCTCACTCGGGCAAGCACCCAGTGGGCTACCTCAGTGCCTCCGACACGTCGATGACGCTCGGGTCGTCGAGCGCAGCCGAGCCCCCGGTGCCGAAGGAGTCGACGAGCTCGAGGCCCCGGTGTGCCCACTCGAGCTGAAGCCGGGCCTGGCCGATCAGGCCGTCGTAGGCGAAGACCTTCCAGGCGACGATGCGGTCGTGCTCGGCCGGTGGGTAGTGCTGGAGGCGGCGGGCGAGGGTGGGATGGGTGCGGTCCAGCAGTGTCCTGCGGGTGTGCTCGAGCAGGTCGAGGAGGGACTGGTGGAAGGAGATCTGCGCCCGCATCTCCCGGCGTGCCGATTCGGGGTCCGCCCATTCCAGGTAGGCGGCCTTGAGGAAGGCGGGGTCGCGCTGGCGGCGCGCCTCGGTCGGGGTGTTCATCCAGGCGCGGAAGGCGTCGAGTCCCGCGTCGGTGACGTGGTACTCCTTCTTCTCGCCGCGTGCTCCCCAGGTGACGGACTGCACCTCCAGCAGGCCCTCCTGGCTCATCCGTCGCAGCTCGGGGTAGATCTGGGAGTCGGGGGCGTGCCACACGTGGGCCACGGACTGGCCGAAGTGCTTGGACACGTCGTAGCCGGTCATTGCTCTCGAGCTGAGCAGTGCCAGGAGTGCATATCGCAGGCTCACTCGGGAATCTCCTGTCGAGGTCTTGTCAGTTGCCTATGGAGATAGGTAGTGTGACGCGGACAACGTACCTATCTCCATAGTTATCATGAGGGAGTCTGCCATCACTACGCATCTGACCCGCCCGAGCACCGAGCCCAGCGAGTCCAGCGCAACCGCGGCTGTGGAGACGAGTGGGCCGCCGCGGTCGGCGACGAGCAAGATCTTCCCGTATCCGCTGAACGCCTGGTATGTGGCTGCGTGGGATCACGAGGTGACCGCGAAGGAGCCGATGGCGCGGACGGTGGCAGGGCGGCCGTTGGCCCTGTGGCGGACCACCGACGGCAGTGCGGTGGCGCTCGATGATGCGTGCTGGCACCGGTTGGCACCGTTGTCGATGGGCAAGGTGCTCGGGGACGAGCTGCAGTGCCCCTACCACGGCTTGCGGTACAACTCGGCGGGGCGGTGCACCCTGATGCCGGCGCAGCGGACGATCAACCCGTCCGCGATGGTGCCGTCGTACCCGGTGGTGGAGCGGCACCGGTTCGTGTGGGTGTGGGTCGGGGACCCGGACCTGGCGGATCCCGACCAGGTGCCGGACATGCATCAGATGGGTCACGACGAGTGGGCTGGGGACGGCGAGACGATCAAGGCCGGCTGCAACTACCAGCTGGTGCTCGACAACCTGATGGATCTCACGCACGAGGAGTTCGTGCACTCGAGCAGCATCGGGCAGGACGAGCTGAGCGAGTCCGAGTTCGTGGTGACCCGGGACGGGGATCGTCGGGTGACGGTGAGCCGGTGGATGTACGACATCGAGGCGCCGCCGTTCTGGGCCCAGATCATGGGTCACAAGTTCCCCGGCTTCCAGGGGCGGGTGGACCGGTGGCAGATCATCCACTACGAGGCACCCTCGACGATCAACATCGATGTCGGGGTCGCCAAGGTGGGCACCGGTGCTCCGGAGGGGGACCGCAGCCAGGGTGTGAACGGGTATGTCATGAACACCATCACCCCGGAGACCGACCGGACGTGTCACTACTTCTGGGCCTTCATGCGAAACTTCCGGATCGAGAGCCAGCTGATCACCACCCAGCTGCGCAACGGGGTGCACGGGGTGTTCGCCGAGGACGAGACGATGCTGATCGGTCAGCAGGCCGGCATCGACGCGCACCCGGGGCACGAGTTCTACAGCCTGAACATCGATGGCGGAGGCATGTGGGTGCGGCGCATCCTGGACCAGATGCTGGCTGCCGAAGGCCGTGGCGGCGAGGACGCCCGCGTCTCCGGGGAGGGCTGAGGCGGATGGCCGCGAACAACCAGCCGTCGTGGCAGAAGGGCGTCGTCGTCGAGGCGGAACCCGTCGCTCACGAGGTGCAGCGCATCGTGCTGCAGCCCGAGCACGCTCAGCACGCCCGGGCCGGGTCGCACGTGGACCTGCGCCTGAGGCTCGACGCCCGCCCCGATCGGATCGTCACCCGCTCGTACTCCATCGTCCGCTCGGAGGACGGCGGGCGTCGCCTCACGCTCAGCGTCCAGCTGGCCCCGGCGTCGCGGGGCGGGTCGCGGCACATGCACGCCCTGGCAGTGGGCGACGTCGTGGAGATGACCCAGCCGCTGCAGAACTTCCCGCTCGGGGTCGGGGCCGCACGGTACGTGCTGGTCGCCGGCGGCATCGGCATCACGGCCCTGATGGCAATGGCCTCGGTGCTGCGCGAGCGTGGCGTCGACTACGAGTTCGTGTACGTCGGACGCAGCCGCAAGGTGATGCCCTACCTCGACCAGCTGGCCGACGAGCACGGCGACCGGTTCCGCCTGCACGTCGACGACGAAGGCACCCCCCTCGACGTCGACGAGGCGGTCTCCGGCGTGGCCCGGCACCCGGCTGCAGCGCGGAGCGAGATGTACGTCTGCGGTCCCATCCGGCTGATGGACGCCCTGCGACGCACCTGGATCGACCACGGGCTGGCGGCTCCGAGCCTGCGCTTCGAGACCTTCGGCAACAGCGGAGCCTGGGCGGCCGAGAACTTCATGGTGCGGATCCCGCGGCTCGACAAGGAGGTGCGGGTCGACGCCAACGAGTCGATGCTCGACGCCCTGGAGAGTGCCGGCATCGAGGTGATGTGGGACTGCCGCAAGGGCGAGTGCGGTCTGTGCACGGTGAAGGTGCTCGACATCCACGGCCACGTCGACCACCGCGACGTGTTCCTCGACGAGCACCAGAAGGCGGCGAGCACGACCCTGTGCAGCTGCGTGTCCCGGGCTGCGCACGGAGATAGCACCGGGACGGACCCGAAGGACACGGCCCCGGACGAGGCACCCGCCACCGCTGAGACCACCACCAGACCCGTTGCGTCGAACGGTCCGGGACCTGGTCCGGCCGTCCTCACCATCGACCTGCCGTGAGGGGATCCTCGAGCCGACCTCTCACGACCCCTGGGACATCGCCAGCAGCTCGCGTCGACTCGACGTCGAGGTCTTGGTGAACACCGACTTGAGGTGGTCCTGGACGGTGAGCTCGCTGATCGACATCAGTCGCGCGACGGCGTGGCTGTCGGCTCCTGCCGCGAGATGGCCCAGCAGCTCGTCCTCCCGGACGGTCAGGCCGTGGGCCCGGGAGAAGAGGTCACGTCGCTCCGCTGGTGAGCACGCCTCCATGGTCACCACGATGTCCCGCTCCTCCACCGGTCCGTCGCCCGCCAGCCGGTCCGCCCGCAGCGTGAGCCAGCTGCCGCCGCCGAGGTGGACCCTGGCCTGAGCCGGATGCAGATCGACGCCGGCTTCGACGGCGAGCAGCTGGGCGGCCACGTTGTAGGCGCTGGCCGGCACCGGGCTCCTCCGCGAAGGCGGCGGAACCAGGGCCGCCAGCCAGTCCGCGGTCTGGGGGGTCTGGGCACGCACCTCCAGAGCGGGGGAGAGCACCAGTGCGCCCGGGCCGCGGTTCACCGACGGCGTCCCGGCAGCGGCGAGCGCGGCAGCCTGCACCGCCCGCAGCCGGGCGGTGATCGACGGTCGTGCCTCGGACAGAGCCGCCAGCTCGTGGTCCGCGAACCGGCTCGTCCGGCGCCAGAGGTCCAGGAACCCCCACCACCCGAAGCGGTCGGTGAAGACCACCGACAGCACGTCGAGGATGCCGAGTCCCGCCAGGTGCTCGCGCCAGAGCAGTGACTGCTCGGGCCGCCCGGCAGTGGCCTGCTGCAGGGTCGCGGCGCCGCTCGGGGGCAGAGCGGTCCACCTGTTCGTCGCCGTGAGGTACTTCAGCCGGATCAGGCTCGGCAACGTGGCGAGGTCCGGAACGTCGGCCACCGGCGAGCATTCGACGCCTGTCGTGGGGTCGGTCAGCAAGAAGGCGTAGGCATCGAACGGGACGACGCTCGCGACGACCTCGAGCAGGTGCGCCCGCAGTGCCCGGTCGTCCTCGCCCACGGTGATGCGCTCGACGGCCGCGGTGAGTGGTGCACCCCGGACGCGATCTCGCATCCTGCGACCCTACGTCCGACAAGATCCCAGATCGCTGGGATGGTGCCCACGGTGGGGGCCACCTAGCGTCGTGGGCAGCCGATACCGACCACCACAGGAGACGCCATGGCCACGCTGCTCATCGAGCACTCGATCAGTGACTTCGAGACCTGGCACCTGGCGTTCGACCGCTTCGCGCCGCAACGCAGGGAGGGTGGCGTCGTCCGCGAGCGGATCATGCAGCCCGTGGGAGATCCGCTCTACGTGCTGATCGACCTCGAGTTCGCCACGGTCGACGCGGCACAACGCTTCCAGCAGTTCCTCGAGACCCGGGTGTGGTCGACGCCCGCCAGCTCACCCGCCCTCGTCGGCACTCCTCGCGCACGCGTCGCCGACGATGCCCCCGTCGCTCCGCTGGTCACAGGGTGATCAGCACGACACCCCCGGCAACGAGCACGGTGGCAGCGATGCGCCAGCGACCGAACCGCTCGCCGAACACCACGGCGCCGATCACGGCCCCGACGATGACACTGGACTCCCGCAGTGCGGCGATCGGCGCCAGCGCGCCGCGGGTCTGGGCCCAGAGCACGAGCCCGTAGGCGGCCAGCGACAGCAGTCCGCCGGCCAGCCCGGCCAGCAGGTGCGGCCGGACCTGACGCCAGAGCAGCCCGCGCCGGGCCACCAGCGCGGCCAGCGGGAGGACCGGCCCCTGCAGCAGGAACAGCCAGCCGGTGTAGCCGGCGACCGTGTCGGCGCTGCGCACACCCAGCCCGTCGACAGTCGTGTAGGCCGCGATGGTCACCCCGGTCAGCACAGCGGCTGCGATCGCGGGACGCGCGGCCCGGGTGGGGATCCCCCCGACGAAGACCAGAGTGCCCAGCCCGACCGAGATCACGACGACGCCCGCGAGCCGGACGGCCGACAGCTGCTCACCGACGAGGACGGCGCCGGCGACGGCCACCAGCAGGGGGGAGGTGCCGCGCGCGACCGGGTAGACCTGGCCGAACTCCCCGAGCCGGTAGCAGCGCATCAACAACAGGTTGTAGGCCACGTGCAGCACGGCGGAGGCGGCGAGGAACGGCCAGCTCGCGGTCGCTGGCGCCGGGGAGACCAGCACGATCACGGCTGCGCCCACGGTGACGGCCGCACCGATGAGCGCGAACCCGACCAGCTGGTCGGTGATGGCGTGCGCGAGAGCGTTCCACACCGCATGCAGCACGGCGGCGAGGAGCACCGCGCCGACGACCGCGAGGCCGACCGACGAGGCGGCGGTGGTGGTGGCGAGGCCGGCTGTGAGGCCGGTTGGGTGAATGGGCACGGTGTGGCTCCCGGGGGTCCGATGTCCCGACGAGTCGGGGCAGGGTGGCAGAACCCCCTCCGGGCTTTTGTCCCCTGGGTCTGGGCGACCCTCGGCTGGCTGCCGAGACCGTCCTGGCGCCGCTCGGACCGGACCCGGCTCACCCTCGTTGTGTGTGCTGATCGAGGCGGGCGGCCGGCGGAACCCTAGGCGCAACCACGTGCTGGGCCCAGCATACGGCTACCGGGTGCGCGGGCTCCTGGTCAGCCAGAAGAACACCGGTGGCAGCGCGAGCTCGATGACCGTCAGCACGTCCTGGAACCAGTGGGGTCGACCGTGCCGTGCCAGGGACAGGAGCCGGCCGCCACCACCGAGCAGGAAGATTCCTGCCAGCCAACGGATCTCGGTCGCGTCCGGGGGCGACTGCCGGCCGGCCCTCAGCCAGGCCAGCCCGTAGCCGCCGAAGACCGCTCCGTAGAACCGCTCGCGGCTGTCGACGGTCGGTCCGGCATCCTGCTCGCCGGGCACCGTCGCCGTGCCTCCCAGCAGGTGGTAGACGCCGATGCTCGTGCAGGACGCACCGGTGGCGAGGGTCAGCTTCTCCAGGACCGTGGACATGGAAGGTTTTCTACCCCCTGGCCCGTCGTCTGTCGAGGGGATTCCAGGGGAGTCGAGCGGAGTCGAGCGGACAGAGCTCCGCAGGAGTGTCACGCATCGGGGTCGGCCGGTGTCTAGATGCCGACACGCTGCGGCACCCTGCTGACAGCCCGCACCAGGAGGAGACATGACCAGCACCACCCGGGTCCCCAAGGCCGAGATCACCGGCGTGTACGGCGCCGTGATGAAGCGGATCAGCACGAAGATGTTCGGGGAGGTGGCCGAGCCGCTCGAGGTGATGTGGCACCACCGACCGGTGCTCAAGTTCTACCTCGGGCTCGGCCAGAGGTCCGCGAAGTGGAGCGAGTGCGACGAGAACCTGAAGTCCTATGCCCACCTGGCCGTGGCGTCGCTCGTCGGCTGCGGCTGGTGCCTCGACTTCGGCTACTTCGCGGCGAGCAACGAGGGGCTCGACGTGGACAAGGCGCGCGAGGTGCCGCGGTGGCGCGAGTCGGACGTGTTCACGGCACTGGAGCGCGACGTGATGGAGTACGCCGAGGCGATGACGCAGACGCCGACGGCCGTCACCGACGAGCTGTCGGCTCGGCTGCTCGAGCAGCTGGGGCCGAAGGCGTTGGTGGAGCTCACGGCGTGGGTCGCGTTGGCCAACCAGTTCACCCGGGTCAACTCCAGCCTGGGCATCGAGGCGCAGGGGTTCTCGGCAGCGTGCGGCCTGCCGCCCCTCGCCCAGCGGAGCGGCCTAGTGTCGGAGGCATGACCGACGACCCGTTCGTCGCCCAGCGCAGCCTGCTGTTCACGGTCGCCTACGAGATGCTCGGCTCGGCCGCCGACGCTGAGGACGTCGTACAGGAGACCTGGCTGCGGTGGGCGGCACTCGACGACGCCGCTCGCGCGGCCGTCCGCGACCCGCGGGCCTACCTGGTGCGCACGACCACCCGTCAGGCGCTCAACCGGCTGCGCACGCAGGCACGGCGGCGCGAGCAGTACGTCGGACCCTGGCTGCCCGAGCCACTGCTGACCAGCCCGGACGTCGCGGACGACGTGGAGCTCGCGGACAGCGTGTCGATCGCGATGCTGACCGTGCTGGAGACCCTCGGCCCCCTCGAGCGGGCGGTGTTCGTGCTGCGCGAGGTGTTCGAGACGCCGTACGACGAGATCGCGGAGGCGGTCGGGAGGACGCCCACGACGGTGCGGCAGATCGCCCACCGGGCTCGGGACCACGTCGCGGCGAGGCGCCCCCGGATGAAGGTGAGCAGCGCCGAGCAGCGGGCCGTCGTGGAGCGGTTCCTGGCGGCGGTCCAGGGCGGTGACCTGCAGGCGCTGCTGGAGGTCCTCGCGCCGGACGTCGTCGTGGTGTCCGACGGTGGCGGCGTGGTCTCCGCGGCTCCGCGGCCGATCCAGGGCGCGAAGAAGGTGGCGGCGTTCCTGAGCGGTCTGTCCCGTTGGGTCGGCACGTTCGAGACCCGGCAGGTGTGGCTCAACGGCGAGCCGGCGATGCGGATCGACCTGGACGACGCGCTGGACACCGTCGCTAGCCTGGTCGTCGAGGACGGCCGGATCACCCGGATCTACGCGATCCGCAACCCGCACAAGCTGGGTCGCCTGGAGGTGGAGGCCGACCTCAGTCGATGACGCGTGCGGCTGCGGGAGCAACCGTCACGGCAGGCGGAAGTCCTGGGTCGGCTCCTCCTCGGGCGGGACGTGCGGCGCCGGCGGCACGGTCGGCACCGGGGGCGCCGGCCGGGTCGCTCCCGGCGTCGGCCGGCGCTGGCTGCGCCCGAGCCTCAGCTCGCGACGCAGCCGGTTGTCGAGGTCGAGCTCCGCGAGCAGGCGCTTGACCGTGGCCAGCACGCCGGCGTGCAGCTCGAGCACCACAGGAGCGCTTCTCGTCATCAGCAGGTCGTCGAGCCGTGACTGCGCCTCGTGCAGACCGGCCAGCGCGGACCGCACCCGCTGGGTCTGGGCCACCACGTCGTGGGGGTGGGGCTGCGCCTCGGCCCGCACGAGGTCGCCGAAGGCGTCCACGCCGGCGGCCAGCTCCCGCAGCACCTGCTGGAGACCGAGCAGCACCGCCTCGCCCACGTCGTCGTCGGGCCAGCTGTCGTCGGACGTCGCGTCGTGGACGCCGCGGAACATGCTCCGCACCGCCACCGCCGAGTGCTCCACCGCCTCGAGCCCCTGGCGCAGCCCGGGCCCCGCGTCCGGACGACCTACGGCCCGCACGTTGAGCCGACGGCCCTGCTCGGCCTGCAGCAGCGTGGCTCCGACGGTCGGGATGTCGTGGGTGATCGCTCTCGCCTCGTCCAGCCAGTCGTCGGCCCGGAGCGCGACATCGTGCCCGCGCGGCCCCAGGTCGGTCAGCTCCTCCGCCGCCCGGGACAGCAGTCGGCCGAGGCGCTCGGCGAGCCCGTCGATGGCGTTGCCCGCGTCAGCGGTGGCCACCTTGGGCGGGAGCAGCAGGTTCGACGCGATGCCGACGGCGGCCCCGACCAGCGTCTCGGTGATGCGCTGCCAGGCCGCGTGGTCCGCACCGAGCGACCCGACGCCGAGCACCAGCATCGCGCTGATCGCGACCTCGATCAGGTTCGAGCGCAGCCTGAGCACCTGGCCGATCATGATCGACACCGCGATCAGCACCCACAGGCTCCACCACGCCAGCGGCACGACGGCTGAGAAGGCCACCGCCAGCGCCACCCCGGAGACCACGGACACCACCCGGTCCAGGCCGCTGGCCAGCAGGCTCACGGGAGTCACCTGCACGACGAGCAGCGCGGTCAGCGGCGCGAGCAGCGGCTGGGTGCCGGGGAACAGCACCAGCGCCACCACATAGCTCGCGACCGCGGCCGCGGAGAGCCGCAGGGCCCACGCCATGGCCGCGCGGCCGCCTCGACGGAACCGCGCCAGCTGGTAGGCCGCGGTGCCGGCCACCGCCTCGCCGAGCGTGCGTCGGGACCGCCCGGTCCTCAGCGTTCCAGGCACGTGCACACGCAGGCCCGGTTGCCGTCCCCGTCGGCCAGCACCACGAAGGAGGGGGCCTCACTGTCGTCGACCACGCGCCCGCCCGCGGCGACAGCGGCCGCGATGCGCTGCTCGGCGAGGTCGTGCGGGACCCACAGGTCGATGTGCAGGCGCTGGCGAGGGGTCTCGTGCGCGTCGGTGTCCTGGAACCACAGCAGCGGCACCCGGCCCGCGCGGTCGACGACGTCGTTGCCGTCGAGCGAGTCCGGGCTGCCGGTGAGCAGCGCTGCCCAGAACGGGCCGATGGCGGCGTAGTCGGCGGTGTCCAGACCGAGCTCGACCTCGGCCAGCACGGTGGGGTCCGCGCTGACCCCCTGCTCACGCGCGATCTCGCTGATGCGCTGGGCCAGACGCAGGTCGCGCCCGGTCAGCCGGCCCACGTCGTGGCTGATCAGCTCCAGGTCCACGAACGAGTAGGTCAGTGTGACGTCGGGATGGTGGTCGGCCGCCTCCGCGGCCTCGCCGACGGCCGTCACGAACGCCAGGCCGCGGGCGAAGTCGCCGGTGCGGAACCGTGCATGCAGGGCCTGGCTGAGCTTGCGCCAGTCGGCGAGACCGGCGTCGAGGACCTCTGTGATCGTCAGCTTCTCCATGCCCCCAGTATCCCGCAGTAAGTCGCCACAGACCTCGTGTGCGGGCTCAGCCGGGCATCCCCTTGAGGCGCCGCCCGACCGCCTGCTCGACCTCACGGACCGCCTGCCGCTCGGCCAGGGCCTGCCGCTTGTCCCAGGTCTTCTTGCCTCGTGCCAGCGCGATCTCCACCTTCGCGCGACCGTCGACGAAGTACAGCCGGAGCGGGATGATCGTCAGCCAGCTCTCGTTGACGCGACGCTCCAGCTTGTCGATCTCCGAGCGGTGCAGCAGCAGCTTGCGCTTGCGCCGGCTCGCGTGGTTGGTCCACGTGCCCTGGGCGTACGGCGGGATGTGCACGCCGTACATCCAGACCTCCCGGCCGTCGATGTCCACGAAGCCGTCGACGAGGGAGGTGCGGCCGGCGCGCAGCGACTTGACCTCGGTGCCCTGCAGGACGATGCCGGCCTCCCAGGTCCCCTCGATGTGGTAGTCGTGGAAGGCCCTCCTGTTCCGGGCCACCACCTTCTCCGGTTCGGGCGCTCGCACCCGGGAATCCTCCCAGAAGTGACGTTGCGGACGCTCGCGTAATCTTGAACGGGTGAGCGTCGCACTCCCTCGGACCGTCGTCCTGGACAACCGTTTCGCGCGTGAGCTCCCGGAGCTGGCGGTCCCGTGGCAGGCCGCCGAGGCTCCCGACCCGCAGCTGCTGGTGCTCAACGAGCCGCTGGCCGCCGGGCTGGGCCTGGATCCGGCCTTCCTACGCAGCCCCGAGGGTCTCGGTCTGCTGGTCGGCACCCACGTGCCCGATGGCGCCACACCGGTGGCGCAGGCCTACGCCGGGCACCAGTTCGGCGGGTTCTCCCCACGCCTCGGCGACGGTCGCGCGTTGCTGCTCGGCGAGCTCACCGGCGCCGGCGGCGAGCTCCGGGACCTGCACCTGAAGGGCTCGGGGCGCACCCCCTTCGCGCGCGGCGGTGACGGTCTCGCCGCCGTCGGGCCGATGCTGCGCGAGTTCGTGATCAGCGAGGCGATGCACGCCCTCGGCATCCCCACGACGCGGTCCCTCGCCGTGGTCGCCACCGGACGCCCGGTGCGCCGAGAGACCGTCCTGCCGGGTGCCGTGCTGGCCCGGGTCGCGAACAGCCACCTGCGGGTCGGCAGCTTCCAGTACGCCCGCACGACGGGTGACCTCGACCTCCTCCGCCGCCTCGCCGACCACGCGATCAGCCGGCACCACCCCGAGGCCGCGGACGCCGACAACCGCTACCTCGCCCTGTTCGAGGCGGTCCTGTCGGTGCAGGCGTCGCTGGTCGCGAGGTGGATGCTCGTCGGCTTCGTGCACGGGGTGATGAACACCGACAACATGACGATCTCGGGGGAGACCATCGACTACGGGCCGTGCGCCTTCATGGACGCGTTCGACCCGGCCACGGTCTTCAGCTCGATCGACGAGGGCGGACGCTACGCCTACGGCAACCAGCCGGTGGTGGCGCAGTGGGACCTCGCCCGGCTCGCCGAGGCCCTGCTCCCGCTCCTCGCCGACGAGGAGGAGCGGGCCGTCGCCCTGGCCGTGGAGGCGCTCGGCGCGTTCCCGGCCCGGTACGCCGCCGTCTGGTCGGCCGGCATGCGGGCCAAGCTCGGGCTGCCCGACGGGCTGGAGGAGGACCTGGCGACCGGACTGACCGAGGAGCTGCTCACCCTCCTCCAGGCATCGCACGTCGACCACACCTCGTTCTTCCGCGCCCTGGGGCAGGCGGCCCGTGGCGACACGGAGCCGTCCCGGGGACTGTTCCTCGACCTGGCGGCCTTCGACGGCTGGCTGGAGCGATGGCGCGCGCTGGGCCCGGACGCCGAGGCGATGGACCGGGTCAACCCGCTCTACATCGCGCGCAACCACCTGGTGGAGGAGGCCCTCGCTGCCGGGACCACCGGCGACCTGGCCCCCCTCGCCCGGCTGCTGGAGGCGGTGACCGCTCCCTTCGAGGAGCGCCCCGGCCTGGACCGCTACGCGGCTCCGGCGCCAGACGACTTCGGCGACTACCGGACCTTCTGCGGGACCTGAGCGCCCGCCACGGTGCTGCGGTGCTGCGGTGCTGCGGTGCTGCGGTGCTTCGGTGCTTCGGTGGGGGCGGGGTGAGAACGCATGGTCAGGAGTAGGTTCGCCCTCATGGTCGACTACAACGCGAAGATCATCGAGGAGTTCCGCGCGAACGACGGCAGGGTCGGCGGCAACTTCGAGGGCGCACCACTCCTGCTGCTGCACCATTTCGGCGCGCGCAGCGGCCAGGAGCGGATCAACCCGATGATGTACCAGGCGGTCGGCGACAGCTTCGCCGTGTTCGCCTCCGCCGCCGGAGCGGAGCGCAACCCCGACTGGTACCACAACCTGCTGGCGCATCCAGAGGTCCGGGTCGAGGTCGGGACCGAGACGCTCGAGGTGACGGCTCGGGTGCTCGACGACGAGGAGCGCCAGCCGGTCTGGGAGACCCAGAAGTCGCGCTATCCCGGATTCGCCGACTACGAGAAGAAGACCACCCGGGTGATCCCGGTCGTGCTGCTCGACCGCCGCTGACCCCTGCCTCCTGGCCGCCGGGGGACGGCTGGCACTCGCTGCGGACCGCGCTGTCGGCCTAGCGATGCAGGACGGCGAAGGTGGCGAGCGCGTGCACCAGGGCCTTGCCGTCCTGCTCCACCTCCGCCTCGCACACGGTCAGGTTCTCCCCCTGCATGCGCACGGTCGCGGTGGCCACCAGGTGTCCGGGCTTCCCCGGGCGCAGGTAGGTGACGGTCAGCTGGCTGGTGGCCGGCACGTCGTCGTCCCCGGTTCGGCTGCGGACTGCCGCGCCCATGGCCGTGTCCACCAGGGTGGCCAGCACGCCGCCGTGCAGCGTGCCCGCCTCGTTGCGGTGCTCCTCGGTGGCGTCGAGCTCCAGCCGGGCGTGGCCGTCATCAGCGGTGCGGTCCCGGATGCCGAGCACGTCGATGAAGCTGGTGGCAGTCGTCTCGGTCATCTGCCCGAGGTACCCGCGGTCGCGACGCTCACACCGGCCGCCGCCGTCTCGGTGTAGCCTCTCGGTCTCTCGCCGTCTCGACCTGCAAGTGGGCCATGACCAACCTCTCGCCGAGTGGGGCGCCACCGTCCGCGGCCTCGCGGGTGCCCGCGGTGTCCCTGCGCGGACTGGTGAAGCGGTTCGACGGCGTGACCGCGGTGGACGGCGTCGACCTGGACATCGCACCCGGCGAGTTCTTCTCGATGCTGGGTCCCTCCGGCTCGGGCAAGACCACGGTGCTCCGGCTCATCGGTGGGTTCGAGAGGCCGACCGCGGGGACGGTCGAGCTGGACGGTGCGGACGTGACGGGGCGGGCACCGTTCGAGCGCAACCTCACCACGGTGTTCCAGGACTATGCGCTGTTCCCGCACATGAGCGTCCTCGACAACGTCGCCTACGGGCTGCGGGTCAGGGGCCTGGGCACCCGGGAGCGACGGGAGCGCGCCGCGGAGGCTCTGCGCCGGGTGGCCCTGCACGGGCTCGAGAAGCGGCGACCGGTGCAGCTCTCCGGAGGCCAGCGGCAACGGGTGGCCCTGGCGAGGGCCCTCGTCGTCGACCCGGCGGTGCTGCTGCTCGACGAGCCGCTCGGCGCTCTCGACCTCAAGCTGCGTGAGCAGATGCAGGTCGAGCTCAAGGCGATCCAGCGCGACGTCGGCATCACGTTCGTCTTCGTGACCCACGACCAGGAGGAGGCGCTCACCATGAGCGACCGGGTCGCGGTCTTCGACGCGGGCCGCATCCAGCAGGTCGGCACCCCGCAGGAGATCTACGAGGCGCCGCGCTCGGAGTTCGTCGCGCGGTTCGTCGGGACCTCCAACCTCCTCGAGCCGCCGGTTGCCATGCGGCTGCTGGGCGAGGACGGCCTGTTCGCCGTCCGTCCGGAGAAGATCAGCCTCGAGACGGCCGACTTCAGGAGCGACCGGCTCGGCCCGGAGCAGGTCGTGGCCGACGGGGTCGTCGCCGTGGTGGTGTACGCCGGAGCGGTGACGCGCTATCTCGTGGACCTGCGCGACGCCGAGGACACGCAGGTCACCTGTGTCACCGCGAACCACAGCAATGCCGAGGAACTGGCCCGCGCCGGGGACGCCGTACGCCTCGTCCTCGACCGACGCCACTGCCGCCGGCTCGACGTCCGGACCGACGACCCACGGTCGATGTCGGTGGTGCCGTGAATCATCCGCAGAAGTCGACGATGAGGAGCCAGGCATGAGGATCCGCTCGAGTCACACCAGGCGGGGCCGACCACGCCTGCCGCTCCTGTCGGCGACTGCCGTCGTGCTGGCGCTGGCACTGGCCGGATGCGGCACCAGCAGCAGCGACAAGAAGCCGAGCAACGACAGTGCGCCGGGACAACAGGGCTTCACGCCACCCAAGGTCGCGATGGCGAAGTCCCTGGGCAAGGGCGAGGGGTCGGTGAACATCCTTGCCTGGCCGGGCTACGCGGAGGACGGCTCGAACGACGCCAAGGTCGACTGGGTCACCCCGTTCGAGAAGCAGACCGGCTGCCAGGCGACGGTGAAGTACTTCGGCACCTCCGACGAGGCGGTCAGCCTGATGCGCACCGGTGACTACGACGTGGTGTCCGCCTCGGGTGACGCGTCGCTGCGGCTCGTTGCTGCGGGCACGGTGGCGCCGTTCAACACGAAGCTGGCGAGCAACTACGCGAACGTGGCCGGGTTCCTCAAGAACAAGTCCTGGAACTCCGTGGGCGGCCAGATGTACGGCATGCCGCACGGCTGGGGCGCCAACCTGCTGATGTACAACACCAAGGCGGTCAAGCCGGCCCCGACCTCCTGGGCCTCGGTCTTCGACGGAGCAGGCGCCCACAAGGGCAAGGTGACGGCCTACGACTCCCCGATCTACATCGCCGACGCGGCGCTCTACCTGATGCACACCAAGCCCGAGCTCGGGATCAAGAACCCCTACGCGCTGGACCAGAAGCAGCTCGACGCGGCGGTGTCGGTGCTGAAGAAGCAGCGTGCCGACGTCGGGGAGTACTGGTCGGACTACACCAAGGAGGTCAGCGCGTTCAAGGCCGGCTCGACCGTGATCGGCACGACCTGGCAGGTGATCGCGAACATCGCCGAGGCCGACGCCCCCGTGAAGGCGTTCCTGCCAGAAGAGGGGTCGACGGGCTGGTCGGACACCTGGATGGTGGCGGCCAAGGCCAAGCACCCCAACTGCGCCTACCTGTGGGCCAACTACATCGTGTCCCCCCAGGCCAACGCCCAGGTCGCGGAGTACTTCGGTGAGGCACCCGCCAACCTCAAGGCCTGCGCCCAGACCTCCGACAAGGGGTTCTGCAAGGCGTACCACGCGGCGGACGCGTCGTACGCCAAGAAGATCTGGTACTGGTCGACCCCGATCAAGCAGTGCCTGGACGGCCGCACGGACGTCACCTGCACGGACTACGCGGCGTGGACGACCGCCTGGCAGGAGATCAAGGGATAGCCGTGCCGACCCCCGGCGCCGCGTTCCTCCACCAGCACCCCCGCGTGCGTCTCGCGGGGGTGCTGGGGGCACCGCTGGTCTGGCTGGGCGTCGTCTACCTGGGGGCGCTCGCGGCGCTCCTCGTGGCGTCCCTGTGGGTGCAGGACTCCTTCACCAGCGAGATCTACCGCACCTGGACGCTCGCGAACTTCCGGCAGCTCGCCAGCGAGCCGCTCTACCGCACGGTGCTCGCCCGCACGCTCGGCATCGCCGTCGCGGTGACCGTGATCGACCTGGCCCTGGCCCTGCCGATCGCGTTCTTCATGGCCAAGGTGGCCCGCCCCCGGACCGCCCGGCTGCTCGTGGTCGCCTGCCTGATGCCGCTGTGGGCCAGCTACCTGGTCAAGGTCTATGCCTGGCGCCTGCTGGTCATCGACAACGGAGTGCTCGACTCCACGATCGGGTCGACTCCCGGGTTCGGCCTCGCCGCCGCGACGATGACCCTGGCCTACCTGTGGCTGCCCTACATGATCCTGCCGATCTACTCGGGCCTCGACCGGCTGCCCGACTCGTTGCTGGAGGCCTCCGAGGACTGCGGGGCGCGACCCTGGCGGACGTTCCGGTCCGTCGTGTGGCCGAACATCGTGCCCAGCGTGGTGGCGGGCTCCATCTTCACGTTCTCGCTGACCCTCGGTGACTACCTCACCATCAAGATCGTCGGTGGCGCCTCCCAGATGCTCGGCAGCCTGGTCTATGACCAGCAGTCCCTCAACCTGCCGCTGGCGGCGGCCACCGCGACCTTCTCCGTCGTCGTGATGGCGGTCTACCTGCTGGCCGTCCGACGCACCGGCGCCCTGGACCAGCTGTGAGGAGGCGGCCGCGATGACCCTGACCCGCGGTGCCCGCGCACTCCTCGGCGGGGCGGTCGGGCTCGTGCTGCTGGTGATCTATGCGCCGCTGGCGATCGTCGCGGTCAGCTCCTTCAACGCCGACCAGACGTTCGGCTGGCCGCCGAGCAGCCTGACCCTGCACTGGTGGAAGGTGGCCGCAGGCAACCAGGGCGCCCAGGACGCGATCCGCACCAGCGTCGAGGTCGGCCTGATCGCCACCGCGGTGGCACTGGTGCTCGGGACGCTGGCGGCGTTCGCGCTGACCCGCTACGACTTCTTCGGCCGCGACGGCATCTCTCTGCTCATCGTGCTGCCGATCGCCCTGCCCGGCATCGTCACCGGCCTGGCGCTCAACAGCGCCTTCACGACCATGATGGGCGTCGGGCTCTCGCTGTGGACGGTCGCGATCGCCCATGCCACCTTCTGCATCGTGGTGGTGTTCAACAACGTGAGCGCCCGGCTGCGTCAGATCGGGGGCACGGTGGAGGAGGCGTCGATGGACCTCGGCGCCTCCCGCTGGACGACCTTCCGGCTGGTCACCCTCCCGCAGCTGTGGCTGGTGCTGCTGGCCGGTGCGCTGCTGGCGTTCGCGCTGAGCTTCGACGAGATCGTGGTCACCACGTTCACGGCCGGTCAGGGGGTGCAGACCCTGCCGATCTGGATCTTCACCAACCTGTTCCGCCCCAACCAGACACCGGTGATCAACGTGATCGGGACGGTGCTGATCCTGGTCTCGCTCCTCCCGATCTACCTGTCCCAGAAGCTCGTCGGCAGCTCAGGCGGCGGTCGGCTCTGAGCCGGCTACGGAGCCGTGACCATCACCTGCCGAGTCACGGCGGTGGCCCTGCCCCAGCCGTCGGTGACCGTCAGGGTGACGGGATAGATGCCAGCCGCCGGGAACGTGTGGGCGAGTGCGGTCGTCGTGCTGTTCGGTGTGCCGTCCCCCCAGCTCCAGACGCGGGTGACGACGTCCCCGGCGTTCGGATCCCCGGACAGGGCGCTGGAGACGTTGCAGGTGAGCCCGGTGCACGACGGGTCGCTGATCACCGCCGTCGGCGCGCTGTTGCCGGCCGGCTCCGCGATGGTCACCGTCTTCGTGGCCGGCGCGCTGAGGTTTCCGTACTCGTCCCTGACGGTCAGCGACACCGTGTAGGTGGCTGCCGAGGTGTAGGTCTTGCGGATCACCGCACCCGACGCCGTCGTCGCCGGGGTGGTGCCGAAGCTCCAGGCGTACGTCAGACCTGTGGGGTTCTCGTCGGTCGAGGCGCGACCGTCGAGCTCGCACACGTTGGTCGTCGTACCCGCCCCGAGTGCAGGACCGCACACGACGGAGAAGCCGGCCACCGGCGGGTTGCTGGCGGGCACCTGGACGGTGACGGTCACATCGGTGGTGGGAGCGGTGACGAAGCCGTGCTGGTCCACGCCGCGGACCCGCACGGTGTAGGTCCCCGCCGGCACCACCTGGGTGGTGTAGGAGTAGTTCGACCCAGCAGAGCCGGGCGAGTTCAAGAACGCCCGGATCCACGACTCGCCGGTGGTCGTCCCGAAGGTGCCGGTCGAGCTGAGGTACTGACCCGCGCTGTTGACCACGGCGACGTCGGCCCGGGCGATGGCCTGGTCGTCCTCGACGCGGCCGCTGATGAAGATCCGACCGTCGGTGAAGACGGTGCCGGTGGTGGGAGCGAGGAGGTTCTGGGTCACCGTGGGTGCCTGGTCCCCGGGGTAGATCGGGTACGACGCCGTGGCGCCTGTGGTGGACGAGTCCTGCTGCCCGGACGTGTCGACCGCATAGGCCGTGACGCTCCAGCTTCCCTGGGTCGGCAGGTCCACCGGCAGCGTCCAGGTGGTGCTGGTGGCTCTGGGTGAGGCCAATGAGCCGTTCAGGGTTGCGAAACCGGACGCCATGGTGCCGTTGGGCTGGAGGTAGCGGTTGGAGTCCCGGTCCTGCAGCGACACCAGGACACCTGCCACGCCGATGTCGTCGGTGGCCGTCCCGGCGAGGTCGAGGTGCAGGGACTGCAGGCCGGTCACGGTGCCGGTGGTGGTGAGCAGCCCGTCCGGGGGCAGGTCGTTGGCGACCTGCGCGTTGATCGTCAGCCTGCCCTGGTTGGTCGACGAGGTGACCAGTCCGACGTCGTCGGTCGCGCGCACCGTGAAGGTGTAGCTTCCCGCCTTCAGGTTGAAGGGTGTCGTGTAGGACCAGCTGTAGGTCTTCGCGTCGAGGTTCAGGGGGGACACCCGGAACTGGCCGGCCTGGACGTCGGTGCCCCAGGTCCCGTCGGATGCGAGGTTCTCCCGCGTGGTGGTGTTGCGCAGGGTGATCTCGACCGAGTCCAGGTTCTGGTCGTCGGTCGCCCGGCCGGAGAACGTCATCGGGCTGCCGGGCGTGACCGTCACCGGGTTGGCCGCTGTCGGCGGTGCCACGACCACGGGCTTGGCGATGTCCACCGTCGGGGCGATCCCGGTCGAGCTCACGATCCAGGTCCGGTCGATGGTGTCCAGAGACGACTGGCCCGAGGTGTCCGTCGGGGTGACCTGGAGCTGCCACTGGCCTTCACTGGGAACGGTGACCTCGAACGACCAGGTCGTCGACGCTGCACCGACCACGTCCGGCGTCAGGCGGAAGCTGTGGTACGACGGCCCGGCCGATCCGTCGTCCTGCAGGTACCTGTTGTTGGCGTCCCGCATCGTCCAGCCGAGCGAGCTGACCCCGAAGTCGTCGGTGGCGGTGCCGCTGACGGTGAACGTCGTGCTCGGGACGGCCGCGCTGCTGGAGGGCGCCGAGATCGACGCGGTCGGTGCCTTGTCGGCCGTGCTGAAGGTCTCCACGTGCTTGACCGCCTTGGTGGCGTCGTTGCTGCCGTCGACCGCGAACGTCTTCGCCTGCAGTTTGAGCACCCGGTTGCCGACGATGGTGAGCGGAAGGGACCAGCTCGTCGACTTCGCGCTCGGGTCGGCCACGGTGACGTTGATCGTGTTCGCAGCCCCCCAGGTGGTGAGGTCGTCCTGGAGGTAGCGGCTGCCCTCACTGACCTCGAGCTGGACCTGCCGCACCCCACTGGCGGCCTTGGCGGTGCCCTGGACCGTGAACGGGGCCCCGGCCTGCTCGACCCGGCCCTCGATCGGGGTCGTGATGGTGGTGTCGTTCGGCGCGTTCAGGGTCTCGGTGTCGAAGTCGTAGAACGCGACCCGCCCGATGTTGTAGCCACCCTGGGTCGTGGCGTCGCCGCCGGCGATCACCCCGCGAGGAGTCGCGATCATGGCCTTGTTGCCCTCGAAGGAGTTCGAGCCCGGACTCCACTCGATCGCCTTGCCGGTGGCGGGGTCGAGCGCGCCGACGTGGTCTCGTCGGACCACCTCGTCGCCGAGACCGTAGCCTGAGAGGCCCTGCCCGGTGCCGTACCCCACGTTCGTCAGGCCGGGCCACGGGTCGCGTGCCGTCGGCGACTCGTTCCAGCTGAAGTGGCCACCGATGTAGACGCCCTTCTCGGTCGCGGCCACGGAGTAGACGCTGTCGAAGGCGCGCGAGACCCAGTTCTCCTTGACGTCGCTGTTCCCGGTGTCCGTCAGCGGCAGGGAGACCACCGTGTCGCTGATGGGCGGGGCGTCGCCGCCCGACCCGCTGGTGACGACGGCATAGCTGTCGTCCGGAGCGATGTCACCGCCGTAGATCCGCTGGATGCCACCGACGTTGGCGAGGTTGTCCTCCCACAGGTGGCTCCTCCAGGGCAGCAGCTGCTGCGTCGCGGTGTCGATGAGGGCGACGCCGTACCGGTTCTGGCCGTTGACCTGGCGACCGGTGTGCACGACGAGAAGCTTGCTGCTGTCATGCGTGAGCTTCAGCTCCTGGACGCTCAGCGCGCCGTTGGGGCCGATGCCTCCGGTGATGTTGTTCGTGAAGGTGCCGCCCGGGTTCGCGCCCGTCCGCCCGACCAGCGCACCGGTGGAGGAGTCCACCGCGGAGAGAGCGCTCTTGGCGGTGCCGTTGATGGTCGTGTACTGCCCACCGAGGTAGACGGTGGTGTTGGTGGCCTCCAGCTCGGTGCCGGCGCCGTTGGCGTCGGCGGTGAACCCGGCCACCGGCGCGCCGGTGCCCGGGTCGATCGAGGCGAACTTGCGCTTGGTGACGCCGTTGATGGTGGTGAAGCGGCCGGCGACGAAGAGCTTGGTGCCGTCAGGTGACGCCTCGACGTCCTGGACCCCGCCCCCGCCGAAGGTGGGGCGGAAGGCGGTGTCGATGAGTCCGGTGGTGAGGTCGAACTTCATCAGGTCCGCCTGGTCGACCGTTGCGGTGTTGCCGGCTGCGTTGTTGCGACCACCGGTGAAACCGCCGGCCACGTAGACCTTGGTGCCGACGACCTCGTAGTCCCAGATCTCACCGGTGGTGATCTGCGGCAGGTTGGTCCGGGGAGTCTGCGGGGCGAGCCGGGTGTGGCCGGGGACCGGCTGGTTGCCCGGGCCGACCGGGGCCTTCGGACTCGCCTGCTGGGAGACCTGGCTGGTCGTGGTGCCGTCGCTGACGGTCAGAACCACCGTCCTCGCGCCGGCGGTCGGGTAGGTGTGGGCGGGCGAGACACCTGTGCCGGTCGTGCCGTCGCCGAAGGTCCAGCTGTAGGTGAGGGCGTCGCCGTTCGCGTCCGTGGAGGTGGAGGCGTTGAAGGTGCACGCGAGGGCGGGGCAGCTCGACGTGAAGCGCGCGACAGGTGCCGCGTTGTCGACCGTCGAGCCGGGCGCTACGACGACCGAGAAGTCGACGCTGCGCGAGACGGCCGCGGTGGTCGTGGCCGTGCGCGGGGCTGCGGTGCCGGTGGCGACCGGTCCGTTCGAGTCGGCGACCACGCCGGCGATCAGGCCGCTGCCGGTGCCCTGTGCGGTGGCGCGAGGGGTGGTGCCGGTGGGCGAGCTCAGCGTGACGGCGGCCGAGGCCTTGACGTTCCAGGCGCTCACCAGCCAGGAGCCCGCGGTGGAGACCGCGACGGCCGGCGTGTCGTGGCTGCCGGCTGCGGTGTTGACGATGGCAGAGCTGGACGCGCTCACCGACGACGTGCCGATGGAGCTGCGGTAGGCCGCCATGGTGACCACCGACTTCACCGCAGCCCTCGTCGTCACCGTCACGTTGGGCGGAGTGTCCGCGTCGGTGTCGGACGCCTGCTTGGTCCAGGCACGGCCACGGATGCCGCTGCCCTCCGGCTGTTGCAGCAGGGTCCAGCCGGGGAGCGCGTCGACCGTGCTCACCGTGTCGTTCGCGGTGAGGAAGAGCAGCAGGGTGTCCCCGGCGTCGACCGCGGCAGGGACCCTGACGGTGTGGCTGGTGCCGTTGGTGGACACGCTCGCGGAGGCGACGTGCGAGACCACGCCGGTGGCGGCTGCGGCGGGAGAGATCCCGACGGCGCCTGCCAGTGGCACGATGGTGACCGCGGCAGCGACGACCGCCGTGAAGATGCGTGTGTGGGCGCGCGACGGCGCCGTGGCATGACGAGACAAGATGTGTGGCCCCCCACAAGAGAACTGCAGCACCCGCCCCCCGGGCGGCTGCCCTCACAGTCGCAGGTTCTTGACCGTTCCACGGGGGGATTCGGATTCTCTTGTCATTGTTTGTCTCTTTTAACCATCGGGACAGCGTCAGGTGACCGGCCGTAACCACTTCGCAACGCCTGCCTCATCGCAGTGAAACCCTCCGGTGATCCGCTGAGCCTCCGCTTCCACCTCGGCCCTCCAGGAGTCTCCCGTGACTGCACCGTCCCCCCAGCAAGGAGCCGCACGCACCGACCAGGACGGGATCGACCAGCCCGGCATCGACCAGCCCGGCCTCGACCAGGTGGTGGCGGCCGGTGCCGTCGGGCGCCGGGCGATGCTGCGGGCCGCTGCGGTGGCAGCAGTCGGGTCGGGCGCGGCGCTCGCCGGGGCCGAGTCCGGGGCAGCGGCCGCTCCGCGGCACTCGGGTGCGGGCGTGCGGGTCCTGCAGCCGGGGGTCGGCCGGGCACCGGGACGCTACATCCGGGCGAAGGCCGACGAGGTCTACTGGGGCAAGCTGCCGAACCGGACCAGCGCCCCCGTCGCCGTGGTCCCCTCCGGCGCCGTGGTCACCATGGACACCATCTTGCACGAGGGGGTGCTGGAGGACCAGGGCAAGGACCCACGACAGTTCTTCGAGCAGTACGGCGTCCCGGAGCGTCAGGTCCTCACCGACGCGATCGCCGTCGCTGCGCATGCCAAGCACGACGGCCCGGGTCCGCACGTGATCACCGGGCCGGTCGCCGTACGCGGTGCGGAGCCGGGAGACGTGCTCAAGGTGGAGATGCTGGCTCTGCCGCTGCGGGTGCCCTACGGCGTGATCTCCAACCGGGAGGGCAAGGGGGCGCTGCCGGGGGAGTATCCCGAGCGGTTCCGGAGCAACCCGGCGAACAAGCCGTACCTCAACCAGGGCGGCAACATCAGCGTCTTCGCGTCAGTGCAGCGGGCGCGGGGCGGGCTGCGCGGCCGGCTGCCGGGCGAGGTGCCGGTGGGCTTCGACCTGGCGCCGTTCATGGGCACGATGGGAGTGGCCCGCGACACCAGGGCGGTGGTCGACTCGGTGCCACCGACGGATGCCGGCGGGAACATCGACATCAACGACCTCACTCTCGGCCCCCGGCTCTACCTTCCCGTGCAGGTCCCCGGCGCGATGTTCTTCAGCGGCGACCCGCACATGGTCCAGGGTGACGGCGAGGTGGCGCTCACCGCGATGGAGGGCTCGCTGCGGCCGACGTTCCGGCTGACGGTGGTCAAGAAGGGCAGCACGAAGGCGCCGAAGGTGGCGTTCGGCTACCCGTTCGCGGAGACGCCGGACCACTGGCTGCCGATCGGTCTGAGCGACCCGGACGGGCCGGGCGGTGGAGTGAACACGACCAGCCTGGACAGGGCGATGAGGTCCGCCGTACGCCACGCGATGGCGTTCCTCACCGAGGAGCTCGGTCTGGCCGGACCGGTCGCCTACGCCTATCTCTCGGCTGCGGCGGACTTCCAGTGCTCACAGGTCGTGGACCGCACGACGGGCATCCACGCGCTGATCCGGAAGGCCGACTTCCCCCGCCGGTGACCGCTCACCGGACCGCCCTGCGATTCGGTGAACGGCCGGTGGTCGGGGACCATGGGGGCGATGCCTCCCGAGCCCCTGCTGTCCCGCCTGCCCGCGGGCGCCACCGACCCCGACGCCCTGTTCGAGGCGTTCGAGGCGTGGGCCGGTGACCAGGGCCTGACGCTCTACCCCGCGCAGGAGGAGGCGCTCCTGGAGGTGGTCACCGGGGCGAACGTCATCCTGAGCACCCCGACCGGCACCGGCAAGAGCCTGGTCGCCACCGGAGCCCACTTCACCGCCCTGGCCCAGGGACGCCGGACCTTCTACACCGCACCCATCAAGGCGCTGGTGTCGGAGAAGTTCTTCGCCCTGATCGAGGTCTTCGGGGCCGAGAGCGTCGGGATGATGACCGGGGACGCGGCGGTGAACTCCTCCGCGCCGATCATCTGCTGCACGGCCGAGGTGCTGGCCAACATCGCGCTGCGTGAGGGCGCGTCCGCCGACGTCGGTCAGGTGGTGATGGACGAGTTCCACTTCTACTCCGAGCCGGACCGCGGGTGGGCCTGGCAGGTGCCGCTGATCGAGCTGCCGCAGGCCCAGTTCCTGCTGATGTCCGCGACGCTGGGGGATGTCACCCGCTTCGTCGAGGACCTCTCCCGCCGCAACGGCCGGGACACCGCGGTGGTGACCAGCGCCACGAGGCCCGTCCCGCTCACCTACCAGTGGGCGCTCACCCCACTGCACGAGACGATCGAGGAGCTGCTCACCACCCACCAGGCGCCGATCTACGTCGTGCACTTCACGCAGGCAGCGGCACTCGAGCGCGCCCAGGCGCTGACCAGCGTGAACGTGTGCACACGCGAGGAGAAGGACCGGATCGCCGAGCTGATCGGTGGCTTCCGGTTCAGTCCGGGTTTCGGGAAGACCCTGTCCCGCCTGGTGAAGCACGGCATCGGCGTGCACCACGCGGGGATGCTCCCGAAGTACCGACGCCTGGTCGAGCAGCTCGCGCAGTCCGGCCTGCTGAAGGTCATCTGCGGCACCGACACCCTCGGCGTCGGCATCAACGTCCCGATCCGCACCGTGGTGTTCACCGGTCTCTCGAAGTACGACGGGCGTCGGCAGCGGCTGCTCAAGGCCCGGGAGTTCCACCAGATCGCGGGGCGCGCGGGGCGGGCCGGCTTCGACACGGCGGGCACGGTCGTAGTGCAGGCGCCCGACCACTTGGTGGAGAACCACCGGCTCGTGATGAAGGCCGGTGACGACCCGAAGAAGCTCAAGCGGGTGCAGCGCAAGAAGGCCCCCGAGGGACAGGTGAACTGGTCCGAGGACACCTTCACGCGCCTGGTGGCCGCCGAGCCGGAGCCGCTGGTCTCCCGGATGCGGGTCAGCCACTCGATGCTCCTGAACGTGATCGCCCGCCCCGGTGACCCGTTCTCCTCGATGCGCCGGCTGCTGCGCGACAACCACGAGGACAGTCGCACGCAGGTGCGGCTGATCCGTCGGGCCGTCGCGCAGTACCGCGACCTGCTCGCCGCCGGCGTCGTCGAGCGGGTGGACCCCGCGGACGTCGACGGTCGCACCGTCCGGCTGATCGAGGACCTCCAGCTCGGCTTCGCGCTGAACCAGCCGCTGTCGACGTACGCCCTCGCGGTCTTCGACGTCCTGGACCCGGAGGCACCGACATACGCCCTCGATGTCGTCTCGGTCGTCGAGGCGACGCTGGAGGATCCCCGGCCGGTGCTCGGCGCGCAGGAGCACAAGGCGCGCGGCGAGGCGATCGGGGAGATGAAGGCCGAGGGCATCGAGTACGACGAGCGGATGGAGCTGCTCGAGGACGTCACCTGGCCCAAGCCGCTGCAGGACCTGCTCGAGCACACCTACGAGGTCTACCGGCGCCAGCACCCGTGGGCGGGGGAGGACGCGCTGTCGCCGAAGTCGGTGGTGCGCGACATGTACGAGCGGGCGATGACGTTCGCGGAGTACGTCGCGTACTACGGCCTGACCCGCTCAGAGGGGCTGGTGCTGCGCTACCTGGGGGACGGCTACCGCGCGCTGCGCCAGACCGTCCCGGACAGCGTGCGCACCGACGAGCTCGTGGACATCATCGAGTGGCTGGGTGCCGTGGTGCGGCAGACCGACTCGAGCCTGCTCGACGAGTGGGAGCAGCTGTCCGACCCGACCCGGGTGGTCGCGCCGGACGTGGTGCCCCCGGAGCCCGAGCGGATCACCGCCAACGAGCGCGCGTTCACGGTGCTCGTGCGCAACGCGCTGTTCCGTCGCGTCGAGCTGGCGGCGCTGCGCAGGTGGCAGCAGCTCGGCGAGCTGGAGGACGAGAACGGCTCGACGATGACCGGCGAGGACTGGCGGGAGGCGCTGGAGGAGTACTTCGAGGACCACGACTCCATCGACACCGGCCCGGACGCCCGTGGGTCGAGGATGCTGCTGGTCGAGAAGGGCGACGGCGTCTGGGAGGTGCAGCAGATCATCGGCGACCCGGACGGAGACCACGACTGGCGGATCACCGCGACCGTCGACCTGGCCGCCTCCGACGACGAGGGCGAGCTGGTGATGGACGTGACCGGCTTCCTGGCCCTCTGACCGCCCACCGCTCTCGCCGAGGCGTCCCGTTCTGCGATGACACAGGTGCCGAGGCGTCCCATCTTGCGTTTCCAATGGTGCCGAGGCGTCCCGTTCTGCGATGAGACAGGTACCGAGGCGTCGCATTTCGCGATCCGCGTCGCAGAACGGGACGCCTCGGCGGGCTCCGACGTCTCAGAACGGGACGCCTCGGCGGGCTCGACGTCTCAGAACGGGACTCCTCGGCGGGCTCGACGTCTCAGAACGGGACGCCTCGGCGGGCTCGACGTCGCAGAACGGGACGCCTCGGCGGGGTGGAAGGTCAGACGAAGGCGCTCTGGCCGGTGATCGCCCGGCCGACGATGAGGGTGTTGATCTCCCGGGTGCCCTCGTAGGAGTAGATCGCCTCCGCGTCGGCGACGAACCGGCCGACGTGGTGCTCGAGCAGGACGCCGTTGCCGCCGAGCACCTCGCGGGCCCAGCCGACCGTCTCGCGCATCCGCACGGTGCTGAATGCCTTGGCCAGCGAGGCGTGCTCGTCCTTGAGCTGTCCGGCGTCCTGCAGCTGCGACACCCGCACGCACACGGCCGTCGAAGCCACCACGTTCGCGAGCATCTTGACGAGCAGGTCCTGCACCAGCTGGAAGCCGGCGATCGGGCGGCCGAACTGCTCCCGCTGGACGGTGTAGCGCAGGGCGTGCTCGTAGGCGCCCCGGGCACAACCCGTCGCGGCCCAGGCGACCCCGGTCCGGGTCAGCCGGAGCACCTTCGCGGTGTCCTTGAACGTGTTGGCGTTGGCGAGCCGGTTGGCCTCGGGCACTCGTACGCCGGACAGGTGGATCTCGGCGTTCTGCACGACACGCAGGGCGATCTTGTCGCGCTGCACGTCGAAGGTCATTCCTTCGCTGCCCGGAGCGCCCTTCTCCACGACGAACCCCTTGACCTGGTGGTCATCGACGTCGCGCGCCCAGATGATCACCAGGTCGGCGAAGGACGCGTTGCCGATCCACTTCTTCTCACCGTCGAGCACCCACTCGTCACCCTCGCGCCGGGCCGTGGTGGCCAGCCCGCCGGCGATCCCGGAGCCGACCTCGGGCTCGGTGAGGCCGAAGGCGCCGATCTTGTCCATCCGGGCCATGTCCGGGAGCCATCGCTCCTGCTGCTCCGGCGACCCGCAGATGCTGATCGACCCCATCGCCAGGCCGCCGTGCACGCCCATGAACGTCTGCATCGAGGGGTCGACCCGCGCGAGCTCCATGGCGATCATGCCGTCCAGCAGGCTGGTGCGCCCGGGGCAGCCGGGCCCGTCGAACTGCAGACCGGCGATCCCGAGCTCGGCCAGCCCCGGCACCAGCTGGTGCGGGAACTCCGCCCGCGTCCAGTAGTCGTTGATCACCGGCTCCACGTTGTCGTTCATGAACGCGCGGACCCGCTCCAGCAGCTTGCGGTCCTCGTCGTCGAGCATCAGCTCGAACCCGAGGAAGTCCGAGTCGGGGGTGTCCTGGAGGTGCGTGAGGTCGGTCATGGTGGGCTCCCCTTCGTTCGTGCGTCGGCTGGTCACGTCTGAGTCATGGCGAGGACAGGAACCGCTCGACCAGCGGGACGAGCTCGTCGCTCTCGGTGAGGATGCCCAGGTGTCCGCCGTGGTAGACGTGCAGCTGGGAGTTCGGGATCAGGCGGCGCAGCACCCGGGCGTTCGCGAGCGGGATGATCGGGTCGTCGTCGCCGGCCAGGATCAGCGTCGGCTGCTTGAGGAACGGCAGGAAGGGCAGGCTCGACCACCCGGCGGTCGCGCCCAGCTGGTAGTAGTAGCCCCGCTTCGACCCCGCTCGGGTGTCCGCGTGCAGCAGCTCGGCCGCGCGCTGGGGATCAGTGCGGATGCTCCCGCCGTAGATGTCGGGTGCGATGCGGGCGGCGTACGACGGGTCGCGGTGTCGTCGTGGGGTCAGCATGTGCGCGAGCACCCGGGGCCGCGCCGGGATCATCACCGACCCGGTGCCGGTGGCCGCGAGGACCACGCGGCGGACGTGCCGGCGCGACTGCACCGCCAGGTGCTGGGCGAGCGAGCCGCCCCAGGACAGCCCGAGCACGTCGAACTCCTCGTGTCCCAGCCGTGCCACCACGGCGGTCACCCACGACGACAGCACACCCAGGCTGTACGGCGAGGGAGGGACCGGCGAACCCCCGATGCCGGGCACGTCGAAGCGGATCACCCCACGGTCCGGGTCGAGCCGGTCGACCAGGGGCTGGAGCACCTCGAGGCTGGCCCCGATCCCGTTGCACAGCAGCAGGGGAGGCTGGTCTGCCAGTGCCCCACGCGCCGGGCGCACGCTCAGCCGCACCTCGATGCGGCGCACCGCGATGCTGCGCAGCCGGTCCCGGGCGCGGCTCTCCCGGAGCGACTCCTCGGAGCTCCTCGTCGGCTCGTCAGCGATCGAGGACATAGCTGCCTGGAGCGTCGTCGAGGGATGGGAAGGCGGCGGAGCCGAGACGCCGCGGCTTGCCGCGGAGGGGACCGGTGCGCGGCTCCAGCCAGGTGACGAAGTCCTCCCACCAGCTGTGCTCGACCGTGGTCGCCGACTCGAGCCACACTGCAGCGTCATCAGGGTTCCCGGCCTGGTCGGGGGCGACCTGGAAGCTCGCCTTGGGGTTGTCCGGTGGGTTGACCATCGACGCGATGTGCCCACTCGTGGACAACACGAACCTGGTGTCTCCACCGAGCAGCTGCGTGGTGCGGTAGCAGGACTGCCACGCGCACAGGTGGTCCGCGATGCCGGCGATGACGTAGGCGTCGGTGTCGACCTTGCCGAGGTCGATCGGGCTGCCGAGCATCGTCGAGGCCCCCGGCTCGGTCAGGGCGTTCGACACCGCCAGCTCGATGAAGTCCCGGTGCAGGGCGGCGGTCATCCGGACCGGGTCGGCGTTCCAGAACAGGATGTCGAACGCCTTGGGCGCCTGCCCGAGCAGGTAGTTGTTGACGTAGTAGCCCCAGATCAGGTCGTTGGGGCGCAGCCAGGCGAACACCTCGGCCAGCTTCCGGCCGTCCAGGTAGCCCTTGCGCTGGGACCGCTCCACGGCCGCAGCGGCCGCCTCCCGCGAGAGCAGCGCGCTCGGCAGACCCGCATGGTGCTGGTCCAGGACGGTCACGGCGAGGCTGAGCGCGGCGACGCGACCCAGGTCGCCGGTCGCGGCGAGGTGACCGAGCAGCATGGCGGTGAGCATGCCGCCCGAGCAGAGCGCGAAGAGGGCGACCCGGTCGCTGCGGGCGATGGCCTGGGCGGTGTCCATCGCCTCGATGATCGCGGCGCCGTAGGCGTCCACGCCCCAGGCTGCGTGCCGGTGGTCAGGGTTGCGCCAGGAGATGCAGTAGACCTGCTGGCCGTTCGCGACCAGGTGCTCCACCAGGCTGCGGTGCTCGGCGAGGTCGATGACGTAGTACTTGTTGATCGTCGGCGGCACGATCAGCAGCGGGACGGTGTGCACCTTCGGCGTCTGCGGGGTGTACTGGATCAGCTCGAACATGTCGGTGCGCAGCACCACGGCACCCGGGGTCACGGCCAGGTCGACGCCGACCTCGAAGGCGTCCGGCTCCACCATCGAGGGCACCCGCGGGGAGGTCGCCAGATCGCGGACGAGCCGGCGGGCGCCCTCGATGAAGTGGCTGCCGCCGGTGTCCACGACCCGCTTGAGGACCAGCGGGTTGAGCATCGGGTTGTTGCTGGGCGCCGCAGCCTCGACCAGGTTGTCGACGATGAAGCCGACCCGCTGGTGGTCGCCCCACTCGAGCTCGGCGTCCTCGACCAGGCCGCGGGCCGCCTCCCCGGCGGCGAGGTAGCCCTGCAGGGAGCGGCGGAGCAGCGGGTTGCCGGACCAGCCCTCGTCGGCGAACCTCTTGTCCTTCGCGTGCGGCACCAGCTCGGAGCGGCCGACGCCGATCCGGGCCAGCTCGGCCACCAGGTGCCCGGCGCGTCCCGCGACCCGACCCGGCCGCCGGGCGAGGTGCGCCGCGAACCGGACGCCTGAGGAGCCGGGCAGGAACCGGCGCACCGGGTTGCGCGCCGCGTCGGTCAGCAGCAGGTCGAGGGCCGCCGCCCCGTCGGAGCCGTCCCGGTCGTCGTCATCCCGGCTCACCTGGCCTGGGCTCACCTGTCCTGGGCTCACGCGGGCTCCGGAGCGCTGACCTCGCGACGCAGGATCTTCCCGGTCGGCCCCTTGGGCAGCTCCTCGACGATCCACAGGTGGCGAGGGTACTTGTAGGCCGCGAGGCGCTCCTTGGCGAACGCCCGCAGCTCGTCCTCGTCGGCGTGCTGGCCCGGCTTGAGCGCGACCGCGGCCCCGACCTCCTCGCCGAGGTCGTCGTGCGGGATGCCGACGACCGCCACCTCGGCCACCGCCTCGTGCTCGTAGAGCGCCTCCTCGACCTCGCGCGGGTAGACGTTGTAGCCGCCGCGGATGATCAGGTCCTTCTTGCGGTCGACGATGAAGTAGTAGCCGTCCTCGTCCTGCTTGGCCATGTCGCCGCTGCGGAACCAGCCGTCCGGGATCGCCTCGGCTGTCGCGTCCTCGCGCCCCCAGTAGCCCTTCATCAGGTTCTCGCCGCGGATGGCGATCTCGCCGACCTCCCCGGTCGCCACGTCACCGCCGTCGTCGTCGACCAGCTTCATCTCGACGCCGCGCACCGGCAGGCCGATCGAGCCGGGCTTGCGCTCGAGGTCCGGGCGGTTGAACGAGGCGACCGGAGACGTCTCGGAGAGCCCGTAGCCCTCGAGCACCATGCAGCCGAAGGTCTCCTCGAAGCTCTTCATCACCTCCACCGGCATCGCCGAGCCTCCGGAGATGCAGGTGCGCAGGCTGGACACGTCGTACGACGATGCGTCCTCGACGTGCAGCATCCCGGCGTACATCGTCGGCACGCCCTCGAAGACGGTCACCTGGTCACGACCGACCACCTCGAGCGCCTTGACCGCGTCGAAGCGCGGGATCAGGGTCAGGCAGGACCCGGCGAGCACCGAGGCGTTCAGGCCGCAGGTGAGCCCGAAGCAGTGGAACAGAGGCAGGCAGCCCATCACCACGTCCTCGGGCGTGAGCTCGACGAGCGTCTCGGCGCTCATCGACGCGTTCGTGATCAGGTTGCGCTGGGTCAGCTCGGCGCCCTTGGGCTGGCCGGTGGTGCCGGAGGTGTAGAGGAGCACGACGGTGTCCTCCTCGTCGCGGTCGACGACCTCCTCCACCGGCTCCTGGTCGGCGAGCAGGCCGGTGAAGGTGTCGGGGTCCACCGCTATGCAATCGATGCCCACGGCCTCGGCGCCCTTGCCCGCCTCGTCGGCCATCGCGTGCCAGGCGAAGACGAGCGACGCGCCCGAGTCCTCGAGGTAGAACTGCACCTCGCGGGCCTTCAGCAGCGGGTTCATCGGCACGACGACCGCCCCGATCGACACCGCTCCGTAGAACAGCACCGGGAACGCCGGGACGTTCGGCAGCACCAGGCCCACCCGGTCCCCGGGGCCGACCCCGCGCGCCCTGAGCAGCCCGGCGACCCGCTGGGCGCCGTCCAGCAGCTCGTCGTAGGTGAGCACCGAGTCGTCGAGGCGTACGGCGGGCCGCCCGCCGTGCTGCTGCGCGGTGCGGGTGAGGTTCTGCGCGAGGTTGGTCATTGAGGACATCTACCCCATGGTGTCAGGCGACACACGCCGGACGCGGATGGTCGCAGGCAAAGACTTGCGCCCGAGTGCCGGGAGTCGAGTCGGATCCGGTGGGTATCACCCCTGCATGCCTACGCCCGAGCCCCTCGCCCCGCACGTCCTGGTCCTGTTCGGCGCCACCGGTGACCTGGCGGCCCGCAAGCTGTTCCCGGGCCTGTACCGGCTTGCGGCCGCCGGCCGGCTCCCTGAGGAGTACGCCGTGATCGGCTCGGGACGGCACTCGCCGGGCAGCGACGAGCAGTTCCGCCAGCAGGTCCGCGACGGTCTCGCGGACACCGTCGACGACCTCGACGACAAGACGGCGACCGCCTTCCTGGACCGCGTGAGCTTCCAGACCTCCAGCGACGAGGACGGCTCCGACCTGTCGGCGAAGGTCCGCGAGGCCGAGGAGCGGCTCGGCGGGGACGGTGCCGACGGGGTCGAGAGGGTGCGGCGCCTCATCTACCTGTCGCTGCCGCCCACCGCGATGCAGCCGATGATCGCCATGCTCGGCCGGGAGGGTCTCCAGGAGCGGGCGCGGCTCGTCGTCGAGAAGCCGTTCGGCACCGACCTGGAGTCGGCCCGCGCACTGGACCGCGCGCTCAAGGACGTGGTCGAGGAGGAGCAGGTGTTCCGCATCGACCACTTCCTCGGCAAGGAGTCGGCGCAGAACATCCTGGCACTGCGCTTCGCCAACGGCCTGTTCGAGCCGGCCTGGGACCGTCACCACCTGGAGTCGGTGCAGATCGACGTGCCCGAGGAGCTCGACGTCCAGGGCCGGGGCAGCTTCTACGAGAGCACCGGCTGCTTCCGGGACATGATCTCGACGCACCTGTGCCAGATCCTCGGGCTGGTGGCGCTCGAGGACCCTGGAGAGTTCGAGGCCTCCGCCGTCCGGGACGCGAAGTCGGCCGTCTTCGACGCCATGCGACCCCTCGACCCGGACCGGGTCGTGTTCGGGCAGTACTCCGGCTACCGCGACGAGGACGACGTCGATCCCGACTCCGGAGTCGAGACCTTCGTCGCGCTCGAGGCGTTCGTCGACAACGACCGCTGGCAGGGCGTGCCGTTCTACCTTCGCACCGGCAAGGCGCTAGGGGCGACCGCGCGCACGGTCACCCTGCGGTTCAAGACGCCGGCCACCCACCTGTTCCAGGACATCGAGCGGGAGCCGAACGAGCTGGCGCTCGAGCTCACCGACGCCGCCCGGATCAGCGTCGACCTGCGCGCCAAGCGGCCCGGCCCGGACATGGAGCTCGCCGAGGCGACGATGCGGCTGGACTTCGCCGAGGACCTCCGTGACGACGAGCCGCTCGAGGCCTACGAGCGCCTGCTGCTCGACGTGCTCCGCGGCGACCAGACGCTGTTCACGCGCTCCGACGAGGTCGACCGGCTGTGGCAGATCTGCGAGCCCGTGCTGAAGAACCCGCCCACCGCTCTGCCGTATGAGCAGGGGTCCTGGGGACCGAAGGAGGCCCTCGACCTGCCGGGCGCCGCCGGGTGGCGGCTCCCGGTGGCGGACCGCCCTGCCGATGCCTGACGAGGACTACGACGTCCGGCAGCCGGGTCCGGACGAGGAGCCGCGCGACCCCTCGTCCTGGCTGCCGATCGCCGACCACGGGATGATCGGGGACCTGCGCTCGGCGGCCCTGGTCGGCACCGACGGCACGATCGACTGGTTCTGCGCGCCGCGCTTCGACTCCCCGAGCGTGTTCGGCGCCCTGCTCGACCCCGAGAAGGGCGGCAGCTGGCGGATCGTCCCCGCCGATCGGCCCGGGCGCACCCACCAGTTCTACTTCCCGGACTCCGCCATCCTGGTCACCCGCTTCCTCACTGATGAGGGGGTCGTCGAGGTGCAGGACTTCATGCCCCTGATGCGGGCCCACGACACCGAGCACCGGCAGCGGCTGGTGCGCCGGGTCACCTGCGTGCGGGGCCGGGCCCGGATGTGCATGTCGCTGTCGGCCAGGCCGGGCTACGGGCTCGAGCACCCGGTCACCGAGACCGTGGACGGGGGGGTGCTGGTCCGTGGGAAGGAGGTCCGTCTCGGTTTGAGCGCCACCGGCCGGCTCGAGCTGCACGACGGGGACGTCACCTCCGACCTGGACCTGCGGACCGGGGACACCGAGGTGTTCGTGCTCGAGGTCCTCGGCGAGGAGGACCCCGTCGGGCGGTGCAGCATCGACGACGCCGAGCACCTCTTCGGCGCGACGGCCGCGTTCTGGCGGGGCTGGCTGGCGCGGTCGACGTACAAGGGTCGCTGGCGGGAGATGGTCAACCGCTCCGCGCTGACGCTGAAGATGCTGACCCACGAGCCGACCGGTGCCGTCATCGCTGCGCCCACCACGAGCCTGCCCGAGGAGATCGGCGGCGCGCGCAACTGGGACTACCGCTATGTGTGGATGCGGGATGCGGCCTTCACCCTCTACGCCCTGCTGCGGCTGGGTTTCACCGACGAGGCGGGCGCCTTCATGCGATGGCTGGAGCAGCGGGTGGGCGACGAGCGGGAGGAGCGCGCAGAGGGCGCTGAGGACCTGGGGCCGCTGCGGGTGCTCTACGACATCGACGGCAACGTGCCCGACCAGGAGACGGTGCTCGACCACCTGTCGGGCTACCGGGACTCGCGACCGGTGCGGGTCGGCAACGCGGCCGCCGGCCAGCTGCAGCTGGACATCTACGGCGAGCTGATCGACTCGATCTACCTCTACAACAAGTACGGCGACGGGATCAGCCACGACGCCTGGCACAACCTCACCGGCGTGCTCGAGTGGCTGATGGACAGCTGGGACCGCGACGACGCCGGCATGTGGGAGATCCGCGACGAGCCGCGCCAGCACACGACCTCGAACCTGATGTCCTGGGTGGCCATCGAGCGGATGATCCGCACCGCGCGCCAGCGCGGCCTGCCCGGCGACCTGTCCCGCTGGACCCAGGCACGCGACGAGATCTACTCCCGGATCATGGAGCGCAGCTGGAACGACGACCTCGGCAGCTTCGTGCAGGTCGAGGGCGGCGACAAGCCCGACGCCGGCCTGCTGCTGCTGCCGATGGTGAAGTTCGTCGCGCCCACAGACCCGCGGTTCCTGTCCACGCTGCGGGTCATCGAGGAGCGGCTCGTCTCGGACACGCTGGTGTTCCGCTACGACGGCGGCGCCACCGACGACGGCATCGGCGGCCAGGAGGGCACCTTCTCGCTGTGCTCCTTCTGGTACGTCGAGGCGCTGACCCGGGTCGGCCGGCTCGACGACGCCCGGCTCGCCCTGGAGAAGATGTTCACCTATGCCAACCACCTCGGGCTGTACGCCGAGCAGGTCGGCCTCACCGGCAGCCAGCTCGGCAACTTCCCGCAGGCGTTCACCCACCTCGCGCTGACCAGCGCCGCGATCAACCTCGACCGGGCCCTGGGCTGAAGGCCCTGCTTCGCAACGTTTGTGGGGCTGGTGGGAAGAGTCGGCCGGTGCCAGGCTGACCCCATGAGGCACGGTTCGGAGAGCTTCTTCATCGAGGGTGAGGGTGTGCTGCCGGCCCAGCTCGGCGGCCGATCGGGCCAGGAGCCCGACCCGGTCGACGACGAGGGAGGTCCCCGCGCCGGCGTCGCCCAGCCGCTCGCACCTGCGGCCGCACCGCCTTTCCGGTTCTCCCGGGTCGGTCCGCGGGGCACGCCGCTGCCCGCGGGCACCGTGCGGAAGCTGGCCCGGGCCATGGTCGTCGGCGGCGGCCCGGACGGCGGGCCCAAGGGCGTGCCGTCCGGTTACACCTACCTCGGCCAGTTCGTCGACCACGATCTCACCATGGACCGCACGGACCTGATGCTCGGCCATGACGTGTCCCCGACCGACCTGCTGCAGGGCAGGTCACCGCGCCTGGACCTGGACTCCCTGTACGGCGTCGGGCCGGCCAACCCGCAGTCGGCGAGGTTCTACGAGGCCGACGGCCTGCACCTGCGGACCGGCACCACGATCGCGGTGCCACCCGACGCCGCCAAGGTCGGCCACGACCTGCCCCGCGCGGGCAAGGGCCGCACCGCCCAGGCCAAGCGGAAGGCGGTGATCCCGGACCCGCGCAACGACGAGAACCTGATCGTCGCCCAGACCCATGTCGCGATGATCCGGTTCCACAACCGGATCGCCGACAAGGTGCCCGCGTCGGTGCCGGCGGCGCAGCGGTTCGGGCACGCCCGCAAGCGCGTGACCCTGCACTACCAGTGGGTGATCCGGCACGACTACCTCCCGCGGATCTGCCGGCCCGCGACGCTCGACGACGTCTGGGCGAACGGCCGGGTGCTCGTCGAGCCGGGCGCCGCCCCGACCGTCGTACCGGCCATGCCGATCGAGTTCTCGGTCGCCGCCTTCCGGCTGGGGCACAGCATGGTCCGGGAGAGCTACAACTGGAACCGGCGGTTCCCCGGGGAGCAGGGGTTCCTGGACTACATGTTCTCGTTCTCCGGGCTCGGCGGCGACCTCGGCGGGGAGCGGCGGCTGATCAGCAGCTGGCTCGCGGACTGGCGGCGGATGTACGACTTCGCGACGGCCGGTCACCCCACGATCAAGGCTCCCGGCGGCGTCAACCACGCCATGCGCATCGACACCCGGCTGACCGACCCGCTGAAGAACCTGCCGCCCAGCGTGTTCGGCGGGTCCGACGCGATCCCGTTCGACGACCTGCGCCGCAACCTGGCCTTCCGCAACCTGACCCGCGCCGGCATGGTGAAGCTCGCCACCGGTCAGGGGATGGCCGACCTGCTGAGGAAGCGCGGCGTGACTGTCAACGAGCTGACCCGCGCGCAGATCCTGGACGGGTCCGGCGGCGCCGACCTGTCGGGGCTCACGGCAGCGGAGAAGGACGCGGTCGCCACCCGCACCCCGCTGTGGTTCTACGTGCTGCGCGAGGCCGAGCACAACGGCGGCCGGCTGCGGGACGTGGGCGCCCGGATCGTCGCGGAGACCTTCCACCGGGCCATCGAGGGCAGCCGGTTCTCGATCGTCCGGGAGCCCGACTGGCGCCCGACGATCGGCCGGAGCGGCACCTTCGAGATGACCGACCTGCTGTTCTTCGCCTTCGAGGGCAAGACGTCCGGGCTCAACCCGCTGGGTGGCTGACCCCCGCCGGGACTGCCTGGGTAGGGTCCCTCGGGTGTCGAGCCCCTCGCTGTCCGAGTTCGACCAGGGCGTCGCGGTCCGTCCGGAGACCCCGACGTCGTACGCCGTCGAGATCGGTGCCGGCTGGCAGATCGGGGCCGGCGTCAACGGCGGGATGCTGCTGGCGGTCGTCGGCAACGCCCTGCGTCAGGCGTTCTCGCCGGGCCACGTCGACCCGCTGTCGGTCAGTGGCTACTACCTGTCCTCGGCCCGGCCGGGCCCGGGCGTGGTGCGCACGGAGGTGCTGCGCGCGGGGCGCAGCATGTCGACGGGCTCGGCGTCGCTGGTGCAGGTCGAGGACGACCGCGAGGTGGAGCGGGTCCGGGTCCTCGCGACGTACGGCGACCTGGCCGGCCTCACCCAGGACGTGCACACCACGGCCACCCCGCCCGTCCTGCCGCCACCCGAGGAGTGCGTCAGCGCCGCGGACGCGCCGCCGTCGTTCATGGAGCAGGCGGCCCTCCTGCAGCGGCTCGACCTGCGCCTGGACCCGGCGTGCGTGGGCTGGGCGGTGGGGGCGCCGTCCGGCCGGGGACTCATCCAGGGCTGGCTGCGGATGGCCGACGGCCGCGAGCCGGACCCGCTCCTGCTGCTCCTCGCGGCGGACGCCCTGCCTCCGGTGACCTTCGACCTCGGGTTGCTCGGCTGGACGCCCACCCTCGAGCTGACGGTGCACGTGCGTGCCGCCCCGGCGCCCGGCTGGCTGCGGGTGGTGCACTCCAGCCGCAACCTCGCCGGCGGCCTTCTGGAGGAGGACGCCGAGGTGTGGGACGCAGCCGGCCGTCTCGTGGCCCAGTCCCGACAGCTGGCCCGCGTCCCCCGCTAGCCTCCGTCCCCCGCCGACCCGTCGCGCCTGCACGCCGATACCCCGTCGACCCGGCGCGTCTGCACGCCGTGCCCCGAGAACGTCTGGCGGAAATCGAGTTGGCGCACCGTCCGGGGCAGGATGGAATGCGGTCATGATCCCTCCGGACTGGATCCCTCATCGCCGTCAGCGTGACGGCGAGCTCGTCGGCTACCTCGTGCAGCGGGGTGCGGACGTCGTACCGCTGACCTGGTTCGGCTTCCCCTTGTCGGACGCCGTGCACCGGAGCTCGGGCGCCTGAGCCGCTGACGTCTGCAGCTCGAGTCTCCGCAGGGTGCCCGACGTACGTCGTCAGCGCGGCTCGGGCCACCGGTCGAGGAGCCACGCGATGGTGTCCTCCATGTGGGAGAAGACCGAGATGTGACCGTCTTGCTTCGTGAGCCGGAGCTCCGCCCGAGGGCAGGTGCCGGCCAGCCACTCGGCGTGTGCAGGCGGCACGAAGCGATCGGCGCCGCCCTGCACCAGGAGGACTGGCGACCGGACGTCGCCGGGGTCGAAGCCCCATGGCTCGACGAAGGCGAGGTCGTCCTCGACGGCCCCGGTGTAGCCCGTGGACACGCCCTCCGTGGAGCTGGTGACCAGCCACTCGCCGTACGATCCGGCGAAGACCGCCATGTCCGCCGGCGCGAACTCGTCGAGGTCGTCGGAGGCGTCGCGGGTCAGGTGGGCGATCAGGTCGGTCGCCCCGCGAGAGGCGGCGGTGAACTCGGCCACGCCTGAATGGGCCATTCCGTCGTACCAGTCCAGACCTGCGGCGTCGAAGGGCGCGAGCGAGGCCAGGCAGCCGACCGCCGACACCCGGTCACCGAGCGCGGCTGCGCACGCCAGCGCGTGCGGCCCTCCGCCGGAGGCTCCGAGCACCGCGAACCGGCCGATCCCCAGGGCGTCGGCGACGGCCTCCACGTCGCCGGTCACCGCGGCGACGTCCCGGCCCGGCTGCGGGTCCGACGTTCCGTAGCCGGGTCGGTCGTAGGAGATGAAGCGGGCAGCAGATCGGTTCGCCGGCGGGGGGAGCCGCCCGGACTGAGGAGTGCCGTGGTGCCAGAAGACCACCGGGCGGTCGGCGTCGCTCGGACCGGACGAGTCGTACACGTGCACCGTCCGGCCACCCGGCACCGCGATCTCGAGCTGGCGCACGAGTGGACTCTACGCGCGCAGAGCGCCGGGTCGGCGGTCAGAGGAAGCGGGACCGGGGGAGGGCGAAGACGTAGCGGGCACCTGGGTACTCGCTCAGCGACCAGAGCTGGTCGCGCTCCGGCCAGTAGGTGATGTCCTCGGGCCCGACCGGCAGCTGGTGACGGTGCTCACGGAACCGGCCCGGCTCACCGACCCAGATGCTGCCGAGGCGGTAGCGCCCGCGGCTGGTGGTCAGGAACCAGGTCCCGTGTACGACGGTCGCTCCCTGCATGCCGAACACCCCGGCGTCCTGGAGCGACACCGGGACCGACCGGCCGTCGGGGGCGGTCGAGAGCAGCGACGTGGCCGGGTCGATCGCGAAGCGGGCCAGCCTCGTCGGCCCGGAGCGGTGGGCGTACTCACCCACCACCAGGTGGTGCGGGCTGGCGCTCCGGTCCACCGAGGCGAACGAGTAGCGCATCTTCGTCGAGCCGCCTTCCGCGCGGGCGTCGTAGGTGAACCGGACGGGAAGCAGGTAGCGGTAGCCGAACGCGTCGACGGTCGCCGGCGAGCCGTCCCGGATCCGCAGCCGAGACCCGTCGCCCGCCGGCACGCGCACGATGTCCTCGAGCCGGAAGGAGCTGAAGCCGCGGGTGGTTCCCGCGACGTGGATGTGGTCGCCGTGCCACACGATCCCACCGGCATGCACCCGCACCGGCCGTACGTCGACCGAGCCGTCGTCGCGGAAGTACGGCTCGACCAACAGCACGTGCCGGTAGCGGATCGCCGCGGGGTCGGTGAGGTCCACGAAGCTCAGCCGGGCGCCCTGGTTCACCCCGTCGACGGTCTGCGAGTAGGCGCTCGTGACCAGCACCGCCCGGCCCTCGAAGGTGCCCTCCCCGACGCCGGCCCCCGCACCCGAGGCCGATCCCGGGACCGAGTCCGCCGACGTGGTGATGCCCTGCGGCCACCAGCGCTGGGACCTCATGTCCTCCCGGTCCCACCGGAACCCCCAGGTGGCCGCGGGTGCCGGGACGGTGACGGCGCGTGCCGTGCGGTCCAGGTCGGCCAGCACCCCGCGCAACCCCACGCGGCCGCCGACCCGCCCCACGAAGGCGTCCACCTCCGCGACCCGGTCGTCGCTGCGCAGCAGATGCACCGAGGGCTCCATCGCACCAGTGTGCCCACGACACCAGGTCGGACGGCGACAGGCGCGACCTGGCAGTGGCACGATCGACCGGATGCCGGAGCACACGCACGAGCCCGAAGCGCGGCAGGTCGTCGTCGGCGCGGCCGTCGTCCGGCACGGCCGGGTGCTCGCCACGCGACGCGCCCACCCGCCGAGCGTCCGCGGACGGTGGGAGCTGCCCGGCGGCAAGGTCGAGCCGGGGGAGACCGACGCCGAGGCGGTGGTCCGCGAGGTCCGCGAGGAGCTCGGCTGGCAGGTGCGGGTGACCGGGCGGCTCGCCGGGGAGCAGCCGGTCGAGGACCTGCTCGTCCTGCGGGTGATGCTGGCCGAGCCTCTGGGCGGCGAACCGACCCTCCACGAGCACGACGTCCTGCGCTGGCTCGGCCCCGAGGAGCTCGACGACGTCCCCTGGCTGGCACCCGACCTCCCGTTCCTGCCCGAGCTGCGCGAGCTGCTCCTGGACGGGCAGCGTCTCGAGGGGGGCAACGTCGGCGGCGCGGTGCGGATCGGCCGGACCGTCCGCCGGCCGACCGGGCCGTGGACCCCGGCCGTGCACCGGCTGCTGGCCCACGTGCAGGACGAGGGGCTGCGCGGCGCCCCCCGCGTCCTCGGCCTGGACGCTCGCGGCCGCGAGGTGCTCGACTACCTGCCCGGCACCGTCGCCGACGTGCTCACCGACGCCCAGCTGGCCGACCTGACGCGATGGGCGAGGGAGCTGCACGCGACGGTCGAGGGCTTCCGCGACGACGGTCCCTGGCGGTTCTTCGGGGCGCCGGCGCCCACGCTGGTCGCGCACAACGACCTGGCGCCGTACAACGTCTGCTTCGAGGGCGACCGCCTCACCGGGGTCTTCGACTGGGACCTGGCCGGGCCGTCGACGCCCCTGCTCGAGCTCGCGCACCTCGCCTGGAACGGCATCCCCCTCCTGCGGGAGGTCCCCGTGGCGGACGTCGCCCGACGGATCGAGCTGATGGCGACGGCGTACGGCGGACCGGGTGCACGCGACCTGCTGGCGGCCGTGCCCGTCCGCACCCGGATCGCGATCGACGGGATCCGCGAGGCGGTGGCGCGAGGGGACGAGCAGATGCGCAACCTGGTGCTGCTCGGTGAGCCGGAGAGCACCGAGCGCGCTCTCGAGGGCCTGCTGCAGCGGATGCCGGCCATCGAGGACGCTCTCGCCGAGACTGCCAGGTCGGGAGAGGGACGCACAGCCGCCCCCTAGCATGGAGCGCATGGACCAACGGCTGATGCTCGTGCACGCGCACCCCGACGACGAGACGATCGGCCAGGGCGCGACGATGGCGAGCTACGTGGCCCGGGGCACGCAGGTCACGCTCGTCACCTGCACCCTCGGCGAGGAGGGCGAGGTGCTCGTCCCCGAGCTGGCGCACATCGGCGCCGACGACGAGGACACGCTCGGCGAGCACCGGATCACCGAGCTCGCCAACGCCATGAAGGAGCTCGGGGTCACCGACCACCGGTTCCTGGGCGGCGCGGGGCACTACCGCGACTCGGGGATGATGTGGGACGAGCAGCGCCGGGCGACCGCGCGCACGGACACCAAGGAGGGCACCTTCTGGCGGGCCGACCTGCTCGAGGCGTCCGCCCTGCTCGTCGAGATCATCCGCGAGGTGCGCCCGCAGGTGCTGGTCACCTACGACGAGTACGGCAACTACGGCCACCCCGACCACATCCAGGCGCACCGCGTCGCGACCTACGCCACCGCGCTCGCAGCGGTGCCGTCCTACCGGCCCGAGCTCGGGCCGGCGTGGGACATCGCCAAGCTGTACTGGGGTGCGATGTCGAGGAACCGCTTCCGACAGGGGCTGCGCGCGTTGCGCGAAGCGGGGAACAGCACCGCCTTCGAGGGCATGGACCCCGACGGCGATCTGCCGCCGTTCATGGTGCCGGACGACCAGCTGTCCGCGGTGGTGGTCGCCGACGACTTCGCGGACGCCAAGATCCGCGCGATGAAGGCGCACGCCACCCAGATCGCCGTGGACGGACCGTTCTTCGCCCTCTCGAACAACATCGGCAACCAGGTGTGGGGCACCGAGTTCTACCGGATCGCCAAGGGCGTGCAGGGTCCGGTCAACGACGACGGGCTCGAGACCGACTTGTTCGCCGGGCTCGAGTGACCCCGCTGCGTCACCTGGCGTGCTTCGTCGTCGGTGCCGCAGTCGCCCTCGGGGCCGTCCTCGTGCACCGCTCGGCGTTCCCGCTCGGCCTGGTGCTGTCGCTCGCGACGACCTTCGCCGTGCCCTGGTGGCTGTTCGGCTCGGCACGGCCGCGCACCGCTGCCTCGTACGTCGTGGGCTGGCTGCTCGTGCTGGGGCTCGTGGTCGCCGGTCGGCCTGAGGGCGACTACGCGCTCGAGAGCGACCTCGACGGCTACGCGATGCTGGGGGCGGGGTTCCTGCTCGTGGTCGTCGGCATCGTTGCGATCGCGGGAAGGAGGCGTCCGGGAGCCTAGAGTCGAAGCGTGAGCGACCAGCGCCACCGCACGAGCGACCGCCGCGTGATCCCGGGGCTGCTGCTGGGCCTGCTGGTGCTGTCCGGCGGGGCGTACGCCGCCGCCCACTTCTACATGCGCGACCGCATCCCTGCGGACACCCGCGTCAACGGCATCGCCGTCGGCGGCCTCACGCCCGCGGCTGCCGAGCATCGGCTCGTCGACGGGCTGGCCGGACGTGCCGCCGAGCCGCTGACCGTGGTCGCCGACGGCCACAGTGCCACGATCCGCCCGGCCGCCGCCGGGTTCCGGGTCGACGTGCCGGCGACCGTCGCGAGGCTGCGGAGCTCGCCCGGCTGGGAGCCCCGCACGATGTGGGACTGGCTCGCCGACCGCAACCGCGTGGACGCCGTGGTGGCTGTGAACGAGTCTGCGCTGAGCCGGTCGGTCGCCGCGTTCGCCAGACAGGTCGACGATCCCCCGGTCGAGGGCGCTGTCACCTTCGCGGACGGGGAGGCGACTCCGACGTACCCTCTGCGCGGCAGCCTGCTCGACCGTCCCGCGGCCGCCGGACGGATCCGCAGTGCCTTCCTGCACGACGAGGGTCCGGACCACGTCGTGCGTCTGCGCACCCGGGTGGCCCAGCCGGTGGTCACCAAGGACGCGGTGAGCCGGGCGATGGACGGCTTCGCCAACCCCGCCACCTCCGCGCCCGTGGTGGTGCGCTTGGACCGGAGGGTCGTCCGGCTGCTGCCCCAGGACTTCACCAGCGCACTGTCCATGCAGGCAGTCGGGGCCGAGCTCAGCCCGCACCTGGACGCCGCACGGCTGCTCACCGCCCTGGGCCCGAAGATGAGGGCGCTGTCCCGGCCGCCGGTGAACGCCACGATCACCGTGGTGGGCGGACGACCGAGGCTCGCACCGGCGAGGAACGGGCGCACCTTCGACCCGACGGACGTGACCGGCGGCTTCCTGCCCACCCTCACCTCGGCCGAGCGGACACTGCGCGTGCACAGCATCGCCGCCCCGCCGACCTTCAGCACTGCCGACGCCCGGCGGCTCCGCATCACCGAGCAGGTGTCCGCGTTCAGCACGCGGTTCCCCTACGCGGCCTACCGCAACACCAACCTCGGCCGGGCAGCGCGGCTCATCGACGGCACGATCATCAAGCCGGGACAGACCTTCAGCCTCAACCGGACCGTGGGGGAGCGCACCGCGGCCAACGGCTTCACCAAGGGCTACATCATCGACGACGGCGTGTTCACCAAGGACTTCGGCGGCGGGGTCAGCCAGGTCGCCACCACCACCTTCAACGCGGCCTTCTTCGCCGGCCTCGCCGACGTCGAGCACCAGGCGCACTCGTTCTACATCAGCCGCTACCCGCCGGGCCGCGAGGCGACGGTCGTGTGGCCCGACGTCGACCTGAGGTTCAAGAACACCACCCCGTACGGCGTCCTGGTGTCCGCCTCGATCGAGAGGGCGACCCCGACGCGCAAGGGCGTCATGCACGTGGCGATGTACTCCACGAAGTACTGGGACATCACCACGACCACCTCACGCCGCTACGACCCCCGGCCGTTCCGGACCCGACACCTCAGCGGCGCCGGCTGTGTGCCGAACCAGGGCTCCGACGGCTTCGACATCGACGTGCACCGGCTGTTCCGCCGGCACGGGTCCGCGACCCTCGACCATCGCGAGACCATGCACACCGCCTATGCGCCCTCAGACACCGTGGTCTGCTCCTGAGACGCGAGCTCAGGAGGGCGCCGCGAGGTAGCGGTAGGTGTGATGCGTCCGGAACCCCAGCCGGTCGTAGAGCGCGAGCCCGCCGGCGTTGTCCCCGCGGACCTGCAGGTAGGCCGTGGTGGCTCCGTGCTCGGCCGCCCACCCGAGCAGCGCGTCCATCACCACCAGCCCGAGGCCCGCGCGGCGGTGGTCGGGGGAGACCCACACGTCGGTGATCCCCGCCCAGTCGCCCCCCACAGCGACCCGCCCCTTGGCGGTGACCGCCGCCTCGTCCGAGGACGCCACCGACACGAACCCCACCTGCTCGGGTCCCTCCAGGACGGCGGCGGCGTCGGCGGGGTGGGACCTCGCCCGGTCGTCGTTCGCGAGCCAGGCCGCTGTGAGTGAGGTGCCCACCTGCACCGAGGGGACCGACCCCGGAAGCAGCGTGCGCACCGCACGCGCGGCCTGCGCGACCGGCGCCAGCTGGAAGTGTGAGTCGGCCTCCCCGGGGCGGGCCGTGGTCCAGCCGGCCCGGTCGAACCGGTCCGCCGTCTCCGAGCCCACGACCACCTGGGCCCAGGGGACCAGCCGGTGGGCGGCGTAGAAGCCGAGCACCGCATCCGTCGCGGCATCGAAGGGCACACCGGGGTCCCCGACCGCCATCGCCGAGTTCGCCCGGGCGCTGAAGCCGCCCGACGCCCGCAGCAGCCAGTCGCCGAGGGGCTCGGTGTGGACCGCCGGCCAGGAGGCGTTGGACATCAGGCACGCCCGCTCCGCGGAGACGCGCATCCGCGTCGAGGGCCGAGGGGGGACCGGCTTGCCGGACACGATGTCGCGCAGCGCGATCCGCGTCGCCGACCCGTCCTCGGCGCGGACGGTCGTGGCGTCCTGCGACCAGGACTCCATCACCCCCAGCAGGTCGGTCATCGCGGGCCCTCCGGACGGCCCGGTCAGCCCCGGAAGCACGCGGCGCACGACGACCCGCAGCCCGACGCAGTGCGGTCCGAGGCCGGACGGTCCGGGGCCGGGAGGTCCGGGCGGCAGCGGCATCACGGATCAGTCTCTCGTCTTGCGGGCAGGGCGCGGGTTCGGCCCGCGGAGAATTGGATACTAGGCTGAGGCGGCCCGACCGGCTGACGGCGGGAAAGCAGAACGGTAGGAACGGGAGGAACAAGGTGACCTACGTCATCGCGCAGCCCTGCGTGGACCTGAAGGACCGGGCCTGCGTCGACGAGTGTCCGGTGGACTGCATCTACGAGGGGAAGCGGATGCTCTACATCCACCCCGACGAGTGTGTCGACTGTGGCGCCTGCGAGCCGGTGTGCCCGGTGGAGGCCATCTTCTACGAGGACGACACCCCGGAGCAGTGGAAGGACTACTACAACGCCAACGTCGACTTCTTCACGGACCTGGGCTCGCCCGGTGGAGCCGCCAAGATGGGCGTGATCGACAAGGACCACCCGCTCGTCGCGGAGCTCCCCTTCCCCCAGAACTCTGAGTGACCCCGACTCCCAGTGAAGCCCGGCTCGCCGTGACCCCTGACGCGCCGACCACCGCCCCTCGGTGGGCGGCGCGCTCCGTGTCCGCGGCGCTGCCGGACTTCCCGTGGGACCACCTCGCCGAGCACGCCGCACGAGCCCGCGCTCACGACGGCGGGGTCGTGGACCTGTCGGTGGGCACCCCGGTCGACCCCACCCCGGACCTGGTCCAGAAGGCACTGGCCGACGCCGCCGACTCCCCGGGCTACCCGACCACCGTGGGCCTGGCCGGCACCCGGCAGGCGTGCGTGGACTGGCTCACCCGCCGGTTCGGGGTCACGGGCCTGGACGTTTCCGGCGTGCTGCCGGTCATCGGCTCCAAGGAGTTGATCGCCTCCCTCCCGACCCAGCTGGGACTCGGGTCCGGGGACCTGGTGGTCTACCCGGAGCTCGCGTACCCGACCTACGAGGTGGGTGCCGCCCTCGCGGGTGCGCGCACCCTCGCGACCGACTCGCTGACCGCGCTGGGCCCCGAGCGCGTCTCGCTGCTGTGGGTCAACTCGCCGTCCAACCCCACCGGCCGTGTGCTGCCGGTGGACCACCTCCGCAAGGTGGTCCAGTGGTGCCGGGAGCGCGGGACCCTGCTGGTCTCCGACGAGTGCTACCTCGAGACCGCGTGGGACGCCCGGCCGGTGTCCGTGCTGCACCCCGACGTGTGCGGCGGCGACCACACGGGTCTGCTCACCGTGCATTCCCTGTCCAAGCGGTCCAACCTGGCGGGCTACCGCTGCGCGTTCGTCGCCGGGGACCCCGACGTGGTGGCCGAGCTGCTCGCGGTCCGCAAGAACCTCGGCCTGATGATGCCGGGGCCGCAGCAGCGCGCCATGCAGGTCGCCCTCGACGACGACGCGCACGTCGTCGAGCAGCACGAGCGCTACGCCCGCCGACGGAGGTCGCTCAAGGCGGCCCTGGAGGCAGCGGGCTTCCGCATCGACGCCTCCGAGGCCTCGCTCTACCTGTGGGCCACCCGTCACGAGCCCTGCTGGGACACGGTCGGCTGGCTCGCCGACCACGGCATCCTGGTGGCGCCCGGTGCGTTCTACGGCCCGGCCGGGGCCGAGCACGTGCGGGTCGCCTTCACCGCCACCGACGAGCGGGTGGCCGCCGCGGTGTCCCGGCTCGCCGGTTAGGCGGGTCACCCGTCCTTGACCACGTCCACGTGCACGTGGTCGCGGTGCTCGAGGACCGCCCGGTCGCCCGCCGCGGACCCAGGGTCGTAGGCGCGCCAGCCCTGGTCCGAGCGCGAGCCCGCACTCCAGATCCGCTTGTCGAAGATCACGTGCTCGACGTGCAGCCGGGCGGCGTGGGCGACCAGGTACGACGCGATCGCCCACCCCCTGCGCCGGTTGTCGGCGGAGACCGGCCGCACGAAGACGTCCACCGCCCGGCCCTCGTAGTGAGCGGACCCCTTCATGTGTCCGGTCCTCACCCCTCCGGGCGCGAAGCCTCCCATCGGCAGGTCGCCGAACGCGCGCAGCAGGCTCCGTCGTACGGCGGCCGCCCGGGGTGTCAGCCCGCGGGGGCCGGTGTCCTGGGCCGCGAGGTCGGTCTGCTCGTTCACGACGCAGCTGAAGGCGCCGGGGCTGTTTCCGCTCAGCGCCGAGGCCAGCGCCCGCGCGTCGGCGGCGTGGTCCTGGTAGGCCTCCGGGTAGCCCGAGCGCTGCACCTTCTGCGCCGCCTCGGTGATCCGCATCGTCTGATAGCCGTCGACCTTCTGCAGCTCGTCGTAGAACTTGTTCGCCGAGTAGTAGGGATCGCGGATCTGCTTCGCCGTACCCCAGCCCTGGGACGGCCGCTGCTGGAAGATGCCGAGTGAGTCGCGGTCGCCGTGGTCGAGGTTGCGCAGCTTGCTCTCCTGGAACGCTGTGGCCAAGGCGATGGAGGCGGCGCGTGCCGGCAGCCCACGGCGTACGGCGACCGCACTGATCGTGCTCGCGTTCTCCGCCTGCTCGGTGCTCAGGTCCACGACGGTGTCGCCCACGCGCGCCCGGCAGCCCTCGGTGTTCAGCAGCGGCGCCACGCCCCGGGTCAGCACCACCACCAGCGCCGCGACGAGGGCGACCCCGACCAGTGCGACCAGCACGGTCAGCCCGGACGGGCGACGGCGCCGGCGACGGGGGTCAGCTGGCATGGTCAGTCGGCATGGTCAGTTGGCATGCAGCACGGCGTTCAGCTCCACGCCGCCACCAGCCCGCGTCAGAGCCTCCACGGCGCCGGTCGTCGAGTTCCGCCGGAACAGCAGGTTGCCGACCCCGGACAGCTCTGCCGCCTTCACGACCCGGGGCTCCGACCGGCCGTCGGGATCCGGCACGGTGAGCTTCGTGCCGGAGGTGACGTAGCAGCCGGCCTCCACGACGCAGTCGTCGCCCAGTGAGATGCCGATGCCGGCATTGGCGCCGATGAGGCACCGCCTGCCGACCGAGACCACCTCCTTGCCGCCACCGGACAGCGTGCCCATGATCGAGGCGCCACCGCCCACGTCGGACCCGTCCCCGACCACCACGCCCGCGCTGATCCGGCCCTCGACCATGGAGGCGCCCAGGGTGCCGGCGTTGTAGTTCACGAAGCCCTCGTGCATCACGGTCGTGCCCTCGGCCAGGTGCGCGCCGAGGCGGACCCGGTCGGCGTCGGCGATCCGGACGCCGGTCGGCAGCACGTAGTCGGTCATCCGGGGGAACTTGTCCACGCCCAGCACCGTCACGTGGCCGCGCGCCTCACGCAGGCGCAGGCGGGTGCTCTCGAAGTCGGCCACCGCGCACGGACCTGCGTCGGTCCACACCACGTTGACGAGCTGCCTGAAGATGCCGTCCATGCTCACCGACCGGGGAGCGACCAGCCGATGGCTGAGCAGGTGCAGCCGCAGCCACGCGTCCAGCGGGTCGGCGGGGGGTGCCTGGAGGTCCTCGCTCACGGCGCGTACGACGAGCCGCCGCACGGCGCGCACCTCGTCGACCCCCTCAAGCATCGCCAGCTCCGGAGGCGCCTCGAGGTCCACCTCGGGCAGGCCGAGCCGCGGTGAGGGGAACCACGCGTCGAGCACCCCGCCCTCGCCCTCGGTGCCGGCGTAGGTCGCCAGCCCGTAGCCCCAAGCAGTCGACGGGGCGGCCGCCGGGACCGGAGTCGCGGCAGCGGTGTCGGAGGCGGCGGCAGTCCGGGGGGCGGTCGCGGGGTCGATCATTGGGCCAACGCTACCGAAGCAGGCCACACCGGTCCGGGCCGGTCCTGCGTGGGGGCGGCGCCTGGTTTGATGAGGGCATGACACCGGACCCGACCCTCGACCCGACCCTCGGGGGAGCCGTGCTGGACCTGGCCGTGGACGCCGTCACGCTGACCGAGGACCTGGTCGACATCGCGTCGGTGAGCGGTGAGGAGCGCGCGATCGCGGACGCGGTGGAGGCTGCCCTGCGACCCCTGGCACACCTCGAGGTGCAGCGCTTCGGGCACACCGTCGTCGCGCGCACCCACCAGGGACGGGCCGAGCGGGTGGTGCTGGCCGGCCACCTCGACACGGTCCCGCTCAACGACAACCTGCCGGCCCGCCGCGACGCGACGCGGCTGCACGGGCTGGGCGCGTGCGACATGAAGGGCGGGGTGGCCGTCGCCCTGCGGATCGCGGCGACCATGCCGGTGACCAACCGGGACATCACCTACCTGTTCTACGAGTGCGAGGAGGTGGAGGCCGAGCGCAACGGCCTGCACCTGCTCGCGCAGAGCCACCCCGAGCTGCTGCAGGCCGACTTCGCGATCCTGATGGAGCCCAGCGACGGGGTCACCGAGGCCGGCTGCCAGGGCACCCTGCGGGTCGACGTGACCACGCGGGGGGTGCGCGCGCACTCCGCGCGGTCCTGGACCGGGGTCAACGCGATCCACGGGGCCGCCGAGGTGCTGGCCCGGCTGAACGCCTACGAGCCGCGGCGTCCGGTGATCGACGGGCTTGAGTACCACGAAGGCCTGAACGCGGTGTTCGTCTCCGGAGGGGTCGCCGGCAACGTGCTGCCGGACGTCTGCACCGTGTCCGTGAACTACCGCTTCGCCCCGGACCGCTCGGTGGAGCAGGCCTACGCCCATGTGCGGGAGGTGTTCGACGGGTTCGAGATCGAGCTCAGCGACTCCGCCCCCGGCGCCCTGCCCGGACTGTCGGTCCCGGCCGCGGCGGCCTTCATCGAGGCCGTCGGTGGCACCGCCAACCCCAAGTTCGGCTGGACCGACGTGGCCCGGTTCAGCGCCCTGGGCATCCCGGCGGTGAACTTCGGGCCCGGCGACCCGCACCTGGCCCACCGGCAGGACGAGTTCGTCCCGCTGGAGCAGGTCACCCGGGTGGAGCAGCAGCTGCGCACCTGGCTGGGCGAGGCGTGAGCGAGCACCAGCACCACCCCGACGTCCCGGAGGAGGTGCACGGCGGCACGGTCATCCGTCGCAGCCAGGTGCACCACGACACCACCTCGACCACCGACCAGCGGCTCCTGGACAGTGCGGGCTCCAGCGACTGGCTGCACACCGACCCGTGGCGGGTGCTGCGGATCCAGGCCGAGTTCGTCGAGGGCTTCGGCGCCCTGGCCGAGCTGGGTCCGGCGATCAGCGTGTTCGGCTCGGCCCGCACCACGGCCGCGGACCCGTCGTACGCCGTGGCCGAGGGGATCGGACGCCGGCTCGTCGAGGCCGGCTTCGCCGTCATCACCGGAGGTGGGCCGGGGGTCATGGAGGCGGCCAACAAGGGCGCGTGCGAGGCGGGCGGCGTCTCGGTCGGGCTCGGCATCGAGCTGCCCTTCGAGTCAGGGCTCAACGACTTCGTCGACATCGGGCTCAACTTCCGCTACTTCTTCGCCCGCAAGACGATGTTCGTCAAGTACGCCCAGGGCTTCATCGTCCTCCCCGGCGGCTTCGGCACCCTCGACGAGCTGTTCGAGGCGCTCACCCTGGCGCAGACCAAGAAGGTCACCTCGTTCCCGGTGGTGCTCGTCGGGACGTCGTACTGGTCCGGCCTGGTGGACTGGTTCCGCGCCACCGTGCTGGCCGACGGCAAGGTGTCCCAGGCCGACCTGGACATGTTCCGGGTCACCGACGACCCGGACGAGGCGGTGGCGGTGATGGTCGAGGCGGAGCGGCACCGCGCCCGCCTCGCCGGCGAGGTGAGGACCCCGCCGTGAGCGGGGTGCTCCGTACCATCGGGGGATGACGTGGTTCTTCGCCGTCCTGGTGGTGGCCCTGATCGGCGGTGTCGCGGTGGTGGCGAGCGGCCGAGGCGGGTCGATGGCCGAGGTCTTCGACGACCGGCCCGATGCCGACGTGCCGGCCGAGGGGGCGCTGACGCCGTCGGACCTGCGTCGGGTCACCTTCGGCACGGTCTTCCGCGGCTACCGGATGTCGGAGGTGGACGCCCTCCTGGACCGACTCGCCGCCCAGCTCGACCTCCAGGACGTACGCCGTCCCGGGCCGGCCCCGGTCGCTCGGCCGGTCGCTCAACCGGTCGAACGACCGGTCGCGGGACCGGTTGCTCAACCGGTCGCTGAGCCCGCCCCCCAGCCCGACGAGGAGGAGTAGCCGTGCGCGTCCGGTTCGAGCGCGAGGTCGACATCGCGGCCCCGGCAGACGTGGTCTGGGACCACGTCGTCGACTGGCCCCGCCAGGGCGACTGGATCCCACAGACCTACGTGGAGAACGTCGACTCCGCCGACGGCCTGGGCGGGCGGTTCCGCGCGTGGAGCGGCCTCGGCCGGGTGTCGCCGGGAGCAGCCCGCGGGGTGTCCCTGCGGGGCGTCGGCTTCTGGGACCCGATGACGATCACCGCGTGGGAGCGCACGTCCGACGGCGGCGGCCGCTGCGAGGTGCTGCACCTCGGCGCCGTCGTCAAGGGCGAGGGCGAGTTCACGGTCGTCGCCCGCGGCGAGCAGGCCAGCCGGTTCGTGTGGGCCGAGCTCGTGGTGCTGCCCCTGGGCCGGCTGGGGGCCGTCGGCTGGCCGGTCGTCCGCCCGCTGGTGACCCGGCTCATCGACCATGGCCTGCACACCATGCGCGACCAGGTCGAGGCCTCGGTGCGGCCGGAGGGCTAGGACGTGCCCGCCGTCGCGCCGTTGTGGTCACTCCGGGGCCGTTCACCGGCAGTCCGGGACCCCGGATCGACCACGACTGCCAGTCCGGTCCGCGGCAGTGACCACAACCTCGGCCCGACCGGTGCAGACCGACCACAACTCGGCCCGACCGGTGCGCACTGACCACAACCTCGGCCCGACCGGTGCGCACTGACCACAACCTCGGCCCGACCGGTGCGCACTGACCACAACCTCGGCCCGACCGGTGCGCACTGA
>CAXSHL010000007.1:0-91067 GCA_964237315.1 uncultured Nocardioidaceae bacterium
CCGCCGAGGTCGACGTGATCCCGCGGGTGCACGGCTCGGCGCTGTTCGAGCGCGGCGAGACCCAGATCCTGGGCGTCACCACGCTGAACATGCTGACCATGGAGGCCAAGCTCGACACGCTCTCGCCGGAGAAGACGCGTCGCTACATGCACAACTACAACTTCCCGCCGTACTCCACCGGCGAGACCGGCCGGGTCGGCTCGCCCAAGCGTCGCGAGATCGGTCACGGCGCACTGGCCGGCCGCGCCCTCGTGCCGGTGCTGCCGACCCGCGAGGAGTTCCCCTACGCGATCCGGCAGGTCTCCGAGGCGATGGGCTCCAACGGGTCGACGTCGATGGGCTCGGTCTGCGCCTCGACCCTGTCGCTGCTCCAGGCCGGTGTCCCGCTGCGGGCCTCGGTCGCGGGCATCGCGATGGGCCTGATCTCCGGAGAGGTCGACGGCCAGACGCAGTACGTCGCCCTGACCGACATCCTGGGCGCCGAGGACGCGTTCGGCGACATGGACTTCAAGGTCGCCGGCACGAGCGAGTTCGTGACCGCGCTCCAGCTCGACACCAAGCTCGACGGCATCCCCGCCGAGGTCCTGGGTGCGGCGCTGACCCAGGCCCGCGACGCCCGGCTCTCGATCCTCGAGGTGATGAACGAGGCGATCGACGCTCCCGAGGAGATGTCGCTCAACGCCCCCCGGATCATCACCGTCAAGGTGCCGGTGGACAAGATCGGCGAGGTGATCGGGCCCAAGGGCAAGGTCATCAACCAGATCCAGGACGACACCGGTGCGCAGATCAGCATCGAGGACGACGGCACGATCTACATCGGCGCCACCAACGGCGAGTCCGCCGAGGCAGCCCGGTCGATCATCAACGGGATCGCGAACCCGACGATGCCGGAGGTGGGCGAGCGCTACCTCGGCACCGTCGTCAAGACGACCAACTTCGGTGCGTTCGTCTCGCTGCTGCCGGGCAAGGACGGGCTGCTGCACATCAGCAAGCTGCGCGGTCTCGCCGGTGGCAAGCGGGTCGAGAACGTCGAGGACGTCGTCTCGGTCGGCCAGAAGATCCAGGTCGAGATCGGCGAGATCGACGACCGCGGCAAGCTGTCGCTGGTCCCGGTCATCGAGGAGGCCGCTCCCGAGTCGGGTGCGGGCTCCGACTCCGACGACGTCCCGGACCCGACCCAGACCGCCACCGTGGGGTCGTCGTCTGAGTAACACCGACACCGTGGGCCGGTCGGCGGCACGACAGAAGCCCGGCACGACCCGCACCCTGCTGTCCGCTGAGGACGGGGGAGCGCAGGTGCGACGCACCGTGCTTCCCGGTGGGTTGCGGGTCGTGACCGAGGCGATGCCCGGTGTGCGCTCCGCCTCCGTCGGGGTGTGGGTCGCCATCGGGTCTCGCGACGAGTCACCGAGCCTGTCCGGCGCCTCGCACTTCCTCGAGCACCTGCTGTTCAAGGGCACGCCGACGCGCTCGGCGCTGGACATTTCCTGCGAGCTCGACGAGGTCGGCGGGGAGTTCAACGCGTTCACCGCCAAGGAGTACACCTGCTTCCACGCCCGGGTCCTCGACGAGGACCTGCCGCTGGCGGTCGACGTGCTCGGCGACATGGTCACCTCCTCGACCCTGGACGCCGACGACGTCGAGGCCGAGCGGGAGGTGATCCTCGACGAGATCGCCATGCACGACGACGACCCGGACGACGTGGTCGGCAACCTGTTCTCCGAGAAGGCCTGGGGCAGCTCGCCGATCGGTCGGCCCATCGCGGGCACCGCGGACTCGATCAGGGCGCTCACGCGGGCGCAGATCCGGGGCTACTACCGGCGCCGCTACGTCGCTGCGAACATGGTCGTCGCCGTGGCCGGCAACGTCGACCACGCCTCCGTCGTACGCCAGGTGCGCAAGGCGTTCGCGCGCAACGACTTCCTGGCCGACACCGACGCCCGGCCGGCTCCGGTCCGGCGCGGTGAGCGGGCCCGGCGGACGGCGACCGGCGACGTGGTCGTCACCCGTCCCTTCGAGCAGGTCAACCTGGTGCTCGGGGTCAACGGGCTGGTCCGCACCGACGAGCGCCGCTACGCCCTCGGTGTCCTGAACGCGGCGCTCGGTGGCGGCACCTCCTCCCGGCTGTTCCAGGAGGTGCGCGAGCAGCGTGGGCTGGCCTACTCGGTGTACTCCTACGCGTCGCACTACTCCGACGCAGGCACGTTCGCGGTGGCGGTGGGCTGCCTGCCCACCAAGGTCGCCGAGGTGCTGCGGGTGGTGCGCGCGGAGCTCGACCGGCTGGGCCGCGAGGGCATCACCCCCGATGAGCTGCGGCGCGGACAGGGCCAGCTGCGAGGCGGTCTCGTGCTGTCGCTGGAGGACTCGGGGTCCCGCATGTCGCGGATCGCCAAGGCCGAGCTGCTCTACGACGAGCTGCCCAGCATCGACGACGTCCTGCAGCGGGTGGCCGAGGTGACCCTCGAGGACGTCAACGCCCTGGCCGCCACGCTGTTCGCCCAGGACCAGACGCTGGCCGTCGTCGGCCCGTTCGACGACCTGCCCACCTGATCGGTTCAGCGATCTACTGACATCAGCCCGAGGTCAGTCTTTCGCTGACCCGTTCTTGCGCCATCTCCCGCTGGTTACCAGGGGATGCAGGAAGTTTGGCGCTTCCCATGGGCCGTGACCCATGGGAAGCGCTGGTTTGCCATGGGAAGCTCAGCGTGAGGGCCGTACGACGTCCGCCGCGGGCAGGGCGGGCGGTCGACGCCGGGTGCCGGCGTGCAGATGCGCCGACTCGACGAGGTCTGGGCGTGCAGACGGGCCGACTCGACGGTGCAGTCGGCCGGGGTCACCGGATGCCGGTCAGCAGCCAGCCCAGGATGCCGAGGAGCCAGCTGGCGAAGCTGCCGATCAGGAAGTACTCCGACACGGCGGTGGGGCCCTGAGCCCGGCGGGACCGCTGGAGCTCCGGGAACCGCAGGAGGCCCTTGGCGGCCACCACGACGGCAGCCGCGGTCAGCTCGCCGGCCACGGCGAGCACCAGGATGAAGACCCGCTCCATCGGCCCGAGCAGCCGACCGCCCCGCAGGTCCTCCTCGTTGCTCGCCGCGGAGATGCCGGTGGCGTCGAGCAGCAGCCGCACCAGGATGTTGCAGGTGCTGAGCTCGAAGAGCAGCACACCGGACAGCACCACGGTCCTGGTCGGGCCGAGGTGACCCAGGATGGTGGATCGCCACGCGTCCGGGACCGGTGGCACCGCGGGACCGGCCGCCCACAGGAACGTCAACGTGACCAGGGCGACCACGAAGGCGGTGAAGGCGGTCGCCCGCCAGGCGGCGGGATGGCGGGACGTGGGGTGCAGCGCCAGCGACGACGCGAGCACCCAAGCGACCAGGCAGACCGCCCACAGGACTCCGACGGTGCTCCACCACGCTGCCGTGAACCCCAGGACGGCTCCGGCCAGGGCCAGCAGGACGCATCCGAAGCCGGCCAGGAGCAGACGACGCCGGCGCGAGACGGCGTCCCGGGCGGCGCGCAGGAGGTCGCAGGCACCCACCGCCAGCAGCCACACCCCGACGATCACCGGTCCGGCTCCGGATCCGAGCCCGCCAGGGACGCCGGGTCCTCCTGAGCGAACACCCGCATCGCCTCCACGATCGAGCCGATGTTGCGAGTGAACTGCTGGGAGACCGCGGAGGGCCAGATGCCCTCCCTCTCGGCGATCTCCTTCTGGGGGTGACCGAGCAGGGCGAGCCGCAGGATGCGGGTCCCGCGCTCGTTGAGCCGGTCGACGATCTGGTCCCGGCACAGCAGGAACGCGTTCACCCCTCCGGCGCCGGGGCCGCAGAACCACGTCCGCGTGGTGTCCCGGCGACCGTCCAGGGAGCGGATCGCCTCGCGGGCCGCCCACCAGCCCGGCCCGTCCTGCAGCAGCGGTCTCCGCCCGGCGTCGTGGACCGTCACCTGGCCGAAGCCGACGCCGCAGCGGGCATCGACCAGCGGCAGCAGGCTCAGCCGGACCAGCAGGGCGGCCAGCACGGCGCCGGGAAGCGTCGCGCAGGCGCCTTGGTACTCGTCCCCTACCGTCGGCTCGAACGGCTGCGCGACCGGCAGTGCCTCATTCACCGCGTCGAGGGCACCGTTCAGTGCCCGCTGGACGGCCGCCCGGTCCGGAACCGCGCGCGACCCGACCAGGTCGCCGATGACGGTGTACACGGTGTCTGACATAGTTCATGTTATCACTGATCTTTCTGATAGTTCAGCAGATCCCTGATGTAATGAGGAGGACCCGTGTCTCACGGTAGGGGTGAGCACCGACAACGGACCGCCGCCTAGGCTTGGCCTCGTGAGCGAGCAGGCGAGACACCCGTGAGCGACCAGATCAGGGTCGGCGTGCTGGGCGCCCGCGGCAAGGTGGGCCGAGCGGTGTGCGCGGCGGTCGAGGCCGCCGAGGACCTGGCGCTGGTCGCCTCGGTCGACACCGGCGAGCAGGACGCCTCCCTGCCCGACCTCGTGACGACCGGCGCCGAGGTCGTCGTGGACTTCACGCACCCCGACGTGGTGATGGACAACCTGAGGTTCTTCGTCGAGCACGGCATCCACGCGGTCGTCGGCACCACGGGCTTCGACGACGTACGCCTCGACCAGGTGCGGGCCTGGCTTGCCGGCTCGACCACCGGGGTGCTGGTCGCCCCCAACTTCTCGGTGGGCGCGGTGCTGATGATGCGGTTCGCCGCCGAGGCGGCGCCGTTCTTCGAGTCCGTGGAGATCATCGAGCTGCACCATCCCGACAAGGCCGACGCGCCGTCCGGCACCGCCCGTCGTACGGCGTCCCTGGTGGCCGCCGCCCGACGCCAGGCCGGCTCCGGCCCGATGCCCGACGCCACCTCGACGTCTCTCGAGGGAGCGCGTGGAGCCGACGTCGAGGGCGTGCGGGTGCACGGCGTGCGGGTCCGGGGCCTGGTCGCCCACCAGGAGGTGCTGCTCGGCGCCGAGGGGGAGACCCTCACCATCCGGCACGACTCGCTGGACCGGGTGTCGTTCACCCCCGGCGTGCTGCTGGGCGTCCGCCGGATAGCCGAGGTGCCCGGGCTGACCGTCGGCCTCGAGCCGTTCCTGGGCCTGGACTGAGCCGTGCGCACCAAGACGACGATCGGCGTGCTGGTCCTGGTCCTGGCCTTCTACGCGGCGTGGATCGGGTTCAAGGGCTTCGAGCTGCTCGGCAGCGGGTCCCGCGTCGGCCAGCTGCTGGGCGTGGCCCTGCTGGTGATGCCGTTGCTCGGGCTCTACGTGGTCTGGCGCGAGGTGGAGTTCGGACGACGCATGGAGGCTCTGGCCCGGGTCCTGGACGCCGAGGGCGGGCTGCCGGTCGACGACCTGCCCCGGAGGCCGTCGGGGCGCGTGGACCGCGCGTCGGCGCACACGATGTTCGAGGAGATGCGCGGGCAGGCCGAGGCGAACCCCGAGGACTGGCGGTCGTGGTTCCGGCTGGCGCTGGCCTACGACGCCGCGGGCGACCGCACCCGGGCGCGCGCGGCGGCCCGGCGCGCCATCTCGCTGCATGCCGTCGACCAGCCCGTGTGAGCAGGCCGCCATACTTCGACCCATGGGGACACGAGAGCGCGACCACGTCACGGTGCGGACCGAGGCCGGCGAGATGCCGGCGCAGCTGTGGCTGCCGGACGCGGGGACCGGTCCCGGGATCCTGCTGCTGCAGGAGATCTTCGGGGTCAGTGCTTATATCGCGCGCCGGGCCTCCGACCTCGCGGAGGCGGGGTACGTCGTGCTGGCGCCCGAGCTTTACTGGCGGCTCGACACAGGTCCGCTGGACATGTCGGACCCCGACGTCATCGGCACGGCGATGGGACTGGTGCAGCAGCTCGACTGGCAGACCACGGTGACCGACGCGGTCGCGGCGCTGGACCACCTCCGGGCCCGGCCCGAGGTGAGCGGCGGCACCGGGGTGCTGGGCTTCTGCTTCGGCGGCGGGCTCGGCTTCAACGTGGCCGCGGTCTCCGACCCCGACGTCCTGGTCAGCTACTACGGTTCCTCGCTGCCCAACCTCCTCGACCTCGTGCCGCAGGTCTCCGCGCCGAGCCTGCACCACTTCGGGCTCGCCGACGACTTCCTGGTCCCCGAGGTCGTCGAGCAGGTCAGCGCGGCGGTGACCGGGGGTCCCGCCGACGTACGCGTCGAGACCTATCAGGGCGCCAACCACGCCTTCGACAACGCCGACTTCGGGATGCACCACGCAGACGCGTCCGCGTTGTCCTGGCAGCGCACCCTGGACTTCCTGGCTGTGCACCTGCCGAAGCGAGCCGCCTGACGAGGGAGACCGACGTAGGTTCGGCCCATGAGAATCGGCATCCACTTCGCCAACTTCACCCTGCCCGGAGCGCCCAGGTCGCTGGCCACCACGCTCGCGGACACCGCTCGCGCCGCCGACCAGGGCGGCTGCACGACCTTCACGCTGATGGACCACTACTTCCAGATGGAGAGCCTGGCCACCGCCCAGGACCCGATGCTCGAGGGCTACACCTCGCTCGGCTTCCTGGCCGGCCGGACCGAGCGCATCCAGCTCGGGCTGCTGGTCACCGGCGTGACCTACCGGCACCCGGGCCTGCTCGCGAAGGCGGTCACCACCCTCGACGTACTGTCCGGCGGGCGTGCGGTGCTCGGCATCGGTGCCGCGTGGTACGAGCGTGAGCACCTCGGCCTCGGCGTGCCCTTCCCGCCGGTGAGCGAGCGGTTCGAGCGCCTCGAGGAGACCGTGCAGATCTGCCGGCAGATGTGGAGCGACGACGACGGCCCCTATGCCGGCACGCACTACCAGCTGGCCGAGACGATCTGCTCCCCGCAGCCCCTGCAGCCCCGCGTGGCGGTGATGGTCGGGGGCAGCGGCGAGCGCAAGACGCTGAGACTGGTCGCGCAGTACGCCGACGCCTGCAACCTGTTCGCCACCGACGCCGCCGGTGTCAAGCACAAGCTCGAGGTGCTCGACCGGCACTGCGAGGACGTCGGGCGCGACCCCGCGGAGATCACCCGCACGATCATCACCGGGGACGACCCGTTCGGCGACGGTTTCCTCTCCTCGATGCAGGAGTACGCCGCGCTCGGGATCGAGCAGGTGGCGATCGGGCCCACCGACCCCGACCCGGTCGGCTGGGTGACCCGGGTCTGCGAGGACGTGCTCCCGCGGCTGCGCGAGCTCTGAGGCCCGGCTACTCCGGCGGAAGCCCCTTCCCGCGCCGCCGGTAGAGGTCGAGCACGGTCTGCCGAGGGATGACTCCGCAGCGCTGCGCCCACGCCTCGTAGCGCGCGCCCAGCTCGCCGACCAGGTCCGGGTGCTCCCCGGACACGTCGTGCGCCTCGGCGCGGTCGGACTCGATGGCGTAGAGCTCCCAGGGCTGACCGTGCTTGCGGACCAGCTTCCAGGGGCCCGAGCGCACCGCCGAGTTGCCCTCGTGCTCCCAGAACAGGTCCCTGGTGTCCACAGGTCGGCCGGTCAGGCCCGGCAGCATGCTCCGGCCCTCGGTCGGCGGCACGGCGGTGCCACCACGCGTCTGCGGGTACGACGCTCCCGCCGCGTCGAGCAGCGTCGGCAGCGCGTCGACGAGCTGGTAGGGCTCCCGGACCAGCGCGCCCTCCGAGCCGGCCAGCCCCCGCGGCCAGCGGACCAGCAGGGGAGTGGCGATGCCGCCCTCGTGCACCCAGTGCTTGTACTCCCGGAACGGCGTGTTCGACAGGTGCGCCCACGCGCGTCCGTAGCTCTGGTAGGTCGCCTCGGCGCCCGGCATCAGGCCCGGCACGTTCCCGGGCACGACGGGCTCGCGCTCGCGGGTCGTCTCCTTCATCGGCACGAACGCGGTGACGAACTCCTTGACCGAGTCCGGCGGCATCTCCTCGGCGCAGCCGCCGTTGTCGGAGAGGAACACCACGATCGTGTCGTACAGCCGGCCCAGCCGCTCCAGGGCGTCCAGGACCTGCCCTACGCCCTGGTCCATGCGGTCCACCTGCGCGGCGTACACCTCCATCCGGCGGGCCTCCCACGCCGGGTCGTCGACGTCGGCCCAGGCCGGCACCCGCGGGTCCCGCTCGGCGAGCTCCGTGCCGCCCGCCTCGTCGGTGAGGATGCCCTCCTTGACCAGGCGGTCCAGCCGCTCGCTCCGAAGCGTGTCCCAGCCGGCGTCGAAGCGGCCGGCGTAGCGCGCGATGTCGTCCTCGTGCGCGTGCAGCGGCCAGTGGGGCGCGGTGTAGGCGAGGTAGAGGAAGAACGGGTCCTCGGCCCGCTCCGCGTGGTGCTGCTCGACGAAGTCCACCGCGTGGGCGCTGATGGCGTCGGTGTAGAACCAGCCGGGCTCCTCGGCCTCGTGCTCGATGTTCGTCTCGTCGCGGCTCAGGGTGCGCGGCCGGTAGAAGCTGCCCGCGCCCTCCAGCGTCCCGAAGAACCGGTCGAACCCGCGCCGCGTCGGCCAGCTGGGGCTGGGGTGGTCCATGTCCGAGGAGAGGTGCCACTTGCCGGACATGTACGTCGCATAGCCCGCGTCGTGCAGTGCCTCGGGGACCGTCACGCTCGCATCCGCGAGGTCACCCGGGTAGCCGTCCGGGGCGTCGTCGAAGTTCAGGATGCCCACGCCCACCTGGTGGGGGTGCAGGCCGGTCATCAGCGACGCGCGCGACGGGCTGCAGCGGGCGGTGTTGTAGAACCGCGTGAGCCGGACCCCTTCGCGGGCCAGCCGGTCGATGTGCGGGGTCTCGATCTCGCCGCCGAAGCAGCCGATGTCGGAGAACCCCATGTCGTCGGCCAGGATCAGCACGATGTCCGGACGGGTCACTGGTTGGGTCATGCGGTCACCTTCTCCGCCGCCGGCGCGTCACCGGAGGTCTCGTGGGCGCGCAGGTCGCGGCGGAAGGTCTCGGGCAGGAAGACGAGGGCCACGAGCGTGATCAGCGCCATCGCCAGGACGTAGGTGGCGACCGGCCAGGACGCGTTGTCGTAGTGCTTGATCAGCAGCGTGCAGATCACCGGCGCGATGGCTCCCGAGGGCAGCACGCCGAGCTGGTAGACCGTCGACATCCCGCTGTAGCGGACCCGGGTCGGGAACAGCTCGGCGAACAGCACGCCCTCGGCGCCGAACATCGTGCACGCCCCGAACGCCCAGCCGATCACCACCGCGAGGGTGATCAGCGCCGAGTTTCCCGTGTCCAGCAACGCGAAGATCGGGAATGCGCTCACGGCCGCGACCGCCGCTCCGGCCATGAACACCGGCCGCCGCCCGATCCGGTCCGAGAGCCGCGCCGCTCCCAGGATGACGAAGAACCCGACGAACGCCGCCACCAGCAGCGCGTTGAGGGCGACGGTGTTGGCCAGGCCGAGCACCGTGACGACGTACGTCACGAGGAAGGCGTTGTAGACGTTGAACGTGACCGACTCGCTGATCCGGGCGCCCATCGCCAGCAGGGTGACCTTGGGGTGCCGCAGGATGACCTCGAGCAGCGGCACGCGCGCCCGGGCGTCGTTGTCGACGAGGTCCCGGAACGCGGGCGGCTCGGCGATCCGCAGCCGGATGAACAGGCCGATCGCGACCAGCACGATGCTGGCCAGGAACGGGATCCGCCATGCACCGCCGACCAGGGCGTCCGTCCCCAGCAGGTTGAGCCCCTTGACCGCGCCGGTGGACAGCAGCAGGCCGATGGGGACACCGAGCTGCGGCCAGCTGCTGTACCAGCCGCGCTCGTTCCGCGGGGCGTGCTCGACGCACAGCAGCACCGCACCGCCCCACTCGCCGCCGAGCCCGATGCCCTGGAACATCCGGAGCAGCACCAGCAGGACGGGAGCAGCCACGCCGATCGAGTCGTACGTCGGCAGCAGGCCCATCGCGAACGTGGACAGGCCCATGATCATCATCGTCACCACGAGCATCGGCTTGCGACCCAGCCGGTCGCCCAGGTGCCCGAAGATCACCCCGCCGAGCGGACGGGTCACGAAGCCGGCGGCGAAGGTCGCGAACGCCGCCAATGTCCCGGTGACCGGGTCGAACTTCGGGAAGAACTCGGTGCCGAACACGAGGGCGGCCATCGTCCCGTAGAGGAAGAAGTCGTACCACTCGACCACCGACCCGACCAGGCTCGCCGAGGCGATCTGGCGGATCGACGCCTCGGACTCGGCCACGACTGCTCGTCTCATCTTCGTCTCCCGCTGGGTCCGGCCGGCCCTGGCGGGCCGGCGTGTGCCTATCCGGACGAGCGTGTCCGGCGCGGGATAACAAGTCAAACACCATCTACTTACTGGTGTTCGGCGTGTCGCCTCGGCGGGGTCGTCCTACAGGCTGGGCTCGTCGGGCGTGGCCAGGGTGAGCACGGCCTCCACGACGTTGGGGTCCTGCTCCACGCGGTGCTCGATGTCTCGCAGCGTGTAGGCCACCCGCGACTCCGGGTGCTCGCCGTGCAGGTCGACGGCGGCGACCAGGAGCACCTGGTGCGGCCCCACGAACTCCAGTCGCATGTAGGCCACCCGGTCGACCTCGGGCATCGACTTCACCAGTCGGATGGCGGAGTCGCGGAGCCGCGAGTCGCTCTCCTGCCCGGCGAGGAACTGCAGGTTGCGCCTGATCAGGATGATCGCCACCACGCCGAGCAGCAGTCCGACCAGGATCGACCCGATGGCGTCGTAGATCGCGTCCCCGGTCAGCTGGTGCAGCACGATGCCCAGCCCCGCGATGACCAGCCCGACCAGGGCGGCGGCGTCCTCCGCGAACACCGCACGCAGGGTCGGGTCGGAGGTCTCCAGCGCGTGCTGGAGCACGTCGCGCTCGAACCGCTTGGCCTCACGCCGGGTCTGGCGGAAGGCCTGCGCGAAGGAAGTGCCCTCGAGCACGAAGGCGACGGCCAGGACGACGTACGCCCAGAAGTATGACGTCTCCTCACTCGCCGCGAACAGGGAGGAGATGCCGTGCCACACCGACACGGCCGCGCCCGCCGCGAACAGTCCGAGCGCCGCGAACATCGACCACACGTAGACCTCGCGGCCGTAGCCGAAGGGGTGCGAGTCGTCGGGCTTGCGGTGCGAGCGGCGCTCGGCGATCACCAGCAGGATCTCGTTGCCCGTGTCGGCCCAGGAGTGTGCGCTCTCGGCCAGCATCGACGCCGAGCCGGTGATCATCGCCACGATCGTCTTGGCGACCGCGATGGCGAGGTTGGCGGCGAAGGCGATGATGACCGTGGTCGCGCTCTCCCCGCCGGCGGAGTCCTCCTCCGATATCGGTCCGGCGATCCCCTGGTTGGTCATCCAGCTCTCCCTCGTGGTTGCTCGCTCATGATCGCCCACCCGTGAGCACGAGGGATCCCGGTGCCCCCTGGCCGGTCACCGAAACCCGACCCGGGTCGCAGGAGACGCGCCTCACCATCGGGGCAGGCCCGGGACGTGGAAGCCGCCCCAGCCGTCGGCGGCGCGGTCGGTCAGCGGGAAGACGGTCCGGGTGGCGACGGTCCGCCAGCCTCGAGCGGACCACTGGTAGCGCGTGATGGTGCCCCTGAACGGGTCGTGCACCGAGCTGCCTGCGCGGAGCGCCGCGAGCCGGCGGATGCATCCCGCGGGGTCGCGTGGCAGCTGCTGCCAGCCCAGTGAGACGAAGACCGCGCCGTCAGTCACCCACAGGACGCCCGGCCCCGGCGCCCCGAGCGTCACGAGCCGACCGGCGCGCCAGGTGAGGGCGCGGTAGTACTGCGTGTGCGCTCCTTGCGTGTCGCCCACCACGAGCTCCGCCCCGCGTCGTCCGTCCAGGTGGGCGGCGCCCTGCCACCGGGACCCCGACCAGGGCCCTGCGGCCGCCTGCAGCGAGGCGATCCGCCCGGGAGCCGTCCGCACGCGTACGACGACTCTCGCGGCGCCGCTGCCCCGGGCGGCGAGGCCGATGTCGTCCCGGCTGCCGTCCCCGTTCACGTCCACCCGCGCCACCACGCGGCAGCCCGGGACCCCGTCGCACACGCCTGCCACGGACGCGGACCCCGACCCGCGAGCCGGGCCGGCGTCGGCCGCGGAAGCCGTCAGGCCGGCGACCGCGGATGCCAGCACGGCCAGGGTGGTGAGACGTCGCAGCATCGGTCCTCCGGCGGGCTCACGAGGCCCCGACGAGGCCCCTGCCGGGGAGGGTACGCGTCCTGCCTCGAGGCCCGCGGGTGCTCAGACCATTCGCACCAGGGCGGCCGACGCGGCGGCGGCGAGCACGACCACGATGAACGGCGCCCTCAGCAGCAGGGCGACCACCGCGGCTCCCAGGCCGACCAGCCGCGCGTCGACCACGAGGTGCTGACCGGAGCCGAGGACCTGCACCCCGATCAGCGCAGACAGCAGCGCCACCGGGAGCAGGTCGGCGATGCGCTCGACGAGTGGCCTCTCGAGCACCTTCGGGGGCACCGAGAGCCCCGCCAGCTTGAGCAGGTAGCAGCCGGCCCCGGCCACCAGGATCGCCGCCCAGGTCATCGGTGTCGTCCCTTCGCAGGACCACTGACCGGGCCACTGACCAGGCCACTCACCAGACCCACGACGAGCGCGACCAGGGCCGCCGCCAGCACGGGTACGCCGGCCGTGGTGACCGGCACCAGGCCCAGGGCGAGGGCCACGGCGAGCACGGCGACCACCCGGTTGAGGCGCGAGGTCAGCCGCGGCCACAGCAGCGCGAGGAACGCTCCGCCCACGGCGGCGTCGAGTCCGTAGGTGCGGGGGTCGCCGAGCGCCGTACCGGCCAGGGCCCCGCCGAGGGTGGCGAGGTTCCACAGCACGAAGACCGCCAGCCCGGTGGACAGGAAGCCGACGCGGGCCGCAGGAGTGCTGCCCCGGTTGACGCTCATCGCCGTCGACTCGTCGATGAGCAGGTGGGCGGCGCCGGCCCGCCGCCACCCCCGCCAGTCGAGCAGCGGGGCGAGCCGGAGCCCGTAGAGGGTGTTGCGGGAGCCGAGCAGCAGGGCGGTCAGCGCGCCGGACAGCGGTGCCCCACCCGAGGCGATCACCCCCACCAGCGCGAACTGCGATGCGCCCGTGAACAGCAGCAGGGACAGGACGCAGGTCTGCAGGACGTCGAGGCCGCCGGTCACCGCCAGGGCGCCGAAGGAGATGCCGTAGGCGCCCGTCGCGACGCCCACCGCGACGCCGTCACGGATGATGGCGGACCGCTCCGCGGCCGGGAGCGGTGGCTGCTCGGCCACTACCCGCCGGCCCCGGCGGGCTCGCTCAGGTCGGTGTGCAGCCGGACCTGCTTGACGCGCACGGACCCGTCGCCGGCCAGGTCGAGCTCGCGGTGTGCGCCGTCCGCGGCCCAGCCGGCGCCGGTCAGGAACGCACGTCGTACGTCGTCCTCGGTGGTCAGCCAGGTCACGGCGGTGCCGAACCGGTCCGCACGCAGGGTGTCGACGCACGCCTGCAGCAGCCGCGACCCGTGACCGTGCCCGGTGAGGTCGGGGTCGACGGTGAGCTCGGCCAGCTCGCCGACGGCGATCGGGTCCAGGTCCGGGTCGGCGGCCGGGACCGTGATCGCGAAGCCCCGGATGGTGTTGCGCTCCAGGGCCACCAGCACGCGGTTGCGAGCGTCCGCGGGGCTGACCAGGGAGGCGGTCCAGGCCTCCTCGAAGTCAGCGGCCTCGAGCAGGTCGGTGGGGAAGATCTCGGCGTACTGACGGCGCCAGGCCCGCAGCTGCACCGCGGCGATCCCGGCGGCGTCCTCGGCCCAGGCGACCCGGACCGAGACGTCGGCGTGGCTGGTCATCGGGCCATCCTCGCAGGGCGGTCGTTGTGACACCTTCCCTGCATCTACGCCGGACAAGTGTCACACAATTGCTGGTAGGCTCCGACCATGTACGGCAACGACTTCGCGCCCCAGACCGACGCCGACGAGCCCGTTCGCCAGGCCGCTCCCGAGGCGGTCGACCCGGGCCTCGAGGACTTCTGGCGGATCGTCGGCGAGGACGGCCGGATCGAGCCCCGGGACGCGATGCCGGAGGACTACCGCGCCTCGCTGGTGCGGCAGATCGCCCAGCACGCTCATTCGGAGATCATCGGCATGCAGCCGGAGGGCGAGTGGATCAGCCGGGCGCCGAGCCTGCGCCGCAAGGCGATCCTGATGGCCAAGGTGCAGGACGAGGCGGGGCACGGCCTCTACCTGTACGCCGCCGCGGAGACCCTCGGGGTGGACCGGGCCGACCTGCTCGACATGCTGCACACGGGCCGTCAGAAGTACTCCTCGATCTTCAACTACCCGACGCTCACCTGGGCCGACATCGGCACGATCGGGTGGCTGGTGGACGGTGCCGCGATCGTCAACCAGGTGCCGCTGTGCCGGTGCTCCTACGGTCCCTACGCCCGCGCGATGATCCGGGTCTGCAAGGAGGAGTCGTTCCACCAGCGGCAGGGGTTCGAGTCCCTCTACGCCCTCTCGCACGGCACGCCCGAGCAGCTTGCGATGGCCCAGGACGCGGTGGACCGCTGGTGGTGGCCGAGCCTGATGATGTTCGGCCCGCACGACTCGGGGCCGGAGGCGACCGGCGGCCACACAGCCAAGTCGATGGCGTGGGGCGTCAAGCGGTTCGCCAACGACGACCTGCGCCAGCGGTTCGTGGACATGACGGCACCGCAGGCCGACGCCCTCGGTCTCACGCTGCCCGACCCGGCCCTGCGGTGGAACGAGTCGCGCGGGCACTACGACTTCGGCGAGATCGACTTCGGTGAGCTCTTCGAGGTGATCAGGGGCAACGGCCCCTGCAACGCCGAGCGGATGGCCAACCGCCGCGGTGCCCACGAGGACGGTGCCTGGGTCCGGGAGGCGGCGACGGCGTACGCCGACAAGGCCGACGAACGCCGGGTCGCGGGGGCCGCGTGACCCCGGTGACCGCACTACGCGACTGGCCGCTGTTCGAGGTGTTCGTGCGCTCGCGCCGCGGGCTCTCGCACGTGCACGTCGGGTCGCTGCACGCCCCCGACGCCGAGCTGGCGCTGCGCAACGCGCGCGACCTCTACACCCGGCGCCAGGAGGGCGTCTCGCTGTGGGTGGTCGAGGCGTCGGCGATCACCGCGTCCAGCCCGCAGGAGAAGGACTCGTTCTTCGACCCGGCCGGGGACAAGATCTACCGGCACCCGACGTTCTACGACATCCCCGACGGCGTGGAGCACCTGTGACCGAACCGCTGGTGGACTACGTCCTCGGGCTGGGCGACGACGCGCTGGTGGCAGCGCAGCGGATGGGCGAGTGGATCGCCAAGGCGCCGCAGATCGAGGAGGACGTCGCGCTCGGCAACATCGCGCTCGACCTGCTCGGGCAGGGGCGATCGCTGCTGACCTACGCGGGCTCGCTGCTGGACCCGCCGCGCTCCGAGGACGATCTCGCCTACCTCCGCGACGCCGGGGACTTCCGCTGCGTGCACCTGGTCGAGCGGCCGCGCGGCGACTTCGGCGTCGCGATGGCGCGGCTGCTGATCCTGGCGACCTACCAGTGCGAGCTGTACGCCGCCCTCTCGGCCTCGAGCGACGCCACCCTCGCGGGGATCGCGGCGAAGGCGGTCAAGGAGGTCGACTACCACCGCGACCACGCCACCGTGTGGGTGCTGCGGCTCGGCGACGGCACGGACGAGTCCCACCTGCGGATGCAGCAGGCGCTGGACGCGGAGTGGCCCTACGTCCGGGAGCTGTTCGACGGCTCGCACCTGGACCCCGCGCTGGTCGCGAGCGGCGTCGCGGTCGACCCCTCCGTCCTGCGGCCGGCCTTCGACCGGCAGGTGGCCGAGGTGGTCGCCGAGGCCACCCTGACGGTCCCCGGGGTGGGCGGCGACGACGGGGGCGGCCGCCGGGGACGGCACACCGAGCACCTCGAGCCGTTGCTCGCCGACATGCAGGGACTCGCCCGCGCGCATCCAGGGGCGGTGTGGTGAGCACGGCTACGCGGTCGTCCTGGCAGGTCGCGGCCTCCGTCCTGGACCCCGAGGTGCCGGTGCTGACCATCGAGGACCTCGGCATCCTCCGGGCCGTCGACGAGGGCCCCGACGGGGTCACGGTCACCATCACCCCGACGTACTCCGGATGTCCGGCCATGGAGTCGATCCGCGAGGACATCCTCGCCGCGTTCGCGGACGCGGGGCGGGACGACGTACGCGTGGAGTTCGTGCTCGCGCCCGCCTGGACCACCGACTGGATGAGCGAGGAGGGCAAGCGCAAGCTGCAGGAGTTCGGGATCGTCCCGCCGCAGCCTCGCGTGCCCGGCCGGGTGTCCCTGACGCTGAGCCTGCGCTGCCCGCAGTGCGGCTCCCCGGACACCCGCGAGCTGTCCCGCTTCGGGTCGACCGCGTGCAAGTCGCTGTGGGTCTGCCGGGCGTGCCGGGAGCCGTTCGACCACTTCAAGGCGATCTAGTGGCACCGTCGCACTCGGTGTTCCACCCGCTGCGGGTGGCCTCGGTCGAGCCGGTCACCGACGACTCCGTGGCCGTCACCTTCGACGTGCCCGCCGAGCTGCGCGAGGACTACGCGTTCAGCCACGGCCAGCACCTCACGATCCGCACCCGGCTCGCCGGCGACGACGTGCGTCGCAGCTACTCCATCTGCTCACCCGCCGGCTCCGGAGTGCTCCGGGTCGCCGTGAAGCGGCTGCCGGGCGGGGCCTTCTCCGAGCACGCCCTCGAGGTGCTGCGGCCCGGCGACGTGCTCGACGTGATGACGCCGTCGGGCCGGTTCTTCACTCCGCTGGACCCCGCGCACCGCAAGCACTACGTCTGCGTCGCCGCCGGGTCGGGCATCACGCCGATCCTCTCCATCGTCGCGACCACCCTGGCCGTCGAGCCGCTCTCCTCGGTGACCCTGGTCTACGCCAACCGGACGTCGAGCAGCGTGATGTTCCTCGAGGAGGTCGAGGACCTCAAGGACGCCCATCCCGACCGGTTCCAGCTGATCCACGTGCTGTCTCGCGAGCCGCAGGAGGTCGAGCTGTTCTCCGGCCGCCTCGACGTCGCGCGCATGGGCCGCATCCTCGAGGGTGTCGTGCCACCGGACACCGTCGACGAGTGGTTCCTGTGCGGGCCGCACGTGCTGGTCTCCGACCTGCGCAAGCTGCTGGTCAGCGAGGGCGTGCCCAAGAAGGCCATTCACGCCGAGATCTTCCACGTCGAGCCGTCGGGCCGGTCCCCCGTCCTCCGCCGGGCGTCGGTAGCGTCCGCACCGGGCGGACCCGCGGGCGGGCTCGCGGGCTCCGGCGAGTCGGGTGGGGTGCCGGGCGCGCGGGTCACCGTCACCCTGGACGGCCGCACGTCGTCGTTCGACCTCGCCCCGGACGGTCCCGCTGTCCTGGACGCCGCCCTCGCCGTGCGCGCGGACGCGCCGTTCGCCTGCAAGGGCGGGGTGTGCGGCACCTGCCGGGCCAAGGTGCTCGAGGGCAGCGTGGAGATGGACACCAACTGGGCCCTGGAGCCCGACGAGGTGGAGAGGGGCTACGTGCTGACCTGCCAGTCGCACCCGACGAGCGAGACGCTGGTGCTCGACTACGACGCCTGATCCACCTGGGCCGTCGCGGACGGAGCCGGCCGGCCGTGCAGCTCGTGCAGCCGCATCCCGGTGCCCAGTGCCGCAGCGAGGAGGCAGAGAGCGGTCATCCCGATCGGCCACAGGTAGACGAGGCCCGCGAAGGACAGGTCGCCCCGCATCCGCTCGATGCCGGCGGTGGCCACGTAGAACTGCGGCACCACCGCCACGGCCACGGCCGGCAGCGCGAGCAGCGCGGACCGCCGTGCGGCCAGGAACACCGGCACGCACAGCAGGAAGCCCAGCGCCCACCACGGGCTGAGCGTCGGTGCGTCGGCCGGCTGCGACCCCTGCCTGACCAGCGGGCTGACCGCCTCGACGGCGAGCAGGGCGACGACGGCGGTCGCGACCGCGGTGCCTAGGATCCAGGCGAGCGCGGACGGCAGGCGGTTCCTCGACAAGGGCATGCTTCGAGCGTCGCCCGACGAGCGCGTCCGCACATCCGCTCTGCTACTCAGATCATCACGACCATTCGGACGTGCACTCGAGCCCGCAGCAGGCGGGTGCTGAGCGTGGGCGCCCGGCGCATCGCCGGCAAGTGCACGTCCGACTGGCTGCTCAGCCGGTCCACGCCCCCAGCGCTGCGTCCAGTGAGTCGATCAGCCGGTCGAAGCTGCGGTCGGTCGAGCGGGCCATCGCGAACCCGCCGCTGGTCTCCAGGGCGACCCAGCCGTGCAGCACGCTGCGCACCAGGCGGGTGGCGTCGACCAGGTCCTCGGACCGCTCGATCCCGTATCCGGCCAGCACGTCGTAGAAGATGTCCAGGATCTCCTTGCTGGCCAGCGCGTGGTCCTCGTCGTCGGACCGCGGCCGGAGCAGGTAGCCGTAGCAGCCGGGATGCTCGCCCGCGTAGCGCCGGTAGGCCACCGCGACCGCCGCCATCGCGTCCGCGCGCGCCTTGCCGGTGGCGGCCCGACGCAGGGTCGCCCCGAGGTCCCTGGCGGCGACCACCGCCAGCCGGCTGTGCAGGTCCTCGAGCCCGCCGACGTGCTTGTAGAGGCTCGGCTGTGCCACGCCGAAGCGCTGGGCGAGCGTCGCCAACGTCAGCCGCTCCGGCCCGACCTCGTCGACGAGCCGCACCGCCTCGGCGACGACCACGTCGGCGGACAGGCCGGCCCTAGGCACGTCGAGCAGTCCGGGACAGCCGGTCCACGGCGTCCGCCACCACGGAAGGGACCTGAGCCTGGGGGTAGTGCCCGACGCCCGGTGCCATCACGACCTCGGCACCCAGCGCCCCGCCCAGCCAGCGCGCCTCGGCCTCCGGGTCCTTCCAGTCCACGTCGTCGGTGCCCATCACCACGACCGCCGGCGCGGTGACCTTGGCGATCCTGGCCTCGGCCGGGGCGTGCGTGGTCCGGGTGGTGCGCACGAACGCCTTCCAGTGGCCGGGGCGCCGCAGGTTCTCCCGCACGGCGGCGGTGTGCTCGTCGTACCCCTGCGGCCTGGTGCCCGGGATCCACTTCGGGTAGTAGGCCATGAATGCGGCCGGTCCCCACGGCTTGGTCAGGGTGAGCCGGAACGCCAGGGTGCCCAGCCGCCCGACCGGCGGGTTGCGGACGAACGGCCCGACCAGCGCCAGACCCAGCACGGCCTCCGGCTGCTCGGCCGCGGCGATCACGGCGGCACCGGCGCCCATCGAGTTCCCGACGACGTACGCCGGCCCACCGAGCTCCCCGACCAGGGCCAGGGCGTCCGAGGCGAGGGCCTCGTCGTCGTAGGAGGAGAAGGTGGCGTCGCTGTCCCCGTGGCCGCGCAGGTCCAGGCAGGCGACGCGGTAGCCGCGCTCGACCAGGAGCGGCACGAGCAGACGGTACGACGACCGCAGCTCGCCCATCGCGGGCAGGCAGACGACGAGGGCGCCCTCGGCAGGGCCGGTGAGGTCGTAGGCGATGCGCCCTTCGGGACGCTGCAAGTAGCTTGTTGTCATAGCCGAAAAGCTAATGCACTTAGCCAGACGTTGTCAAGGGCCGGCCAGCCGGTCGGCTCGATCCGGTCGCGCGGCCGTTACGGTGGGGTGGTGCAGCAGTACCTCGACCTCCTCCAGCGGATCCTCGACGACGGGGCGGTCAAGGCCGACCGCACCGGGACGGGGACCCGGAGCGTCTTCGGACACCAGATGCGCTTCGACCTGTCCGAGGGGTTCCCGCTGGTGACCACCAAGAAGGTGCACACGCGCTCGGTGTTCGCCGAGCTGCTCTGGTTCCTGCGCGGCGACACGAACGTCAAGTGGCTGCAGGACCGGGGCGTGACCATCTGGGACGAGTGGGCGGACGACAACGGTGATCTCGGGCCGGTCTACGGCTACCAGTGGCGGTCCTGGCCGACCCCCACCGGGGAGCACGTCGACCAGATCGCCCAGGTGGTGGACAACCTGAGGCGGGACCCCGACTCACGCCGGCACCTCGTGTCCGCCTGGAACGTCGCCGACATCCCGCAGATGGCACTGGCGCCCTGTCACGCGCTGTTCCAGTTCTACGTCGCCCCCAGCGACGACGGGCCGGGGAAGCTGTCCTGCCAGCTCTACCAGCGCTCCGCCGACGTCTTCCTGGGCGTGCCGTTCAACATCGCCTCCTACGCCCTGCTCACCCATATGGTCGCCGCGGTGACCGGCCTGGGCGTCGGCGACTTCGTGCACACTCTCGGCGACGCGCACCTGTACGCCAACCACCTCGACCAGGCCCGGCTCCAGCTGACCCGGGAGCCGCGCCCGCTGCCGACGCTGCGCCTGGACCCCTCGGTCACCGAGCTGGACGCCTTCGACCTCGAGCACATCGGCGTGGAGGGCTACCACCCGCACCCCGGCATCAAGGCGCCCATCGCGGTATGACGGGGCAGGTGAGGGACAGGTGACGGAGAGCGGTACGACGGGCAGGCGGGTCGTCCTGGTGGCGGCGGTCGCGGCCAACGGCGTGATCGGCCACGAGGGTGGCATCCCGTGGCGGATCCCCGAGGACCTCAAGCACTTCAAGGAGACCACCCGGGGCCACACGCTGCTGATGGGCCGGCGCACCTACGAGAGCATCGGGCGGCCGCTGCCGGACCGGACCACGGTCGTGGTGACGCGTGACCCGGACTGGGCGGCCGACGGGGTGCTCGTGGCGTCCTCTGTCGAGCACGCGCTCGAGCTGGCCGAAGGCCTGCCCGGTGACTTGATGGTCGCGGGCGGGTCGATGGTCTACGAGGCCGCGACGCCGTACGCCACCCACCAGGTGCTCACCGAGGTGCACGCGTCCCCCGACGGCGACACCTACTACCCGGGCCACCCCGACCTCGACCGCGGCCGGTGGCGCGAGGTGCACCGCGACTCGCGGGACGGCTTCGACTTCGTCTGGTGGGAACGCAGGTAGCAGCACCGGCTGCCCTCCCAAGGGCACCTCGGCAGCGTGCTCAAGACTCGCGATCCCAGCTGCCGTCGTGATCAGGGTCGGGCTTGCGGGCGCGGAAGGTGAAGCCGTAGTCGACGCTGACCGTGATCGCTCCGAAGCCGACCGTCTGCAGCCGGGTCATGAGCGAGGCAGGGTCGACCGGGTTGTAGACGTCCCCCAGGTGGAAGTGGTGGAGGTCATTGCTGGGTGAGCTGTCCGAGGCGATCAACGTCCCGCCCGGGCGGAGCACCCGGAGTGCCTCTGCGAGGAGCTGGTTCTGCATCGCGGTTGTCGGCACGTGGTGGAGCATCGTGAACGACCCGGCCGAGTCGAAGGAGCCGTCCTCGAACGGCAGGCTCGTGGCGTCGCCCTGCACCACCTCGACCCCCGTGTCGGCGAACCGCTGGCGGAGGTTCGTGACCGTCTGCGCATCGAGCTCGATCGCGACCAGGCGCTCGACCCGGTGCCGCAGCCACTCCGTGGCGGCTCCGGGCCCCGGCCCGATCTCGAGCATCCGCGGCCCGAGCTCGAGGCCGTCGGCAAGGGCGGGAAGCACGTCCTCGTGGAGGTGCGACGCCCACTCGGGACTGGGGCAGAGCCGGGCGTGGTTCTCGTTCATCGGCACGCAGTCACGCTAGTGGCCGCCATCGGAACGGGACAGGGGCCTCCGGGCCCTGCCTAGGCTGGCGAGATGATCTCAGTGCCGCGCCAGGCCACCAACGCCCTCACGCGAGCCGTCCGGGCCACGCCGCTGCACCGCACGCAGCTGCTGCTCGAGCTCGACCTGTCCCGAGGGCTGGTCGAGGCGCCACCCGCGACCCCGGCCGGCCTGGTGCGGGGCTTCGGGAAGCCCTCCCTGCGTGACGTGGTCACCGCTATCGAGAGGGCGGCCGACGACGACCGCGTCCGGGGGCTGGTCGCGCACCTCGGCGCCTGGCAGCCGGGCCTCTCACAGTCCGACGAGCTGCGCCGAGCGGTCACCCGGCTGCGGGACTCGGGTCGTCGCACCGTCGCCTGGACGGAGTCCTTCGGGGAGCTCGGCCCCGGCAACACCGGCTACCACCTCGCCAGCGCGTTCGAGCAGGTGTGGCTGCAGCCGAGCGGCCAGGTGGGCCTCGTCGGACTGACCGCCCAGGCGGTCTTCCTGCGCGGCAGCCTGGACAAGCTCGGAGTCGAGCCGCAGGTCAGCCAGCGCTACGAGTACAAGACGGCCGCCGACACCTTCGTCGCCGAGGGGATGACCGACGCGCACCGCGAGATGCTCGGCCGGCTGGTGGAGTCGGGGATGGAGACCGTCGTCGGTGACGTGGCCGCGTCGCGGGGGCTGTCGGTGGACCGGGTCCGGGCCTCGGTGGACGTGGCGCCGCTGTCCGCCGAGGACGCGTTGGAGCGGGGCCTGGTCGACCGGCTGGGCTACCGGGAGGACGTCTATGCCGCTGCGCGGGAGGGCCTCGGCGACGTGGACCTGCTGTTCGTGGAGCGCTACGGCCGCAGCGGCCGGGGCGGCCTGCCTCTGGGTGTGGCCGGCCGGGTGAGCAGGAGCGTGACCAGCGTCGCCCAGCGCCCGATCGTGGCGGTGGTGCAGGCCACCGGGGCGATCCACCTCGGCCGCAGCGGCGGCTCGCCGGTGTCCGGACGGTCCGTCGGGTCCGACACCCTCGGCGCCGCGCTGCGGGCCGCGGGGCGGGACGAGTCGGTGCGTGCCGTCGTGCTGCGCGTGGACAGCCCCGGCGGGTCGTACGTCGCCTCGGACACGCTGCGAGCGGAGGTGCTGGCCCTGCGCAGGACCGGGACGACGGTCGTCGCGTCCATGGGGGCGGTGGCGGCCTCGGGCGGCTACTTCGTGGCGATGCCGTGCGAGAGGATCCTCGCGACCCCCGGCACGCTGACCGGCTCGATCGGCGTGCTGGCCGGCAAGCAGGTGCTCTCCCCGGCACTCGCCCGGGTCGGGATCCGGCGCGAGAGCGTCGTGGCCGGCCGCTACGCCGACATGTTCTCCTCCGACCGGCCCTTCGACGACGACGAGTGGGGCCAGCTCGAGGCCTGGCTGGACACCGTCTACGCGGACTTCACCGCCAAGGCGGCCGAGGACCGGGGGATGGACGTCGACCGGCTCCGGTCCCTGGCTCGCGGCCGGGTCTGGACCGGCGCCGACGCGGTGCAGCACGGCCTGGTCGACCAGGCCGGCGGGCTCTCCGACGCCGTCGACGTCGCCTGCCGGCTGGCCGGACTGGACCGGTCGCAGGCGCAGGTCCGGTCCTACCCGCACGGGAGCCCCCTGCAGCGGCTGGTCCCGGCGCACAACAGCGAGTCTCCGGTCGCCGTCCGGAGTGCCTCGCTGCCGGACCTCGGCGGCGAGGGCGTGCCGTGGGTGGACCGGCTGCTCGCGGTCGCCGGCTTCCCGTACGGCGTCCTCAGCCTCCCGTGGCGCCTGGACCTTCACTGACCTCCTGGTCCTGACCGGCCGGGCCCATCAGGGGGCGAAGATCCAGGATGGTCGGCGAGGAGGGATAGCCTGACCTTCATGACGACCGGCACGCTTCCCGCCGCCCCGTTCGGGCGGGTCCTCACCGCCATGGTGACCGCGTTCGACGACGACGGCGCCGTCGACCTCGACGGCACCGCCCGGGTCGCCGAGCACCTCGCCGACCACGGCCACGACGGAGTCGTGGTCTCCGGCACGACAGGGGAGTCCCCGACCACCAGCATCGAGGAGGACGCCCGGATCCTGCGGGCCGTCCTCGAGGCGGTGGGCGACCGGCTCACCGTGGTCGCTGGGGTCGGCACCAACGACACCGCACACTCCGTCGAGCTCGCCACCCAGGCCGAGAAGATCGGGGCGCACGGCGTGCTGGTCGTCACGCCGTACTACAACAAGCCCACGCAGGAGGGCCTGGCCGCCCACTTCGAGGCGGTCGCCGGCGCCAGCGACCTGCCGGTGATGCTCTATGACATCCCGGGCCGCACCGGCACCACGATCGGCGCCGAGACCTACCGCCGCGTCGCCGCCTCCGAGCGCATCGTGGCCGTCAAGGACGCCGTCGGCGACCTGGCCCGGGGCGTGCGGATCATGTCCGAGACCGGCCTGGCGTTCTACTCCGGCGATGACGTGCTCAACCTCGGCTGGCTCACCCACGGCGGCTGCGGCATCGTCTCGGTGGTCGGTCACGTCGCCGGCGACCGCTACGCCGAGCTGGTGGTCGCTGTGGACAACGGCGACCTGACGAGGGCCCTGACGACGTACCGTGAGCTGGTCCCCGTCGTGGAAGCGGTGATGACCACCGCCCAGGGGGCGATGACCGCCAAGGCCGCGATGCAGCTGCTCGGCGTGCTCCCCAACCGCAACGTCCGTCTCCCACTCGTGCCCGCCGACGACGCCCTGGTGGCGCACCTGCGGGACGTGCTCACCCGATCCGGTCTCCTGGGTCGGACTACCTAGAAGGAAACCCCACCTCACATGAGTCGCCCGCACCCCGAACTCTCCGCGCCCGGCCCGCTCCCCAAGGAAGGCCTCCGCGTCATCCCGCTCGGCGGGCTCGGGGACGTCGGCCGCAACATGACCGTCTTCGAGTACGACGGGCGCCTGCTCGTCGTGGACTGCGGAGTGCTGTTCCCCGAGGACCACCAGCCCGGCGTCGACCTGATCCTGCCCGACTTCGAGCCGATCCGGGACCGGCTGGACAAGGTCGAGGCGCTGGTGCTGACCCACGGCCACGAGGACCACATCGGCGCCACGCCGTACCTCCTGCGCGAGCGCGGCAACATCCCGCTCGTCGGGTCGAAGCTCACCCTGGCGCTGCTCACCTCCAAGCTGCGCGAGCACCGGCTCAAGGAGACCGTCCAGCACGTGGTCAGCGAGGGTGACACGCTGCACTTCGGGCCGTTCCGGCTGGAGTTCGTGGCGGTCAACCACTCGATCCCCGACGCCCTCGCGGTCGCGATCCGCACCGGTGCCGGCACCGTGCTGCACACCGGTGACTTCAAGATGGACCAGCTGCCGCTGGACGGCCGGATCACCGACCTGCGGGCCTTCGCGCGGCTCGGGACCGAGGGCGTCGACCTGTTCATGGTCGACTCCACCAACGCCGAGGTGCCGGGGTTCACCACCTCCGAGGTGGAGATCGGGCCGGTGCTCGACCGGGTGTTCCACACCAGCCGCGACCAGCGGATCATCGTGGCCTGCTTCGCCTCGCACATCCACCGGGTCCAGCAGGTGATGGACGCCGCCGTCGCGCACGGGCGCAAGGTGGCCTACGTCGGCCGCTCGATGGTCCGCAACATGGGGGTGGCGCGAGAGCTCGGCTACCTCACCGTCCCGCCCAACACGCTGGTGGACGCCAAGCAGCTCTCCGACTTCCCGCCCGAGCGGACGGTGCTGATCTCGACCGGCAGCCAGGGTGAGCCGCTCTCCGCGCTGTCCCGGATCGCCCAGCGCAACCACAACTTCGTGCACATCGAGGAGGGCGACACCGTGATCCTCGCGTCGTCGCTGATCCCCGGCAACGAGAACGCCGTCTTCCGGGTGATCAACGGCCTCTCGCGGCTGGGCGCCAACATCGTGCACAAGGGCAACGCGCTGGTGCACGTCTCCGGGCACGCCTCCGCCGGGGAGCTGCTCTACTGCTACAACATCGTCCAGCCCAGCAACGTGCTGCCGATCCACGGCGAGATCCGGCACCTGCGCGCGAACGCCGAGCTGGCCCGTCGTACGGGTGTGCCGGCCGACCAGGTGGTGCTCGCAGAGGACGGCGTCGTCGTCGACCTGGTCGAGGGCAAGGCCAAGGTCGTCGGCAAGGTGGACTGCGGCTACGTGTTCGTGGACGGGTCCTCGGTCGGCGACATCACCGAGTCCGAGCTCAAGGACCGCCGCATCCTGGGCGAGGAGGGCTTCATCTCGGTGGTCGTGGTGGTCGACTCGGTCACCGGCAAGGTCTCGGGCGGACCCGAGATCCATGCCCGCGGCTTCGTGGAGAACGACTCCACGTTCGACGAGATCAAGCCGGCCCTCATCGAGGCGCTGGGTGCCGCGGCCCGGGAGGGCGTCGACTCCTACCAGCTCCAGCAGACCATCCGCCGCGTCGTGGGTCGCTGGGTGTCGAACAAGCACCGCCGGCGCCCGATGATCATCCCGGTGGTCGTCGAGGCCTGAGCCGCGCACCTGAGCCGCGGATCTGAGCCGCGGACCTGAGCCGCGGACCTGAGCCGCGGACCCGGGCGCCGCAGTTGTGGTCACCCCGGGGATCGGTGGACGGGCTGTGGGCGCTCCGGGGATCCAGGCAGAGGTTGTGGTCACTCCGGGTCGACGGGAGGCTGGTTGTGGTCGCTCCGGGGTCCCAGGACATGAGTGGTGGTCACTGCCGGCCCCTGACTGGGCCGGTGGAGGGTCGGAGTGACCACAACCTCCCCAGCCTGCTCGGATCTCCGGTCGTGGTCACCCCGGCCCGGCCCGCACGCGGATCCGGCGTGGTGCGCGTGTGACTCGTGAGGCGATCCCGTACATTCGCCATCATGGCGACCCGTACGTCTTCCCCGCCGGCGTCGCGCAAGCCCACGCCCCGAACCCCTCGTAGCCGGACCGGCAAGAAGCCTCCCACCAAGCCCGCGAAGGGCACCGCGAAGGGCCGCGCCGGACGCGGCTCGACAGCGGTGTCGTCGAGGGCGAGCCGTCCCGCGCCCCGAGCCGTCCGCAACGGCACCGGTCCGATCGCGAGGATCGGCCTCGCGACGGGACGGGCCGTGATGGCGCTGTGGCTGGGCCTCGCCCACCTCCTCGGCGCCGGGGTGCGCAAAGTCGGGCACACCGCCCGCGACCTGGACCCCGAGCACCGACGGGACGGCGCCGGGCTGTTCATCATCGGGCTGGCCGTCGTGGTCGCCGCCGCAGTCTGGTGGCAGCTGCCCGGGGGCGCCGGTGACGCCGTCCGGACGGTGGTCAACGGCTCGGTCGGGCTGGTCGGCTGGCTGGTGCCGCTGCTGCTCTGCTTCGTCGCCTGGCGCAACATGCGCAACCCCGAGCGCAACGGGCCGGCCGGCCGGCAGGTGATCGGCTGGGCCGCGCTCCTGTTCGGCGTCCTGGGCCTGGTGCACATCGCGAACGGGATGCCCCGCCCGCACCGCGGCAACACCGAGGACCTGCAGCAGGCGGGCGGCGCCATCGGATTCGTCATCTCGTCGCTGTTCGTCGACCTGCTGCGCAGCACCCTCGTCGTCGTACCCCTGCTGTCGCTGCTCGCGCTGTTCGGCGTGCTGGTCATCACCGGCACGCCCGTCTACCAGGTGCCGGCCCGGCTCGGGCACCTGCGCGACCGGCTGCTCGGCCGCACCCCCAAGGACTCCTCGGGCACGCCGGTCGGCGGACCCTCCGAGGAGGTCACCGAGCGGCTCCGGCACGGCCGGCCGCGCCGCCGGGTCGGCGCCTCTGTGCGTGCAGGCGAGTCGGACGTGGATCCCGACCTCGGCGACCAGCCCTACGACACCCCGGTGCTGGACGACGGGCAGCCCGGCCGGCGGTCCCGCACCAGCACGGGCAGCACCCGCTCGGACCTGGTGGACGCCCTGGTCGACGGGGAGGCCGAGGGCGCGAAGGCCGACGTCGAGGCGCCGCCGCACACCCCGCTCCCGGCCCGGGTGGAGCAGCTCGCGCTCTCCGGGGACATCACCTACTCACTGCCCGGCAACGACGTGCTCAAGCCCGGGTCGGTGCACAAGGCCCGGTCCAAGGCGTCCGACGACGTGGTCGCCCGGCTCAGCGAGGTGCTCGAGCAGTTCGAGATCGACGCGCAGGTCACCGGCTACACGCGCGGCCCCACCGTCACCCGCTACGAGGTCGAGCTCGGGCAGGCCGTCAAGGTCGAGAAGGTCACCGCGCTGGGCAAGAACATCGCCTACGCCGTGGCCTCGGCCGACGTGCGGATCCTGTCCCCGATCCCGGGCAAGTCCGCCATCGGCATCGAGATCCCCAACACCGACAAGGAGATCGTCTCCCTCGGCGACGTGCTGCGCTCGGCCAACGCCCGCAACGACCACCACCCGATGGTGGTCGGGCTCGGCAAGGACGTCGAGGGGGGCTTCGTCGTCGCGAACATGGCGAAGATGCCGCACCTCCTGGTCGCCGGCGCCACCGGCTCCGGCAAGTCGTCGTTCGTGAACTCGATGATCACCTCGATCCTGATGCGCTCCACGCCCGACGAGGTGCGGATGATCCTGATCGACCCCAAGCGCGTCGAGCTGAACATCTACGAGGGCGTCCCGCACCTGATCACCCCGATCATCACCAGCCCCAAGAAGGCCGCCGAGGCGCTGGCCTGGGTGGTGCGGGAGATGGACCTGCGCTACGACGACCTGGCGGCCTTCGGCTTCCGGCACGTCGACGACTTCAACAAGGCGGTGCGCTCCGGCAAGGTGCAGGTGCCGCCGGGCAGCGAGCGGGTGCTGGCGCCGTACCCCTATCTGCTGGTGGTCGTCGACGAGCTCGCGGACCTGATGATGGTCTCCCCGCGGGACGTGGAGGACGCCATCGTGCGGATCACCCAGCTCGCGCGGGCCGCGGGCATCCACCTGATCCTGGCGACCCAGCGGCCGTCGGTCGACGTGGTGACCGGGCTGATCAAGGCCAACGTGCCGTCCCGGCTGGCCTTCTCCACCTCCTCCCTGGCGGACTCGCGGGTGATCCTGGACCAGCCGGGTGCGGAGAAGCTGGTGGGCCAGGGCGACGGGCTGTTCCTGCCGATGGGCGCCGGCAAGCCCGTGCGGGTCCAGGGGTCCTGGGTCACCGAGGCCGAGGTGCACCAGGTGGTCAGGCACTGCAAGGGGCAGCTCGAGCCGACGTACCGCGAGGACGTCGTCGCCCCCGCCCAGTCCAAGCGGGACCTGGACGACGACATCGGCAACGACCTGGACCTCGTCGTGCAGGCGGTCGAGCTGATCGTCTCGACGCAGTTCGGGTCCACGTCGATGCTGCAGCGCAAGCTGCGGGTCGGCTTCGCCAAGGCGGGCCGACTGATGGACATCCTGGAGAGCCGCGGCGTGGTCGGTCCCAGCGAGGGCTCCAAGGCGCGCGACGTGCTGATCAAGCCCGACGACCTGGACGCCGTGATCGCCACCTTGACCGACCAGCAGGGGGAACAGTGAGTGCAGCCGTCTCGCACGTCGATCCCGACCCGGGCCCGAGCCGGTCGGCGCCGGACTCCTTCGACGGCACCGCGGCCCGCACCTCCGCCGTGGTCGTGCGTCGCAACGCCGCACTCGCCGCCCTGATCGGAGCCGCTGCCTCGGCGGTCGCGATCGCCTACCTGTGGCGGGCCATCGGCTCGGCGGACCCCGTCGACTGGGCGCTGTGCGCGTTGATGGCGCTGCTCGCCACCTTCTACCTCGCGCAGCTGGTGGACGCGCGGACCCCACTGGTGGTCGCCGACGACCTCGGCGTCCGGGTCCGGCTGGGCCACCACTGGCGCGGCCTGCCGTGGGACGCGGTCCAGGAGGTGCTGGTCCAGCCGCGGCGCGGGCTGCTCCGGGACGGCCGGCTGGTGTTCTCTCCGCACAGCGTGCCGCGGGCACTCGAGGGCTTGGACCCGCGGGGACGCCGAGCCGCCACGCTGAACCAGAAGGTGTACGGCGCCCCGCTCGCCGTCCCGATGGGACTGAGCACCCGCGTGTCCGCCCGGGGACGGGCGCTGGCCGACGACCTGGCGGCCCTCTCCCACGGGCGACCCGTCGTGGTCGTGGGCCACCGCCGGCCCCGGGCGACAGACGCCGGCACCGCAGAAGCAGACGCCTCACCGGGTAGCGGCGAGCCGCCCGAGGGGGCCGACCGGACCGCGGGGGCCGACCGGGCGGCAGGGACCGACCGGACCGAGTGGGCCGAGCGGGCCGCGGTGACCGACCGGACCGAGTGGGCCGAGCCGCCGGAGGCGCACGTCGCGCTGCTGCGCGAGGACCGTCCGGGTGTGCGCGCCCCGGCTCCCGGGCAGCCTGACGAGGAGCCTCCCGAGGAGGCCGGCAGCACCGCGCTCGCCACCGACAGCGGTCCGACGCCGGACGCCGGACGCCGGCGAGGTCGGCTCCGGGACGCCAGCGCCATCCGGGACCGCCGAGGCCGACTCTGGGACGCCAGCACCTCTGCGCGCGACCGCCGCGGTCGACCGCGCGACGCCGGCACCGCGCGCACCGGCGGTTCCTCCGTCGCCCCCTCCGGCGCCCCCTCCAGCGCCCCCTTCCTGGACCCGGTCTCCGGCCCCGACGCGGAGGGGGTGCGCCTGCGCCCGGTCGGCACCCTGGAAGGGATCCCGCCGGTGGGCCAGCCGGCGACCCACCCGGCGACCCACCCGGAGGCGGAACCCTTCGCCTCCCGCACCGGCACCTCGACCACCACCCGCACCGCTCCCGCCTCGACCGGCCGGACGGGCACCAAGGCCGGCACCAAGGCCGGCACCAAGGCCGGCATCGCGGCCGGCACCAAGGCCGGCAAGAAGGCCGGCACCCAGGCGCCCGTCCAGCCCGTCTCCGGGCCTGCCGCGGACCCGGTCATCGGTCCCGAGCTGGCGGCGGCCCGCCACCGGGTCGGGCTGAGCGTCGACGAGCTGGCGGAGCGCACCCGGATCCGTCCGCACGTGATCGAGTCGATCGAGGTCGACGACTTCGGACCATGCGGCGGCGACTTCTACGCCCGTGGGCATCTGCGCACGCTTGCGCGGGTGCTGGGCCGTGACCCGGTCTCGCTGCTGGGCACCTTCGACGAGCGCTACGCCACCGCACCCATCGACGCTCGTCAGGTGTTCGAGGCCGAGCTCGCCACCGGGATGACCGGCAGCATGCGCAGCACCGTCGGCGGACCGAGCTGGGCCCTGATGGTCGGCGTGGTGCTGGTGCTGGTGCTGACCTGGGGCGTCATCCGGCTGTTCGCGTCGGAGCCGACCGAGCACCTCGCGAACCCGGCGCCGGCGCTGAACGGGTCGGCCGGGGTGGCGGGCGGGGCGGGTCCGCGCTCGGACTCGGCTCCGGCCCCCGTCGTGGAGCCGGTGCAGGTGCGGCTCGTCGGCGCACAGGACGGTTCCTTCGCCCTCGTCCGGGACCGCGCCGGCACGGTCGTCTGGGCCGGCGACATCGCCCTCGGTGAGAGCCGCACCATGAAGGTGACGCCACCGGTGCGGGTCCGGGCCGAGACGGGTGGCGCGATCACGGTCGTCGTGGACGGCAGTGACCGTGGCGTGCTGGGCCAGCCCGGAGCTCCCGCGCAGCAGCTCTTCCACCGTGACGCCGGTCTGGACACCGCCGCTTCCCCGACTTCCCCGGACAGCGGTTCGAGCACCGCCCCGGACAGCGGTTCGAGCACCGCCCCGGACAGCGGCCCGAGCACGGCGCCGGATGCCGGGTCGAGCACGGCGCCGAACACCGGGTCGAGCGTCGCGCCGACTCCGGATCCCGCTTCGGGAGCCGGGTCGGGCCCGACCCCTGATGCGGGCTGACCCGTCGGTCCGCCCTCGCCGGTTAGCCCTCGTGCCACTCGCCCGTCATACTCGAAGACGGTCATGACTGCACTCTCCGACAACCCGCCACGTCCGACACTGTCGGGCACCTCGCCGGGCCCGCCGGCCGCCTCGCCGGCCACGGTCGCCCTGGTGACACTGGGGTGCGCCCGCAACGACGTCGACTCCGAGGAGCTGGCGGGGCGGCTCGAGGCGGGCGGCTTCCGGCTGGTGGAGGACCCCGAGGACGCCGAGACCGTCGTGGTGAACACCTGCGGCTTCGTGGAGGCGGCCAAGAAGGACTCGGTCGACACGCTGCTGTCCGCCTCCGACTTGAAGAGCGGGGGTGCCGGCGGGGTCACCCGGGCCGTGGTGGCGGTCGGCTGCCTGGCCGAGCGCTACGGCAAGGACCTCGCAGAGTCCCTGCCGGAGGCCGACGCGGTGCTCGGCTTCGACGACTACCCCGACATCGCGGCCCGGCTCCGCTCCGTGCTCGCCGGGGAGCAGCAGCACCCGCACACCCCGCAGGACCGGCGTCGGCTGCTGCCGATCTCTCCCGCAGAACGCGACGCCTCGGTGGTCGTGGTGCCCGGGCACACGATCGCCGCGCCGGACCTGCCGGTGGGTGCCGGTCCGGACTCGGGTCCGCGCGCCGTACGACGCCGGCTGGACGGCGGACCGATGGCACCGCTGAAGCTGGCCAGCGGGTGCGACCGGCGGTGCACCTTCTGCGCGATCCCGTCCTTCCGCGGCTCCTTCGTGTCCCGCCGGCCCGCCGACGTGCTCGGTGAGGCCCGCTGGCTGGCCGGTCAAGGCGCCCGGGAGCTGTTCCTGGTCAGTGAGAACTCCACGTCCTACGGCAAGGACCTGGGGGACCTGCGGCTGCTCGAGACGCTGCTGCCCGAGCTGGCGGGCGTGGAGGGCGTCGAGCGGGTGCGGGTGTCCTACCTGCAGCCGGCCGAGACCCGGCCCGGCCTGGTGACCGCGATCGCCGCCACGCCCGGGGTGGCCGACTACTTCGACCTGTCCTTCCAGCACGCCTCGAACGCCGTGCTGCGCCGGATGCGCCGGTTCGGTGACCCCGACAGCTTCCTGGGCCTGATCGACCAGGTCCGGGACCAGGCGCCCCTGGCCGGCATCCGCTCCAACGTGATCGTCGGGTTCCCCGGCGAGACCGAGGAGGACCTGGCCATCCTGTGCGACTTCCTGGTCGCAGCCCGGCTCGACGTGGTCGGCGTCTTCGGCTACTCCGACGAGGACGGCACCGAGGCGGCCGCCCACCCCGGCAAGCTGGACGAGGACGAGATCCGGGCCCGCGCAGAGCACGTCACCTCGCTGGTCGAGGAGCTGACCTCGCGCCGGGCGGGTGAGCGGGTCGGCAGCCGGGTCGACGTGCTCGTGGAGGCGCTCGGCCCGGACCCGGGCACCGGGGAGGGCCGGGCCGCGCACCAGGGACCCGAGGTCGACGGCTGCACCACGCTGGGCGGGCTGGCCGACGGGGTGCGGGTCGGCGACCTCGTGACCGCGGTGGTCACCTCGTCGGTCGGGGCGGACCTCGTCGCGGAGCCGTGCTGATGAGCACGCCGCAGCCGGTCCCGTCGAACTGGAACCTCCCCAACGCGCTGACCACGCTGCGCATCGTGATGGTGCCGTTCTTCGGCTGGGCACTGCTCGTCGACGGCGGCGGCTCGATCACCTGGCGGGTGGTGGCCTGGGTGGTCTTCGTGGCCGCCATGATCACCGACAAGATCGACGGCGACATCGCCCGCAGCCGCAACCTGGTCACCGACTTCGGCAAGATCGCGGATCCGATCGCCGACAAGGCGCTCACCGGGATGGGCTTCGTCGGGCTCTCGATCATCGGGGACCTGTGGTGGTGGGTCACGGCGCTCATCCTGCTGCGCGAGTGGGGGATCACCCTGCTCCGGATCTGGGTGATCCGCTACGGCGTGATGGCGGCCGGTCGCGGCGGCAAGCTGAAGACCGTCCTGCAGACCGTGGCCCTCGGGCTCTTCGTCCTCCCGGTCCGGATCCTGCAGGACGACTGGGGCGTCGTGGGTGACGCAATATGGGTCCTCGCCGTCGCGCTGATGGTCGCGGCCGTGGCGCTGACGGTGGTGACCGGCGCCGACTACGTCGTGAAGGCGCTCGCCCTGCGCCGGGCGGGCAGCACCTCGGTCAACAGCCGCTGACCCGGCCGAGGTCGCGTTCCCCGGTGCCGGGCGTGTCGAGCCCCTACCATGAGAGTCACGCGACCCGTCCACGGTCGTCCGAGGCGAGGTTGAGTGGTTGCTCACCGACGAGGAGCGACGACAGCGGGCCCTCCTGCTCAGGATGAGCGACATCCTGATGGTGGTCGGCACCACCGGCGCGTTGGACTACGTCAGCCCCTCCGCGGACCGGGTGCTGGGCTACCCGTCGGACTCGTACGTCGGTGGTGACCTGCTGTCCCTCGTGCCGCCCGAGGAGCGCGCGGCCACCGGTGCAGCCTTCGCCGGCATCGTCGCCGAGCCCGGACGACCTGGACTCCTCGAGCTCCGGCTGCTCGCCGCCGACGGGAGGTACCGCGCCTACGAGGGTCTCGCGAACAACCTGGTGGACGATCCAGCCGTGGCCGGGGTGCTGATCGAGGTGCACGACGTCGCGGAGCGCCACCGGATCCGCGACGCCGAGCGTGCGCAGACCGAGGTGCTCGAGCTGATCGCCTGCCAGGCGCCGCTCGTGGACGTCCTGAAGGCGATCGTCGTGTCGGTGGAGGAGCAGCTCGAGGAGAAGATCTGCACGGTGCTCCTCGCCGAGCTGGAGGACGGGCACCTGGTGTTCCGGCACGGTGCGTCCCCCGGGATGCCGCCGCTGTACCGCACCGTCCTGGAGGGACGGGAGATCCCGGGGGACCCGTCGCCGTGCGGGCTCGCGGTCCGGAGTGCGACTGCCGTCGTGGTCGACGACATCTTCGCCGACGCGCGGTTCGCCCCGATGCGACCTCTCGCGGACCTGTGCCAGGTCCGCAGCTGCTGGTCCTTCCCCGTGAATTCCCCGACCACCGGGGAGGTTCTGGGCACGTTCGCGATCTACGGCCGCACGCCGGGACTGCCCGAGGGGCACACCGAGCCGGTGGTCGCGCGAGCGAGCCGACTGGTCGCCATCGCGCTGGACCACCAGAAGCTGCTGGGCAGGCTGGCGCACCAGGCCCAGCACGACGGCCTGACGGGCCTGCCCAACCGGGTGACCCTCCTGCAGAGGCTGACCGAGGAGCTCGCTGCGCGCACCGAGGGGGAGCCAGGCCCGGCCGTCATCTTCGTGGACCTCGACCGGCTCAAGATCGTCAACGACTCACTGGGACACGACCTCGGCGACGAGCTGCTGGTGCAGATCGCCCACCGGCTGAGCGCTGCGCTGCCCGAAGATGCGCTGGTCGCGCGGTTCGGCGGCGACGAGTTCGTGGTCCTCCTCGAGCGGCCGGGTGACGCGGCCCGCACCGAGGCCCTCGCCCGAGCCCTGCTCGCCGCCATCGCGGTCCCCGTCCGCCTCGCGGGGCGGCTGATCACGCCCACGGCGAGCGCCGGGGTGGTGATGCCCGCCGCAGGACAGAGCGCCACCGAGGTGCTGCGCGACGCCGACCTCGCGATGTACCGGGCCAAGCACCGAGGAGGCGCCCGGTTCGCCCTCTTCACGACCGACATGCGGCAGCGTGCCTTCGACCGGCTGGACCTGGAGACCGAGATCCGGCACGGACTCGCCAACCAGGAGTTCCGGGTCTTCTACCAGCCGGTCATCGACCTGCCGGCCGACAACGCGCTGGTCGGCTTCGAGGCCCTGGTGCGCTGGCAGCATCCCGAGCGTGGTCTGCTCGCGCCGGCGAGCTTCATCGACCTGGCGGAGGAGACGGGCCTCATCGTGGACCTCGGGGAGTGGGTCCTGCAGACGGTGGCCGCCACGACGCGCGGCTGGAGCCAGGAGGTGCCTGGACTGCGGGGCACGGTCTCGGTGAACCTCGCGGCCCTGCAGCTCGACGCCCCCGACTTCGTGTCCGTCGTCCGGACCGCGATGGCCGAGATGGGGCAGTGGTCGCTGTGCCTGGAGCTCACCGAGTCGGCCCTGATGGGGGACTCCTCGGCGAGCCGGGTGATCATCGACGAGCTGGCGGCCCTGGGCGCTTCGCTGGCCATCGACGACTTCGGCACCGGCTTCTCCTCGCTGAGCTACCTCACCAGGCTGCCGGTCAGCACCCTCAAGATCGACCGGAGCTTCGTGCACGAGCTCGACAAGCCGGCCGGCCTGGCGGTCGCTGCGGCCGTGGTCAACCTCGCCACCGGCCTGGGTCTCGAGGTGGTGGCCGAGGGCATCGAGACGCCGGCCCAGCGCCTGGCGCTGCTGGCCCTGGGCTGCCGGCTCGGGCAGGGGTTCCTGCTCGCCCGACCGATGCCCGAGGCCGACGCCCGGGAGTTCCTGGTCGCCGCGGCGTCCAGCCGCCTCGACGGCTGAACGCGGTCAGGCCGGGCGGGTCGGCGCCGCGTCCGCACGTCGTGCGGCGCGGACGAGCTGGGTGGCGGCGCCCACGAGAGCCAGGTGGGAGAACGCCTGCGGGAAGTTGCCGACGAACCGCCGCTGGACCGGGTCGTACTCCTCGGCGAGCAGACCCACGTCGTTGCGCAGCGCGAGCAGCCGCTGCATCAGCGCGTCGGCATCGGCCAGCCGGCCGGCCAGCGCGTAGGCCTCCACCAGCCAGAACGAGCAGGCCAGGAAGGGGTGCTCCTCGCCGGAGAGGCCGTCGACGCCCGAGGTCGTCCGGTAGCGCAGCAGCAGCCCGTCGCGCAGCAGGTCCTCCTCCACCGCCTTGATGGTGCCCAGCATCCGCGGGTCGTCGCCGGGCAGGAAGCCCACGTCGGAGAGGATCAGGAGGGACGCATCGACCTCCTTGGTCTCGTAGTGCTGGGTGAAGGTGTTGCGCTCGTGGTCGAACCCGTGGGTCAGCACCTCCTCCCGGACCGTGTCGCGCAGCTCGCGCCAGCGCTCCACCGGGCCCGCCAGGCCGTGCTTCTCGACGGCGGCGATGGCCCGGTCGAAGGCCACCCACACCATCACCCGGGAGTGGGTGAACCGGCGCAGCGGCCCGCGCACCTCCCACAGCCCGTTGTCGGGCTGGTCCCAGTGCTCGGCCAGCTCCTCGACGAGCTTGCGCTGCAGCGACCAGGAGTCGTTGTCGTCCTGCGCCCCCACGTCGCGCGCCATCTCCAGGGCCACCATCACCTCGCCCAGCACGTCTGTCTGCCGCTGGTCGACCGCGCCGTTGCCGATCCGCACCGGTGTGGAGCCGGCGTACCCCGGCAGGTGGTCCAGGGTCCGCTCGAAGAGGTCGCGCCCGCCGTCGACGCCATACATGATCTGCAGGTCCTGGGGATCTCCGGCAGCCGCCCGCAGCAGCCAGCTGCGCCACAGCTTCGCCTCCTCCGCGAAGCCGCACTCGAGCAGCGCCTCGAGGGTCAGCGAGGCGTCGCGCAGCCAGCAGAACCGGTAGTCCCAGTTGCGCTCCCCGCCGAAGTCCTCGGGCAGCGAGGTGGTGGGGGCCGCGACGATCCCGCCGGTGCCGCCATGGGTCAGCAGCCGCAGCGTGACCAGCGAGCGGACGACCGCCTCGCGGTAGGGCCCGTGGTAGCGGCACTCACGCGCCCAGGCGTCCACCAGGTCGATGGAGCCGGCGATGCGGTCGTCGAACTCGATCGGCTCGGGGAGCGGGTGGTGGGAGGCCACCCAGGTCGTGGAGAAGGTCAGCTCCTCACCCGCGGACACCTCGAAGACGTCCGAGTGCTTGCCGTCGGAGGCCCGAGGAAGCCGGGGACCCCGCAGGATCAGCCGGTCCGGGCCGGCGACCGCGGTGATGACCTGCATGCCGTGCAGCTTCTCCCGCCGCACCCACGGGCGGATCTTGCCGTAGCCGAACCGCACCACCCACTCGTGCCGGAACCGCATGGTGCCCTCGACGCCGATGATGCGGCGCACGACGTCCGCGCGGCCGTCGCCGATCGGCATCACGTCGAGGACCTTCACGCAGGCCGTCGCCGTGCGGTGCGTCGTCTCGAGGGCGGCACTGTGGTCGACGTACCGCCGGGTGCAGGTCAGCCCCTCCTCGGTCTCGGTGTCCGGACCGAGCAGCCATCGCCCGTGCTCGGGCCCGCCGAGCAGCGCCGCGAAGCAGGCCGGGGAGTCGAAGCGGGGCAGGCACAGCCAGTCCACGGAGCCGTCCTTGCCGACCAGGGCCGCCGTGCCGGTGTCTCCCAGGATGGCGTAGTCCGCGATCGGTAGTGCCATGCGCCCCAACGTACCGACTGGGCCTCCGCCCCCCGCCGGTTACCAGGGGATGCAGGAGGTTTGGCGCTTCCCATGGGCTGTGACCCGTGGGAAGCGACAGAACTCCATGGGAAGCACGGGGTACGACGGGCGCCGGACCGCTGTTGCGCCCACAGCGAACGGGTCGCGATGTCGGTGGAGTCGGTGCCGGGAAGTTTCTCCGAACGGGTAGCGTTGAGACCTCAGGTTCGCTTCCGGACTCGTGCACGAACTGAAGGAAGGGGCAGCGCCCGTGGTGATCTTCCGCCGTCTGCTCGGCGAGGTCCTTCGTGCCCAGCGGATGCGACAGGGGCGCACGCTTCGTCAGGTGTCGGCCGATGCGCGGGTCAGCCTGGGATACATCTCGGAGATCGAGCGGGGCCAGAAAGAAGCCTCCTCCGAGCTGCTCGCCTCGATCTGCGCTGCGCTCGACGTGCCGCTCTCGGAGATCCTCGCCGACGTCAGCGACGCCGTGGCCCTCGAGGAGGCCGCCCTGGCCATGCAGCTCGAGAAGCTCGACGCCACCAGCCTCCAGCAGTCGCTGCGCGGCCGCGGCCCGGGATCGCGCTCCGGCGACGTGGTCGCTTCCGCCGCCTGAGGCTGGGGCGGCTCACCCGACCGACGCGGCACCGCTTGACGCCACACCAGGCGGCGGTTGGCACGTGGGGCACCAGTACGTCGCCCGCTCCTGGCCCCGCGGTCCCTGCGTCGTGACCTGGATGCGGGTGCCGCACCGACGGCACGGCTCTCCATCGCGCCGGTAGACCCAGTGGTGCTGCCCTCGGCGCAGGTTCCCGGTCATCGACTGCTCCACCCGGTGCTTGTTCGCCTCGAGCGCCGAACGTGCCCGTCTTACGACGCGCGGCAGGTCGGGCACTGCGGACACCGGCGCCGCCGGGTGCACCCCCGCGAGGAAGCACAGCTCGCTCTTGTAGAGGTTGCCGAGCCCCGCGAGGTTCCGCTGGTCGACGAGGGCGTCGGCAACCGGTCGCGCCGGGTCGGCGAGGAGCCGGCGCAGCGCCTCGTCCTCGTCCCAGTCCGGGCCCAGGAGATCCGGCCCGAGATGCCCGACCACGGTGTGCTCCGCCTCGCGCGCGACCACCTCGACGATGCCGAGCGCGAACCCCACCGCCGTCCACGCCTGGGTGCGGAGCACGACCCGCGCCTCGTGGGTGGGTCTCCGCCAGCGGCTGCCCGGCTTGTAGAGGTGCCAGGAGCCCTCCATCTTCAGGTGCGTGTGCAGTGTGTGTGCGCCGCCGATCCGCGTGAGCAGGTGCTTGCCGCGTGCCACCGTCGACTCGACCTGCTGCCCGGCGAGGTCGAGGGTGGCGTGCGCCGGAACCCGGAAGTCGGTCTCCGTCAGGGTTGCGCCGCGCAGGGCACGGTCGAGGTGCAGGGCGGCGCGCCAGACGGTGTCGCCCTCAGGCACCGGCCGCTCCCGGGTCGCCCACCCGGGCGCGCACCCACCAGGCGGAGGCGTGGACGTCGAAGGGGGGCGCCGGGAGCAGCTGCCCGCACCTGTCCCGCAGGGCAGCGCGAGCCGCTGGGTCCAGCCGGGCGACGTGGGCGCCGGCGGGGCCGACCCCGAGGGTGAAGGGCTCCCACCACTCGTCGAACGTCGAGAAGCGCACCTGGACGCCCAGGCTGCCGGACTCGGTCTCGTGCAGGCCCGCCGCCCGGCTCAGCTCGGCCAGGTGTCCCTCCCGGGCGCCCGGCAGGTCGGCCTCGTCCTCGGTGGTGGGGTCGACCTGTCGAGCTGCCTCCCAGAACACGCTGAGCGGGCTCCCGCCGCCGGCGTGGTCCCAGACGCAGGCGGCCACCGTGCCACCCGGGCGCACCACCCGGGCCATCTGGCGCAGGCCCTGGACCGGGTCGGCCATGAAGTGCACGACGAGCTGGGCGGCGGCGAGGTCGAACGAGTCGTCGTCGAAGGGCAGGTCCTCGGCGGTGCCGGTGCGCACGTCGACGCCGGGGAACCGCTCGAGAGCCGCGGCGACGAAGGAGGGGGAGGGGTCCACGGCTGCGACGGCCGCGGCTCCCAGGCGCGCAACGAGCCGCGCGGTGAGCGCCCCCGGCCCGCAGCCGACGTCGACAGCGCGTTGGCCGGCCCGCACCTCGGTCAGCTCGAGGAACTCGGCGGCCAGCGGCTCGGAGTAGCGGCCCATGAACCGGTCGTAGGCGTCGGCCGTGACGTGGAAGGTCACCGGTTGATCCTAGGCGCGCCGGAACTCCAGTGGGACGGCGCCGTCAGAGCGCTCGGGAGGAGGGTGCGCCGGTCGCCACGAGCCGCGTCGACCTGCGGCTGGGTGGCGAACAGCACCGTGCGCAGGTCGGTCCCGCGAACGTCGGCGGCCCGCAGGTCGGCACCGGTGAGGTCCGCCAGGTGCAGGTCGGCTCCCCGGAGGTCAGCCCCGAGCAGCACGGCGCCGCGCAGGTCGGCGCCCGCCAGGTCGGCCCCACGCAGGTCGGCCCCGACCAGGTCCGCACCACCGTGGGACGGCAGCGGTCCGGGCAGAGTGGACCGAGCCAGCTCACTGGCCCGTCTCAGCAACGGCACCGTCGCCTCCCGGTGCCGGTCCACGTCGAACCGCTCCAGCCGTTCGGCACCCGCCCGGGTGAGCTCCTGGGTCTGCCGGATCGACCGGTCGAGGGCTTGGGCGAGGTCCGCACCCCCAGCCGTCGGAGGTCCTCCGTGAGCGGGTGAGGCGACCAGGTCCCGGGCCTCGAGGAGATACCAGAGCAGCTCGTGCAACCCGCGCATGACCCCGAAGACCCGGAAGACCTGCTGCGCGGACTCGGGGGCCGACTGGGGTGCACTGCGCCAGTCCCGGCGGGCGAAGGTGTGCTGCACGACCTGCTGGCCGGCCCCGAAGCAGTCGTACGTCGTGCAGCCCGCGTAGCCCACGTCCCGGAGCCGGTCGTGGATCGAGCACCCGAAGTCCTCGGCCAGATGCAGGCACGGCACGCCGGCCGGTTTGTCATGAGCGAACTCAGCGGACCGGCCGAAGGCGGGCGCCACGCAGCAGAGCCCGGCGCACCTGGCGCAGTCGGCGTGCAGGGCGGACCGGTCAGCCACGGAGCCGCAGCCCCCGCGGGGTGACCAGGAACCCGGCGTCCTCGAGGGCCCGGCGCAGCGCGGTGGCCCGGTCACCCACGGCGAGGATGTGCTCCCCGTCGGCGCGCTCGACGTTGAGGCGCCCGAGCGCACCCCGGCGACACGCAGTCGCCAGGGCGACCATCGCGGGCGACAGCGCCTCGACGTCGTCGGTGAAAGTGAGCAGCGTGCGGCCACCACGCTCGACGTACACCGCCAGGTCACCGTCGACCAGCACGACCAGCGCGCCCGCCTTGCGACCGGGCCGGTGGCCGGCGGCAGCCGGTCCGCTGCCGTTGGCCGAGCCGTTGCCGTTGGCCGAGCCGTTGCCCGAGCCGTTGGCCGGGCCGGCACCGCCCGGTCCGACGGCGTCGGCGCTGACGCGCTCCGGCCAGGGGAGGGCTGCGCCATAGGGGTTCGCGGGATCGGTGGCCGCGAGAGCGAGCGCGACCGTCTGCTCCTCGGAGGCCGCGCTCAGCTCGCGCGAGAAGGACCGCAGCCGGTCCACCGCGCCGGGGACGCCGAACTGGGCGGCGCCCAGGGAGCCCACGAAGTAGCCGCGGCGGCAGCGGCCCGAGTCCTCGAAGGCGGCCAGCACCTTGTAGACCCCGGCGAACCCACCAGGCACCCGCTCGCTGGTCACCGCTCCACGGGTGACCACGCCGTGGCGCTCGAGCAGGCCCTCTGCCGAGGCGTGCGCCCGTCGGGTGCTGTCCTGCTCCAGCTCCGGCAGCAGGGCCCACCGGCCTGCTGTCGTCGGCGGGCCGGACCTCGTGGGCAGGTCCGGTCGGCCGCGAGGCGTCCGCCTGGACGCCATCCGGGTCCGCGGCGGCGGCCGGCGCGACCTGTGCGCCGTGCGGCCACCGGACGTCAGCGCCCGGACCGGCGCGAGGGTGTCGTTGCTGAGCCGGCCGGACCAGACGAGGTCCCAGAGAGCGGCCTCGAGCGCCTTGTCGTCGGTCGAGCCGACGGCGGTCGAGAGCTGCCGGAAGAAGTAGGCGCCCCCGCCGGCGAGTGCCTCGACGACGGCTTCGTGCAGCGGCGTCGACTCGAGCTCGGCCAGCGGCACCCGGTCCGGGAGGGTGAGGTGCGCGTTGTCGGCCAGGTGCAGCGACACCCACCCGTCCGCGCCCGGCAGTGTCCCGTGGCCGGCCCAGAGCACCTCACCGGTCGCGGTGAGCTCGTCGAGCATCGCCGGCGCGTAGTCCACCACCCGGCTGCCCAGCACCAGTGGCTCCAGGGCGGAGGCGGGCACCGCGCAGCCGGCCAGCTGGTCGACGACGGCGACGACTCCGTCGATGCCGCGCAGCCGCCCACCGGTGCCGGCAGCCGCGGTCGAGACGTTCTGCCAGACCGGGAGGAAGCGTCCCAGCGTCGAGGGCTCGACCGGCTCCACCTCCTTGCGCAGGGCGGCCAGCGACCTGCGCCGCAGCCGCCGCAGCACCTCGGCGTCGCACCACTCCGCGCCGGTCCCGGACGGGCGGAACTCGCCCTCCAGCACCCGGCCCTGTGCCCCGAGGCGGGCCAGCGTCTGCGCTGCGACCGCCACGCCGAGACCCAGTCTCGAGGCGACGTCCGCCGGTGCGAACGGCCCGTGCGTGCGGGCGAAGCGGGCCACCAGGTCTGCGAGCGGGTCCTCGACCGGCTCGGTGAACACCTCCGGCGTGCCGGGAGGCACGGGCACCCCGAGACCGTCCCGCAGCCGGGCCACGTCCTCGACGGCCGTCCAGCGTTCGGCGCCTCCCATCCGCACCTCGACGACCCGTCGGGCGTCGGCGAGCAGCGCCAGCCAGGTCGAGGCGGAAGCACCCTCCACGCAGCGGGCCGCGACCTCCTCGGTGGACAGCGGCCCGAGCAGCCGCAGCAGGTCGGCGACCCCCTCGGCGTCCCGGGCCCGGCGGTCCGGGGTCAGCCGCTGCAGCTCGAGCTCGAGCTCGGCGAGCACGTCGGGGTCGAGCAGCTCGCGCAGCTCGGCGCGGCCCAGCAGCTCCGCGAGCAGGCCCTGGTCGAGGGACAGGGCCGCGGCGCGGCGCTCCGCGACCGGGGAGTCACCTTCGTACATGAAGGCCGCGACGTAGCCGAACAGCAGCGACCGGGCGAACGGCGACGGCTGGGTGGTCGTCACGTCGACGACCCGGATCCTGCGCGAGGCGAGGTCGCGCATCAGGCCGCGCAGCGCCGGCACGTCGTAGACGTCCTGCAGGCACTCGCGGACGGCCTCCAGCACGATGGGGAAGGAGGGGTACTTGACTGCCACCTCGAGCAGCTGGGCACTTCGCTGCCGTTGCTGCCACAGCGGGGAGCGACGGCCGGGGTCGCGTCGGGGCAGCAGCAGCGCCCGCGCCGCGCACTCGCGGAAGCGAGAGGCGAACAGCGCCGAGCCGCCGACCTCGGTGGTGACGATGTCCTCGATCTCGTCGGCCTCGAACACCACGACGTCGGCCCCCGGCGGCTCCTGGTCGGTCTCCGGCACCCGCAGCACGATGCCGTCGTCGCCGGGAAGGGCCTGAGCGTCGATCCCGTAGCGCTCGCGCAGCCGCACCCCGATCGCCAGGGCCCAGGGGGCGTGCACCTGGGCGCCGTACGGCGTGTGCACGACGATCCGCCAGTCGCCCAGCTCGTCGCGGAACCGCTCGACGAGGACGGTGCGGTCCGAGGGCAGGGTGGTCGTGGCGGCGCGCTGCTCCTCGAGGAAGGTGACCAGGTTGCCCGCGGCCCAGTCGTCCAGTCCGGCGTCGGTGCAGCGCCGGGTGGCCTGCTCGGTGGTCATCGCGCTCAGCTCGCGCGTGAAGGCGCCGATGGCCGCGCCGAGCTCCGCGGGGCGGCCGAGCTGGTCGCCCTTCCAGAACGGCAGCCGCCCGGGCTGGCCCGGCGCGGGGGAGACCAGCACCCGGTCGTGGGTGATGTCCTCGATGCGCCACGACGTCGCGCCCAGGGCGAAGACGTCCCCCACCCGCGACTCGTAGACCATCTCCTCGTCCAGCTCGCCGACGCGACTTGCCTTCTCGCCGACGAGGAAGACGCCGAACAGGCCCCGGTCGGGGATGGTGCCTCCGCTGGTGACCGCGAGCCGCTGGGCGCCGGGCCGAGCGGTCAGCGTCCCGGCGACGCGGTCCCAGACGATCCGGGGACGCAGCTCCCGGAACTCATCCGACGGGTATCGCCCGCTGAGCAGGTCGAGCGTGGCGTCGTACGCCGAGCGCGGCAGCGTCGCGAACGGAGCGGACCGGCGGACCATCGCGAACAGCTCGTCGACGTCCCACTCGTCCTGGGCCGTCGCGGCGACGACCTGCTGGGCGAGCACGTCGAGCGGGTTGGTCGGCACCCGCAGCGCCTCGATCGCGCCGGCGCGCATCCGCTCCACGGCGACCGCGGTGTGCACGAGATCGCCGCGGTGCTTGGGCAGCAGCACTCCACGCGAGATCTCCCCGACCTGGTGGCCGGCCCGGCCCACGCGCTGCAGGCCGGAGGCCACCGAGGGCGGCGACTCGATCTGCACGACGAGGTCGACGGCCCCCATGTCGATGCCCAGCTCGAGGCTGGAGGTGGCGACCACGCAGGGCAGCCGACCGCGCTTCAGGTCGTCCTCGATCAGCGCCCGCTGCTCCTTCGACACGGACCCGTGGTGGGCGCGGGCCATCACCGTCTCGGCTCCGGAGGACTGACCAGATTGGGCCATCACCTGGGCGGGTGACCGTGCGGCGGCTCCGTCGGCGGACGGCTCCACCGCACGCAACTCGGCCCGGTCGGTGGCGATCTCGTTGAAGCGTGCGGTGAGCCGCTCGGCCAGGCGTCGGGAGTTGGCGAAGACGATGGTCGAGCGGTGCTGCTCGATCAGGTCGACGACCCGCTCCTCGACGTGCGGCCAGATCGAGCCTCGCTGCTCCGCGCTGCCGGCGGCAGACCCCTCGCGCACCTCGTCGACGGCCGCGGCCAGCGCGAGCTCGGTCATGTCCTCGACCGGCACCACCACCTTGAGGTCCCACTGCTTGGTCGACGCAGGGGCGACCACCTCGACGGGCCGGCTGCCGCCGAGGAAGCGCGCGACCTCCTCGACCGGCCGCACGGTGGCCGACAGGCCGATGCGCTGCGCGGGCTCCTGGTCGACCTGGCGGCGCAGCTGGTCGAGCCGCTCGAGCGACAGCGCCAGGTGTGCCCCGCGCTTCGTGCCGGCGACGGCGTGCACCTCGTCGACGATCACCGTCTCGACGCCGCGCAGCGACTCGCGGGCCTGCGAGGTGAGCATCAGGAACAGTGACTCGGGGGTCGTGATCAAGATGTCTGGTGGCGTGCTGCCCAGCCGGCGACGGTCGGCGGCGCTGGTGTCGCCGGAGCGGAGGCCCACCGTGATGTCCGGGGCCGGCACGCCGAGCCGGTCCGAGGTGTGCCGGATGCCGGTGAGCGGCGCCCGCAGGTTGCGCTCCACGTCCACCGCGAGCGCCTTGAGCGGCGAGACGTAGAGCACCCGGCAACGCAGCAGCTTGTCCTCCGGCGGTGGCGTCGCCGCGAGCCGGTCCAGGGACCACAGGAACGCCGACAGCGTCTTGCCCGACCCGGTGGGGGCCACCACCAGTGCGTTGCGACCGGCGGCGATCGCCTCCCAGGCACCCACCTGGGCGGGCGTGGGTGCAGCGAAGGCAGCCTCGAACCAGGTGCGGGTGGGCGCGCTGAAGGTGTCCAGCACGTCCGCGCTGCGCCTCGCGCCCTTCGTCCTCACCGCCACACGTCCATCCTGCCCGACGGCACCGACAACCTTTCTCGGCGAACCCCTCGGCGAAAACTCGGCTGCCCCTGTCGGTGGGCGCACGTAGGGTTCGGCCCGTGCCTTCGACACCACACCGGGGAACCGTCAACGGACCCCTCGACGACCCCGCGGCCGGGTACGACGAGGCGCGCGCGACGTCCCTCGTCTGGGCCCGTGGCCTGCGCAAGTCCTTCGGGGACGTGGAGGCGGTCCGCGGCATCGACCTCGACGTGCGCCCCGGGGAGTCCTTCGGGTTCCTGGGTCCCAACGGCGCGGGCAAGTCCTCCACGATGCGGATGATCGCCGCGGTCTCCCCGCCCTCAGAGGGCGAGCTGACCATCCTCTCCATGGACCCGACCACGCACGGACCCCAGATCCGGGCCCGGCTCGGTGTCTGTCCCCAGGACGACACGCTCGACAACGAGCTCAACGTGCGCGACAACCTGCTCGTCTACGGCAGCTACTTCGGGATGCGCAAGGCCGAGGTCGCCAGCCGGACCGACGAGCTCCTGGACTTCGTGCAGCTGCGCGAGAAGGCCCGGAGCAAGGTGGAGGACCTCTCAGGAGGCATGAAGCGCCGGCTGACCATCGCCCGCTCGTTGATCAACGACCCCGACCTGATGCTCCTCGACGAGCCGACCACCGGCCTGGACCCGCAGGCGAGGCACCTGGTGTGGGACCGGCTGTTCCGGCTCAAGGCACGCGGCGTGACGCTGGTGCTGACCACGCACTACATGGACGAGGCGGAGCAGCTGTGCGACCGGCTCGTGGTGATGGACGCAGGGCGGATCGTCGCCTCCGGCTCCCCACTCGAGCTGATCCGGGAGCACTCGACGCGCGAGGTGGCCGAGCTCCGGTTCGGGGTGGGCGACAACCAGCAGCATGCCGACCAGGTGGCCGACCTCGCGGCGCGCGTCGAGGTGCTGCCGGACCGGCTACTGCTCTACACCGACGACGGTGAGGCGACCCTGGCCAGGGTGCACGAGCGGGGGCTGGCACCGATGGCGGTGCTGGTGCGCCGATCGACGCTCGAGGACGTGTTCCTGCGGCTGACCGGCCGGACGCTGGTCGACTGATGAGCCTCCTGCAGGCGGTGACCTCGGCCGTGCCCAGCTGGGACATGGTGGCCCGACAGCGCGTCTACTGGACGACGACGTACCAGCGGACCTGGCGGGCCTCGGCCTTCTCCTCCTTCGTGCTGCCCCTGTTCTACCTGGTGGCGATGGGCGTGCTGCTCGGCGGCTTCGTCCACGTGGGCAGCGCGCGGCTCGAGGGCGCACCGTCGTACCTCGCGTTCGTGGCTCCCGGGCTGGTGGCCGCGAACGCCATGCAGGTCGTGATGGGGGAGACCACCTGGCCCGTGATGGGGATGTTGAAGTGGCAGCGGACCTACTACGCGATGACGGCCTCGCCCCTGGCCGTCGTGGACATCGTGGCCGCCCAGCTGCTCTACGTGCTGTTCCGGGTGGCCAGCAGCTGCGGGATCTTCCTGCTCGTGATGGCGCCGTTCGGAGTGTTCGAGTCCTGGGCCGGGGTGCTGCTCGCCTGGCCGGTGACCGTGCTGCTCGGGCTCAGCTTCGCCGGGCTGTTCCACGCCTTCTCCACCACGGTCTACAGCGAGACCGGGTTCGCGGTCCTCTACCGGCTGCTGGTCGTGCCGCTGTTCTTGTTCTCCGGGGCGTTCTTCCCGATCGGCAACCTGTCGGCGCCGCTGGAGTGGGTGGCCAGGCTGATGCCGCTGTGGCACGGCGTCGACCTGGTCCGGATGCTGGTGCTCGGCGACGTACGCCCCGGTGCCGCCCTGCTGCACCTGACCTACCTGCTGCTGCTCAGCCTGGTCGGCTGGGTGCTGGCGGTCCGGCGGCTCGACAAGCGGCTGGAGGTCTGAGGCGATGGCACTGGTGACGTCGGCGGTGACCCGGGCGATGACGTCCGGCAGCCCGGGTTCGTGGGTGATGGTCCGCCGCAACTTCCTGGTCTACCGGCAGGCCTGGGTGGTCTTCCTGACCGGCTTCGCCGAGCCGGCCCTCTACCTGTTCTCGATCGGCATCGGGGTCGGCCAGCTCATCGACGGCTTCACCTTCAACGGCCGGGAGGTGTCCTACGCCGCATTCGTGGCGCCCGGGATGCTCGCCGCGTCCTCGATGAACGGGGCGCTGCTGGACTCCACGTTCGGCATCTTCTTCAAGCTGCGCTACGACAAGATCTACGAGGGTGTGCTGGCCACCCCGATGCGCACGGTCGACATCGCCCGCGGCGAGCTGATCTGGTCCCTGCTGCGGTCCTCGGTCTACGCGGCCGGCTTCCTCGCCCTGATGGCGGCGCTGGGGCTGGTCGGGTCGTGGTGGGCCGTGCTCGCGTGGCCGGCGACCTGGCTGGTCGGCTACGCCTTCGCAGGAGCCGGGATGGCGCTCACCACCTTCATGAAGTCGTGGCAGGACTTCGACTACATCCAGCTCGCCGTGGTGCCGATGTTCCTGTTCTCCGCGACCTTCTTCCCGGTCACCGCCTTCCACGGCGTCCTGCGGTGGGTCGTCGAGGTGACCCCGCTCTACCGGGGCGTCGCGCTGGTCCGCGAGCTGACCACCGGAGCCGTCACGCTCGACTCCCTGTGGTCGATCGGATATCTCGCGGTGCTGGGCACGGTCGGCCTCGCGGTGGCCTCGCGTCGCTTCGACAGGCTGCTGCTCAGCTGAGCCGGGCGCCTCCCCGGCTCGGGCCCGACTCTTGACAGGCAACCACCAGGTTGCCTTATCCTGATCAGGCAACCTCGGAGTTGCCTGTTGGAATGACGGAGATGGATGCCGACCCCGTGTTCAGAGCGCTCGCCGACCCCACCCGGCGGCGGCTCCTGGACGCGCTGAACGAGCGCAACGGCCAGCCGCTGCGCGAGCTGTGCGAGGTGGTCGACCTGACCCGCCAGGCGGTGACCAAGCACCTCGCCGTCCTCGAGGCGGCGGGACTGGTCGTGGCGACCCGCCGCGGGAGGGAGAGGATCCACCACCTCAACGTGGCGCCGATCAGCGACATCGCCGACCGGTGGATCCGCACGTACGACCGCGGGCGCGTGCGTGCGCTCGCGGACCTGAGAACAGTCCTGGAGGAGCCGCACATGAGCGAGACCGAGTTCGTCTACCAGACCTACATCCGCACCACGCCCGAGAGGCTGTGGCAGGCACTCACCGACCCGTCCTTCATCGTCCGCTACTGCGACGGCGGCGGACCCCGCTCGGACTTCGCGGAGGGCTCGCCCGTGACCTGGCAGACGGGACCGGACGACGACCCCCACGACTGGGGACAGCGGGTGCTGGTCTCGGAGCCGCCTCGCCGGCTGTCCTACACCTGGCACAACTACCAGCCCGAGATGGCGGAGCTGTTCGGCTGGAGCGAGGAGAGGCTCGCCGAGCTCCAGCAGGAGCCGATCTCCAAGGTGACGTTCGCGATCGACGAGGTCGCCCCCCAGGTCGTCCTGCTCACCGTCACCCATGACGACTTCGCGCCCGACAGCGAGATGCTCCGAGGCGTGCGCCAGGGCTGGGCGGGGATCCTGTCGAACCTGAAGTCGCTCCTGGAGACGGGCCGGACCGTGTCGGAGCCGGCGCCCGAGCCGGCGGGCCGGTCCGAGGCTTCCGTCTGAGGGTGCGGCCCCGGCCCGACGAGGGGCCGGCTCAGACGAGCATCCGCTGGTACCACTCCACGTCGACCCACTGGCCGAACTTGAAGCCGACCTCACGCATGGTGCCGACGTGCTCGAACCCGCACGCCTTGTGCAGCGCCACGCTGCCGGGGTTGGGCAGCGCGACCAGGGCCACCGCCGTGTGCACGCCGGAGTCGGTCATCGTGTCCAGCAGCGCGGGGTAGAGCTGCCGGCCGATGCCGTGCCCACGCACCGACGGGTCGAGGTAGATCGAGGTCTCCCGGGTGAGGTTGTAGGCCGGTCGCGGCCGGTAGGACCAGGAGTAGGCGTAGCCCACCACGTCGTCGTCGGTGTCCACGGCGACCAGGAGGTGGTCACCCACCTGCTGCCCGACCAGGCGCTGGTGCCAGTAGGCGAGGGTCGGCGGCTCGAGGTCGAAGGTCGCGACGCTGTTGGCTATCTCGTGGGCGTAGATGGCGGCGATGTCGCTGAGGTCGTCCTCGACCGCGGGCCTGATGATGACGTCGAAGGCCATCTGCTCATTGTCGCAGCAGCCGGCACTGACAGGCGCTCCGGCCGCGCGCGGCGAGCTTCCGCGCCATACTTGCCGCCGTGAGCCCTTCGACGCCTCGTGATCCGTCCATCGAGCCGGACACCAAGGACTGGACCTGGGTGCTGGAGCGCCCGTGCCCGGAGTGCGGGTACCACGCCGGCGAGGTGCGCCGGGTCGACCTCGGTGACCGGCTCGAGGGCAACGCGGCGGCGTGGCCGGGCCTGCTCACCGGTCCGCGGGCCGTCGAGCGTCCCGCGGCAGGCGTCTGGTCGCCGCTGGAGTACGCCGCTCATGTGCGGGACGTGCACCGGGTCTTCGCCGGCCGGGTGCGGTCGATGCTGGACTCCGACGACCCGTTGTTCGAGAACTGGGACCAGGATGCGGCCGCGGTGCTGGGTGCGTACGGCGACCAGGACCCCGCCGTGGTGGGTGCCGAGCTCGTCGACGCAGCGGCCGAGGTGGGCGGGCTCTACCGCACCGTGAGCGGCGAGCAGTGGAACCGTTCGGGGCGGCGCAGCAACGGGTCGGTGTTCACAGTCGACTCGCTGGCGCGCTACCACCTGCACGACGTGGAGCACCACCTGCTCGACGTTTCGGGACGGCGGGCCACCCACGCGTCGGGACCGCTGACGTAGCCTCGACGCCATGCGGTACACGGAATTCTGGGCGCGGATGGAGCGCGTCCTGGGTCCTGCGTATGCACGGACCTGGGCCGAGCAGCAGGTGATCTCCGACCTGGGCCACCGCACGGTGGCCGAGGCCCTCGCGGCGGGCGAGAGCCCCAAGCAGGTGTGGCTGGCGGTGTGGAGTCGCCTGGAGCTGCCTGCCTCCGAGAAATGAGTCCGGGAGATGAGTCCGGGAGATGAGTCCGGGAGATGAGTCCGGCATGACGTCCGAGCTGCAGGTCTACGTCGGCGACCGGGTGCTGCCGCTGTCCCAGGCGGGCGTGTCCGTCCTCGACGCCGGCTTCCAGTCCGGGGACGCGGTCTGGGAGGGGCTGCGCGTCTACCACGGCCGGGTGCTGGAGCTCGAGCGCCACCTGCGCCGGCTCCAGGAGTCTGCCCACGCGCTGCGGATCCGGCTGCCCAAGGACGCCGCCGGCTTCGCCGAGGCGGTGACCGCGACCCTGCACGCCAACGGGTTCGAGCACGACGCGCACGTGCGGCTGATGGTCTCCCGTGGCACCCGGTCCACCAGCGGCATGGACCCGCGCAACGCCCCACCGGTGGGCACCACCGTCATCATCGCTGAGCACAAGCCGGTCGCCGAGGCGCCGGCGCCGCAGCGGCTGCGGACCGCGAGCATCCGGCGCCCGCACCCGCAGTTCGTCGACTCGAGCATCCACCACGCCAACCAGCTCAACTCGATCCTGGCCAGGCTGGAGATCCTCGACGAGCCGGAGATCGACGCGACGCTGATGCTGGACGCGTTCGGCTACGTCGCCGAGGCGGACACCGCCAACGTGTTCTGCGTCAAGGACGGCGCGGTCCGCACGCCGCTGGCCACCTCGTGCCTGCACGGCATCACCCGGGCTGCGGTGCTGGACCTCTCCAGGGCCGCAGGCCTGCGGACCACCGAGGAGCAGCTCACGCTGTTCGACGTCTACAGCGCCGACGAGGTGTTCGTGACCGGCACCGTCTGCGAGCTGGTCCCGGTGGTCGAGATCGACCGCCGGCGGATCGGCGACGGCAGCCCGGGCCCGGTCTGGCGGGACCTCCTGGCCCGCTACCGAGCTCGGGTCGAGGAGCTCACGCGATGAGCGACGCCGCCCGCCGGGTGGCAGGGCGGCTGTGGGCGGGTGCCCGGTGGCCCGCCCACCGGGTGCAGGAGGTGCAGCGCCGCACGGTGCGCACGCTCGTGGTGTCCCAGGCGTTCGGCGGTCTGGGGTTCAGCATCGGGGTGGCCGTGTCCGCGCTGCTGGCCGAGCAGGTGTCCGGCAGCGAGAAGCTCGCCGGCCTCCCGCAGACCGCCCAGGTGCTCGGCGCGGCGATCGCCTCGTGGCTGCTCGCCCGGATCATGGGCCGCAGCGGACGACGGGTCGGACTGTCGGTCGGCTACCTCCTGGGCTCGGCCGGTGCGGCGCTGTGCGTGGTGGCCGGCGTCCTCGGGTCGTTCGCGCTGCTCCTGGTGGCGGCGACGCTGCTCGGGGCGACGACCGCCGCGAACAACCAGTCGCGGTACGCGGCCACGGACCTGGCCGTGCCCGCGGCCCGGGCGCGCGCCCTCTCCGTGGTGGTCTGGGCGACGACGCTCGGAGCGTTGGCGGGCCCGAACCTGACCGGCCCGGCCGGCCGCGTCGGTCAGGCCCTGGGCGTCCCGGTGCTCACCGGTCCGTTCCTGTTCGCGCTCGTCGGCACGCTGGGTGCGGCTGCCGTCGTCGGGCTCTTCCTCCGGCCCGACCCGCTCCTGGTCGCCCGGGAGGCGGCCCTCGACCGGGGCGAGCCGGCTCAGGGGCGTACGTCGTGGCGGCGGGTCGTCGAGGTCGCGCGCACCCGTCCCGGGGTGGCCGCCGGCACCGGCGCGCTGGCCCTCGCGCACGCCGTGATGGTCTCGGTGATGGTGATGACCCCACTGCACATGCACCACGGCGGCGCCACCCTGGAGGTGATCGGCGTCGTGATCAGCGTGCACGTGCTGGGCATGTACGCCCTCTCGCCGGTCTCCGGCTGGCTCGCGGACCGGCTCGGGCGGCCGAGGGTGCTCGCAACGGGAGCCGTCGTGCTGCTGCTCGCGCTGCTGCTGTCGGGCACGGCGCCGGCGGGGGCGTCGTACCAGATCGGGGTGGGGCTGTTCCTGCTCGGGCTGGGCTGGTCGCTGTGCACGGTCGCCGCCTCCGCGCTGCTCTCGGAGTCCGCCCCGCTCGAGGTGCGGACCGACGTGCAGGGCGCCGCGGACCTGGTGATGGGGCTGACGGCGGCCGCCGCTGGAGCCCTGGCCGGTGTCGTGGTCGGGTCGTTCGGCTACGCGGCCCTCAACGGGTTCGCCGCGCTGCTGGCCGCCGGGGTGGCCACGGCCGCCGAGTACGCCCGTCGTACGACGGGCCCGCTCACGTCCCACGACGGCCCGCTCGCGCCGTAGATCGGCAGGCGAGCGAGCGTTCTGGACACGTAGTGCCCGTCAAGGGCTTCCGCCCGGGCGCCAGGCGTGCCACGGTCGTCACACGGAGCACCCGTCTCGGGAGGCTCCAGGTGGAGGGAGACGCCATGAGGCGTGCGAAGAGGATGTCCGCAGTCGTCGGGTCGGTCGCCGCACTGCTGGTGGCCGCAGCCGCCGGCCAGGCCGGTGCCCAGACGGAGGCACGAGCAGCCCACCCAGGCGCGGCGCCGACCCTGCCGGGTGGGTACAAGCACCTGGTCGTGATCTACCAGGAGAACCACTCCTTCGACAACCTGTACGGCGACTGGGGCCGGGTCAACGGCCAGCGGGTGGACGGGCTCGCGAACGCCCCCGCCTCGACGAGGCGGCAGGTGGCCCAGGACGGCACGCCGTACCGCTGCCTGCCTCAGGACGACGTGAACCTGACCGCACCGGACCCGTTGTCGAACCGTTGCCAGGACCCGGCCCACGGCGTCTCGGCCAGCCACTTCGGCAACCGTCCCTACAAGGTGGACCGCTACATCAGGCCGATGGACAAGACGTGTCCCGCCCCGGGGGTGTTCGCGGAGAACGGTGTGAAGAAGAACTCGCCCGGAGCGCTGCCCGGCGGGTGCACCCGCGACCTCGTGCACCGCTTCTACCAGGAGAAGTACCAGATCGACGGCGGCAAGCAGGACCGCTACGTCACCGGGTCGGACGCCCTGGGTCTGACGGTGGGCACCTACGCCACCAAGCGGCTGCCGATCTACCGCTACCTGCACTCACGGGGCGCACCGCACTACGTGATCGCGGACCGGTTCTTCCAGGCGGCCAACGGCGGCTCCTTCCTCAACCACCAGTGGCTGATCGCCGCGCGCGCACCGCTGGACACGAGCGCCGGGGCGCTGGGCGCCAAGCACTCCGTCCTCGACGCGAACGGCATGCCGACGAAGTACCCCTTCTACACGCCGACCGGGGACGTGGTCGACGGGCAGCTCACGCAGGCGTGCTCGGGCTCGACGACCTCCGACCCGCTGCGGGCCTGCGGCGACTACGCCGTCAACACCGTGCAGCCCTCGAACCCGCCCTTCGGCAGCGGCGCGAAGATCCCGCTCGTCGACGACGCGGCGTACCCCAACATCGGGGACCGGCTCAGCGCTGCGGGCGTGTCGTGGAACTGGTACTCCGGCGGCTGGAACGCCGCTGCCGCGGGACACCCGGGACCGCTGTTCCAGTTCCACCACCAGCCGTTCAACTACTTCGCGGCCTACGCGCCGGGGACACCCGGACGCAGACACCTCAAGGACGAGACCGACTTCACGCGCGCGCTGCGCCAGGGCCGGCTGCCCAGGGTGAGCTTCGTCAAGCCGTACGGCGCGGAGAACGAGCACCCGGGATACGCCAGCGAGCCGGACGGCAGCGACCACCTCGTGGACCTGCTGAGGAGGGTCGGCCGCAGCCCGGACGCGGACAGCACCCTGGTGGTCGTGACCTACGACGAGTTCGGCGGCCAGTGGGACCACGTGCCGCCGCCGGGCCCGTCCTCGCCGACGCACGGCGTGCACGACGCGTGGGGGCCGGGGACCCGCATCCCCGCGCTGGTGCTCTCCACCTCGATGCGACGCTCGGGAGTCGACCACACGGTCTACGACACGACCTCGATCCTGGCCACCATCGAGCGCAGCTTCGAGCTGGCGCCCTTGACGTCCCGGGACGCCGCGGTGCACGACCTGCGGCACGCAGTCGCGGTCGGGGGCCGCTGAGCCGGGTACATTCGCCGACATGCCACACGACCGCATCCTCGCGATCATCCAGGCCGGCGGCGCCGGCGGCCGCATGGACGTCCTGACCCGTGAGCGCGCGAAGCCGGCGCTGCCGTTCGCGGGCGTCTACCAGCTGGTCGACTTCCCGCTGTCCAGCCTCGCGCACAGCGGCATCACCGACGTGTGGATCTCGTTGCAGTACCAAGGCGCCAGCATCTCCGAGCCGGTCGCCAACGGACGGCCCTGGGACCTGGACCGCACCCGTGGAGGCCTCCGGCTTCTGCCTCCCCAGCAGGGCACCGGGTCCGCCGACGAGGACGGCTTCGCCGACGGCAACGCCGACGAGCTCTACCGGATCCGCGACCAGATCCGCAGCGCCCACGTGGACCTGGTCATCGTGCTCAGCGCCGACCACGTCTACCGGTTCGACTTCACCGAGGCGGTGGCGACCCACCGGGACCTCGGTGCGGAGTGCACGGTCGTGACCAGCGAGGTCGACCTGGGTGAGGCCGGCGACCACGCGACCGTGGAGTCCGACGAGCAGGGCAGGGTGACCCGCTTCGAGTACAAGCCCGAGCAGCCCCCGACGGGCACGGTGGCCACCGAGATCTTCGTGTACGACGCGAAGGTGCTGATCTCGGTGCTGGAGGAGCTGCACCACGAGTGGGCGGCGGACCCCGACCCCGACGACAACGGGCTCGGCGACTTCGGGGAGCTGCTCGTGCCGCGGTTCGTGGACCGCGGCCGCACCGTCGTGCACGCCATGCCGGGCTACTGGCGCGACCTGGGGCAGCCGCACCTCTACCTGGCCGCCCACCAGGACGTCCTCGTCGACGACCAGGGACTCTTCGACGACCCGGACTGGCCGATCCTCACCCGTCAGCCGCAGCGGGTGCCGGCCCGGGTGCTGGCCGGCGGTCGTGTCGAGGACAGCCTGGTCTCGCCCGGCGCCCGGGTGCACGGCGAGGTGGTGCGCAGCGTGATCGGCCCCGGTGCGGTGGTCGAGGAGGGAGCGCTGGTGCGCAACAGCATCGTGTTCGCGGAGTCGGTGATCGGCAAGGGGGCGCGCGTGGACTGGGCGATCGTCGACGAGGGCGTGCGGGTGACCCCCGGGGCGGTGGTCGGCAGCGAGGACGCCGACGGCACCGCCGACCCCGACCAGGTGACGATCGTCGGCAGGGACAGCGTGGTCAGCCAGGACCTCGACCCGGGTGCGCGCCTGGAGCCCGGCACCACCTGACGGCGGGCGGGTCGGCCGGCTCAGCCGTCCCCGCGCGCCTCTTTCACGCCCAGCTTCTGCGCGAGCGTCCGGCTCATCGCCAGCGCGACCTCCGGGTCCCCGCCCCAGTTGCGGTCCGAGCGGCCGATGGTGACGTGCATGACATAGGGCTGCCACCGCACGAGCAGCTGCGTCCTCCCGTGCCCTGCGACGGACTCCTGGCAGGCGGGCGTGAACTTCTGCGGCGTCCCGGCGTACACCCATCCGGCACCGCACGACTTCGAGGGCAGCTTCAGCGGCGTCGGGTGGTAGTCCGCCTCGACGGTGACGTAGCGCTCGCGATGCTCGGGCACGGTGTTGCGGCAGACGAGCGCCCGGTGCTTCTCGCGCAGCGCCGTGACCGTCCCGCTGGTCTTCGCGTCCACGTCCTCACCCAGCAGCCCGACGACCCTCGAGCGGGGCACCAGGTCGCAGCCGGGTGCGGTGCCGGCGCTCGGCGTGCTGCTGCATCCGGCGAGGGAGGCGCCGAGCAGCAGGGCGAGCACGGCGGGGACGACGGTCCGCATGGCTGGAGTCTAGGCGGCTGCCGACCGCGTCGAGATGTCACACTCGGGGCCATGAGCGCACCCACAGCCCAGGTCGCGGTCGTCGGCGGCAGCGGCTTCTATGAGTTCCTCGACGACGCTCGGCAGGTGCCGGTCTCCACGCCGTACGGCGCCCCGTCCGCTCCCGTGTCGGTAGGCGACGTGGACGGTACGGCGGTCGCGTTCCTGCCGCGGCACGGGAGGGCCCACGAGCTCGCGCCGCACACGGTCAACTACCGCGCCAACATGTGGGCGCTGCGGTCCCTCGGCGTCCGGCAGGTGCTCGCGCCGTGCGCGGTGGGCGGGCTGCGCGACGACGTGGCCCCGGGCGACCTGGTGGTGCCCGACCAGCTCGTGGACCGGACCCAGGGGCGGGTGCAGACCTTCGTGGAGACGGGTGCGGTGCACGTGCCGTTCGCGGACCCGTACTGTCCCGTGCTGTCCTCGGCCGTCGCCGCCGGGGAGGGCGTCCGGCAGGGCGGCACCATGGTGGTGGTCGAGGGGCCGCGCTTCTCGACGCGCGCGGAGTCCCGGCACTACGCGGCCCAGGGCTGGTCGCTGGTGAACATGACCGGCCACCCGGAGGCGGTGCTCGCTCGGGAGATGCTGATGTGCTACGCGGCGATCGCGCTGGTCACCGACATGGACGCCGGGGTCACGTCGGGCGAGGGCGTCGGCCAGGCGGAGGTCTTCGCGATGTTCGCACGCAACATCGACCGTCTCAAGGCGCTGCTGGCCGACACCGTCCCCCGGCTGCCCGCGGCCGGACGGGACTGCAGCTGTGCCGGCTGGGCCGACGACCTCACGCTGGCCTACTCGGTGCCCGGACAGCCGTGAGGGTGCTGCTGACCGGGTCCGCGGGCTTCATCGGCGCGGCGGTCGCCGGCCGGCTCGAGGAGGCGGGCGACGAGGTCGTGCGCGTGGACCTGATGATCCCCGAGGCGCACGCAGCCGACGCCCGACCGCCCGAGGGCACCCACCGGGTCGACGTACGCGACGGCGACGCGCTCGCCCCGCTCCTGCAGGGCGTCGACGTGGTCTGCCACCAGGCCGCGATGGTGGGCGCCGGGGTGACCGTCGCCGACCTGCCGTCGTACGCCTCGCACAACGACCTCGGCACGGCCGTCCTGCTGGCCGCGATGCACCGCGCATCGGTGGGCCGGCTCGTGGTCGCCTCCTCGATGGTGGTGTACGGCGAGGGGCGCTACTCATGCCCGGACCACGGCGCTCGCACCCCGCCGGCGCGGTCGGTTGAGGCCCTGGACGGCGGCGACTTCGAGAACCACTGCGACGTCTGCGGCCGAGCGCTCGACTGGCGGACCGTCGACGAGGACGCCCCGCTGGACCCGCGCAGCAGCTATGCGGCGAGCAAGGTCGCCACCGAGCACTACGTCACCGCGTGGGCCCGTCAGGCACCCGGGGCGGCGGTGGCGCTGCGCTACCACAACGTCTACGGGCCGTGGATGCCGCGCGACACGCCGTACTCCGGGGTGGCGGCGCTGTTCCGCTCGGCGATCGAGCGCGGAGAGGCGCCGAACGTGTTCGAGGACGGTGGGCAGATGCGCGACTTCGTGCACGTCTCCGACGTGGCGCGCGCCAACGTGCTCGCAATCCGGCAGGTCGTCGACGCCCCCGGCGGTGCGTTCACGACGTACAACGTGTGCTCCGGGGAGCCGGTCCCCATCGTGCGGGTCGCCGAGCTCGTCGCCCGTGGGACCGGCAGCGACGTCACCCCGGTGGTCAGCGGGCGCTACCGGCTCGGCGACGTGCGGCACGTGGTGGCCTCGCCCGAGAAGGCCCGCCGGGAGCTGGGGTTCACCGCCGGGGTCCGCCCCGGGCAGGGTCTGCCGGAGTTCGCGACCGCGCCCCTGCGCTGAGGCCGAGGCGTCGCGTTCTGCGATCTCACCAGCCGGTGAACAGCAGGTGCTGGACCAGCAGCGCCACCACCACCTGCAGCACCAGTCCACGGCGTCGCCAGTGCTCCGGCAGCAGGGCACACGCGAGCAGCACCCAGGGCACGAACGGCAGCCAGATCCGCTCGACCTCCGCCTTGCTCATCAAGGAGAGGTCCGCGACCAGGACCATCGCGACGCCGGCGCCGGACAGCCAGAGGACCACCCGGGCGCCGCTGTCGCGCAGGGCGCCGTGTGCGTTGGCGAGCAGGTGCGCGACGCCCGCAGCGGCGAGGGGACCGGCGCTGACCGTCAGCGCGGCCAGGTCGCCCCACAGCCAGTACTGCCACGGACGCCGGCCACCGATGGCGTCCCAGTAGCGCGTGTGGATCGCCGGCAGCGCCTCGAGATAGCTGAAGCCGAACACCGCGAAGGTCCCGGCGACGGCCGCTGCCGCCAGGGCCGCGGGCACCAGTGGGACCCACGTGCGGGCGACCAGCAGCACGGCGAGCGCGAGCACCGCGAGCAGCGGCAGGCCGTAGGAGAGCATGACGCAGCACCCGAAGAGCGCGCCCGCCGCCAGGGACCAGCCGATGCGGGCCGCCAGACCGGCCCGGCTGCCCGGGCTGCCCGGGCTGCCCGGGTGACGAGTGGCGGCCAGGGCCAGGCACGCCGTCGCCCACGCCGTGACCGCGGCGAACATCGCGTCGGCGGACACGCACTGCCAGATCGCCGCGGGGCCCAGGACCAGGAACGGCGCCGCCCGGCGGGCCTGGAGCTCGGCACCCAGCGCGCGCACGGCGACCAGCACGCCCACCGCCGTCGTCGCCGCGAGCACCGTGACCACCAGCCCGGCCGCGAGGTCGCCGCCGAGACCGAGCCGGACCAGCACCACGAAGAACACCAGCGCGCCCGCCGGGTGGCCCGCCACATGCGTCGGCCAGTAGCCGGGTTGGTCCTGGGTGATCCGGGGGACGAACCCCTGGAGCGTCGCGTGCAGGTCGGTGACGCGACGGGCGGTGCGGAGGTACTCGTACTGCGTCCCGAGGATCTCGCTCACGCCGCGCGACCCGTCCACGTAGGCGAGCGCGAGCATCCACGCCAGTCCCACGACGAACACCCACACGAGCAGCCGCGGCCAGGCCATCCGGGCCGTCAGGTCGACGGCCCGCTGGGCGCCGAGCACCCCGATCAGCAGGGCCGGGAGCGTGCCCGGACCGACGCGGGGATCCCAGTCCGCGTGCAACGGCGGGAAGCTGCGCACCCGCACGTTCCAGTCCAGGACGGCGGGCACCAGCATCGCCAGCACCACCAGGCCGATCGCCACGGCCAGGCCGGTGGTCGCCGCGGACACCGGGTGCGCGCGAGTGTCGTGAGCGGTGGCCATGGGGGCGAGCCTAGGGAGTGCGCCTGCGTCGTCCGTGCAGTTTCACCGACACGGCAGCCACTCGTTCCCTAGGCTCAGCGGGTGACTGCCGACTGCGACCTGGTGCTCCCGTGCCGTGACGAGGGCCCGGCGCTCCGCCTGCTGCTGCCCCGGGTGCCCGCCTCCTTCGCGGTGATCGTGGTCGACAACGGCTCCGTCGACGACACCGCCGAGGTGGCCCGCACGCTGGGCGCCACGGTGGTCCGCGAGGACAGGCCGGGGTATGGCGCAGCGGTGCACGCGGGCGTGCTGGCGGCGACGGCCGATCTTCTCGCGGTGATGGACGGGGACGGGTCCTTCGACCCGGCCGACCTCCTGCCGCTCGTCGAGGAGGTCCGCACGGGCCGTGCCGATCTCGCGACCGGCCGCCGCCGTCCCGTGCGCCGCGGCGTGTGGCCGTGGCACGCGCGAGCCGGCAACCGCGTGGTGCTCTGGTGGCTGCGCCGTCGCATCGGGCTGCCGGTGCGCGACATCGCACCCATGCGGGTGTGCCGGCGCACCGAGCTGCTGGCGCTCGACGTGCGCGACCGCCGGTTCGGGTATCCCGTCGAGCTGCTCCAGAAGGCCCAGCGCGCCGGCTGGCGGATCAGCGAGCGGGACGTGGCCTACCACCCGCGCGCTGCCGGCACGCGGTCCAAGGTGTCGGGTTCGGTGCGCGGGACGCTGCGGGCGGCCCGGGACTTCGCCAGGGTGCTGACGTGACACGAGGCGGGCCTGCGGCTGCGGTGCTGGTGATGGCCAAGGCTCCGGTGCCGGGCGAGGTGAAGACCCGGCTGGGGGCCGTCGTCGGCGCAGACGTCGCTGCCGAGCTCGCCACGGCCTGCCTCCTGGACACGCTGGACGTCTGCGAGTCGGTGTTCGATCACCCGGCCCGCCGCCACCTCGCCCTCTCCGGCGACCTCGACCGGGCAATCCGGGGCGGTGAGGTGCGCGAACACCTGGACATGTGGACCCGCCACCCCCAACGCGGCGACGGCTTCGCCGAGCGCCTCGCCAACGCGCACGCCGACGCTGCGGTCGCCGGCCTGCCCGTCGTACAGATCGGGATGGACACGCCGCACCTGACCGCTGGGCACCTCGCGGACGTCGTGGCGCTGCTGGGCGACGGCAACGACGCGGTCCTCGGCGCGGCCGAGGACGGCGGGTGGTGGGTCCTCGCGGTGACCGACCCCCGCTTCGCCGGGGCCGTCCGGACGGTGGAGATGTCGACCCCGCGGACGTACGCCGACACCCGCGCCGCGCTCGAGGCCGCCGGGGCCCGGGTCGCGGACACCGAGACCCTGCGCGACGTGGACACGGTCGAGGACGCGGCGCTCGCGGCTGCCGCCGCCCCGGGCACCCGGTTCGCCCGGCAGTGGGCGCTGGTGCGGTCCGGGCCCGGCCGATGACGCTCGAGGCCGTGGGTGCGCCGACCGCTGCCACCTGGTTCGCGGCGGCGCTGGACGGCGAGCCGTGCGTCGTGCACGGGATGGACGAGGGACCGCAGCGGCTGCCGATGGGTCGCTGGGTCGGCCGGGCCGACACCAGCGACGGCGCGCTGCTCGACCACTGCGAGGGACCGGTCATCGACATCGGCTGTGGGCCGGGCCGGATGAGCGAGCACCTCGCCGAGCGGGGCGTCGACGTGCTCGGCATCGACATCGTCCCCGAGGCCGTCGTCGCCACCAGGGCGCGAGGCGCGAGTGCCCTGCACCGGGACGTCTTCGACAGGCTTCCCGGGGAGGGCGCCTGGGTGTGCGCCCTGCTCGCCGACGGCAACATCGGCATCGGCGGGAACCCCGTCCAGCTGCTCCGCCGCGTCGCCGCCCTGCTGGCCCCCGGCGGCTGGGTGGTCGCCGACCTCTCCCCGCCGGGCGCCGGCCTGACCACCCGGACGGTCGAGCTCGAGTGCCGGGGGCTGCGCTCCGACCCGTTCCGGTGGTCGGTGCTCGGGGCCGACTCGGTGCACGACGTGGCCCGGGTCGCGGGGCTGCACGTCGACGCGCTCCGCGAGCACCACGGCCGGTGGTTCGCCGTCCTGGTCCGCGACCCGGACGCCGGCTGAGCCTCGGACGCCGCTCGGGTTACCGGGCGGGTTGCCGGGCGTGTTGCTCCCGGTCGAACACCTGTTCGGGATATCGTCTCCCACGACGGAACGGTCGCTGCTTGCACGGGGTTGTCCCCAGGTCACGACATCGGACTCGCAGACTGTCGGAGGACCTCTCTAGTGTCGGTGGCAATGAAGAAGACTCAAGGCTCCCCTTCGAGGCGGACAGACGGACGGACGACCATGGCCCCAAGATCAGGCGTCGGCGGTGACCGGGACAAGGCGCTCGACGCCGCGCTCGCCAACATCGAGCGACAATTCGGCAAAGGCTCGGTCATGCGACTGGGCGAGGAGACCCGGGCGGCGCTCGAGGTCATCCCGACAGGCGCGATCGCGCTCGACGTGGCGCTCGGGATCGGGGGCCTTCCCCGCGGACGCGTGGTCGAGATCTACGGTCCCGAGTCCTCGGGCAAGACGACGGTCGCCCTGCACGCCGTGGCCAACGCCCAGCGCGCCGGCGGCATCGTGGCGTTCATCGACGCCGAGCACGCGCTGGACCCGGACTACGCGAAGGCGCTCGGTGTGGACACCGACGCCCTGCTGGTCTCCCAGCCGGACTCGGGCGAGCAGGCGCTCGAGATCGCGGACATGCTGGTGCGCTCCGGTGCCCTGGACCTGATCGTCATCGACTCGGTGGCCGCGCTCGTGCCCCGCGCCGAGATCGAGGGGGAGATGGGCGACAGCCACGTCGGCCTCCAGGCCCGGCTGATGAGCCAGGCGCTCCGCAAGATGACCGGGGCGCTCAACGGGGCCGGCACCACGATGATCTTCATCAACCAGCTGCGCGAGAAGATCGGCGTGATGTTCGGCTCCCCGGAGACCACCACCGGTGGTCGGGCGCTGAAGTTCTACGCCTCCGTGCGGCTCGACGTGCGTCGCATCGAGACGCTCAAGGACGGCCAGGAGATGGTCGGCAACCGCACCCGCATCAAGGTCGTGAAGAACAAGGTCGCGCCGCCGTTCAAGCAGGCCGAGTTCGACATCATGTACGGCCAGGGCATCAGCCGCGAGGGCGGACTGATCGACGTGGGCGTCGAGGCCGGCCTGGTCCGCAAGGCTGGCGCCTGGTACACCTACGAGGGCGACCAGCTCGGTCAGGGCAAGGAGAACTCCCGCAACTTCCTGCGTGACAACCCCGATCTGGCCAACGAGATCGAGAAGCGGATCCTGGAGAAGCTCGGCGTGGGGCCGCAGGTCGATGCGTCCCCCGAAGCAGCACTGCCCGGCTCCGACCCGGCATCGGGACTGATCGGTCCGGAGCCGACCGGGATCGACTTCTGATCGGCTCGGACCGCCGAGTGGGCGTCGGTGACCAGGTGCGCGTCGATGAGCGGTGGTCCGGGCCGGACGACGACCCAGAAGCCGACCCGGAGGCCGACCCGGAGGCCGACCCGGAGGCCGTCGCCCGCAAGATCCTCCTGGACCAGCTGACCGGCCAGCCCCGAAGCCGGGCGGAGCTGAGGACGAAGCTCGCGAAGAAGAATGTGCCGGTTTCGGTCGCCGAGCGACTCCTCGACCGGTTCGAGGAGGTCGGACTGGTCGACGACGAGGCGTTCGCCCGGGCCTGGGTGCAGTCCCGGCAGCCCGGCAAAGGCCTGGCCCGGCGGGCCCTGGCCCAGGAGCTGCGTCGCAAGGGCGTCGACGACGAGGTGGCCCGCTCGGCACTCGACGAGGTGGACCCCGACGACGAGCTGGAGTCTGCCCGCCTGCTGGTCCGGCGCAGGCTGCGCAGCACCGCTGGTCTGGGACGGGACACCGCCGTGCGTCGGCTCACCGGCATGCTGGCCCGCAAGGGCTATCCCGCCGGGCTCTGCTTCCGGGTGGTGCGCGACGAGCTCGACCGGGCCGGCCACGACACCGACGACCTCGCGGAGCCCGTCGACTGAGTCGACCCCGGGAGGGGTGAGCCCCTCGACCCGGCGCATCTGCACGCCGTAAACCCCTCGACCCGGCGTGTCTGCACGGGTGGCCCTGGCCGTGCCGGCACGCAGAGCCAAGGGTAACGTTTGGTCGACCGTCGGTTCGGCGACCGAGCCTCGGGGCGCGTCCAGCTGCTGCTGTCCGCACGAGGGGGCGGACGAGGACAGGAGCTCACATGTCTCTGCAGGCGGCGCCCCTCGAACAGCTGCTCGCGGTCGGCGTGGGTGAGCTGCTGGTCGTGGCCCTGGCGGCAGGGTTCCTCGTCGCCGCGTCCGCAGTAGCCGTGTGGCTGCTGGCTCGCCGGTCCGGCGCTCCCGAGGCCGATGCGCGAGCCGACCTCCACGAGCAGAGGCGCGACCTCGAGCACCGTGAGCACCGGCTCACCGAGCGGGAGCGACGCCTGGACGACGACACCGAGGGCCTGGCGGAGCGCAGCCGCCTCGTCGCCGTCGCCGAGGACGAGCGCCGGGCGGCGCTCGAGCGAGTCGCCGGTCTCACCGCAGAGGCTGCCCGTGCCGAGATCATCGCGGCCGTCGAGCACGAGGCGAAGCGCCACAGCGTGCTGAGCGCCAGGGAGATCGAACGGGCCGCGGAGGAGGAGGCCGAGCTGCGGGCCCGGGGGATCCTCGCGACCGCGATCCAGCGGCTGGCCTCCGAGCAGACCAGCGAGAGCGTCGTGACCGTCGTGCAGCTGCGCAGCGACGACCTGAAGGGCCGGATCATCGGTCGCGAAGGGCGCAACATCCGCTCCTTCGAGCAGATCACCGGGGTCAACCTCGTCGTCGACGACACGCCGGGCATGGTCCTGCTGAGCTGCTTCGACCCGATCCGTCGCGAGGTCGCCCGGCTGAGCCTGGAGGAGCTGGTCGCCGACGGCCGGATCCATCCCTCCCGCATCGAGGAGGTGCACGAGCGCAACGTCACGACGGTCGACGCGCTGTGTCTGCGCGCCGGCGAGGACGCCGTCATCGAGATGGGCATCACCGACCTGCACCCCTACCTGGTGGCCACGCTGGGCCGGCTCCGCTACCGCACGTCGTACGGCCAGAACGTGTTGCGCCACCTCGTCGAGTCCGGTCACGCGGCGGGCCTGCTGGCCGACGAGCTCGGTGTCGCCCGGCAGGTGTGCGTCCGAGCCGCGTTCCTGCACGACATCGGGAAGGCGCTGACCCACGAGGTGGAGGGGTCCCACGCCTTGGTCGGGGCGGACCTGGCCCGCAACCACGGCGAGCACCCGGACGTCGTACACGCCATCGAGGCGCACCACAACGAGGTGGAGCCGCGGACCGTGGAGGCCTTCTTGACCCAGGCGGCCGACGCGATCAGCGGTGGCCGGCCCGGCGCCCGCCGCGAGTCCCTCGAGCTGTACGTCGAACGGCTGCACCGGCTCGAGGAGATCGCGCTGGCCAAACCAGGTGTCGAGAAGGTGTTCGCCATGCAGGCCGGCCGAGACGTCCGGGTGCTGGTGGCACCCGACGTCGTGGACGACATCGAGGCGCAGGTGCTCGCCCGCGACATCGCCAAGCAGTTCGAGCAGGAGCTGACCTATCCGGGCCAGATCAAGGTGACCGTCATCCGGGAGTCCCGGGCCACCGAGACGGCCCGCTGAGCACCCGCGTCCGGACGGCGGGCAGCGCTCGTCAGCGCTCGTCGACCATGAGGTCGATGGTGTAGCTGTCGGCGCGATAGCTGTGGTCGCCGTACTCCACAGCCTTGCCGGAAGCATCGAACGCCATCCTCGTCATCGTCAGCACCGGATGGGTGCCGCGGATGTCGAGCTTCCTGCGCTCCGACGCGGTGGGCATCCGGGCGCCGATGCTCTGCCGGGCGACGACGGGCTTCACGCCACGGTCACGCAGGGCGGCGTACAGCCCGTGGCGCTCGAGCTCCTCGCGGGTCAGGTCCGAGTAGGCCGGGGGCAGCCAGTTCTTGAGGAAGGCCAGCGGGGTGTCCCCGGCGCAGCGCACCCGTTGCACATGCAGCAGGGGAGTCTCCGGCGGCAGGTCCAGTGCGGCTGCTGCGATGTCGTCGGTGAGCAGCTCGAAGTGGATCACCTGCGTGCGCGGTGTGCGCCCCTCCCGCTCCAGGTCGTCGTAGAGGCTGGTGAGCTCGAACTTGCGATGCACCTTCTGGTTGGCCACCGTGGTCCCGAGACCACGTCGCCGGACCAGCAGCCCCTGGTCGACCAGCTCCTGGTAGGCGCGGCGAACGGTGGGTCTCGAGAGCTTGAGGCGCTCCGCGACGGCGATCTCGTTCTCGAAGGGGTCACCCGGCTTGAGCTGCCCTCCGGTGATCGCCGCCGTGAGCTGTTCGGCGAGCTGATGGTAGAGCGGCACGGGAGAGGAGCGGTCGATCAGCACATTGACCCGTTGGGTGCTCATCGCTTGATGATAGCGAAAGAAACACAGGAGTTACTCAAGCGAGAATGTCGGGACATGATTGGGGCTGGTTCGACGCACACATCCCGCGCATCCGAGGCGCTCAGCCCACCGCCGGGCAGGCCATCCCTCGAGCTGCTCGATCAGGTGGTGTCGATGCGCCCCCGGTCCAGCTTGACCGCCACGACGGGGACGGGAGACTCCAGCAGCAAGCGCTGGCTGACGCTGCCGAGCAGCGCCTTGCCGACCGGTGAACGCCGCTTCACGCCGATGACCAGTCGCTCGACGTCGTGCGTCTCGATCTCGTCGAGGACCGCCTCCGCAGGGTCCCGGTCGGCCCTGCCGACGCGTTCGATCACCTTGACCTGTGTGCCCATCGGGATCACGGAGGCGTCCAGCGGCTTGAGAGCGAGGTTCACCACGATGAGGTCGGTGTTGAGCAGGTCCGCCTCGGCGGCGCCCGCAGCGAGCGCGGCGATGCCCTCCGGGCTGTCCGGAACGGCTACCAGTACTGACATCTGCAAAGGCCTTTCTGTGGATGAGGGCGGGTGGGTCAGGAGTGGGCGGTGCGGAAGTCTTCCTCGAACTCCTCGAGGGAGATGCCGCGTGTCTCCGGCACCATCTTGTAGATGAAGAGCAGCGCCAGCACTCCGAGCGCGGCGAACAGGAAGAAGCTGTTGGAGATCCCGACCGCGTCCACCAGCGGCGGGAAGCCGAAGGCGACGCAGGCGTTGGCGAGCCACAGGCAGAAGACGCAGACGCCCATCGCGAAGCTGCGGATCTTCAGGGGGAAGATCTCCGCGAGCAGCAGCCAGACGAGGGGACCGATGGTGCCCTGCATGGAGAACACGAACAGGATCACGAACAGCAGGATGAAGTAGGGCTTGATGTCGCTGTCGGGGAGGAACTTCGCGGACAGTCCGACCAGCAGGTGGAAGAAGGTGGTCAGGGTGAAGCCCACCAGGAGCATGGTCCGGCGGTTGACGCGGTTCATCAAGAAGATGCCCACCGTGATGCCCAGCACGCTGAACAGCCCGTTGGCGGTGTTGGCGATGATCGCGGCCTTGGCCGAGAAGCCGGCGTCCTCGAGCAGTTGGCTGCCGTAGTACATGATCGAGTTGATGCCGGTGAACTGCTGGAACACGCCGAGACCGATGCCGATGATGACCAGGCGGCGGATCCACGGGACGGCGAGGTCGGCCCAGCCACCGGTCTGGGCCTCTTTCTCCTCCTCGGCCAGTCGGTGCACCTCGGCCATCTCCGCCTCGGCGCGCTCGTCGGAGCGGATCTGCTTGAGCACCCCGAGCGCGTCGTCGTCGCGACTCTTCGAGATGAGCCAGCGCGGGCTCTCCGGCATCCTCAACATGCCGAAGAACAGGGCGAAGGCGGGCAGCACGGCGACCAGCAGCATGTAGCGCCACACGCCGTCGTGCTGGCCCCAGATGTTGAAGATGATGGCGTTGATGACGAAGGCCGCGAACTGGCCGGACACGATCATCACCTCGTTGCGGGTGACCATGCTGCCGCGGGTCTCCACCGGCGACACCTCGGCGAGGTAGACCGGGACCGTGGCCGACGCGCCGCCGACCGCCAGGCCCAGGACGAACCGGAAGCACGCCAGCACCTCCCAGGTCGGCGAGAGCACGCAGCCGATGGTGCCCAGCGCGAAGACACCGGCGAGCATCAAGATGTTGTGCCGTCGCCCGTATCGGTCCGAGAGCCGACCGCCGATCAGGGCACCGATGGCGGCGCCGAAGATGAGGATGCTGACCACGAAGCCCTCGGTGCCAGACGTCAGGCCGAGGTCGTCCTTCATCGGCGCGAGGGCGCCGTTGATGACGCCGGTGTCGTAGCCGAACAGCAGGCCGCCGAAGGTGGCGACGACCGCGATCAACCCCAGGCGCTTCGAATGCGGGCCGGCGGTCAGCGGTGGAAGGTGGGGCTGCTCCGGTCTGGTGTCGGTGTCCTGAGCCATGACGCTCCTTTTGTGGGGGTCCGAGGTGCCGGGGCCGAGCATGCTCCGGCGTTTCGCAGAACCCTGACAGTGACAAGCGGCACTTGCAATAGTTATGACGAACAAATGTTAGAACATGAGTACGCTCCCCTGAAGATGTCCGGAGAGTGAGACAACCCACGGGCGGTCAGCCCATGACGTCAGCGGACCAGCAGGGCGCCCGCGCTCACCAGTGAGGCGACCAGGACCGCCGCGTCGAAGGACCGCTGCCCCAACCGGCGTACGACGAAGATGCCCACCGTGCCGCCCAGGAGGACCAGCGGCGCGAGGACCGCGGTGCTGACCAGCATGTCGGTGTGGATCAGCCCGAGGCCGACGCTGAACGGCAGCTTCGACAGGTTCACCCCGAGGAAGAACCAGGCGCCGGTGCCCAGGAACCGGCGCTTGTCGACACCCTGGGCGACCAGGTAGAGCGTCATCACCGGGCCTGCCGCATTGGCCACCATGGTGGTGAAGCCGGCGACCACACCGGTGCCGGCAGTGGCCCAGGGGGACCAGCCCGCGGTGTCCTCGGCAGCCCCCGGGGGCGTGCTCCGGGCTGTCCGCCTGCGGCTGAGCAGCTGGGCGAGCACCAGCAGCAGGAGCACGACGCCCAGCCCGATGCGCATCGTCGAGTCGTCGACCAGCGCCAGCGCGACCGAGCCGAGGACCAGCCCCGGCAGCACGGCAGGGACCAGGTGCCGCAGCAGTGACCAGTCACAGTCGCGGCGGTAGAGGGACACGGCGAGCGCGTCGCCGACCAGGAGGAGCAGCAGGAGGGCGGCCGTCGACTCGCGCGCCGGGAGCACCGTGGCGACGAGGGCGACCGCGATCGTGCCGAGGCCCCCGACGGCGGTCTTGGAGAAGCCGGCGATCACAGCGGCCGCGCCGAGGACGAGCCAGGTGGAGGCGTCGTAGTCGGTCAGGTGCACGCTGCGTCGTCCTCCTCCTTCCGCCGCCGCACCCACGCCGAGGCGTGGCGTCAGGGGGCGGGCGCTCTCGAGAGGGCAGGTGTATCAGACCACGGTGCCGGTCTGGTCGCCGGTCTGGTCACCGGTCTGGTCACCGGTCTGGTCACCGGTCTGGTCACCGGTCTGGGCGGCGGCGTCCAGCACGAGCGGCTTGTTCTCGCCCACGAACCTGCGCTGTGCCCAGGTGGCGACCCAGGACAGCGCGAGGTTGACCAGGATGTAGAGCGCGGCGAGGACCAGGGCGGTCTGCACCTGGTTGGCGAACTGTGTGTAGACGGCCTTGCCGACCCGCGTGAGCCCGGGGGCCAGCACGTAGAAGCCGAGGCTGGTGTCCTTGAGGGCCACCACGCACTGGCTGATGATCGCCGGCAGCATGATCTTGACGCCTTGAGGCATCAGCACCGACGTCATCACCTGCGACTTGCGCATCCCGATCGCATAGGCGGCCTCGCTCTGTCCCTTCGGCACTGCGTTGATGCCGGCCCGGAACACCTCGGCGAGCACCGACCCGTTGTAGAGGGTCAGACCGATGACGACCGACCAGTAGGAGCCGATCCCGCCACCGATGCCGTAGGCGTAGAAGATGAAGACGATCAGCAGCAGCAGCGGCACGGCCCGGAAGAACTCGACGACGACCCAGCACGGCCACCGCAGCCAGGCCCGGTCCGACAGCTTGCCGATGCCGAACACCACGCCGAACACGACCGCGAACAGGATCGAGGTGACGGCCATCTCGAGGGTCTTCAGCAACCCGTCGACGAGCATCGCCTTGACGTAGACCGGGGTGACGAAGGGCTCCCACTTCGCGTAGGCGAACTGGCCGGTGTCCTGCATCCGCCAACCGAAGAAGCCGACGACGACCAGCAGGAAGAGGCTGGCCAGGGCGGTGTAGAGGCGGTGGCGTGCGGTCGTCCTCGGACCAGGCGTGTCGAACAGGACCGAGCTCACCGCGCCACCCTCCAGCGACGCTCCAGTCCGGTGGCTCCCGCAGACAGCACCTCCACGATGATGATGTAGCCGACGGCGAACAGGATGAAGATCTGGACACGCGCGTCGGCGTTGTCGTTGGTGAACCCCTTCATCCGGGCGGTCGCCTCGGCCAGCCCGAAGGCCGCCGCCACCGACGTGTTCTTCACCAGGGCGATCAGGACACTGGCCAGGGGCGGGACGACGGCCCGGACCGCCTGGGGAAGCACGACGGTGGTCATCGACTGCACGAAGGTGAAGCCGATGGCTCTCGAGGCCTCCGCCTGGCCGAGCGGCACCGAGTTGACCCCGGCTCGCACGGCCTCGCAGACGAAGGCGGAGGTGTAGACGGTCAGGGCCAGGCAGCCCTTGACGAAGAACGACTCGATGTTCAGGTCGAGCCGGGGCAACGCGAGGAACACGAAGATGAAGACCACGAGCAGCGGCGTGTTGCGCACCAGGGCGACGTAGAGGGCGCCCGCCCTGGCGAGGACGGACACCGGTCCCACCCGGCAGGCCGCGAGGATGGTGCCGAACACCAGCGAGAGCACCGCCGACACGACGAACAGCTCGATGGTCAGCAGGAACGCGCGCAGCACCACGTCGAAGCTCGAGAAGACGTCGTCCACGGTCCTCGGGCACCTCCTCTGGTCGTGGTCAGGTCAGGCGCAGGCGTCCAGCTTCGGCGGCGTCGGGGTGTCGACGCCGGACTTTCCGAGCGTGGCCTGGAACGCCTTGTCGTAGGTGCCGTCGTCCTCGGACTTCTTGATCGTGTCGGTGATCCACTGGCACATCTCCGGGAACTTCTTGGCATAGCCCACGCCGTAGCGCTCCTCGGAGAACGCCTTCCCCACGACCTCGAGCTCGTCGGGGTTCTCAGCCGCGTAGCCGAGCAGGATCGCACCGTCGGTCGTCATCGAGGCGACCGAGCCGTCCAGCACCTGGTCGCGACACTCGGAGTAGGTGTCGAAGCCGCGCGGCTTGGCACCCTTGGCCTCGACGTTCTCCAGCGAGGTGGAGCCGGTGACCGAGCAGACCTCCTTGCCCTTGATGTCGGCGACGCTCTTGATGTCGCTGCCCTTCTTGACCAGCAGCTGCTGACCCGTGACGTAGTAGGGCCCGGCCTGCCCGACGATCTTGCGGCGCTCGTCGGTGATGGAGTACGACGCGAGCACCAGGTCGACCTCGTTGCCCTGCAGGAACGGCTCGCGGTTGTCGGAGATCGTCTCCTTCCAGGTGATGGCCGACGGCTTGATGCCCAGGGACGCGGCGAGGACCTTGCCCATCTCGGGGTCGAAGCCCTTGGGCTGCTTGTCGGCCGCGCCCTTGAAGCCGATGCCGGGCTGGTCGAACTTCACCCCGATGGTGATCTTGCCGCTGTCGGCGAGGGCCTTCATCCGGGTGCCCGCCTTGAAGGTGGAGGAGGCGTCGTCGTCGACCTTGACGTCGACGCTCTTCGAGTCGTCCTCGCCGGCGCTGCCACAGCCGGCGAGTGTGGCAGCGGCCATCGCCAGACCGATGGCGCCGAAGGTGAGCCTGTCTCGGGTGTGTCGCGCTGGTTGCACTGGCTGCTCCTAGGTGAGCCGACCCGCGGGTTCGAGGCCGGGAGGGTGGGACCGGGTTGCGTGTCGTGGGGCGCTGGGGTTGGGGGGATCGGCAGGGGATGGGCAGGAGATAGGCAGGGGGTCAGTGCTTCAGGATCTTGCCGAGGAAGTCCTTCGCCCGGTCCGAGCGCGGGTCGGTGAAGAACTGCTCCGGCGTGCTCTCCTCGACGATCTGTCCGTCGGCCATGAACACGACCCGGTCGCCCGCCGTACGAGCGAAGCCCATCTCGTGGGTGACGACCACCATCGTCATCCCACCCTTGGCCAGGTCGACCATGACGTCGAGGACCTCCTTGATCATCTCGGGGTCCAGGGCGGAGGTGGGCTCGTCGAACAGCATCACCTTCGGGTCCATGGCCAGTGCCCGGGCGATGGCGACGCGCTGCTGCTGGCCGCCGGAGAGCTGGGCGGGATACTTCGACGCCTGGTGACCGATGCCGACTCGGTCCAGCAGCTCTTCGGCCCGCGCGTCGGCCTCGGCCTTCTTGATGCCCCGCACCTTGATCGGCCCCAGCGTGACGTTCTCCAGGATCGTCTTGTGCGCGAAGAGGTTGAAGCTCTGGAAGACCATGCCGACCTCGGCCCGCAGTCGCGCGAGCGCCTTGCCCTCCGCGGGCAGTGGCTGACCGTCGAGCGTGATCGTGCCCCTGTCGATGGCCTCCAGGCGGTTGATGGCGCGGCAGAGCGTCGACTTGCCCGAGCCGGAGGGGCCGATGACGACGACGACCTCCCCGCGCCGGATGGACAGGTTGATGTCCTGCAGCACATGCAGGTCCCCGAACCACTTGTCGACGTGGTCCAGGACCACGAGCCCGTCCCCGGGCGCAGCGCCGGCCGGGTGCGAGGGTGACTGTGCCGGGGCGGTCATGCCCAGTGAATCTAGCGAGTACGGCGGTCGAGGGCCACGGCTCGAGGCCCGATATGGGGTCTCGTTATGGTTACTCACTGGGAGAGTGCAAGTGGATCGCCCCACGACCGCGGGGTACGACGGGTGACCTGGTGCACCTGCAGGCATCGGAGCGGCCAAACGGGGGAAAGGGAGGCCAGAGTCATCCGAGATCGACCGAAGGGACGTCACGTGGCGCGCAGGAACCCGCTGGCACAGATCGTCAGCTTGGCCGTGAAGTCGGCACTCCACCCGGTCGCGACGACCGGGAAGACCCTCGCCATCGGGCGCATGGTCGCCGGGCAGGTGGCCAGGTCCGCGGTCACCGTCGCTGCCGAGGCCGCGGGCGCGGTGCTCGAGCGCAGTGACGACGCCTCGCGGGCCGACAGCCCGGCGAGGGACGGCGCCGCGGCTCCCACCTCTCCGGCGAACCTGCGCCCTGTGCCTCCGGTCAACGAGCCCGGCCACCCACCGCGGTTCACCGGGCAGCCGTCCACCCGGGCAGAGGCGGTCAAGCCGGCCACCGCACCCGCGGTGGGGGTCGCCGTCGACGCACCCGCCAAGCGGCAGGGGGACCCCACGACTCCCAACGCGCAGGCCGAGGCCCGGAAGGCACCCGGGAAGAAGACCGCCGTCCGGAAGCCGCCGGTGGCCCGGAAGACGGCGCCACCTCAGCGGGCGGCGAAGAAGGCCGCCGTCCCCGACCCGGGCGCCACGAAGGCCGCAGCACCCGAGCCGCCGGCGCCGGTCGCCAAGAAGGCGGCCCCGCCTGCGGCGAAGACGGCACCGGCGCCTCCGGCGAAGAAGGCAGCGGCGCCAGACCCCGTGGTGAGGAAGGCGGCCGCGAAGAAGGCCCCCGCCCAGCCGCCGACGACGGCGGCAGACGCGGGCGAGCCGCCGGCCGCTGACGTGCCGGTGGACGTCACCCCCGCCGACGTCGCGGGGGTCGTCGCGAAGAAGTCGCCCGGGAGGAAGGCTGCCTCGGCGAGGTCCGGGACCCAGGAGTCCGCCAAGAAGGCCACGGCCAAGAAGGCGCCCGCCAAGAAGTCCACCGCCAAGAAGACCACCGCCAAGAAGTCCACCGCCAAGAAGTCCACCGCCAAGAAGTCCGCAACCCCGGACGTCGCCTCGAGCCCGAGCCCGAGCGCTCCGGCCTCCGCGGACGAGGACACCGTGGTCTACACCAGCGACTCGAGCGATGGTCCCGCGGACAGCTCGGGAGCCGGGGACACCGGCCACCTCGAGCAGCCGCTCATCGACCCCGGCACTGCCAAGGCGGTGGCGTCGGACCTCGAGACCGGTCAGGCCGCCGCGGAGCCGGACAACGGCTGACGCACCCGACGTGCGGCTGCGCGCCGTACCCTGGTGCGGTCATGACTGAGACCCTCACCACCACGGCGACCACCACGAGCTCCGCCGCCACCCACCCGCTGCGACCCGAGCCCGGTTCAGGGGTCCGGTCCTACCAGGTCCGCACCTACGGCTGCCAGATGAACGTGCACGACTCCGAGCGGCTCACCGGGCTGCTCGAGGAGGCCGGCTACGTCGCCGCGCGGAGTGACGAGCAGGCCGACGTGGTCGTGTTCAACACGTGTGCGGTCCGGGAGAACGCCGACAACAAGCTCTACGGCAACCTGGGTCACCTCGCGCCGGTCAAGGCCGCCCGCCCCGGGATGCAGATCGCCGTCGGGGGCTGCCTCGCCCAGAAGGACCGCAGCGAGATCACCCGCCGGGCACCGTGGGTGGACGTGGTCTTCGGCACCCACAACATCGGCTCGCTGCCGGTGCTCCTCGAGCGGGCCCGGGTGCAGCAGGAGGCGCAGGTCGAGATCCTCGAGTCCCTCGAGGTGTTCCCGTCCACGCTGCCGACGAGGCGGGAGTCGGCGTACGCCGCCTGGGTGTCGGTCTCGGTGGGCTGCAACAACACCTGCACCTTCTGCATCGTGCCCTCGCTGCGCGGCAAGGAGGAGGACCGGCGGCCGGGGGAGATCCTTGCCGAGATCGAGGCCCTGGTCGCCGAAGGCGTCACCGAGGTCACCCTGCTCGGCCAGAACGTCAACTCCTACGGCGTGGGGTTCGGTGACCGGCTGGCGTTCGGCAAGCTGCTGCGGGCCTGCGGCGAGGTCCCGGGCCTCGAGCGGGTGCGCTTCACCAGTCCGCATCCCAAGGACTTCACCGACGACGTGATCGCCGCGATGGCCGAGACGCCGACGGTGATGCCACAGCTGCACATGCCGCTGCAGTCCGGGTCGGACAAGGTGCTCAAGGACATGCGGCGGTCCTACCGGCAGGCGAGGTACCTCGGGATCATCGACCGGGTCCGCGCCGCCATCCCCGACGCGGCCATCTCCACCGACATCATCGTCGGGTTCCCCGGAGAGACCGAGGCGGACTTCGCCGAGACGATGAAGGTGGTCGAGCAGGCTCGGTTCGCCCAGGCCTACACGTTCCAGTACTCCAAGCGCCCCGGCACGCCCGCCGCAGCCCTCGAGGGGCAGGTGCCGAAGGCCGTCGTCCAGGAGCGCTACGAGCGGCTGGTCGCCCTCACCGAGGACGTCGCCTGGTCGGAGAACAAGCGCCTCGTCGGCACCACGGTCGAGCTGATGGTGGCCGAGGGCGAGGGCCGCAAGGACGTCGTCACCCATCGCCTCTCGGGTCGCGGTCCCGACAACCGGCTCGTGCACTTCGCGCCACTCGACCACGCGGGGGCACCGGTCGCCGTACGCCCCGGGGACATGGTCGAGGTCGCGGTCACCAGGGCCGCGCCCCACCACCTGGTGGCGGACGGTGCCGTGCAGTCGGTACGTCGGACCCGCGCGGGTGACGCGTGGGAGGCCCGGACCGCCCCCAAGCCGTCTGGAGTGCTGCTGGGGCTGCCCACGGTCGGCGCACCACCCCCGGTTCCCGCGTCCGGAGGGTGCTCGCTCTAGAAGCCGTGCACCAGGATCGGCGGGCAGCTGCCGGCCCGCACGGACTCCAGCACCCGGTGCTCGTGCGGTACGACGGGCGTGGGCAGCGCGTCGAGGTCGAACCACCGCAGGTCCGCGGTCTTGTCGGGCTCCATGATCCGCGGGGCACCCGACCAGGACAGGGAGAGGAAGAAGTAGTCGACCCGCTCGTCGAGCGGGTCCTCACTCCGGCCGGTGCGCTGCATGGCGCACCAGGGCTGCAGCTCGACGTCGGTGATGCCCACCTCCTCGTCGGCCTCCCGACGGGCGGCGGTGAGCACCGACTCCCCGCGCTCCACATGTCCTGCCACGGCAGCCGCCCAGTGGTCGTCCATGAAGCCCGTCCCCTGCCGCAGCTGGAGAAGCACCTCACGACCGCCGGACCTGGGCGCCGGACGCAGCAGCAGGACGTAGACCGCCGGGACGACGGCGAACCGGCCAGGTGTCAATGGCGCGGGTTGCGGCTCGGGTCGAACTCGTGCTTGTTCGCCACCGGGTCCGGCCGGGGCTCGCCGACCGTGCGGTCCACCCCGGTGGACAGGGTGCGGTCCACGTCGGTGGCGCCCTCAGCGGGGTCCTCGGTGGCCTCGCGCTCCTGCTCCGGCTGGTCGACGTCGGGGTCCTCGCCCTCGGCGGGCTCGTCGGAGTGCTCCCGCGGCACGTCCTCGGGCTCGCCCCCCGGGGTGCTGTCCAGGACCCCGTCGGTGCCGTGTGCGGCCGAGCCGCGGGTGCCGGTGCCCTCGATGCCGTGATCAGCGGGACTCGAGCCGAGGGGACCGGTGCGCTCGCTGCTGATCCCGAGGTCGCCCTCCAGGCCCCGGGGACCGGCACCGCTCGGGTTCGACTCGCGAACGTCGGTCTCGGGCACGTCGTCCTGCACCTCGGTGCGGGACACCTCGTCGGAGCCATCGGTGGGGGTCATGCGTCCTCCTGGTTGTCGGGCTGGTCGTCGGCGTCGTTCGAGTCGGGTCCGCCCGACTGGTCACTGGAGACGAACTCTCCGGGCGTCGCGTCACCGGCCGGCGCATCGCCGACGAACTGCCGCGGGTCGAGGTCCTGGAGGTCGTTGGGGTCGGTGGACCCGTGGGGTCCCTGCTGGTCGGTCACTGCGTGCTCCTCACTCGCTGCCCGAGCCGTCGGAGGGCTGGTCCATGGAGGTCTCGGCGTTCTCCTCCTGCAGCTCCTCGTTGACCTGCTCGGTCTGGGTCCGGGCGTGGATCTCGCCGTCGGCCGTCGGCTCGCTGCCCGACGCGGGGACCGGGATGGTCTGCGACCCCTCCGCGGTGCTGCTGGGGTGGGCCTCCGGCTCGGGGTCGGTCGACGGCTCGTCCGGACCGCCGGGCGTCGACCCACCGTCGGGCGCGTCCCCGCGCTGTGGTCCGCCGGGTGCGGTGGGGGCGTCCGGGCCCGACGACGCGCGCGGGTTGGCCGGGCCGGTCGGGGCGTCGTCCTGGGAATCGTTCACCTGGTCGACGTACCCGATGCCGGGCCGGGTGAAACGGCGGCTAGCGGCCGTCGTCCTTGCGGTTCAGCGAGCTCATGCCCTTGCGCAGCTGCTCGCGGCCCTTGGTGACCTTGTCGGCATGCTTGTTGCCCGTCTTCTCGTTGATCGTCCGGCCGAGCCGGTCGGCGCCCTTCTCGATCTTGTCGCCGTGCTCGTCGACGACCTTGGTCAGCTGCTTCTTGGCGTTGTCCAGGAAACCCATGCGCTGCTCCTTCACTCGTGTCCGCCTGCGGGACGGGGTGGTTGCGGTGTTGTCAGACTCTCACCATGTCGAACGAGCAGCCGGACCCGGAAGGTTCCTCGGCCCAAGCCGCCGTCCCCGTCGTCGCGGTGGTCGGGGCCACGGCGGCCGGCAAGTCCGCGCTGTCGCTCGACCTGGCCGAACGGCTCGGCGGCGAGATCGTGAACACCGACGCGATGCAGGTCTACCGCGGCATGGACATCGGGACCGCGAAGCTGCCCGTCGCCGAGCGGCGGGGCATCCCGCACCACCTGCTCGACGTGCTCGACGTCCGGGAGCCGGCGACCGTCGCGCAGTTCCAGGCGCTGGCCCGCCACGTGGTCGAGGACTGCCGCGCCCGCGGGGTCACGCCGGTGCTCGTCGGCGGGTCCGCGCTGTACACCAGGGCCGTGCTCGACCGGTTGGACTTCCCCGGCACCGACCCCGGTCTGCGGGCCAGGTTCGAGTCCGAGCTGGCGGAGGTGGGCGCAGCGGAGCTGCACGAGCACCTGCACCGGCTCGACCCGGTGGCCGCCGACAGGATCCTTCCCGGCAACACCCGCCGGGTGGTCCGGGCCCTCGAGGTGGTCACGCTCACCGGACGCCCGTTCACGGCGTCGCTGCCGGAGCCTGCATACGTCTACCCGCGCACGGTGCAGGTCGGGCTCCGCATCCCGCGTCCGGTGCTCGACGAGCGGATCGAGACCCGGGTGCGGCACATGTGGGAGGCCGGTCTGGTGGAGGAAGTACGACGACTGGCGGACGCGGGCCTGCGCGAGGGGCGTACGGCGAACCGGGCGCTGGGCTACCAGCAGGTGCTGGCCTTCCTGGACGGGGAGCTGTCCGAGCTCGAGGCGTTCGAGCGCACCGTCGCGGGCACCCGACGGTTCGCGCGACGCCAGGGGTCCTGGTTCGACAAGGACCCCCGGGTGACCTGGGTCGACTGGGACGACCCTGCGCGCGTGGACCGGGCTCTTGCCGCGTGCAGTCCGGGCTAGGTAGCCTCCGAGTCCAATCTCGGGAGGAACCCGCATGAAGCGTTCACGCACCCAACGGCTCGCCACCCTCGGAGTCGTCGGAGCCGCCGCTCTGGCCGGGGTCGGTCTGGTCGCCCCGTCCGCGCAGGCCGTGCGCCACGCGAAGCCGGCTCCGGGCTACTACACGACCAAGGTCCCCACCAGCCGGGGCTTCGGCGGCGCAGTCACCTCGGTGGACCCGGAGGCGTCGCGGGTCGGTCTGCAGGTGCTGCGACACGGCGGCAACGCGGTCGACGCAGCGGTGGCGACCGCTGCCGCCCTCGGGGTGACCGAGCCCTACAGCTCCGGTCTCGGTGGCGGCGGATACTTCGTGTACTACGACGCCAGGACCGGCCGGGTGCACACCATCGACGGCCGGGAGACGGCGCCGAAGGCGATGCCGACCAACGCGTTCATCGACCCGAGCACGGGTCAGCCCTACACCTTCACGCCCGACCTGGTCACCAGCGGCGTCTCCGTCGGCGTGCCCGGCACGCCGGCGACCTGGAGCTCCGCCCTCCACCAGTGGGGCACCTACAACCTGCGCACGGCACTGGCCCCCGCGGCCGCCCTGGCGCAGCGGGGCTTCGTCGTCGACGACACCTTCCGCCAGCAGACGCTGGACAACAAGACCCGGTTCCAGGCCTACACGACCACGCCGCAGCTCTACCTCCCCGGCGGCGACGCCCCCCAGGTCGGCTCCGTGTTCAAGAACCCCGACCTCGCCCGCACCTACCGAATGCTGGGCCGCAAGGGCGTTCACGCGTTCTACACCGGCCCGCTCGCACGTCAGCTGGCCGACCTGGTCCGCAACCCGCCGAAGAGCCCCACGACCACGCTACCGGTGCCGAAGGGCTACCTGACCACGGCCGACCTGCGGCGCTACCACGCCATCGACCGGGCGCCCACCCGGGTCGGCTACCGCGGGTACGACGTCTACGGGATGGCCCCGTCGTCCTCCGGCGGCTCGACCGTCGGCGAGGCGCTCAACATCATGGAGCGCTTCAAGCTGCGTGGGATGTCCGCCGGTGCCGCCCTGCACCGCTACCTCGAGGCGACGGCGCTGGCCTTCGCCGACCGCAACGCCTACGTCGGCGACCCGGCGTACACCCGGGTGCCGCTGCGCTCCCTGCTCTCGGACCGCTACGCCGCCGAGCGAGCCTGCCTGATCAGCCCGACCACGGCGCTGGTCAAGCCCCTGGTGGCAGGCAACATCCACGACTACGACGGCCGGTGCCCCACGGCGTCGCCGGCGCCGGGCCGGGCCACCCAGAGGCCGGACACCGAGAACGTGGAGACCACGAACCTCACGGTGACCGACCGCTGGGGCAACATCGTGGAGTACACCTTGACGATCGAGCAGACCGGCGGCTCCGGCATCCTGGTGCCGGGACGCGGCTTCCTGCTCAACAACGAGCTGACCGACTTCACCGCCGTCTACGACCCCAAGGATCCCAACCGGATCCAACCGGGCAAGCGGCCGCGCTCCTCGATCTCGCCCACGATCATCCTGCGCAACGGCAAGCCCTTCGTCGCTCTCGGCTCACCGGGTGGGGCGACCATCATCACCACCGTCACCCAGATGATCTTCAACCGGATCGACCGGGGCATGACACTGCCCCAGGCGATCGCCGAGCCGCGCGCGTCGCAGCGCAACACCGCGGCGGTGAGCGCCGAGCAGCCGTTCATCGACGAGTACGGCCCGCTCCTCACGCCGCTCGGCCACACCTTCACGCCGGCCGGTGACCAGTTCACCAGCGCGGCGGAGATCGGCGCCGCGACGGGCATCGAGTTCGGCAGGCACGGCTACCTGACCGCGGTCGCAGAGCCGACGAGGCGCGGAGGAGGCTCTGCGCTGGTCGTGCGCCGGGCACGCTAGCCGTCCTGCAGCGCGTCGACCCGGCGCGTCTGCACGCCCTCACCCTGTCGACCCGGCACGTCTGCACGCCCAGACCGCGCCGGGACGGCGGGGTTTCTGCGTGCGGACGGGACGGGTCGACGGGCTGACAGGCCGAACGGCACTGAGCAGCTGGTCGTGGCCCTTCTGCCGCACTCACGAGCCAAGGCAGGACGTGAGTTCGTGGTCAAGTCATAACGTTAGGACAAACTATTGACGCATTGGCGTGTGACCGGCATCCTAGCGGGCATGGCCGTCGACGACCGGCCCTCAGGTGCGACAGAGCGGATACCCGACACATGCGAATTGGACTGGCAGGAGTAGGACGGATCGGGGCCTTCCACGCCTCGACGCTGGCCGCTCTCGACGACGTGGAGCAGGTCGTCGTCACCGACGCCCTCCCTGCGGAGGCGGCCCGGTTGGCGCAGGCCAACGGCTACGGGTTCTCCCCGGACCTCGACGACCTGCTGTCGCGCGTCGACGGCGTGGTCGTCGCCACCTCGACCTCCGGACATGCCCCCACACTGCGATCCGCCCTTGCGGCGAAGGTGCCGACCTTCTGCGAGAAGCCGGTCGCCGCGGGGCTCGCGGAGACGATCGAGCTGGTCGATGTCGTCGGCAAGGCCGACGTCGCGGTGCAGGTGGGGTTCCAACGGCGGTTCGACGCCGGCTACCTCCGCGCCCGCGACGCCGTCTCCAGCGGCGAACTCGGCTTCCTGCACACGGTGCGGGTCAACACCCACGACCAGTCGCCGCCACCGGCCGCCTACCTCGCGACGAGCGGCGGGCTGTTCCGCGACTGCAGCATCCATGACTTCGACGTGCTCCGCTTCGTCACCGGTCGCGAGGTCAGCAGCGTCTACGCGGTCGGCGCCAACAAGGGCGCCCCCTTCTTCACCGAGGAAGGCGACATCGACACCGGCGCCGCCGTGCTGACCCTCGACGACGGGACGCTGGTCACGGTGTCCGCCACGCGCTACAACGGCGGCGGACACGACGTACGCATGGAGCTGATGGGCTCGCACGGCACCCTCGGCGTCGGGTACGACGACTCGCTCGCGCTCCGGTCCGCCGAGCCGGACGCCGGCTACCCCGCAGGGCCGCAGAAGTGGTCCTTCATGGAGCGGTTCCTGCCCGCCTACCGCACCGAGCTGACTGCGTTCTGCGACGTGGTGGCGGGCCGTGCAGACTCGCCGTGCACCGTGGCGGACGCCCTGGAGGCGTTCCGGGTCGCTGAGGCGTGTGAGGTGTCGCGCACGACCGGGCGACCGGTCGCGATGAGCGAGATAGGAGCTGCAGCATGACGCGCTTCGACCTGGTGTCCATGGGACGCACCGGTGTGGACATCTACCCGCTCGACCACGGGGTGGGCCTCGAGGATGTCAGGACGTTCCAGAAGTTCCTGGGCGGCAGCGCCACCAACGTGGCCGTCGCCGCCGCGCGCTACGGTCGCCACTCGGCGCTGGTGACCCGCACCGGGCTGGACCCCTTCGGGCGCTACGTGCGGCTCGAGGCAGAGCGCCTCGGCGTCGACCCCAGCTTCATCTCCGCCGGGGAGGGGCCGCCGACCCCGGTGACCTTCTGCGAGGTCTTCCCCCCCGACGACTTCCCGCTGTACTTCTACCGCTATCCCACCGCGCCGGACCTGCAGATCACTGCCGAGGATCTCCCGACCGACGAGATCCGGGACGCAGGAGTTTTCTGGGCGACGGTCACCGGGCTGTCCCAGGAGCCGTCCCGAGCCGCACACGCTGTCGCCTTCGAGCAGCGAGGCAGGCGCCGGCACACCATCCTCGACCTCGACTACCGGCCGATGTTCTGGTCGGACCCGGCAGAGGCCACCGAGCAGGTCGGCAGGGCGCTCGAGGAGGTCACGGTGGCCGTCGGCAACCGTGAGGAGTGCCAGATCGCCGTCGGCGAGACCGAGCCGCAACGCGCTGCGGACGCACTGCTCGAGCGGGGCCTCGAGATCGCGATCGTCAAGCAGGGACCCAAGGGGGTCCTCGCCGCGACCGCCGACGAGCGGGTCGAGGTGCCTCCGTTCCCCGTCCAGGTCGTCAACGGACTGGGAGCAGGTGACGCGTTCGGCGGAGCCCTCGTGCACGGCCTGCTCGCCGGCTGGGACCTGCGACGCATCCTCGAGTTCGCCAACGTGGCCGGAGCGCTGGTCGCAGGTCGGCTCGAGTGCTCCACCGCAATGCCGGACGAGGCCGAGATCGAGCGTGCCCTGGCGGGTCGCACTGTTGAGAGGAAGTCATGACAGAGTTGGTGGACCTCACCGAGATCCGGGCCCGCGAGCCGGAGAGCATCGCCCGAGGCTGGGAGGCGCGCAGCAGGCGCAGCGTGCTGGGCAAGGACGGGCGGCTGCTGCTCGTCGCCGCGGACCACCCTGCCCGTGGGGCCCTGGGTGTGCGCGGCGAGAGCATGGCGATGGCCAGCCGTCCCGCACTGCTCGAGCGGCTCGCCACCGCGCTGTCGAGGCCCGGCGTCGACGGTGTCCTGGGGACTCCGGACATCCTGGACGACCTGCTGCTGATGGGCGTCCTGGAGGACAAGCTGGTCATCGGCTCGATGAACCGAGGCGGGCTGCAAGGTGCCAGCTTCGAGCTCGACGACCGGTTCACCGCCTACACCGCGGACGAGATCGCCGCTCGCGGCCTCGACGGAGGCAAGATGCTGACCCGCATCTGCCTGGCCGACCCCGGCACCGTCGCGACGCTGGAGAGCACAGGCCGCGCGGTGAGCGAGCTGGCCCGGCACCGGCTGATGGCGATGGTCGAGCCTTTCATGTCCGTCGTGCAGGGAGGTCGGGTGACGAACCTCCTGGACCCCGACAACACGATCCGGTCCATCCACATCGCCTCGGGGCTCGGTGCCAGCAGTGCCCACACCTGGCTGAAGCTGCCCGTCGTCGACGAGCTGCCTCGCGTGATGGAGGCCACCACCCTGCCGACGCTGCTCCTGGGTGGCGACCCGCAGGGGGATCCCGAGCACACCTATGCGTCGTGGGGCAAGGCGCTGGAGCTCCCGGCCGTGCGCGGTCTCGTCGTGGGTCGAGCGCTGCTGTTCCCCCCGGACGGCGACGTGGCGGCCGCCGTCGACATCGCGGCGGAGCTGGTGCACGGCCTCCACCCGGGGGCATGATGACCACCCAGGACGCGGCCGACGACACTCGGTGGTTCCTGCCCCTCGGCTCCGCGGCCCGCGAGGGCTGCGACGTGGTGGTCGACGCCTCGAGCCCGGGCTGGGAGCACACCGGACTCCGCGTCGTCAGCCTCGACGCCGGCCAGAGCTGTTCCGTCGACGACAGCGGCTGGGAGCACCTGGTCGTGCCGCTGGCCGGCGCGGCCTCGGTCGCCTGCTCCGACGCGAGCGGTGAGCAGCACGAGGCCCGGCTGACGGGCAGGAGCTCGGTCTTCGCAGGACCCACGGACGTGGCCTACGTGCCCGCGGGCTGGCGACTGACGGTGACCGGTTCTGCGGACCGGTCCCGCATCGCGATCTGCGCGGCTCGGGTGGGCGGTGACGGGTCGACAGCGAAGTTCCGGCACGTCACAGCCGACGAGGTCCCGGTCGAGCTCCGAGGCGCCGGCAGCTGCTCGCGCGAGGTCCGCAACTTCGGCGTGCCCCAGACACTCGACGCCGACTCGTTGATCGCCTGCGAGGTGCTCACGCCGGGAGGCAACTGGAGCTCCTACCCGCCGCACAAGCACGACGAGGAGCGCGCCGGCGTCGAGACCCAGCTCGAGGAGATCTACTACTTCGAGACGCAGGTGGAGGGCGCTGCCCGGGGCGTCCCCGTCGCCGAGGCCGGCGACCCGGTGGGCTACCAGCGGGTCTACGGCACCGCCGACCGGCCGATCGACGTGTTCGCGGAGGTGCGGACCGGCGACGTGGTGCTGGTGCCGCACGGATGGCACGGACCCTCGATGGCCGCCCCCGGCTACGACCTCTACTACCTCAACGTGATGGCCGGCCCGGGCGCCGAACGCGCCTGGCTGATCTGCGACGACCCCCAGCACGGGTGGGTCCGGCAGACCTGGGAAGCACAGGCCGTCGACCCCCGACTCCCCCTAGGAGGAGACCCCCGATGACCGAGACGATCCGGCTGACCGTCGCCCAGGCGACGGTCGAGTTCCTGGCAGTCCAGCTCACCGAGCGCGACGGTGAGCGGCACAAGCTGTTCGCCGGCTGCTTCGGCATCTTCGGCCACGGCAACGTCGCGGGTGTGGGCCAGGCGCTCCTGCAGCACGAGACGCAGGCGCTGGAGGCCGGCCGGCGTCCGGGGCTGCCCTACGTGCTGGCGCGCAACGAGCAGGCCATGGTGCACTCGGCGGTCGCCTTCGCTCGGCAGCGGGACCGGCTGCAGACCTGGGTGTGCACCGCCTCGGTCGGTCCCGGCTCGTCCAACATGGTCACCGGGGCCGCGCTGGCCACCATCAACCGGCTGCCGGTGCTGCTGCTGGCCTCCGACACCTTCGCCACCCGCCGCTCGGCGCCCGTGCTGCAGGAGCTGGAGGCGCCGTACGCCGGGGACGTGACCGTCAACGACGCGTTCCGGCCGGTGTCGCGCTACTTCGACCGGATCTGGCGGGCTGAGCAGCTGCCTGCCGCGCTGCTCCAGGCCATGCGGGTCCTCACCAGCCCGGCGGAGACCGGGGCGGTGACGCTGGCTCTGCCCCAGGACGTCCAGGCGGAGGCCTACGACTGGCCCGTCGAGCTGTTCGCCGAGCGGGTGTGGCACGTGGCCAGGCCGCCCGCCGAGCGTGCGCGCGTCACGGCCGCCGCCGAGATGGTCCGCACGGCCCGGCGGCCGATGATCGTGGCCGGTGGCGGGGTCCACTACTCGGGCGCCGAGGCCGCCCTGGAGGCCCTGTGCACGTCGACGGGGATCCCGGTTGGGGAGACCCAGGCCGGCAAGGGCTCCCTGCTGCACGGGCACCCCCAGGAGATGGGAGCCGTGGGATCGACCGGTACGACGGCCGCGAACGCCCTCGCGCGTGAGGCCGACGTCGTGATCGGTGTCGGCACCCGGTGGAGCGACTTCACTACCGCATCCCGGACGATCTTCGCGAACCCGGACGTCCACTTCGTCAACGTGAACGTCGCCGACTACGACGCCGGGAAGCAGTCCGGGCTCTCCGTCGTCGCCGACGCGCGAGAGGCGCTGACCGCGCTGAGCGACGCACTGGGGGACTATGCCGTCGACGAGGACTACCGGGCCGAGCAGGGCCGGCTCTGGCAGCAGTGGGACGCCCAGGTCGAGGCGGCGTACCACCCGCCGGCCTCGGTCACCGACCGACTGGCTCCAGGACTCCTCACCCAGGGCGAGGTCCTGGGCCTGGTGAACGAGACGAGTGCTCCGCGGGACGTTGTGCTGTGTGCGGCCGGGTCGATGCCCGGTGACCTGCACAAGCTGTGGCGGGTGCGCGACCGCAAGGGCTACCACGTCGAGTACGGCTACTCCACCATGGGCTACGAGGTTCCGGCCTCGCTGGGGATCCGGCTCGCCGACGAGACGCGTGACGTCTTCGCGATGGTCGGCGACGGTGGCTACCTGATGATGCCGACAGAGCTGGTCACCGCGGTGCAAGAGCGCATCAAGGTGATCGTCGTGCTGGTGCAGAACCACGGGTTCCACTCCATCGGCTCCCTGTCCGAGGAGCTCGGGTCGCAGCGCTTCGGCACCCGCTACCGCTATCGGGGGGCCGACGGTCGACTGGACGGGGACGTGCTGCCCGTGGACCTGGCGGCGAACGCCCGGAGCCTCGGAGTCCACGTCATCGAGGTCAGCTCTCGTGACGAGCTCGAGAAGGCGATCCTGGTAGCCAAGCAGGCGGCCGACGACGCCGGTCCCATCGTCATCCACGTCACCACGGACCCCTTGGTCTACGCCCCGGACAGCCACGCGTGGTGGGACGTGCCGGTCAGCCAGGTGGCCGACCTCTCGTCCACCCAGGAGGCCTACGGCCGCTACGAGACGCACCGGGCCGGCCAGCGGCACTTCCTGGCTCCGGCGACACCGCCTGGCGAGGGCCATGAGTCCACAGCGTCCTGAGCGGCGTGAATATGTTAGGACAAATGCTTGACAGGAGATGCCTACGTTGGGGAGGCTAAGCCTGATCTTGCCGAGTGGCTGCGGTCACACGAACCGAACTCCGAATATTTCGAGAGGAACCACGATGAAACTGTCCCGGTCCCGCAAGGGTGCCGCTCTGGCCGTCGTCGCGACGCTTGCCATTCTCACATCAGCCTGTAGCGGGGGAGGAGCGCCGAAGGACGACAGCAGCGACAGCAGTGGGGGTGGTGGGGGGAACTCCGGCTACACGTTCGCGATGATCACGCATGAGACGCCGGGTGACACGTTCTGGGACCGGATCAAGGCGGGGGCGAATCAGGCGGCGAAGGACACGGGTTCGAAGCTGAAGTATTCGGCGGATCCGGATGCAACGAAGCAGGCGGTGTTGATCCAGAACGCGATCGACTCCCATGTGGATGGGATCGCGACCACGCTGGTCACGCCGGATGCTCTGATCCCGACGGTGAAGAAGGCGGTTGCGGCCGGCATCCCGGTGGACAGCTTCAACTCCGGTCTGGCTTTCTACAAGCAGGCGGGCGCTCTGACCCACTTCTCCTCCGATGAGTTCCTGGCAGGTCAGCAGGCGGGCCAGAAGATCAAGGCCGCCGGAGGCAAGAAGGCGTTGTGCGTGATCCAGCAGGCGGGGTCGGTGGCGTTGGAGGACCGCTGCAGGGGTGTCAAGGACAGCTTCCCGAACACCCAGAACATCCAGGTGAACGGTGCTGACGACTCGGCCGTCACCTCGTCGCTGCAGGCCAAGCTCAGCCAGGACAAGGCCATCGACTGGGTGATCACCCTGGGTGCTGCGCAGGCGCTGGACACCATCAAGGCCTCAGCCGCCGCGAACAGCAAGGTGAAGGTCGGGACGTTCGACCTGAACACCGACGCGGCCCAAGCGGTGCAGGACGGCAAGCTGCAGTTCTGCATCGACCAGCAGCCTTACCTGCAGGGGTACCTGGCGATCACCCAGCTCTACCTGTACAAGAAGAACGGCAACATCATGGGTGGTGGCAAGGCCGTGCTGACCGGTCCCTCGTTCGTGGACAAGTCCAACGTCGACACTGTTCTGCCCTTCATCAAGAAGAACACCCGCTAGCCCGCACACCGGGACGGGTGGTCGGCAGTCGAGCCGGCCACCCGCCGCCCGATCAGTCAGGCCCGATCAGTCAGGCCCGATCAGTCTGGGACATGTCAGCGACCAGTCGGTCAAGCAAGTGAGCACGTTCGTCTGCCAGGAGTCATTCAGTCATGGGAGCAAACAATGAGCCAATCCACTAAGGCTGCGCCGCCGTCGGCGCCGGCGGAGTCCTCGAACCGGGTCACCTTGGGTCTGTCGAACCGGCTGCTCGCGCGTCCTGAGGTGGGCGCGTTGGTCGCGGCGATCGTGATCTTCATCTTCTTCCTGATCGTGGCGCCGGCGTTCCGGTCGGCTGACTCGTTCTTCACGGTGCTCTACCAGGCCTCCACGATCGGGATCGTCGCGGTGGGGGTGGGGATGTTGATGATCGGTGGTGAGTTCGACCTGTCGGCGGGGGTGACGGTGACCGCGGCGGGGTTGGTGGCGGCGATGTTCTGCTACCAGCTCGGGATCAACCTGATCGTGGGTGCGGTCTTGGCGTTGGTGTTCTGCCTGTTGGTGGGGTTCATCAACGGGTATCTGGTGATGAAGACCGGCATTCCGAGCTTCTTGATCACGTTGGGGATGTTCTTCATCCTCCAGGGCGCGAACCTGGGGGTGACGAAGCTGGTCACCGGGTCGGTGTCGAGCCCGAACATCAACCAGATGGATGGCTACACGGTGTTGAACTGGGTGTTCGCGCACGAGTTCCGGATCTTCGGGGTGACGTTGCCGATCACGGTGATCTGGTGGCTGCTGTTCGCGGCCCTGTCGGGCTACATCCTGCAGCGGACCCGGATCGGGAACTGGATCTACGCGGTCGGCGGGAACGCGGACTCCGCGCGGGCGGTCGGGGTCCCGGTGTTGAAGGTCAAGGTCGGGCTGTTCATGACGGTCGCGTTCCTGGGCTGGTTCACCGGCATGCACTACCTCTACAACTTCAACGTCCTCCAAGCCGGCAACGGGGTCGGCAACGAGTTCCTCTACATCATCGCCGCGGTGGTGGGTGGCACCTTGTTGACCGGCGGCTACGGCAACGCCTTCGGTGTCGCGATCGGTGCGTTCATCTTCGGGATGACGAACCTGTGCATCGTCTACGCCGGCTGGGACCCGAACTGGTTCAAGGCGTTCCTCGGGGTGATGCTGCTGCTCGCCGTCGTGGTGAACCTCTACGTCAAGAAGCTCTCGACCACCCGGAAGGTGGGCTAGCCATGACCGACACCCTGCACGAGCACGCCGACCCGCAGCTGCACCGGGGCGAGACCCTGGTGGAGATGGTGGACGTGGGCAAGACCTACGGCGCCATCCGGGCGTTGCGCGGCATCAACCTGCGGGTCAACGCCGGGGAGGTGACCGGGGTGCTGGGCGACAACGGCGCCGGGAAGTCGACGCTGATCAAGATCATCTCCGGGCTGCACCCCCACAACGAGGGTGAGCTGCTGGTGGACGGGAAACCGGTCTCCTTCTCCTCCCCACGCGAGTCGCTGGCCCACGGCATCGCCACGGTCTACCAGGACCTCGCCGTCGTGTCGTTGATGGAGGTGTGGCGGAACTTCTTCCTCGGCTCGGAGATGACCAACGGGAACTACCCGTTCGCGAGCCTCAAGGTCAAGGAGATGAAGAAGATCGCGGATGAGGAGCTCCGCAAGATGGGGATCGTGGTCAAGGACATCAACCAGCCCATCGGGACCCTGTCCGGTGGGCAACGCCAGTGCGTCGCGATCGCCCGCGCCGTCTACTTCGGCGCCCGGGTCCTGATCCTCGACGAACCCACAGCCGCCCTGGGGGTCAAACAGTCCGGGGTGGTGCTGAAGTACACCGCCGCCGCCCGCGACGCCGGCCTCGGCGTGGTGTTCATCACCCACAACCCGCACCACGCCCACCTCGTCGCCGACCACTTCGTCATCCTCAAGCTCGGCCAAGCCGTCCTGGACAAACGACGCGACGAGGTGTCGCTGGACGAGCTGACCCGCCAGATGGCCGGCGGGGACGAGCTCACCGAGCTCTCCCACGAGCTCAAGCGATCCCAGCAGTGAGCGTCGCCGTCGCCCACCAGGTGTCCCCGACCAGCCGCAAAGCCCTCACCCAAGCAGTCCAGGAAGCCACCTACCGGGCCACCGACCTCGCCGTGCTCCACGTCGTCGACTCCATCGACCCCGACCGCCAGGAGGCCTACCGGCTCGGGATCTCCGACGAGATCGAGAAGGTCGTCGGCTCCGACCCCGGCGTCCCCTGGCAGCTGCACCTCGCGACCGCCAAGGACGCCGGAACCGACGTCGCCGGCGCCCTGCTCGAGCTGGTCAGCGAGGTCGACCCCGACCTCCTGGTCATCGGGGCCCGGCACCGCTCACCGGTCGGCAAGGCACTGCTCGGCAGCGTCGCGCAGACCCTGATCCTCGAGGCCGACGTACCGGTCCTCGTGGTGAAGGCGTCCTGAACCACCTCACCGCACATCACCCGACCTGAACCCCTGACCTGAACACACGGACGAAGAGAGAAGACGCACGTTGAGGACTATCGAGCACTGGATCGCCGGGAAGACCACCTCCGGCAACAGCGACCGCACCGCAGCCGTGTTCAACCCGGCGACGGGACAGCAGCAGGCCGAGGTCGCCCTGGCCTCACCGAGTGATGTCGAGGCCGGTATCGCGGCCGCCAAGGACGCGTTCGTCGAGTGGTCCCAGACCTCGATCAGCCGGCGCACCAAGATCATGTTCGCCTTCCGGGAGCTGGTCAACGCCCACGCCGGCGACATCGCCGAGCTGATCACCGACGAGCACGGCAAGGTGCTCTCCGACGCCATGGGTGAAGTGCAACGCGGCCTGGAGGTCGTGGAGTTCGCCTGCGGCATCCCGTCCCTGCTCAAGGGAGACTTCTCCGACCAGGTGTCCACCGACGTGGACACCTTCTCCTTCCGCGAACCGCTCGGCGTGTGCGCCGGGATCACGCCGTTCAACTTCCCCGCCATGGTGCCGATGTGGATGTTCCCGGTCGCCATCGCCTGCGGGAACACGTTCGTGCTCAAGCCCAGCGAGCGTGACCCGTCCGCGTCGATGCGGATCGCGGAGCTGTGGCAGGAGGCCGGGCTCCCCGACGGCGTGTTCAACGTCGTCCACGGTGACAAGGTCGCGGTCGACACGATCCTGGACTCACCCGACGTCGCGGCCGTCTCGTTCGTCGGGTCCACCCCGATCGCCCGCTACATCCACGAGCGGGGCACCGCCACCGGGAAACGGGTCCAAGCGTTGGGTGGTGCGAAGAACCACGCCATCATCCTGCCCGACGCGGACGTCGACTTCGCCGCGGACCACCTCGCCGCCGCGGCGTTCGGGTCCGCCGGCGAACGGTGCATGGCCATCTCCGCCGCCGTCGCCGTCGGCGGCGCGGCGGACGCCCTCGTGACCGCGGTCAACGAACGGGCCCGCAAGGTGAAGGTCGGCTCCGGACGCGACACCGACTCCGAGATGGGGCCCGTCGTCACCCGCGACGCCCAGCAGCGGATCCTCGGACTCATCGACACCGGCGAGACCCAAGGCGCCTCCATCACCGTGGCCGGCCGCGGCTACGTCGTCGAGGGCCACGAGGACGGCTTCTTCGTCGGCCCCACCGTCATCGACAACGTCACCACCGACATGGACGTCTACACCCAGGAGATCTTCGGACCCGTCCTGTCCGTGGTCCGCGTCGACGACGTCGACGCAGCCATCGCGCTGATCAACAACAACCCCTACGGCAACGGCACCGCCATCTTCACCTCCAGCGGCGAAGCGGCCCGACGGTTCCAACGCGGCGTCCACGTCGGCC
>CAXSHL010000008.1:0-83084 GCA_964237315.1 uncultured Nocardioidaceae bacterium
CGACCGTGCGGGTGCCGCCGAAGTAGTCGTAGCCCCAGACCTCCTGCAGCAGCTGCTCGCGGGTGAACACCCGACCGGGGTGCTGCACGAGGTACTTCAGGAGCTCGAACTCCTTGAACGTCAGGTCGAGCGGGCGGCCACCGAGCTTGGCGGTGTACGTCGAGTCGTCCACCGTGACGTCGCCGGAGCGGATCACGTGCGCCTCCGGGTCGTCGGCGTCGCGCTGCACCATCAGCCGCCCCACGCCCAGCCGCAGCCGCGCCTCGAGCTCGGCGGGCCCGCAGGTGTGCAGCACCACGTCGTCCATGCCCCAGTCGGCCACCACGACCGAGAGCCCGCCCTCGGTGACGATCAGCAGCACGGGGGCGTCGCTGCCCGTGGTGCGGATCAGCCGGCAGAGGTCCCTCGCCTGGGCCAGGTCCCGGCGCCCGTCCACCAGGACCAGGTCGACCTCGGGGGCCTCGAGCAGCGCGCTGCCCTCAGCCGGCAGGATCTTGACCTGGTGGGACAGCAGCGCCAGGGCGGGGAGTACGTCGACGGACGGCTGAGTGGTGTTCGTCAAGAGCAGCACAGTGCTCATGGCATCTCCCGAAATGAGGGGGTGGGTGCCCGACTCGCCGTTGAGCCACTGGACGGAGACGTCCGACCCGAGGGGCGGACGCTGAAACGTTAAGGCAGGATACTCGAACATGACCCATGTCTCGGCACCAGATGTCGCCGAGGTGGGCAGCGTCACGGTCCGCTACTGGGCCGCTGCCCGGGCCGCTGCCGGCGTGGACTCCGACGAGATCGCCGCCCAGGAGGGTACGACGCTCGCCGACGTGCTCGCCGCGGTCCGCCTCCTGCACCAGGACCGGCCGCGACTGTCCGAGGTGGTGCAGGTGTGCTCCGTGCTGGTCGGCGACCGTCCGATGGGGTCGGCCGACCCGGTCGACGTACACCTGCAGGCGGGGGACACCGTCGAGCTCCTGCCGCCCTTCGCCGGCGGCTGACGACCGCGGGCCCGGCACGCCTGCGGGGGGCGGCCACGGTTTGCCGGGTGGGTTTCTGGGCACTATCTATGGGTCGCGTTCTCGTGAGGGAGCGCCCGCCGAAGCCGGCTTCGGGGCGGTCCGTCACCTCCCAGGGGGATCGTCCCGGAGTCTTCGGCCCGGCCAGAGCCCAAGCCAATGGCCCGCGAAAGTACATCAAACCTTACTGAAACGGCTGCGTGCCGACTCGCCTTGCCCGTAACGTCCCGAGGACCTACTCCGAGCCGGGGACCGACATGGCGAGCTACTCGATCATCGACACCGTCCGCACGAAGTGCTCCTCGCCGGCGAACCCGCCGCTGAGTCATGTGAGCGGCGTGATCCTCGACCGGGGCGGCTCCTACCTGGTCACCGACATCTTCGACTTCATGGACCACGGCCACACCTTCTCCGCCGCCGCCGCACAGGAAGTGCCGGTGGCCAGGGCGCGGTGCCGGCACTGCGGGAGGCCCACCCTGGAGCTGGCGACGGGCGGGGCAGCAGCCGGCCACGCGACCTCCGACGCGCCGACGGCCGGGTCGGTGGTCGCCCAGCAGACCAGGAACGGTCGCCGGCGACGGGGTGCAGGCCTTGTCCATCATGCGGACAACCTGTCCGTCACGTGAGACGTTTGGTTCCGAGTGGTTATTCGCTCTGCGTACCCTGGTGAACGTGCCGACGACCATGCTGACCAAGCGCCGCGCAGTGGACCACTGCCGCACGCGCTCGGCGCTGTGTCGAATGTCCTGACGGGACGTCGCACCTCCACCCCGCCGACTCGGGTCGGCGTTCTCGGTGTGGAGCCTGCCGTGGGACGTGCCGTGCCTCGCACCTGCCCGCGCGCCGCCTCCTGACCCACCTCCTGCACCGCCTCCTCACACCTATCTCTCGAAGAAGGAAATCACCATGAGCCGCGAAGCCGCACTCGTGAACGCCGACTGGGTCGAGGAGCACCTCGCCGACCCCAAGGTGGTGCTCGTCGAGGTCGACGAGGACACCACCTCCTACGACAAGGGCCATATCCGGGGAGCCATCAAGCTCGACTGGACCACGGACCTCCAGGACCAGGTCCGCCGCGACTTCGTCAACAAGGCGCAGTTCGAGAAGCTGCTGTCGGAGAAGGGCGTCGCGAACGACCAGACCGTGGTGCTGTACGGCGGCAACAACAACTGGTTCGCCGCGTATGCCTACTGGTACTTCAAGCTCTACGGCCACCAGGACGTCAAGCTGCTCGACGGCGGCCGCAAGAAGTGGGAGCTCGACAGCCGCGAGCTCAGCGACGACGTCGTCACCCGCGAGCACACCAGCTACACCGCCGGCGAGCAGGACCTCTCGATCCGCGCCTTCCGCGACGAGACCGTCGAGGCGATCGGCGTGAAGAACCTCGTCGACGTGCGCAGCCCCGACGAGTACGCCGGCCGGCTGCTCGCCCCGGCCCACCTGCCGCAGGAGCAGGCCCAGCGCGCCGGGCACATCCCGACCGCGGCGAACGTGCCGTGGAGCAAGGCGGCCAACGACGACGGCACCTTCCGCTCGGACGACGAGCTGAAGCACATCTACAGCGACGCGGGCGTGGACTGGAGCAAGGACACCATCGCCTACTGCCGCATCGGCGAGCGCTCGAGCCACACCTGGTTCGTCCTGCACGAGCTGCTCGGGCAGGAGAACGTGAAGAACTACGACGGCTCCTGGACCGAGTACGGCTCTCTGGTCGGTGTCCCGGTGGCCCTCGGTGACGAGAAGGGCGAAGCCTGATGTGCGGCGCGACCACCGGGGGCCTGTCCCTCGACGGGGTCGACGTCGCCAAGGAGTCGGTGATCCAGGGCGTTGTGACCCGCGGTGAGGACCCCGTGGGCGGTGCCTACGTGCGGCTGCTGGACCGCACCGGCGAGTTCACCGCCGAGGTGCCCACCTCGGCGACCGGGCACTTCAGGTTCTTCGCGGCCCCGGGTGAGTGGACGCTCCGGACGCTTGCGCCCAAGGCGGAGACCAAGGACGTCAAGGTTTTGGCCCGGAAGGGCGTCGTGGCCGAGGTCGCCGTCGCGCTCTGAGCAACGAGCGCTCCCGGGAGGCCTTGCGGTCGTCACGGCGAAGCCATAGCCCCACGTGACTTATTGGTCGACGAGTCGAAGGGGTGACGACAGCACAACGTCCAAGAAGCTCTCGGCTCGCGTCTCAGGTCAGCGTTGGGGCGACTGTTGCTTCATCAGTTGTCGCGAGAAGCATGGTCAGACCGCTTCCATCCCACGAGAGGCCCCCGCAGACAGTGGGGGCCCGCAGCACCAATGCTCCACCCCCTCCGCCCTCATTCGTAGCCGCCGCGCGGAATTCCGTCTAATGGAGCTGCTTGGCAGTATCCGCCGTTGCAGGGAGACACGGTCGCTCCCGGACGTCCGTGGCTAGCGACGATCCCGGCGCACCGCCACGCGTCACTTCCACCCCGCCACGGGACTGAACCCCCGGTGCACCAGAGGCACGTGCCTCTGACTGAACGGCTGCCGACGACCGTCCATACGGTGATGCGCCCATGACCAAACGGTCTGCCATCGCGACCACGAAGCCGATGCGGCTTCGATAGCGGGTGCGGACCCGACGTCCTGAGCGCAGCATGACAGACGTCGGGAGAAGCGTTCCCGGATCAATCGTCACGATTCGCGTCTTCGTCGTGGATGAAGAAGCGGGTCCGATCTGGGAGGGTCAGTTGAGCCGTTTCCCTGCACGTGGACAGACCACCGATCGGCGGCTCAGAGCCAATAAAGACGGCGGCCCGCTGGTCCCCCTGTCCCTTCCTGCAACGCGCTTGTGGGTACTCCGAGCGTTTGTCTTAGCCGCCCTCATCGTCGCCGGTCTGTACGTAGGAGGAGGGCAGGGTTGGGCCGGGGCGAACCCCAGGGTTGCGCCCACCAGCACCTACCCGTCGCACACGGGGATCGTGGCGACAACCTTTTGGGTGGGGGAGATCTTTGACCCGAACGCTTCGGACGGCAGCCAGGTGATTTCGACCTATGACTCATCGTGGATGGTGCACTACGGGGGATGCGACGGGGTGACTTCGTCGGGAGGGTGCGACACCGAGAAGCGCTTGGCGCCGACGTTCTTCCCCCTCCACATGAAACCAAAGCAGAATCCATTCTATCTGGATCTGCCCTTTGACGATCTGAACAACGCCGCGGCCTTCAAGCAGCGATGCAGGGTCGTGCCATGGGCAAACGCCATTGGATACGCGGGCCACTGCACGGACCAAGAGTTCTCCTACATGAAGAATCGGTGGGTGAAGCTGACAGGAACCGCCGGACAGGTCTGTTATGGCCAGATCGAGGACGCAGGGCCAGGCCGTTACAACGATTCGGCGTACGTATTCGGAACTAACAACGCTAGGCCCGCGAACCGGAGATACGGCGGCGCTGGGATGGATGTGTCGCCTGCTCTCAACGGTTGCCTCGGCATGAAGGAACTAGACGGCGATACCGACCGACTGTCCTGGCGCTTCGTCGATGCCAGTGCTGTGACGCCGGGTCCCTGGACGAATCTTGTGACGACCTCAGGCGTTCTGAACCAATAGGGGTCGCGGTTGATCCTCAACATCCATCGTGGCCGGCACGTCTGTTGGCGAATGCGTCAGTTGACGACGGCGGTGTCGTCTGCGGTGACAGTCAGCTCACGTGACTAGGCACTTCGGTGCATCTGCGCCACACGTCGCCCCGTGAGGCGTGAACGGTTGGGGCATCGAGCACGGCATCAAAGTCAGCCGCGGCGCAACCGCCTGCATTCTCGAGACTTCGCGAACATCTAAGCCTGGCGCCAATCCCGCGCTCTCTCCAGCGAACACATTCTGCGGTACAACCGGGCCACGTCATCGGTTGCACCAGAAGCGGCGACTCGGCTCACCTGCTGCACGATCTGATCGAACTCCAATTGCCGCATCGCCTACTTGTGAATTGTCACGCCGCACCGCGCTTCCGAAGATGCCAGTGCCAGGCGTCAACCAACTCACTACCGCTGATAGTAGCCCCAACCGCCCAAAAGCCACGAACACCCTAAGCCATAGCAGGAACGAACATTCGGTCTCAGTGGCCTCAGTCTTCCGTCTCACGATATAGACGAGGATTCGCTTTTTCGGCCCTTAGGTCTAACGTTCCGTCTGTTTTCAAGCAAATTGGGGCGCAGGGTAAACGGGGGCATCAACCGTACAAGCTTCTGTATCGAGTGAGCCATGGCTCTCACTCGGGCGTGAGGCTGTGGTCAGTTGCGCGCTGATTCAGTCCTGCCAGGTAGTCATTTAAGGGTTTCGGGGGGTAACGGAAATGTCAGAAATAGTTGCGAATTCAGTGGAAACAGAAGGTTTAGTGCCGCTTCAAAGCGTCGCACCGCTTCTCGAGGCATCCACTCTGCCGATCAGCGTCGATCCCGGCCGACCTGTTGGTGTTGATGCCAACGAACCGACTTTCGATGTTGCCCTCCTGGGGCTTGGATACGTGGGGCTTCCGACCGCCTTGGCCTTCCACGCCGCCGGCCGATCGGTGCTAGGGCTCGACGTGAGCCAGAGCCGCCGTAGTGCCATCGTCGAAGGCCGGGCCGACCTCGTCAGCTCGGATCGGGAACGACTGCAGGCCGCGCTTGTGGATAGTGACAACTTCACTCTCAGCGGTGACCCGATGCAACTCATGAGGTCCCGGGTGGTCATCGCTGCGGTGCCGACGCCGATTGACGATCACCTGCTCCCCGACCTCGGAATTCTGCGCGCGGCCTGTGCTGAAATGGTCGAGTATGCGGTGCCAGGTCAGGTGCTCATCCTGACATCGACGACGTACGTCGGCAGCACGAACGACCTGCTGGTGGCGCCGCTCCTGAGTCGGGGTTTCACGATAGGCGAAGACATCCATGTCGCCTTCAGTCCTGAGCGCATAGATCCGGGGAATGATCGTCTTGCGCACGAGGACGTACCTCGAGTGGTTGGTGGTGTCACCCCTCGATGTGCGGAAGCCGCAAAAGAGGCCCTGTCGGCGTACGCCGATAAAGTTCACATTGTGTCAACTCCGGCAGCGGCGGAGATGACCAAGCTTCTCGAGAATTCATTTCGGGCGGTGAATATCGCGCTGGCCAACGAAGTGGCGGAAATCTGTCGTTCGCTGAGACTGGATGTGATTGAGGTGATCGAAGCCGCCGCGACGAAGCCTTATGGGTTCATGCCCTTCTTTCCAGGTCCAGGTGTAGGAGGACACTGCATCCCGTGTGATCCCCACTACCTGCTGTGGCAGTTGAGGTCACACCGTCAGCTTGCACCCATCATCGAAGAAGCAATGTCGGCCATAGCAGCGCGGCCTTTGCGAGTGGTCGAACGGGTGCGCGAAGTACTGTCGCTGAACGGCCGAGGGACGACCGGTGCACGTGTTCTTCTGTTGGGTGTCGCCTATAAGGCCGACGTCGAGGACGTCCGAGAGTCGCCGGCACTCGAAATCATCGAGGGACTTCGACGAGTCGGCGCTCAGGTAGATTTTTTTGACCCGTTCGTCCCCTCGCTGCAGTTGAATGACGGCACGCGCCTGATTTCCGTTCAAGACCCGGAGTCTTACGACTCAGACATGGTCGTCGTGCATACCATGCACAGTCGCCTCGATCTGGGGTGGCTGGAGGACGTACCTCTGATTCTCGATGCCAGTTATCAACTGCGGGAATACCCGCAGAGCTTTGCGCTCTAGCCCACGATGTGTTGATGTCGCTCTTCCGTTGTGAGGCGGCTGGTCCGAGCGCTTGCCTTTGCCGGGACCTACTCATGATTGCCAATCGTGACGTTCCCACGTCCTTTGGAGAGCACGGCTTTCCAAAAGGGCACGGCATATGGAGCAAGGGCACTCTGGCGGCGAGGTCGTTGGTCACCAATGCCCTTAAGCGGACGCTGGTGAGCGCTCATACACGTTATAACTCCGACATATCGACGAGTGGAGAATTGAAATGAAAGCGCTGATCACTGGCGGTGCTGGGTTCATCGGTTCACATCTGACTGACTACCTTGTTGAGCGCGGCCACCAGGTCGTCGTCCTGGATGATCTCAGTACCGGTCGCTTGAGCAACCTCAGCGGCGCGATGCTGGGCCCACACGGCTCCCAGGTTGAGTTTGTGGAAGGCTCCATCACGGATACGGCATTGGTAGATCAAACAGTTGCTCAGGTGGATACGATTTTCCATCTGGCCGCGGCCGTCGGTGTCTTCACCATTCAGCACAAGACCCTGGAAAGCATGCGGGTCAACCTGCACGGCACAGAAACCGTGCTTGAGGCGGCCCACCGACACGGTGCTCGATTCCTGCTGGCATCAACCAGCGAGATCTACGGGAAGAACACCACGGTCGGACTTCATGAAGACGCCGACCGAGTCATCGGTTCGCCGTTGAAGAGCCGATGGTCCTACGCCGAGGCCAAGGCCTTGGACGAGACGTTCGCTCATCAGTACGCCGCCCATCACGGACTTCATGCGGTCATCGTTCGACTGTTCAACACCGCTGGACCACGCCAGAGCGGTCGCTACGGAATGGTTCTTCCACGTCTGGTGAAGCAGGCGTTGGCCGGCGAGCCTTTGACGGTGTACGGGACGGGACAGCAGACACGTTGCTTCGGTCACGTCGCGGACGTCGTCCCCGCGCTCGTCACTCTCGTGGACACAGCCGCGGCGGTCGGCCAGGTTTTCAACATCGGCAACCCTGAACAGATATCCATCAACGAACTTGCGGAGAGAATCATCGCCAAGACGGGATCCGACAGCGTCGTTGAGCATGTGACGTATGAGGACGCGTATGGGCCGGGCTTTGAGGACATGCAGCGGCGGGTGCCGGATTGTTCCAGAGCTCAGGCACTGATTGGGTTCAGTCCTCAACACCCCCTGGACGACATCATCGACTCCGTCATCGCCGATCAACTGAGTCTGGCGCCGACAATGACGCCGAATGGTCATTGAGGTAGTCGCTTTTCCCCCACGTGGACGAGGCTCTAGTCACAGCGCCCGCCAATAGCAGGTTGAGAGCTGAAGGGAGCCGTCCGTGCATCAGATCAATGGAGAGATCACCACTGACGAGCGCCCGTTGCTGACTGACGTAGAGCCTCTGATGGACGAGAACCTCGCTGGTCCGAAAAGAAGGGCGTCTTCCCGCCGGCGGCCGCACAGACTCCGGCACTGGGTCGTTCTCGTCATCCTGCTTGCTGCGATCACTGGCGGGCTGGTAGACCGCTGGCCACGGCCTGCCGTAACACCCGCGAGCCCGAAGCTGAAGATGTTCGGCACAGTGCCCTACTGGAACCTGGCCGCTGGCAGCCAGTCCGTCATTGCCCATCGCGGGGCGTTTGCGGGTGTCTCACCGTGGATCTATCGGGTCGACGGCAGGGGCGGAGTGGTCCTGCACGTCCCATCAAAGTCCACTGGCTATGTAGCCGAGCGTCTGGCCGAACTACAGAATGCTGGCGTTCCGCTGATGCCGACCATCTCCAACGCTGGTGTTGGGGTGTGGAACTCCGAGCGTGTTTCGCGAATCATCAACGACCCCGCACGGCGCGCTCGCCATGTGCAGGCAGTCGTTGATCTCGTCGAGCACCACGGCTTCGCTGGGGTCGACATCGACTATGAGGAGCTGCGTGGCACGGACCGCGCGGCGTTCAGTGCCTTCATCGTGCAGCTGGCCGGAGCGTTGCATGCCAAGGGCAAGAAGCTGTCTGTAGACGTCTTCGCGAAGACGACTGACCGTGGCTATGACCAGCGCAACGTTGCCCAGGACTACGCAGCTCTGGGCAACGCCGCGGATCAGATCCGGATCATGGCCTATGACTGGCACTGGAGCTCATCCGCGGCCGGTCCGATCGCACCGTTGGACTGGGTCAAGACCGTGCTGGACTACGCCGTGACCCAAATCCCGCGATCAAAAGTTGTCCTCGGCATTCCGATGTACGGGTATGACTGGGTCGGCAAGCATGGCCAGGTTGCCAGCTGGCTACAGGCCTACGAGCGTTCCCGCACTCACGACGCCGACATGCATTGGGACCACAAGGCCCAGTCTCCTTGGTTCACCTATCAGACGGCCCAGGGAGAGCAGCACACGGTGTGGTTCGAGAACGCCTACAGCTCGAACGCCAAGATCGCCTTGGCGAAGAGCGTTGGAGTGGGCGGGGTTTATCTGTGGCTTGCTGGAGATGAAGATGATCTCTTCTGGCATCGTCTGCCGTTGGAATCCAGTGACAACAGCTCACCGTCAGGCAATCGGTGATGATCACCTACCTCTCCGCCATCCTGGTGATTGGTCTCAACTTCTGCTTATGGGGCACGTTCGGGGCGCTGAGGTTCAGCGATGAGAATCTCGGTCGGCTGCGCGCTCGCCGGTCACGGCGGATGGTCGAAATGGGCCGCTGGGCTGAGACCGGGATCGAGCGCCGACACGCCTTCGGGCGGACCGAGCGCCTGACGTGCGACGACGTGGCGGTCCTGATCGCGGCACACAACGAGGAGCTCGTTATTGGAGCGTCGTTGGTGGCCTTGTCCGACCTGATCTCGATGAACAACGTGCACGTCATGTCGGATGCATCCTCAGATCGCACCGTTGCCATCGCGCGGGCTCACGGCGCACACGCCGCGGAGACAAAGACAAACGTCGGAAAGGCGAGCGCGATTCGGGCTGGCATTGAGCACTTCCGACTGCTCGAGTCGTTCAAGGCAGTCATGATCCTTGACGCCGATACCCAGCTCGACCCGGAATATTTCGCCGTGGCGCTTCCGCTATTTGACGATTCACGAGTCGTCGCCGTCGCCGGATGTGCCCAGACACGCTGGCAACGCAAGCTCGGGGTCGTGGGCTCGATACTGGTGGCACACCGGCAACGTGTCTATGTCCTCACCCAACTGCTGTTGAAGTACGGCCAGACGTGGCGTGGGGTCAGCGCCACCCACATCATCCCTGGATTCGCCAGCATGTATCGAACGTGGGGCCTCCGGGAGATAGACATCAACCCTCCGGGCCTGGTCATCGAAGACTTCAACATGACCTTCGAGATCCACGCGAAGAAGCTCGGTCGCATAGCCTTTCATCCCGGCGCACGCGCCTACACCCAAGACCCGGACCGATATCTCGACTACACCCGCCAGACCAAGCGATGGGCCTTGGGGCTGTGGCAGACGATTCGACGCCATCGTCTGCGTGCTTCTTTCTTCAATGCGACACTGCTGTTGCTGCTAGTGGAGCTCATCACCAGCAGCGTTCTCTATCTACTTCTGGTTCCGGTGGTCCTGCTGATCGCCATACCAGACGGAGTTAATCCACTCTTGACCTTGCCTTGGCTGGGCGACCTGAACACTCAGCTGTCCGCGCACATCAGCTTGCAGATGATCCTCGTGGGCGTGTTGCTGCCGGACTATGCGCTGACGTGTGTCACGGCCGCTGTCGAACGGCGCCCTCGCTACCTATTGCTGGGCCTGTTCTTTCCGCTCATGAAGGTGACCGACGCGGCGATCGCGCTCTACAGCCTGCCCCGAGCCTGGACTGAACGCTCGACTGGTCGATGGGTGAGCCCCCCGAGGCGTGCCGACGGCGCCCATAGTGTCGGCTCAACAGTCGTGGATGCGGGAGCCGCCATTGCCGGCGTCGTGTCCCGAGACGGTGGCTCCTCGTCGATGCAGATACCGGAGGTCGACGGCTCAGGGCTGCTGGCGCCATCCGCCGACATCCATCGAACGGCGGGTACGACACATGCAGAGACGGACGAGAGGGATGACCCCGATCACTCTGCATCCAAGCGTCTCAGAGGGTTTGTCGAGGCACGTGACCTCGTGCTCGCTGCGAGCCTACTGGTCGCAATCGTGCTCACCGCCGTACTGGCTTACGCCGCTAGCCAGGGCCAGCGGTCCCCCATTCCTGTGGCCGGGAACCCCGGAGTCGCAGTCCCCGCCCCTCCAGCGGCGGCACCCAACGTGGGGTCCTATACGGAGAGCCGGGTGGCTGCGAACGGCGACGTGCGGGTGAGGCAGTGGGTCCGTAGCCCCGAGCCGCTCAGCAAGGTCCGGTTGCAGATGCCTGCGGTGTCTGGTGTGGAGCGGCTGCCAGAGGCAACCAACGTGGTGGTCGCCAGTGACCAAGAACTGCTCAGCCGGCCACGGATGGTCACTTCCAAGGGGCGGCGGCTCTTGTTCAGCGCGCCACCCAGGGTCGTCTACCTCAGTTACACGCTCAAGGGCGCTGTGGTGATCAGCCCGTCGGCTCGGGGGCGTGCACTTGCCCAGGCAACGGGCATGCACATCGCCTACCACCCGAGGACAGGGCCCTCGCGGGTCACCGTCATCAGCGACAAGGTCCTGAGCATGGCGTGCTCCGACTCATCGGTCGCGACACCGCGGCCCTGTGGAGTTCCTGGCAAGCATCGCTGGAGCATCTTGCTCCACGGTGACGCACGAAACGACACGGTGGTCGCCCAAGTCGACCTCACGCGCACCCCGCATGGGTCGCAGTAGAAAGTGGGTGGCTTTTGAAGTCGGGCAAAGACAATTACTCGCGATTTCACCAGACTCCCGAGTCGTGATGGTGAGTCCATTGCAATTCCACAAGAAAGGTCCAACGGCACCAAAAATGAAAACCAATCTTCTTGATAGCTTCGCGAAGCGGGTTGCGCTGCTTCTACTCTTGACGGGCGCGGTGTGCATACCCGTGATAGCGACGGTGAAAGTCCCCCCCGCGGCCGCGGCCGCGGCAACGGCCCCGACCATGGTGTCACTGACGTTCGATGACTCCGACGCCGATCAGGTGCAAGCCGAGCAGACGATGAAGGCCAACGGTCTGACCGGCACCTTCTACACCGTCTCTGGGTGGGTGGGTGCACCGGGGTATCTCAGCCGGACCGACCTGTCGAGGATCGCCGCCGATGGCAACGAGATCGGTGGGCATACCATCACGCACCCCGACTTGATCCAGATCAACCCGTCGGAGGCGCAGCGGCAGATCTGCAACGACCGGGCGACGCTTGACAGCTGGGGCTATCGGCCAGTGAACTTCGCTTATCCCTTCTCGGACGCTAACCCCCAAGTCGAGGCTCTGGCCAAGGGATGTGGCTACAACACCGCGCGCGGGCTTGGCGACGTTCGCAGCCCGTCCAGCTGCGCTGGGTGTGCATTTGCAGAGGCGACTCCACCGGCGGACCCTTACTACCTGAAGGCCCCGGACCAGGTCGACTCCAGCTGGACGCTAGCCCAGATGAAGACTGAGGTGACTCAAGCCGCCACTCGTCAGGGTGGCTGGGTGATCCTGACGTTCCATCACGTCTGCGCCCCCATCGGCACAGCCAGCTGTCAGGCGGATCAGTCCACCACCCCGACGATCTTCAACGCCTTCGTCAAATGGCTTGCCGACTACTCCAAGCAGGCCGCGAACAAGACCAGCGTCAAGACCGTGGATCAGGTCGTACGCCAGTACAGCGGCACCAACTACCCGGCGTATGTCACCCCGAAGGCAGTTCCCAACTCCGCTCCGGCTGCGGACGGGGTCAATGCGCTGAGCAATCCGTCGCTAGAGACCAGAGATGCTTCCACCGGGTTCCCCACGTGCTTCCAGCCTGGCGGATGGGGCACCAACACCGCGACATGGACTGCGAGCACCGCGGCTCATACCGGGACTGGAGCTGAACAGCTCGATGTCACCGGATATCAAAGTGGCGACGCGAAACTACTCCCAGCGCTGGACCTCGGAGCCTGCTCACCCACCGTGGTGGCGGGCCAGACATACGACCTGAGTACCTGGTACACCTCGACCGGGACAACTCAGTTCGCGCTCTACTACCGCGACGCCAGCGGCGCCTGGTTCTACTGGACATCCAGCCCCTGGTTTGCCAAGGCATCGACATGGACCCAGGCAAAGTTCACCACCCCGGCCGTGCCCGCCAACGCCGTGGCAATGACCTTTGGACTGGCTCTGATCAGCAACGGCACGCTGACCACCGATGACTACAGCTTGGTCCACCCGGCAGCTGCGCCAGCCGGGGCTTCGACGGCCAGTGCTGCGACACCGGCAAGAACCCCCGCGGCAGCACCAGCCGCGGGCGCCACGGCACGAATGAGTGCGAAACGGCCCCACTCGCGCTTGCGGCCCTTCTTGCCAGATGGCAGTGGCGTCAAGCCCAACCAGAGGATCGCTGTACCCGAGCTCGGCTCGGTGGCCAAGGTGGGCAAGGGCTAGGGCTGTTGAAGTGCCTAGGTTTGGCCTTGCCCGGCCGCTCCCAGCTGCCGGCAAGGCCAAGTCTGGCGCGCTCCTGGTCGCGCTTCTGGTCGCGATCTCCGTCGCGTCGTGCGACGCCCCACCGCGCGACCCACCCGGCAGCGGAGCGTCTTCATCGGCGGCGAGCCCTGATGTGAGGCCATCGAGGCCCCGGCCAGCGGGCGCAGCGTCACCAAGCCCCAGTCGGTCCTATCCATGGCACACGGATATCGTTGCGACGACTTTCTGGGTCGGGGAGATCTTCGATCCGAACGCTGCGGATGGCAGTCAGGTGTACTCGACCTACGACTCGTCTTGGGCAGACCACTACGGCGGTTGCGATGGCGTCGTCACAGTTGAAGGCTGCCGCACCGAGAGACGACGACCGCCCGACTTCTTTCCTGAGCACATGGCGCCCAAGGAGAATCCCTTCTACCTGGATCTACCATTTGATGATCTGAACGATCCAGTAGCCTTCCGGCGGCGTTGCGCCGACCTACCCTGGGCAAGCGACCCAGGGTATGTCGGTCATTGCACTGACCGGAATTTCTCCTACATGAAGAATCAGTGGGTCAGGATCAAGGGACCGAATGGCGCAATCTGCTACGGGCAGATAGAGGATGCTGGTCCAGGGGAATACCACGACGCAACGTACGTTTTCGGGGCTCGGGACACCAGGCCGGCAAATCGACGATACGGCGGGGCCGGGATGGACGTGTCGCCTGCGCTCAACGGCTGCCTGGGCATGCATGACCTGAACGGCGACACGGACCACCTGTCCTGGCAGTTCACGTCGGCCACGGATGTGCCGTCCGGTCCGTGGACCAAGATCGTGACCAGGAGTGGTGTCGTCAACAGGTGATCCCTGCCACTCGTCCTTGACTGGTTACACAAAGAACGCCGTCGACAAGTCGCACGACAGGCTGGCGTGGCTTCTCGCCCTTGCTCGTTGAAGACAGTACGGCCCCGCCCGGAACCACTGGCAGGGCACGGAACCTCAAGGGGATTGTACCAGGTCTGATGCTCTGGTAGTCGTTGTGCTACTTGGCCGGATCCGCCCATAACGAACGTCCATCTGTATCGTTGGGTTTGCATGCAGGGACGGATCGCTGAATGGCCATCAGCTGTCGAGGCGCCGGCTGACTCGGATAGGGGTTCTCGACACATGACGCTGGTCGACCAAGATCGAGCGACTCGCGCCCTGGCGCCGGACCGCCATCGCCTACTGCGTGACGTGCGTCTCGTGCGGACCATGACCCTATTGGTCGACCTCGTTGTCCTGGTGTTCTCGGTCGCCGTGGCCTGGAAGCTCCGCAGCGCCATCGGCGCCCTGATCGCCGTCCACCTGGGCACCTCGGTGACCGAGGCCGGTCCAGTCATCATCGCGACCTGGCTGGTCATGGTGGCCCTGAAGGGCGGCTACGGCGCCAGGAACTTCGGCACGGGCGCCAACGAGTTCCGGGCGGTCGGCTCGGCCTCGATCACCACCGCCGGTCTCGTCTCGATCGCCTGTTTCATGCTGTCAGTGCCGCTGTCGCGGGGCTTCCTGCTGCTCGCCTTCCTTTTCGGAACAGCGCTGCTACTGGTCGAGCGGTTTGTGATCCGCCTCACTGTGCACAGGCTGCGCCGCAAGGGGCGGCTGATGCATCGGGTCATCGCGGTCGGAGGTCCGTCGGGTGTTGGTGAGGTCGTGGATGCGCTCCGGCAGTCGAAGTACGTCGGCTACGAAGTGGTTGGCGCGGCTGTTCCGGACGGCATCGCGGTCGCCCAGGACCAGTTCGGCGTGCCCGTTCTCGGCGAGGTGAGACAGACCCGCCGCCTCTGTGAGGAGGTAGGTGCCGACACGGTGCTGGTGACTCGGGGAGGGTTTGCTACCGCCAAGGAACTCCGCCGGGTCGCCTGGGACCTCGAAGGCTCCAGCATCGAGCTCGTCGTCGTCCCGAGCGTAAACGAGGTGGCCGGCTCACGCATCCACATGCGACCGGTCGCGGGTCTTCCCCTCCTGCACCTGGAGCAGCCGCAGGCCGGAGAGGCAGGCGGGTTGTCCAAGCGAATCTTCGACCTTGTCGGCGCCGCGTTCGCCCTCCTCATGCTCAGCCCGTTGATGCTGCTGATCGCACTGGCCATCTGGTTCGAGGATCGCGGGCCGATCCTGTTCAGCCAGCCGCGGATCGGTCGGGATGGTCGCACGTTCAGGTGCTTCAAGTTCCGCTCGATGTTCATCGACGCCGAGTCTCAGGAGCGCGACCTCCGGGAGGCGATGGGCCAGGAGAGCGCCCTGTGGAAGATGGAGCGCGATCCCAGGGTCACTCGCGTCGGCGCCTTCATCCGCCGCTACTCCCTCGACGAGCTGCCCCAGCTGCTCAACGTCCTTCGGGGCGAGATGAGCCTCGTGGGTCCTCGGCCCCAGCAGCGCTGGGAGGTGGACACCTACACCGACTGGGAGCACCGCCGGCTGCGCGTCCGCCCCGGCATGACCGGTCTGTGGCAGGTCTCCGGCCGCTCGCAACTGTCCTTCGACGAGGCGATCCGCCTCGATCTGTACTACGTCGACAACTGGTCCATGACGGCCGACCTGGTGATCATGGCCAAGACTGTCGGTGCAGTGGTCAACGCGACCGGCGCCTACTGAGCCGTGTAGAGGCCGTCGCACGGACTGGCCTGCGCTAGAAACTCGGGCGCCTCCTCGAGCGGTTGCTCCCCCTGGCCGTCGTCACGCTGGTGATCGGCGATGCCCCCGACCCATCTTGTCGTTGGCGCCACTGCGGATAACAGCAACAACCGTCCAAACCGTAAACTTCGGGCTATTTTAGCGAACCTCTCATTTGTGTATGGTCGTTGAAGCCTTGACGGATTCGAAGGTGGGTGGTCGCAAGGTCTTCGACTGAAGCCGGTGGCCGCCGCAAGCGTGCTGCGGGGGACGGGGAGCATGACGGCAGTGAACGACGCCTTCACGGCGCAGCTGACGGCAGCGCCGAGCCGGCGCGAAAGCCGACGCGCCATCCGGGTCGTGCTGAGGTTCACCGCCGCGGCCGACGTCCTGGTCATCGGCGCGTCGGTGCTCGTGGCCTGGCAGCTTCGGACCTGGGGTGACGGGTGGGGTCTCGGGCCGCTGAGCGCCGACTCGCTGTCGGCGCGTGCAGTTCCCCTGCTCATCCTCGGTTGGCTCACCGTGCTGGTCGCCGGAGGTGGATACTCCGCCCGCAACTTCGGATCTGGTCCAGAGGAGTTCCGCACCGTAGGTCGCGCCTCGTTCATCACCGCAGGCGTCGTCGGCCTGGCGTGCTACCTGCTCGACCAGCCGCTCTCGCGCGGCTTCGTCGTGCTGGCCTTCGTCATCGGGACGCCACTGCTGTTCGCCGGGCGCTACTTCATCCGCCAGTCGGCACACGCTCTCCGTCGAGACGGTCGCTTGATGCATCGAGTCATCGCAGTCGGCGGACCCTCGGGCATCAGCGAGGTGGTCGACGCGCTCCAGCGCAGTCCGCACGCCGGCTTCGAGGTGATCGGGGCGTGCCTGCCCGACACCATCGCCGTCGAGCCGGATCGGTTCCCGGTGCCGATCATCGGCCGGGTCAGGGACGCCCGAGCGCAGTGTGAGGCCATGGGGGCCGACACCGTGCTCGTCGCCCGGGGCGGGTATGCAAGCGCGCAGGAGCTCAGGCGGATCGCTTGGGACCTCGAGGGCTCGAGCATCGACCTGGTCGTCGTACCCAGCCTCACCGATGTGGCCGGCCCCCGCATCCACATGCGACCGGTCGCCGGACTCCCGCTGCTCCACGTCGAGCAGCCGCAGGCCGGCAAGGCCGGCGGATGGTCCAAGCGTGCCTTCGACGTCGTCGTCGCCTCGGTCCTGCTGCTCGTGCTCGCGCCGGTCCTGCTTGCGGTCGCGCTCGTCGTCAAGCTGCACGACGGCGGTCCGGTCTTCTTCCGGCAGGCTCGGGTTGGGCGAGCGGGTCAGTCGTTCCCAATGATGAAGTTCCGGTCGATGGCTTCGGACGCGGAGGCACGTCTCGCCGACCTGCTGGCCCTCAACGAGTCGGACGGCCTGCTGTTCAAGATCCGGAACGACCCCCGGATCACTCCGGTGGGACGGTTCATGCGGCGCTACTCCGTCGACGAGATCCCCCAGCTGTTCAACGTGCTCCGGGGTGACATGAGCCTGGTCGGACCTCGTCCCCCGCTGCTCAGCGAGGTGGACCACTACGCCGACGACGTACGCCGTCGGCTGCTGGTGCGGCCAGGTCTCACCGGACTGTGGCAGGTCTCTGGACGCTCGAGCCTGAGCTGGGACGAGTCCGTCCGGTTGGACCTCTTCTACGTCGACAACTGGACCATGACCAGTGACCTGGTGATCATGGCGAAGACGGTCCGTGCAGTGCTGCGGGCGACCGGGGCCTACTAATGAGGAAGCTGTCGTGGTTGCTGCTCGTCCCGGGTGCGCTGCGGAAACGGCTGGCGCGGGTCAAGCAAGCCCGGGAGCGCAGGACCTGAGCATGCGGCAGACCGTCAAGTTCCCTATGAGTGGCGGACCACCCGTGCTGGGACGCCGACGACGGTCGCCTGCGCCGGTACGTCGTTGATGACCGCTGCCCCTGCCCCGACCACGCATTCCTCGTGCAGAGTCAGTCCCTGGTTGACCGAGCTCCCGGTGCCCAGGAACGCCGCCTCCTCGACGCGGACGTCGCCGGACAACGCCACCAGCGGGCTGAGCGTCACATAGCTGCCGAGCCGCGAGTCGTGGCCGACCGTGCTGTTCTGGTTGATGTGCACGTGCCTGCCCAGCCGGATGTTGTTCTCCATCGAGACGTGCGAGCAGACGACCGAGCCGGCTCCCAGCTGGACGTCGAAGCCGCGGTGCACATTCGGATGCACCAGGACCGGCGCCTCCCTGCGCACAGACTGTGCAAACCGGTCGACCAGGCGGCGCGTCACCCCGTCACCGATGCCGATCAGATAGCCGACATCCGCGGCAAGGTCCTCCAAGTGGGCGACCGGACCCAGGTGCCGCACCCCGCGAGCACCGAGCAGGTCGCAGTCAGGGGTCCCGTCGTCCAGGACCCCGACCAACTCCCAGGCCGGCCGGCCCGAGCGCGCTGCTGCGTCGACGTTGGCGGCATCGATCACGTCCAGGACGCAGCGTCCCATCCCCCCACCCCCGATGACCACGACCGGACGGATCACCGCATCGGTCACGGGTGCGGGCTGGCGTCGGAGAGCAGAGCGCCGACCACGGCCCGGGCGATCGCCGTACAGTTCCTGTCGAGGAGGTCGGCCACGTCCCGGTGAAAGGTCGTGGACTGCCCGACCGGGTCCGGCACGTCGTAGTCCTCGAGCACCACCGAGCCACGCTGAGCCGCCGCTCGCCCCACCAGGTCGCCGGCGCTGGTCACGCGGTGCTCACGGAACACATCCGAGGTCGACAGCGCAGCGAACTCCGGGATCGTGAACGTTCGGCGCAACACCCGGGGCGTCTCCTCGAGCACCCGCGAGCGCAGGTCCCGGGTGGCGGTGAGCACCAGGTCGGCGTCCTCGCTCATCGCGCTGGTCCACTGGGTCGCCGCGAATCCCTGGGGGTCGCCCCCGAGCCGGCGCAGCTGGTCCGCGGCCTGGTCGTCCATCGGGCTGCCGACCAGGGCGAGCACACCCGCAGACGAGACGCCGATGGCCCCGGCGCTCTCACCCAGCAGCTGCTGGAGGCGCATTGTGAGGACCCGCTCGGCCAGGGGCGACCGGCAGACGTTGGCCACGCAGACCAGCAAGATGCTCAGCTCAGTCAAGGCAGGCTTCCCTCAGTCCTCAACGGTTGCGTCGAGCCGATCACTTGATCCGCAGCTCTGGTCTCGGAGTCTAGGTCTGCGGGCGGGGCCGCGACGGCACTATGCAGGTGTTCAGTCCGCCGGTGCCTCGAGGACCAGGGTGACCGGGCCGTCGTTGACCAGGGCGACCTGCATATCGGCCCCGAATCGCCCCCGCGAGACCATCGCGCCCAGCCGCTCGAGCTCGGAGCACACCGCCTCGTAGACCGGCTCGGAGACAGCTCCGGGGGCGGCCGCGTTCCAGGTGGGTCGTCGACCCTTGCGCGCGTCGCCGTACAGCGTGAACTGGCTGACCACCAAGATCGGCGCGTCGACGTCGGAGGCCGACCGCTCCTCGCGCAGGATGCGCAGGTCCCAGATCTTGCGGGCCATCCACTGGACCTGAGCGGGACCGTCGTCGTGGGTCACCCCGAGCAGGACCAGCAACCCGGGAGCCTCGATCGAGCCGACCACGCTGCCGTCGACGGTGACGCTCGCCTCGAGGACCCGCTGCACCACAGCTCGCATCGACACGCCTCCTGTTCGCCCGGTCGGCAGTCTGACACGATGCCGGGATGAGCCCTGGCGCCGAGCGGCTGCTGGTCACGGTCGCGCCCACCGGCGCGGAGACGACCAAGGAGTCCTGCCCGCAGCTCCCGACGACCCTCGAGGAGCTCGTCGAGACGGCGCAGCGGTGCGAGGCCGCCGGCGCGGCGATGATCCACGTGCACATCCGCGACGAGGACCACCGTCCGACCCTCGACCCGGGCCGGTTGAAGGCCACCGTGCGGGCGCTGCGGGAGTCCACCGACCTGGTCGTCCAGCTCTCCACCGGCGGCTCGGTGCACGACCCGCTCGAGCACCGGCTGCGGGTGCTCGACGCGGAGCCGGACTCGTGCAGCCTGACCATGGGTACGACGAACTTCGGCGACGACGTGTTCAGCAACCCGTGGCCGTTCATCACCGAGCTCTATCGGCTCTCCCAGGAGCGCGAGGTGGTGCCCGAGTTCGAGCTGTTCGACCTCGGCCACGTCAGCTCCCTGCAACGGCTGCTCGACAAGCACGGCACGCCGTACGGCGGTCGCGTGCACGTGGACCTGGTGATGGGCGTGCCCGGGGGCATGCCTGGGACCGCGGACGCCCTGGTCGCGGCCGTCGCCGCCCTGCCGCCGGAGGTCACGTCCTGGTCGGCCACCGGGATCGGCCGGTCCACCCTGCCGGTGGCGCTCGCCTCGCTGTCCAAGGGCGGCCACCTGCGGGTCGGGATGGAGGACGTGCTCACCCTGGCCCGAGGGATGCCGGTCGAGCACAACGCGCAGCTGGTCGAGCGCGTCGTACGGCTCGGGGAGATCGTCCAACGCACGCCGATGACCCCCGCCGAGGCACGGGAGCTGCTGCAGACCCGACTTCGATGAGCAGGCCCACACAACATCACCGTTACCCGATGCAGCCCACGCTCGGCCACTAGCGTGAGGGCTCGCGGCGGTTCTTCGGGGGACCGGCTCGTTCCTACTGGTGCCGGGAGACAGCGCATGGAGCGTCCGGAGGACACGCCCGAACCCGGGCCGAGGCTCTCACGCCGATCGGCGATCCGGGCCGGCGTCTGGGCCGTGCCTGTGATCTCGCTGGTGGCAGCAGCGCCTGCGACTGCAGCGAGTGCGCCGCCTGCCGTCGACCCGGCGGGCGAGCCCCTTCCGTAGGGGATGGCAGCAACAGAGGTGACCCTGCCCAGCCTCAGCCGGTGTGCGTCGGTGCACCTCACGGCGCTGGGGGTGCCCTTCGTTGTGGACATCCAGGGAGAGGGTGCCGACCTGTTGGCAGCCGCCGTACGAGCTGCCTGGTCCCGCTGCCTCATCGAGGACGAAGCCGGCGAGGACGACGTTCGCGTCGTGGTCGTGATCGACGACGACCCGGACCGAGTCAGCGCCGCGCGAGAGACCGGTGCGCTTGCCGGCGACGACCTCGACTGGCTGATGGACTGCCTGACGCCTGCCATCACGAGGATGGCCATCACCTCGCGAGCCGAGGACCTGTTCATGCTGCACGCCGGAGCCGTTGCCCAGCCGCACACCGGTCGGGCCATCGCTCTGGTCGGTCCCTCCGGGGCGGGGAAGACCACGGCGGTACGTCGGCTGGCGGCCGACCTCGCCTACGTGACCGACGAGACGGTCGCGATCGACGATGGCGACCAGCTCGTGGCCTACCCCAAGCCGCTGTCGATCTGCACAGGGCCCGCACGGAAGGACCAGGTGTCGCCGGACGTGCTCGCGCTGGGTGAGACGCCGGCAGCGTGCCGCCTGGTGTCCATGGTCGTGCTCTGCCGGGACGGTGGACGGCACTCGACGCCTCGGCTGAGTCCCGTGCCGATGCTGGAGGCACTGGCGGTGCTGGCGCCGGAGACCTCCTACCTGCCCAGGCGTCGGCGACCGCTGCACCGACTGGCAGGGATAGTCGAGGAGGCCGGCGGGCTGCAGCGCCTGCATTACCGCGACGCCGACGACCTGCCCGGCCTCGTGGCCGAGCTGGTCGGGTCCTGATGACGGCGCATCCGACGTCGGTGCGGCGGGCCGTGCTCGACGACTGGTACGTCGACGGCCGGTGTTCGGCTGTCCTGGTCGACATGCGGGTCCTCGTCCTCTCCGAGCTCGCCACCGCGATCCTGGGGCTGGCCGGCGAGCAGGGGTGCACGATGGACCACCTCGGCGAGGAGCTGAGCCGCAGGTTCGGGTCGCCGGTTGGGACCTCGTCGGCCGTCGCGACCAGCGCGGCGGTGCAGCAGTTGAGGGACGAAGGTGTCCTGGTGGTCGTCGGGTGGGCCGATGCTGCTGCCTGAGGCTCCCTCGCACGACACGCTGGCTCTCGGTGAGGCCGTCGAGCTGGCCACCGCTCGCTCGACCGACTGGCCCTCGACACCGGCGTGCGGCTGCTGGCCATCAAGGGACCGATACTCAGGAGCCAGGGGCTGCGTGGAGTACATACCTCCGCCGACGCCGACGCGCTCGTCGAGCCCGCGCAGCACGCACGGTTCTGTGCGGCGCTGCGCGATCTCGGGTGGGAGCAGGAGCCCACGTCACGGTCTCCGAGGTTGATGCCTCTCCACTCCGCCACCTTCCGGCACCGGCTGTGGCCGTGCGAGGTCGACGTGCACCACTACTTCCCCGGCTTCCTGGCACCGGCCGACGTCGTCTTCGAGGCGCTGTGGGACCGGCGAGACTTGACCCTGATCGCCGGGTGTGACGTGGCGTGCGTCGACCGGGTCGCCCATGCGGGACTGGCTGCACTGCACTACCTGCGCGGCGGCCGCACTTGCGACGTACGACGGCTCTGCGAGGTGATTCGTCGCGACTGGACGGCCACCGACCTTGCCGACCTCGCTGACCTGGCGGTGGCGATCGGCTCCGACGTCACTCTGAGCCCCTTGCTGGTGGCCGTCGAGGCACCGGTCCGACGGGGGACGGCGATGTCGCCAGCGGACTACGAGGCCTGGCGACTCCGGGTGGACGTGTCCGGCGTCTTGGCGCTGCCCTGGCTGCTCGAGCTTCGGCGGCTGTCGTGGTCCCGCCGACCTGTGTTCCTATGGGTGGCTCTCGCGTCCGACGAGCACGCGCTCCGCCGCGGGAGCCCTGACCTGCCCCCGGGCCGACGCGCACTGGTGGGCGCCCGGGTCCGACGGATCCGGCGCGGCCTGCGCGCCCTTCCCGCGGCGGTTCGGGCCCTGCCACGGCTCGACGCGGCTCGACGATGACGGGATCGTCTCTCCGGCGGCAACCGGGTCTCGCTGTCGTGGAGACGCGCAACCGGGTGGTGCTGTTGCGCCTGTGGGCGTTGTCCGAGCCGCCGATCGTCCTCATCGACACTGCCGCTCAGATTTGGCGACTGATCGATGGCGACCGAGATGTGGCCGCACTGGTGGCCGACCTGACGAGCCATCTCGAGATCGAGCAGAGTGTCGTTGGGGAAGACGTGACCGACTTCATCGGCGGGCTGCTCGAAGCGGGGCTCGTCACTGAGTGCTCAACGTAAAGATCGTTCGGTAGTCAGCGGAGCGACTTCTGGATCTCGCGCTGACGCTCTTTCGAGGGCGCGTAGCCCTCGCCGTAGCCGTACGAGTAGCCATAGCCGTACCCGTAGCCGTATCCCTTGCGTCCACGCGCCGCCACCATGTTCAGCGTGAGGCCGAGCGAGCGGGCACCGACCGCTTGGAGCCGTTCCATCGAGTGCTTGAGCTGGTCCTTGGTCGTCTTGCCCTGGCGAACGACGACGATCGCGCCGTCGACCTGCGAGGCGATGAGGGCTGCGTCGGTCACCGGGAGCAGCGGAGGTGCGTCGATGATGACCATGTCGAACTCGAGCCGCGCCGCGTCGATCAGCTCTCGCATCGCGTGCGACTGCAGCAGCTCGGCGGGGTTGGGCGGCAACGCGCCGCTGGCCAGGACTGCCAGACCGGACTCCGGGTGTTCCTGCAGGCCTTCACGCAGGGTGATCCTGCCGAGCAGGATGGAGGTAAGCCCCACCGAGCCCTCGAGGCCGAAGAGCGGCGCGAGCTGGGGGCGACGCAAGTCGCCGTCGATGAGCAGCGTGCGCTGGCCGGTCGTCTGCAGGGCGAGCGCGACGTTGCTGGCGGTGCTGGTCTTCCCCTCGCCAGGCACCGAGCTGGTCACCACGACGACCTTGAGCCGGCGGTCGACGTCCACGAACTGCAGGTTGGTCCGCAGGATGCGGAACGCCTCCGCGCGCGGTGAGTGGGGTGACAGGTCGGTGAGCAGCGGCTGCTTGGGGGCCGTGCCGTCGAACAGGATGCCGCCGAGAATCGGCGTCTCGGTCAGCTCGGAGATGTCCTCGGGACCCTTGACGCTGGTGTCCAGCAGCTCGCGGACGACGGCGAGACCGATGCCGAGCAGCAGACCGAGCACGACGGCCAGACCCAGGTTGCGGACGGGTTGCGGCGACACCGGAGTTGTGGACAGGTTTGCGGGGTCGACGACCGTCGCCTTGATCGGAGCGTTGCTCTTCCCGGGCGGGGTCTCGAGCTCGTTGATGAAGCCACTGAGCTCGCGCGCCACCGAGCGGTCGATCAGCTGGGCCTGCTCTGCGCTCGGGTCCGTCACCGAGATCTCCAGGATGACCGTGTCCGGGACCACCGTGGCGGTGATCTGCTGCGAGAGAGCCGCGGGCGTGGTCGGCAGGCCGAGCCGCTTGATCACCCGGGCGGCGATCTCCTGGCCGTTGACCAGGTCAGCGTAGGAGGTGACGCGCTGGATCGAGTAGAGCCCGCCCTGGTAGGCCTGATCCGCCGACTGGTCCGTCGTGGACACGAAGAGTCGGGACTGGGACTCGTACTGCGGCGTCGTCCGGATCGTGACAAGCGCAGCAAGGCCGACGACCACCAGCAGACAGGTGGTGATTAGCCGCCAGCGACGACGCACGACCTTGAGATAGTCACCGAGCTCCACAGGTCCTCGTATCCGTCGTCCCACCGAGCCGGGGAGTGCCTCCACACGCTACGACGAATCGGACGGTCAATGTCGGCTTCTTTACATTCTGTCACCAGCTCATGGGCCGGCTTAGCCGCTGCACGGCCCCCTCTAGAATGACGGCATGGAAGCCGTGTTCATCGCGCTGATGGCGCTGGTCGTGCTGCTCACCGGGTGGGTGTCACTGATGGTGCTCTACAAGCTGTTCAAGACCGACGGCTGACATGCCCTTCGAGCTCCCAGCCGACCTCCACCCCGACTGTGCGCCGATCGCGTGGCTGCTCGGCACCTGGCAGGGCAACGGGCATGGGGACTACCCGACCATCGACGCCTTCGACTTCGGCCAGGAGTGCATCTTCACCCACGACGGCCGGCCGTTCTTCCACTACCTGAGCCGCGCCTGGATCGTCGACGAGAGCGGTGCGAAGGTGCGCGACGCCGCCATCGAAACGGGTTTCCTGCGACCCAAGGCGGACGGCACCCTGGAGTGGCTGCTGGCCCACAACACCGGCTTCGTCGAGGTGTGGCACGGCACGGCGGAGGGCGCAAAGATCGAGATCACCACGGACGCCGTGGTCCGCACCGAGACGGCGAAGGAGCTCACCGCGGGGCACCGGTTGTACGGCCTTGTCGAGGGGGACCTGCTCTACGCCTACGACATGGCCGCTATGGGGCAGGAGCTGCAACCGCACGTCTGGGGCCGGCTGGTCCGGCAATAGCTGGTCGAAGCTGAGGCCGCTACCGCCACGGACCAGCCACGACCGGTCAGCCGCCGTACCGCTTGATTGCGGCCTGATGGGAGACGCCCAGCGCGGCACCGACCTCCGTCCAGGTGACGCCTGCGCTACGGGCGTCACGCACTGCGGTGGTCACCCGGTCCTCGGCTTCGCGCCGTGCCGCAGCCGCGGTCTCGATCGCAGCGACAGCCGCGCGGTTGCGGACCCGAACACCGGGGGCCTTGGGATCGAGGTTCTCGAGGCGCTCAACGGCCTCCTCGTCGGTCAGCTTCGTCTTCATGGTCATCACCTTTCCTTGCCCGTGCTCGTCACGGCCAGTACTTCGCACGCGCGGGCATCGCGTGAACGATCCGGGGGTCCTCGTCGTCCTCGACCACGCCGACCTCCAGCATGGTGCCGTCCAGGGCCGGGCCGATGAACATCGCCACCTCGCCCTGGTCGTCGAAGACTCGGACATAGTTGCGGAGTGCGTGGCGCATCGCGTCCTCTCGGACTCCGTGCTTCCTAGCATTCCGCGTGATCCTCACGTCTGCAACTATAGTTGCACTGCCGCCGTTGGGATAGCAACATGAGTCGCGTGATGAGCCGTCGGGTGCCGCGGCGGCCCGACCCTGGTCGCTTGGCGGGTACTCTTCGCCGGTGAAAGTCCTCGTGACCGGCGGCGCCGGCTACATCGGCTCAACCACCGCTACGGCGCTCGAGCAGGCCGGGCACACCCCGGTGGTCCTGGACTCCCTGGTGACCGGGCCACGAGCCTTCGTGAGAGACCGGCTCTTCTACCAGGGCGACATCGCCGACCGAGGTCTGCTTCAGCGCATTGCGGCCGACCACGCTGACATCGACTGCACCATTCATATGGCGGCGCGAATCGTCGTACCCGAGTCGGTGGCGCAGCCCTACCTTTATTACCGCGACAACGTCGCCAAGTCACTGGAGCTGTTCGATGAGCTGGTCCGGCTCGGCAAGCCGCGGGTGCTGTTCTCCTCGTCAGCGTCGGTCTATGCCGCGGCTGAGGACTTCGAGGTCCGCGAGGAGTCGCCGCTCGATCCGCCGTCGCCGTACGCCCGGACCAAGCACATGATGGAGCAGATGCTGTCGGACATGGCGGCGGCGAGCGACCTGCGGGCGGTCATCCTGCGCTACTTCAACCCGATCGGCTCCGACCCCGGCCTCCGGACCGGGGTCTACGCCCGGGAGCCGACGCACGTCCTGGGGCAGATGACGATGGCGGTGCTCGGCCAGCGGGACGCCTTCGCGATCACCGGGACCGATCTGCCGACCCGCGACGGCACCGGGATCCGGGACTATGTCCACGTATGGGACGTCGCCCGAGCGCACGTGGCCGCCGTCGAGAGGTTCGACGAGGCGCTTGCCGGCTCTGACAGCACCAGCACGGTCATCAATATCGGCACCGGTCACGGCATCACGGTCCGAGAGCTATTGGCTATCTTCGAGCAGGTGTTCGGGCGGCCGGTGCCCACCGTCGATGCCGCGGCGCGACCGGGTGACGCGGTGGGCTCCTTCGCGAACGTCGATAAGGCCCAACACCTGCTCGGCTGGACAGCCAAGCTCACTGTGGCGGACGGCGTGGACGCTGCGCTGCGCTGGGCCCGCCGCCGCAGCGAGGTGCTCGGCTACCCCTGACCGCCGTAGGATCGAAAGCGTGACCCAGCACGCCCACGACCATCCGACCTCGACGGAGGGCTGGCAGTCGACGCTGCGTGCGAGGGGCTACCGGCTCACTCCGCAGCGCGAGCTGGTGCTGGCCGCGGTGGAGAGGTTGGGTCATGCGACTCCGGACGAGGTGCTGGTCGCCGTACGCGAGGAGTCGCAGGCGGTGAACATCTCGACCGTCTACCGGACCCTGGAGCTGCTCGAGGAGCTCGGGCTTGTGCGGCACGCGCACATCACCGACCGCGCCCCGACCTACCACTCCACGGCCGCGCCGGCACACGTGCACCTCGTTTGCCGGGAGTGCCGAGGCATCACCGAGGTCGCTCCCGAGCTCATCGACCCGCTGGCCGGCGCGCTGAGTGAGCGCTACGACTTCACCATCGACGTGGGTCACCTCACGATCTTCGGCACCTGCGGCCGCTGTCACGGACAATGAGCGGGTGACCATGACACGCAGTCCCCTCCTTGACCTGCCGGGTGCCGTGGCCGGCGACGGGATCGACGCGCCGGTGGCGGCTCACTATGGGTCGTTCACAGGCGAGCAGCGAACCCTCGAGGCCGGGGACGGCTTCGTCGACCTCTCACATCGCGGTGTCGTCCGGGTCAGCGGCCCGGACCGGCTGACCTGGCTGCACTCCCTGACCAGCCAGTTCTTCGACAATCTGGCTCCTCAGACCCCGACGGCGGCGCTGATCCTCAGCCCACAGGGTCACGTCGAGCACGCGGTGTACGGCGTCGACGACGGTGAGGCATTCACCGCCCACGTGGAGCCCGGCCAGGCTCCGGCGCTGGTGGCGTGGCTCGACAAGATGCGGTTCATGATGCGCGTCGAGGTCCACGACGTGACCGAGGACGTCGCCGTCACCTGGCGCCCGGCGTCGCTCCTGCCGGACCTGCCGTACTCGGGATACTCGTTCATCGCGCGCGGGGACCTGGCCGCCTATGCCGCGGCCGCCGGTCCGGCCTGCGGCATGTGGGCCTTCGAGGCACTGCGCATCGCCCGCGGTGAGGCCCGGCTCGGGCTGGACACCGACCACCGGACGATCCCCAACGAGGCGGGCTGGATCGGCACCGCGGTCCATCTCGCCAAGGGCTGCTACCGCGGGCAGGAGACGGTCGCTCGGGTGCATACGCTCGGCAAGCCACCTCGCCGGCTCACGATGCTGCACCTCGACGGGTCCGACAACCGACTGCCTGCGCTCGGCAGCGACCTGGTGCACGGCGAGAAGGTGATCGGCTTCGTTGGCACCAGCGCCCGCCACCACGAGCTGGGCCCGATCGCGCTGGCCATGGTCAAGCGCAACGTGCCTGTGGATGCGACCCTGCTTGCGGACGGGCTCGCCGCCGGCCAGGAGGTCGTTGTCGACCCCGAGGTCGGGCTGCACGTGCGACCCACCCTCAGATGAGGTGGCTGACCCGACACGCCAAGGTGCTGCTCGTGGCCTACGGCGTGTTCCTCGCCCTTGCCCTGTTGTCCCCGGCGTCCACCCTTCAGAGCGACTCGGTGCGGCTGGTTGGCCAGCTGCTCAGCCATCTCGGCGCGCCGGAAGCGCTGACCCTGCAGCCGCGGCTCGAGTTCGCCATGAACGCCGTGATCATCGCACCGGTCCCGTTCCTCGGCTATCTGTTGTTCCCGAAGTACTCGTGGAGGGACTGGACCGCTCTGGGCTTCGTGGGGGCCCTGATGGTCGAGATACTGCAGGGCCTGCTGCTGCCGGAGCGCAACGCGTCGTGGACCGATGTGGTGGCCAACACCCTCGGCGCGCTCCTGGGAGCCGGGCTGGCTGAGGTGTCGCGCCTGCTGGCGCGGCGACGACTCAGCGTCTCGTGACTCGCCGGCTGCGGGGAGCACTGGTAGTCGCGTACCTCGGCTATCTGGTTGTGGTCGCCGTGCTGGTGCTCGATCCGTCGCAACACGCACCCGGCATGTCGTTGTCGCTCCTCGCCCGAGTGCTGCAGGCGGCGCGAGTGCCCGTCACCGTCAACTCGGACGTCTTGGAGGTGCTGAGCAACGTCGCTCTCTTCGTGCCCTTCAGTTTGCTGGGCGCCTTGATCTGGCCGGCTCGCCGGGCTCTCACTTGGGTTGGTGCCGGCGCCGTGCTCAGCGTCGCCATCGAGTCTTGGCAGCTACTCATGCTCCCGCAACGTTTCGCCACACTGAGCGACGTGCTGGCCAACACGGCGGGAGCCCTTATCGGGGCCGTCGCAGCGAGGGTCATCGCGCGGTTCCTACCTCAATCTCCACGTTCCGTGCTGAGACCAGACCGTCAATTGCCGGGCTGATCCTGCGTTACGGATACATGACCATCAGAGCTGTCCTAGGGTCGAGAAGCGGTCTAATTCGCTTTACTGACAACTCTGGGGTGCAGGCGTGGACGGGTTCATGCAGCGGCTGCGGCCGCACCGACCTGCCATCCTCGCCGGCTTCGACTTCATGTGCTGGGTGGCGAGCTTCTGCCTGCTTGCCTGGCTGCAGATCTCCATGCACGACCTGGCGCCCGATCGATTCGGTGTGGCGTTCGTGGTGGGAATCGCCTGTGGCGTAGGCCACCTGCTCGTGGGGTGGACGATGCGACTCCATCAAGGCCGCGCCCAGTTGGGCACCTTCGAGGACGCCCTCCTTGTCGTCACCGTTACCGGGATCGTGACGGGGGCCGAGGTCATTGGCAACGTCATCTTCAGGGACGTGCTGAGCGGGTCCCTGATAGTCACCGGACCAATCCTCGCGTTCGCGCTGATGATCTGGGCGCGAGGGCTGTTCCGCGTGGTCCATGACCAACGTCACGGTCCAAGGTCCGGTCGAGCACAGGTCCGCGTGGTGGTCGCCGGGGCGGGTGAAGGTGGACGTCAACTCATCACCTCGATGTTGCGCGAACAGGACAGTCAGTGGCGTCCAGTCGCTTTGGTCGACGACGACCCGCTCATTAGACACCGAAGGATCAAGGGCATCCCGGTGCAGGGCGGGACCAGCGAGCTGGCGAGAGTCGCGCACCAGGCCGGGGCTACGACCGTGATCGTGGCCATTCCGACAGCCTCCTCAGAGGACATCCGGCAATTGTCCCGCACCGCAGCTGAGGCCGGCCTGGAGCTGAAGGTCGTCCCCGGCACGCACGAGCTGCTCAATCCGACTCAGGTGGCGGTCTCGGACGTCCGGGACGTCAACGTCACCGACCTTCTCGGCCGGCATGTTATCGACACCGACGTCGCTTCGATCGCCGGCTACCTGACGGACAAGCGGGTGCTGGTCACCGGCGCTGGTGGCTCCATCGGCTCCGAGCTCTGCCGCCAGATCGCGACGTTCGGTCCGGCCGAGCTCATCATGCTGGACCGCGACGAGTCAGCACTGCACGCGGTCGAGCTCTCGCTCTACGGGAAGGCGATGCTTGACACCGACGACATCGTCCTCGGAGATATCCGGGACACCCAGTTCATTGTCAACCTGTTTGAATGTCGACGACCGCAGGTCGTTTTTCATGCAGCCGCGCTGAAGCACCTGACGCTCTTGGAGCGCTCGCCAGGCGAAGCGGTGAAGACCAACATCTGGGGGACCTTGACGATCCTGGAGGCCGCCGCGGCCACTGGTGTCGAACGATTCGTCAACATCAGCACCGACAAGGCAGCCAACCCGTCCAGCGTGTTGGGCTACTCGAAGCGGCTCGCCGAGGGGCTGACCGCAGCCCTTGCTCGAGAGGCGTCCGGCACCTACTTGAGCGTGCGCTTTGGCAATGTACTCGGCAGCCGGGGTTCGGTGCTGACAGCATTTACGTCGCAGATCGCGGCTGGTGGGCCGGTCACCGTAACCGACCCACGGGTGACGCGCTACTTCATGACGATCCAGGAGTCGGTCCAGTTGGTGATTCAAGCTGCTGCCATCGGGCGCGATGGCGAGGCTCTCATTCTTGACATGGGAGAACCGGTGTCGATTGACTCGGTCGCTCGTCACCTGATCGAAATCTCGGGGAAGGACATAAGAATCGAGTACTCCGGGCTACGCGCGGGGGAGAAGATGCATGAAGACCTGCTCGGTACGGGCGAGCGCAACGAACGACCAGAGCACGCGCTTATATCGCACACCATGGTGCCCGCGTTCAACCCGTCCGAAGCAAGAACGTTAGACCCGTGGTGGCCCAGTCGAGACCTCGTCATTGATTTGCGACGCCGATGCCTAGAGCTGTCGCAAAGTTTGGCGGCCAATTCGGGCGCAACCTGGCGCGACGGTGAACCAACGCGCTCCCGAACCATCAGCGCATGAACAGCGCCGACCCAGAAGCTGGTTAGGAGGATCGATGAATGAGGAACCAACTCGAGGCCCCGGCGCCTTTGCGACCATGAAGGAGCGGGCCATTCCTGGACGCCTGGCCGAGATCTTTCAAGGCAGCCATGATGAACTCGCAATGCGCTTGGCAAACTTCCCTCGCTACGCTCGTCGATCGCAGGTCACGCGGTTCGCCGCTCTATATGAACTGTTTAAGTTGTCCTTGCCTGTCAAAGGCTCGCTCATCGAGTGCGGAGTGTTCAGGGGCTTCAGCTTCATGACGTTCGCCCAGTTGAGCGCTGCGCTGGAACCCACCAATCTGACACGTCGCCTCTACGGCTTTGACTCATTTGATGGATTCCCGGCCATATCCCCATCAGACAGTCCTGAAAGAACGGGGGTCGCGACAGGGCATTTGGCGGCTGATACCTACGACGAGTTGATCGAACTGTTGAAGGTGTACGACGATGACCGCTTCCTCGGGCACATCCCGAAAGCTCATCTGATCAAGGGCGACGTCGAAGTGACAATTCCAGAGTTTATTGTTGACAACCCCCACCTAATCGTCAGCCTACTTTTCCTTGATTTAGATCTTTTTGAGCCGACAGTGGCTGCCCTCAAGAACTTTCTCCCTCGGATGCCCAAGGGAGCCGTGCTGGCCTTCGACGAATTGGACAATCCCATATGGCCCGGAGAAACGCTCGCTGCACTCCAGGAGGCTGAAATTCCAAACCTGCAATTGAGACGATTCGAATTCGACCCGTATATCTCTTATGCCATCCTTTGATACGAGGGACACAACCATCGATACACGCGACTTTGCCCGCCGCGTTCGCATGCACGTTCTGCGCATGGCTCACTCGGGCCGGAGTTCCCACGTAGCCTCGGGATTATCAATATGCGACATTTTGGCCGTTCTGTATGGCTCAGTTCTACAGGTCGACCCCGATCAGCCAGATTGTCCGGATCGCGATCGCTTCATCTTGAGCAAGGGTCACGCCGGCGCCGCCCTCTACGCAACGCTGGCCGAGCGAGGATTCTTTTCGACGGATCTATTGCGTCAGCATTATGCCAATGGTTCCTTCTTCTCCGGCCACGTTAACCATCTGGGTGTGCCGGGCGTTGACTTGTCTACAGGGTCACTTGGTCACGGACTTTCAGTTGCCGCTGGGATGGCTTGGCACGCCCGCCGTATGCGCGCCGCCTGGCGATGCTACGTACTGCTTAGCGACGGGGAGTGTGACGAAGGCAGTGTGTGGGAAGCCGCCATGTTCGCTGGGCACCAAGCTCTGTCTAATCTTGTGGTCGTGATTGACTACAACAGGCTGCAATCACTTGGGACTACCGATGACACGTTGACTTTGGAACCGCTTGCAGACAAGTGGTCAGCCTTCGGCTGGGAAGTCATCGGCTTAGATGGACATAATCATAGTTCTCTCAGGGGTGCACTTGCCTTGGACGGAAGACAGGACAACCGGCCTCGCTGCATTATTGCGAATACGGTGAAGGGCAAGGGTGTCAGTTTTATGGAAAACCAAGTTGTTTGGCACTACCGACCGCCCAATGCTGACGAACTGCAACGGGCATTGAGCGAGATCGCACAGTGAGAACCGCTATGTTCAACGAGCTCTTAGCAGCGGCAGCGGATAATCCCAGCATCGTGCTAATCACCGGCGACCTCGGCTTCGGTGTCATCGAACCGTTCGTGACAGCGCTGCCCGAACAATTCATCAACGCCGGGGTGGCCGAACAAGACATGACTGGGCTCGCCGCGGGCATCGCGTTGACTGGCGGTAAGGTCTTCACCTATTCCATTGGGAACTTTCCGACGCTCAGGTGTTTAGAGCAAATTCGTAACGACGTTGCCTACCACGGGGCGGATGTGGTGATTGTCGCAGTTGGTGGAGGGCTGGCGTACGGAGCCCTAGGCATGTCCCATCATGCTACGGAAGACCTAGCAGTAATGCGAGTCATCCCAGGGCTCGCCGTCGCCGCGCCAGGAGACCCAATCGAGACCCATGCGGTGATGAAGGATCTCGTCATGGACGGAGGTCCCGCATATCTTAGACTCGGGAAGTCGGGCGAGCGAAACGTTCACGACGGGGCATTGCAATTGCGGCGGGGCGAGGTCGTGCGCATCCGCGATGGGTACGAAGTTTGTCTCGCATCGACTGGGGCGATCCTGCCGATCGTTTCGGAAGCCGCACATCTACTGAACCGAGCCGGGGTTTCCGTCTCGCAAGTCTCCATACCGTGGGTGAGCCCCTTCGACGCCAACTCCGTTGAGGACCTAGCTTCGAGGCACCAACTCATGGCCACTGTGGAGGAACACAGCATTATTGGCGGCCTAGGTGGAGCCGTGGCGGAAGTGATCTCCGGTACCTCCAAATCATGTGAGCTCATGCGCATCGGCCTCCCGCACTGTTTCACGTCGATGGTCGGCGACCAGAACTACCTAAGGAAGATGCACGGTTTGACCCCACAGGGCATCGCTGACCGGGTCCTTCTACGACTGCGGGAGCGAGTATGACTTGGCGCGTGAAATTCATCGATTTTCCTGAGCAATGGCGAAGGCAAGCAGACTCTCTTCGCCCAGTCATCGAGGAAACCGTCGCGAATGGGGACCTAATGCTTAGGCACCAACTACGCGACTTTGAAGCAAGCCTCGCTGAATTCAATACGTCAAAACATGCCGTAGGCGTCAGCAATTGCACTGACGGTTTGCGGTTGTTGGCGCACCGGCTAGACATAGGTCCTGGTGACGAAGTGGTCACTGTTGCGCACACTTTCGTCGCCACAATATCACCGTTTGTGTTACGAGGAGCCACGCCGATCTTTGTTGATGTCGGCGCAGACGCATTAATGAACACTGATCTGTTAGCAGCGGCGGTGACTGAGAAGACGAAGGCGATCGTACCCGTTCACCTTAATGGCAGAACCGTCAACATGGACGGTGTGCTCAAAGCTGCTAAGAGCGTTGATGCTGTCGTCATTGAAGATGCGGCCCAGGCTCTGGGTGCGACGTACCGCGGTCGCGTGGCAGGAACCATGGGGTGGGCCAGCACATATTCGTTCTACCCAGCGAAAATGTTGGGAGCGCTAGGTGATGGCGGAGCAGTTCTGACTGACGACTTAACCCTTGCGAAGGACATCCATAGGTTGCGGGATCACGGTCGGGTTACCAAGAGCCAATTGAACGGATGGGGATACAATTGTCGGTTGGACAACGTTCAGGCAGCAGTCTTGAATTGGAGGCTGACGCAATTGCCGAAGTGGATTTCGCACCGGCGGAAGCTCGCTGGGGCGTATCAGGAACTCCTGAACGCTGTTGGGGACTTGGAGTTGCCAGTGGGGCCCGATGATGATCCAGACCGCAGAGACGTATACCAGAACTATGCAATTGCCACTCGGTATCGGGACGCATTGGTCGACTACCTGCGTCGGGATGGCATTGAGGTCCTCGTCTCGTGGGCGACCCCACTTCATCAACAGCCCGGCCTGGGACTCGGGCACTGGCAGCTGCCCTTTACCGAACGGCTGAGCCAGCGCGTCCTTTCCCTGCCACTGAACGCGGAACTAAGCATTTCCGACGTCGAGATGGTAGCTGAATCAGTCAAAAACTTCTTCCAAGTCGTTGCTCGATCTTAAGGGACCAGGTCATGCCATCCCTCTGGATCTTCAACCACTACGCGGGGCTACCAGAAACTGTCCCGGCCACGCGAACCTACGAACTTGCGAACGAGTTGCAAAGTTTGGGTTGGGACGTGACAGTGATTGCCTGTAGCTTCAACCATTACTCATTCAAGGACGACATCGCCAACAACCGCCCAGGCGCCGTAACCAAGAATATTCGTGGCGTCCGGTGGGTCTTTATGCGCTCGTTTCCCTATCAGGGCAATGGCACTGCGCGCCTACGTAATATGGTGACATATGCGACGAAGGCCGTTACATGGAGTCGGGGGCAGACAGCGCCGGACATTATCATAGGAACCTCGGTACACCCGTTTGCTGCAGAGGCCGCGAGGCGAATATCACTTAAACTCGGGGTGCCATTTGTCTATGAGGTGACGGACCTTTGGCCGGAAAGCCTCGTTGACCTCGGATCCATTAGACGCAACTCCCCCATTTTCCGACTTATGTTTCGAATGGAACGGGCTGCTGTTCGCACCGCGAGCGGAGTAATTGGACTAATGCCGGGACTGCCCGACTACGTTCAGCAGACCCATCATAGACAACTTGCCGAATTTTGCTACATACCCAACGGGATGAATCCAACGAAGAAAACCGATCGTGACGCGGCTCCCGTTCGCGGTAGCATCGCTTATGCTGGCGGATTTGCGCGTGCTCACGGGCTCGACATAATTATCCGAGCTGCCGAAATGCTGGAGCAACAACGCCCAGGCTCGTTCCGTTTCCACTTGTATGGAGACGGCGCGGGACGCCTTCGTCTCGAATCGAAAGTGAAAGCCCTCGGCCTCTCACGAACGGTGCTATTCCATGGCTTCATCCCAAAGGTGGAGTTGCGGCCACACTTGGCAAAGGCGGAGATCCTCGTCTGCACGGGCGAAGCCCTTCCGGTCCATCGTTTCGGAGTAAGCTTCAATAAGCTATTCGACTATTTTGACGCTGCCAGACCAGTGGTCTTCTCCGTCAGCAGTGGCAATGACCCAGTACGACAGTCGGGTGCGGGAGTCTCATGTCGAGCAGGCAATGCCCGCGAGCTGGCGCACGGCTTATCGGCGATCCACGAACTCTCTTCAACGGAACGTACCGAAATGGGCGAGCGAGGCAGAGACTTCCTGATCCGCGAACACGATTTCCGAGTTCTCGCGCTGCGGCTCAATAACTTTCTGTGGCGATTGCTCGACATCCAGGCGCGGACGACTGTAACTGCAAAGAAGTGATCGAAATGCGTAGTCGTAAGACACTTTACCACTTGATCAAACGAGGGCTTGACGTGACAGTCAGCGGAATAGCGCTGATTCTCACGTCGCCAGTTGCCATATCGATAGCTGTCGCCGTCCGGCGGCAGGATGGAGGCCCTGCGCTCTACCGCGCATCTAGGGTAGGCAGGCTCGGACGTGACTTTACGATGTACAAGTTCAGGACCATGGTGCCCGATGCTGAGACTCTGGGGGGGGATTCGACGTCGGACGGGGATCCTCGAGTCACGCCTCTCGGCACGAGGTTGCGTCGCCGAAAGCTTGATGAGCTGCCGCAACTCCTAAACGTTCTTCTGGGAAACATGAGCCTCGTGGGCCCGCGTCCTCAGGTTCGTCGTGACGTTGACCGGTATACCTCGGAGGAACGACGGCTCCTTCTCGTAAAGCCGGGCGTCACAGACTGGGCATCCTTGAAATTTCGAAATGAGGGTCTCATCCTTGCCGGTCAACCGAACGCCGACGAAGCGTACGATGAGTTGATTCGTCCCGAGAAGATGAGGCTGGCGCTTCTGTATGTAGAACGCGCGGGCATCATTACGGACGTCTGGATTCTGGCTCGCACCCTAGCGGCGCTATGCGGTAGAGGCGCCGCACCAGCCACGTCGCCGCGACGACGGTTGCCATTCCATCGAGTAACCGAAGAGTGGTCGACCAGAGCTGACGACCAACAGTTCGACTCAGCGAAAATCCGATATTCTGTGGCGGCCCTCCTTGGCGAGGGGAAGGTCCTGGTTGAAGTCGGTTGCGGAACTGGATTTGGACTAGCAAAGATCGCGCCTTTCACAAGCATGACCATCGGCATCGATGTCGAAGAGCGAAACTTAAGAATGGCCCATGAAATGGACGACTCACTTGTCCTCATTAGGGGTACCGCCGAGACGCTCCCACTGAGAGATGGGTCCGTGGACTGCTTGACGGGTCTCGAGATGCTCTATTACGTGCAAGACCAAGCGCGGTTTATGAGGGAGAGCCATCGAGTGATATCAAGCGGTGGCAGCTTGCTCATAACTTGTCCGAATCCCTCTCGCAAAGCGTTCAGTCCGAGCCCCCTCAGTACCTTCTACCCGTCCTTCCTCGAGCTTAGGACCATAATGTCGTCGGCTGGGTTCGGAGCAATCATTTATGGACATTCGCGTATTGAGCAGATGCCTTGGGTGCGCGAAAAGTTGCGCAGCCTACTAGTTACGTGGGGAGTGCTTCCAAGCACGATGCGGGGCCGGCAACGAGTGAAACGGCTCATTGGTTGTCGAACGCGCGAACTGCACATGATTCAATTGGACCTGGACGATGCGGTCGCCAGTCTAAGTCTGGTGACGACTCCTGAAGAGGCGGAAGAGTTCACGCAATTCATCTGCATCGGCGTACGAGCTTGAACCATCAAGGGGCGCTGCGCCGCACCGAATTGGGAGGACGTCGCGGCATGCTCTTATGGCTCAGCATCTATCTCACCTCCGCCGCGGTCGGTCCCTACCTTTCTGTGAACCCGAACTATGGATCATCCGTCTACTTGTTCCGTCTATTGACCCTGGCTGCACTCCCGTTCGCTGTTCTCGCTGTGGGGCGAATGTGGCCTTCGATGTCCCCGACAGCGCGAGCTCTGTGCCTGACATGTTGCGCCTTCATCCTTTGGGCGCCGTTGTCTGCTCTGTGGGCCCCCACGGATGCGAAAGCTGGGACCGCTCTCATTGCGGGAGCGCTCGGCCTTTCGGCCGGATTAGTTGTCCTGTCGGGACTTGCTAGGCCCGCTTCGTTCCTGCGGTCACTGACGCCCAGCTGGATAGTTGCGTTTATCGTGGTTGCCGCGGCGGCGTTTGTCGAACGCTTCATGGGTGTAACGTTTGGAGGTGATGCAGATCGCATTTATATGGGTTACACACTTGCGGCCGAATCGACATTCGGCAACCCGAACAATTTCGCCGCTTTTCTGCTAATAGTGTTAAGCCTTTTACTGTCTCGCGTAGGAGCTTCCCGCGGGGCGTTAGGTCGTGTTGGGAACATGGCCCTGCTCTTGCTTTGTTGCCTGCTACTTGTTTGGTGTCAGAGCAGAACGGGCGTACTCGGCGGATTGTTGCTTGTGCTTATTGCCTGTGTCTGGCTCGGGCGAGATGTTAAGCGAGCGGTCCCAGGGCTGTTGATGGGCGCTGGACTTATCATAGGGATGCTGCTGGTAAGCCCCACCAGCACTGACTCGATCACAAATGGCTTATCTCAGCAGGTTGACGATGCCTTTCCGAAAGGCGTCGAACTCCGACAAGAATACGTCAGGAAGAACCTCACTTTACTCGGGCTGCATTATGCGGCTGATTCTGCTTTGATGGGGCGGGGTCCAGGTTCCTTCGAAGTCCTCGCTAGGGGCAATGCTGGAGCGATTTCGTTGGATGGCATAAGCAACTCGCATGACGTCTTTGTGCAGGCATTGGCAGAGTATGGAATTTGGTTCACCTTCCCAATGCTAGGCGTGTTCATTTTGCCTCTACGATCCAGCCTCTCCAAGCGTCGCGGTAAACGACGCACGGCCGAGCAGTTGCAAGTGTTGACTCTTTGCATCGCGCTCATTGCTGGCGGCTTGGTAGCTAGTTCCACTTTCACGACTCCGTGGTGGTGGGCTGGTGTCGGAACCCTAGCCGCATACTCCTCCGTCTTGGAGAGGCAGCGACGCGAGAAGCGATCGGCGACGGCACCCAGTTCCACGCCTGTCGTACGACGGCATAGTTCCCTATGAGCGGCGCAACTCAAAGGCGAACGGGCGCCTCCATTTCTATGGTGGCAGTTGGCGCATTCTTCACCCAATTGATGGTCTTCGCGTCGTCGGTGGTTTTGGCCAGGTTCTTCACTCCTCGGGAGTTCGGACAGTTCACAATCGCCCTTTCGATCGCGTCTGTTATTGCGGGGGTCGCCACTCTGCGATACGAAACGGCCGCACCTCTTGCTCCGACGTCCGAGGAGGCCGTCGACCTAGCCGTGCTTGCTTTGCTACTCGCGGGTGTGACCTCCTTGTTGGCCCTCGTCGGACTATTCGTCATGTGGTGGCTCCGCCCCGACTTGCTCGTCGGTATGGGAAGCTCAGCATGGGCGATACCTCCGACAGTTATGGCGATCGCCGCCTGGACCACATTGCGTATGCTGCAGTCTCGGTTCTCAAACTTTGGGGCGATAAGCACCTCCGGAGTGTGGAGTACGGGGGTGCAAGGGTCAGTACAGGTCACGGCGGGCGCTCTCGGCTTGAGCGCCATTTGGTTAATACTTGGGTATACGCTGGGCCGCGCAGCGAACGCGTGGTCGCTCGCCCGATTCACTGGCGCTGTACGCTGGCGCGGCTTGTCGAAGTACTTCGCATTGGCGGTCAATTGGAAGCGTGTCGCCCTACTGCTGACCTTCCCGGCGGCTCTCAACATCATTGGGACGGGCGCAGTCAGCCCCCTTGTTGCTGCCTGGTTTGGAATAGGCATTGCAGGGCAGTTTGGTTTCGCGCTACGAGTGGTTGCAGTGCCCTCAGCGCTCCTTGGTCAAGCGTTCGCCATGGTGCTCTTTCCTCGATTCGCTCAAGAGGTTCGAGATGATTTAGAAGGGCATGAAACCGTATCCCGAGCCGCGACGATCCTGCTTTTCGTGGGCGTGCCTGCCTTTGGCCTGATGTTGTTGACCGGCCCCAATTTGTTCGCACTGGTGTTCGGTGAGACTTGGCGCAATGCTGGTTTGGCGGCGGCAATATTGGCCCCTTGGTTCGCCCTTTCTTTCATCTCCTCACCTATCAGCGGACTAGCCATGGTTAAGAACCGGTTCGGCCGGATCATGTTCTTATCCATTGTTGAATTATCTCTGCGCCTCGGGGGGCTAGCATTGGGGCTAGCTATGGGTTCGTGGCTTATCGGACTCGTCGCCTATTCGCTGGCCGGGAGCATCATCTGCGTGAACTACCTCACTTGGATTTTCAAGTTGTCCGGCACGACGGTTTGGGCATGGCTCAACTCTGTTCGGTTCTTTGTTTCGTTCGTCTGCGTCACTTACCCCATTACTTTGGCGCTGCAAGGTGAAAGCGGCGTCCTTGGTACAACCGTAGCTATCCTGGTCACCGCTATCACCACAATATGGGGCGGGCTCGGCGCTTGTAAGCAAATGCGAGCATCAAGCAGAGTTGGGCCGCTGTCCGAAATTGCCTCTCCGAGGGTACTCCCATGAAAAGGACGCGCCCGTCCATCGCTATCGGACCTTTGAACACTGCGAGTCAAGCGACGGAATGGGCGGAGGCGCTGAACGGACAGCTCTTAGTCGAAGCCGTTTCCTTCGCCGACTGGCCTGCTCGAGGCAGAGGCTTGCGCCGCCGGCCGCATACCCTCATACCGCATAACCGGTTGCACCCTCGTAGCATACGATCGGCCTTCGTTGAACGGCTTCTAGCCGGACGAACGCATCTGCTCACTGAGTCACTGATGCCGATGTTTAGCAATCCACATGTCAATCTGGTCACCCAGGAACTCGAGCGATTGCAAATGCTCGGCATCAAGGTAGGCACCGTCTTTCATGGGAGTGATATTCGCGATATTAGGGCTCATCTTGAGCGCGTCCCCGACTCCTTCTGCGCTCTATGGTCTGACAAGCAGCAGTTGACTTTTGAAAGGGCCAGACAGTGGCGAATGGACGCACTAAGTAGTGCACCGCTTCCGACTCTGGTTAGCACGCCCGATCTCTTGCTTGACGTGCCGACCGCAAGGTGGCTGCCCATCGTGGTCCGGCCTGCGACCTGGGAAGGGCCCCGACATGACTTCCGGGCTAAACGACCCGTTGTGGTGCATGTGCCCAGTCGACGGGACCCTCCGATAAAGGGAACCGACGTCATAGATTCGGTGTTGAGCGAACTGCATGAGCAGGGGATTGTTGAATATGTCGCTCCTTCCCACGTACCGCACGCGCAGATGCCTCTCTTGATCAATAGGGCGGATATTGTCATTGAGCAGTTGCGTTCTGGAGTCTATGGCGTCGGGGCCGTTGAGGCGATGGCTGCCGGTCGGCCGGTGATTGGTTTCGTGGCACCGGACGTGCGCGACCTCATCGGAGAACACGTCCCGATTGTCGACGCGCGATTAGACCAACTCCGTGACGTGGTGCTAAGTCTCATCGACAAGCCGAAACTTCTGTGCCGCTTAGGCGACGAGGGTCGCAACTTCGTTGCATCGGTTCATTCCGGCAGGAAGTCCGCGGAGATCCTGTCGGATTTCTGCGGGTGAGCCAAGAGAGAGTTGTAGAACGAAACTAGCCGGTCGCCTTCGATGTCCCAGTTATGACGGCGCTGAGACATCGAGCGCCCACGCCTTCCCATTGCCTCGGCGGACTCCCGGTCACCTAGAAGTGAGGCGATCGCGTGGGCGACGGCGCTTGTGTCTTCTGGGTCGACTACCAGACCAGCACCTGGTTCACTCACGAGTGTTTTCCAGTGGGGGAAGTCGCTTGCTACGACGGGCAAGCCCGCGGCCATGTACTCGAACAACTTCGTGGGCTGACTCTCGACATGATTGTGTGCTGGTCGGAACAGCACCAAGGCGATCATGGTTTCACTCAGAAGAAGCGACACCTGTCGACGGTTGAGAACCCCAAGATAGTCGACCGCTGCCCATGCCGGGTGGTTTTGCAACTCGCTCAGCAGCTCACGCGTCGCTGTTCCTGCGATCTTGAGCCGGACGTTTGGACGCGAAGAGCGTAGGATTTGCAATGCGTCCAACATCAGCCAAGCGCCCCGCGCCTCGGAGACTCCTCCGACATACACCAAATTGAGGCGCTGAGCAAAGTCTACGTCCGCATTCCAATCTCTCGTTATTGGGAAGTTCTGAATTAAGCATGTCTTGTTGGATTGGAATCCCGAAGCGATGGAGGGCGTGGCCGCAACCACGCCATTAGCCCAGTAGTCGATGTACCGCACAAGATGTGCACCCAGATTCCCAGCGGTCTTGCGATTGTTTGGCGACAAGTAATGCTTGTCTTGCAGCGATGCAACTATATCCTCATGAGAGTCAAACACTGTGGCGATGCCAAACAACCGAAACAATGGAAGGAAGGGGGCAAGCTCTGGATCGTGCATGTGCACAAGTTTCGGACGCATGCACAGAGCACGAACGATGGCCAAGGCAGCACCCCAAGTCATTCGAACAATCCGCCTATGAGGCCGCCAGGTGATGGTAGTGGACACGTACGGGTTTGTGGGAGGGGATCCAGTCGCGACGAGTTTCACCAGAAAGCCAGCACGGGCGAGCGTCGCGCATTCCTTCTCGTATATGCGCGGATCATTAGCCGGGTGAGCGGAAGTGATATGAACCACCAAGGGAGACGCCTGAAGCAGCGCGTGTTGCCCTGGAATGATCCCTCGAGTAACCGGTTGCGCACGCACGGCCGGAACATCTCGGCCCGATTCCAGTGGTCCGTGAGCTGCTGCGCTCGGAATAGGGCTCGAATCGCTCGTGAAGCCGATACTTGGGCCATCGGTACGGCTCATGAGAACCTGCGCTCTATCTCGGTGACCATTCGCTCTGCTGATTTTCCGTCTCCGAATGGGGTCCCCCTCGGGGGCAAATTGTCGACTTCACGGTTTGCGAGTTCGGACGTATGAGTAAGCGTCGGGTCGAGCACATTCCACCCGCCCCCCAGGGTTTCGCCCCATTCGGTCTCCGTGCGTATCGTCGTGCATGGGATTCCGAGCGCAAAGGCTTCTTTCTGCAGACCCCCTGAGTCGGTAATCAAACCCTGCGAGTGTTGAAGTGCTCCTACCATTCCGCGGTAAGAGAAAGGCTCAACGTTAAGGACATTTCCCTGGCTGAGTGCCAGCCCATATTCTCTAGCTTTACGCACAAGACGAGGATGCGCCGCCAGCACAACGGGAACAGTAATCGTTCTAAGAGCGGCCAAGATGCAGGCAAGCCTCGCTGGTCGATCTGTATTCTCAGGACGATGAATCGTCGCCAAAACAAACTCATCGCTAGGGCCCAGGCTTTCCGGCATGGGCGGCCTTGCGAGCTTCTCGCGGCCTAGCCTCAAGCATATATCGATCATCAAGTCTCCGGTGCAAACCGTCCGGTCTTCGAGCCCCTCGCGGCGCAGATGCCCCTCGGCCGTTCGAGTTGGCGCTAGAAGTAGGTCGGAAACGTGGTCCGTCACGACCCTGTTGATCTCCTCGGGCATCGCCCTATTGAAGGATCTTAGCCCTGCCTCGACATGAACGACCCGACGCTGCAACTTACTCGCCGCCAGCGCTCCCGCGAGCGTTGAATTTGTATCCCCGTACACAAGGATCACTTGGGATGGGTCCTCCAAGAGGACCGTCTCGATTTTAGCGAGCATGGCTCCTGTTTGGCTGCCATGGGGTCCCGATCCCACGGCGAGGTTGTGATCTGGACGGGGGATAGCTAGGTCATCAAAAAGGGCTTCTGACATTTGAGTGTCGTAGTGCTGTCCCGTATGAACAATGACGTGATCGATCTCTTGAGCAAGGAGCGCGGTAGACATGGGCGCCAACTTCACGAATTGTGGCCGGGCCCCCACAATACTGATTACTCGCACGTTGAAGTTCTCCTAGCATTGCCCAACACTATCCTTGTCACACCTTCCCAGTGGACGTCGTCTGTCAGGTTTCGGCCGTCGACGAGGACCTTAATCCCTGGTATGTCGTCGGCGACCATTGTCTGGTACTGGGCGTGAGCGGTTTGAATTACGCCTGCGTCGGCGCCTTCACCAAGGTGAAAGGGTTCCAAACCGAGAGCGCGCAGTTCTGGATCAGAAAATAGGGGGTCATGGGCCAGCACGATTGCCCCTCGGTCTTCTAGCTGCCTGACGGTGGAGAAGACGCCGCTGAATGCTGACTCCTTGACGCCAGTTCGGTAAGACACTCCAAGCACGACGACTTTAGCATTCTCTATGGCGCCGTATGCCCCCTCTAGGAGATCAATAGCATGCGCTGGCATGGCTTTGTTGGCTTGCCTTGCTGCGTGGACGACGGTGGCATGTGGGTCTGTTGCCATGTATAGAAGGGGGTAAACTGGTATGCAGTGGCCGCCCACGGCAATGCCTGGAGAGTGTATATGGCTGTATGGCTGCGAATTCGAGGCCTCTATCACGGCGAACACATCTATGCCAATTCGGTCTGCATAGACCGCGAATTGGTTAGCCAATCCAATGTTGACGTCTCGATATGTGGTCTCCGCGAGTTTAGCCAGTTCGGCTGCTTCGGCGGAGCCCAAGTCCCATACGCCATTGCCTCGCTCGAGATCGCGGCGGTGGTCAAAGTCAAGCACTTGCTCGTAGAAAGCTCGCGCGGCGCGCGCTCCCGCCGGCCTGAGCCCTCCCACCAATTTGGGATACTTCCGGAGGTCCTCGAACACTCGACCGGTGAGAACCCTTTCGGGCGAAAAGACGACATGAAAGTCGATTCCCTCGGTAAGTCCGCTGCCCTGCTCCAGTCGTGGTTTCCACCTATTCCTTGTAGTTCCTACCGGCAATGTTGTTTCGTAAATGACGAGGGTATCAGGCGAGAGGTTCTCGGCGATCTTCTCGGTGGCGGAGTCAATGCTGCTGAATTCAGGCTTGCCTGCGCCGTCAACGAATAGGGGCACAACGACTACCACGGCTTCTGCTTCGGGAATTGCCTCCGCGTAATTGGTGGTGGCCCTTAGTATGCCGGCTGGCACCAGTCGCGCGAGTCTGGCGCCTAGACCGGACTCACCGGAGAAGGGCTCTTGCCCAGCGTTGATGGTCGACACCGTCTTCGTCTGGATGTCCACCCCCGTGACTTGATGCCCCTTATCCGCAAACTGAGCCGCGAGCGGTAGGCCGATTTTTCCGAGACCTACGACCGCTATCTGCATGTCAGCGTCTCGATGCCGATCGTCTTTCCTGTTCGAGCCGACTCGATCATCGCTTCCGCGACGACAACTGTCGTTAACCCCTGTTGCAAAGTGACGATATTTTTTCCCATTCCTCTCACGGCGTCTCGGAACTCTTCATGCTCGACGCGCAGCGGCTCAGGCTTAGGTATGGCGTAGCGGATGACATCACCTTCTGAGACGCCGCGAAACTGTCGCAGGCCGTCCCACGTCGTCGGTACTGAACCATTGGCGTAATACGTCAAATCTGCGACCAGCGTATCTGCAACAAAAGTGCCGCGTTCGCCGGTGATTATCGTGACTCGCTCCTTTAGGGGCGACAGCCAGTTCACCAGGTGGTTTGTGACGGTTCCGTCAGCTAGGCAACCGACGACAGCGATTAGGTCCTCATGCGATCGTCCGCTCTTGAATGCTGTTCGGGCGGCGACCGAGACGAATGGTTGCTGAGCCACCCAGGCCGTCAGGTCGATGTCGTGAGTAGCTAGATCCTTGACGACACCCACATCGGCGATTCGTCCGGGAAAGGGCCCTTGCCGGCGAGTAATGATCTGGTAGACCATCCCGAGGTCGCCGTCTTCTAAGCGCTTCCGTGCCGACTGTAGCGCTGGGTTGAACCGCTCAATATGCCCGACCGCGCCGACGAGGCCTGCCGCGGAAAAAGCGTCAGCGATTCTTAGTGCCGATTGCATGTCCGGCGCGAGAGGCTTCTCGATCAGGGCGTGCACGCCGGCCGCGGCCAACGACAGTGCGATCCTTTCGTGATGGATTGTGGGCACAGCCACTGTGCAGTAGTCGACCCCCACCTTCAACAGCTCGTCCACGGCCCGGAGTACGGGGAGCGAGCCGGCGACGTGGTGAGGATCGCCTGCTGCGTCAACTACCGCGACGAGGTCGACGCCCTCAAGGCTGGAAAGCACTCGGGCGTGATGCCGGCCCATCATGCCGAGGCCGATGAGTCCCGCCCGGAGATTGGCCATGTCAAGCACCCGCCGAGGCAAGGTCGTTGACAGCCGAGACGATGCGGTCAAGGTCTGCTTGGTTAAGCGACGGGTGCACGGGCAAGGAAAGACACTCCCGGGACGCCTTCTCCGTAATGGGAAGATCGACGGACGACTGGAATGGAGCAAGCTTGTGAATCGGAGTCGGATAGAAGGTGCCCGATCCGATCTGGAATTGCTCACGAAGCGCTGCCGCCATGCCGTCGCGGTCGTCCGCTATGCGGATCGTGTACTGGTGATAGACGTGAACCGCATCCCGATCCACCTTGGGTGTCACGACTCCTCGAAGGTGCCGTGTTAGGTAGTCGGCGTTCTCCTGCCGCTGCTTGGTCCAGCCCTGCACCTTCAACAGCTGCACTCGGCCAATGGCCGCATGCAGGTCAGTCATGCGGTTGTTCAACCCCACAACCTCGTTCTCGTACTGGCGCCGCATCCCTTGGTTACGGTAGAGCCGCAGAAGTCGAGCGATCTCAGGCGTTGACGCGGTGACCATGCCGCCTTCACCAGACGTCATGTTCTTCGTCGGGTAGAGCGAGAACATTCCGAACGCTCCAAAGGCTCCGACTGGCGTGCCGGCCAAAGAAGCGCCGTGCGCCTGTGCGGCGTCCTCGAAGATCTGAACTCCGTGCTTGGCCGCTATCGCGCTCAAGCCGGCCATGTCGGCAGGGTGGCCATATAGATGCACAGGCATGATGCCGACGGTCCGGCTGGTAACAGCGGCCTCGACGGCGGCAGGGTCCAGGCAGAAGGAGTGCTCGTCTATGTCTGCAAACACTGGCGTGGCTCCCACGAGGGCAACTGCGTTGGCCGTTGCCGCGAAGCTGAAGGAGGGGACGATCACTTCGTCACCTGGTTGGACACCCGCGGCAAGCAGTCCCAGATGCAGTCCCGAGGTGCCGGAGTTCACCGCCACACAGCTCCTGCCCAACTCGAAGTGGGCTGCGAACTCGATTTCGAAGGCGGCCACCTCAGGGCCCTGTGCGAGCATTCCGGATCGCATGACCCGATCAACTGCGGCGCGCTCGTCATCACCGATGATCGGCTTCGCGGAGGGGATGAAGTCAGCCATGCGAGTTCACCGCTCTGACTCCAGCGACGGCGGCTCGTCTGTCTGTTCATAGCGATTCCCCGTGCGAGCGAGCCGCCAGGAGTCCTCGTCGAGAAGCTCCAGCGGGACGGCCGCTCTCTCAAGCGAGCCGGCGCGGGCGTCGTGCAGCAGATCTAACGCCGGCGCTCTGGACGCCCCGTCTTCAACGAGCGCCGCAAGATCCCATACGGTCGTCCCGTCGCCGCCTCGGGCATGTGCGTCTACGTCGGCAGAATCCGAGATCCGCGTTGACAAGCAGCCATCTCCCAGTCGGGCTGGGAGCGCATCTAGCTCCCCGAGTTGATCATTCCTCCACCGACCGTAACGCCAGTGGCCTCGTCTATGAGGATGAATGAGCCAGTTGTTCGGTTCTTGCTGTAGGGGTCACACAGCAGGGGGGTGGTGGTGCGCAGCTGCACGCGGCCGATCTCGTTGAGACCGAGCTCCTTGGTCTCCTGGTCGCGGTGCAGGGTGTTGATGTCCAGGCGGTACTGGATGTCCTTCACGAGCGCCCGTCCGCTGCGGGTGGTGTGCTTGATCGCCAACTTCTGCCGCGGCCGGAGCGGCTCGTTCGTCATCCAGCAGATCATCGCGTCGATGTCCTGGCTGGGCTTGGGGGCGTTCTGCGGGCGGCAGATCATGTCGCCGCGGGAGACGTCGACATCGTCCTCGAGCCGGACGGTGACCGACATGGGTGGGAATGCCTCGCCGATCTCCTTGTCGAAGAGGTCGATGCCGGCGATCCGGCTGGTCATCCCGGACGGCAGGACGAGGACCTCGTCACCGGGCTTGAGCACGCCGCCGGCGAGCATCCCTGCGTAGCCGCGGTAGTCGTGGAAGTCGTCCGACTTGGGGCGGACGACGTACTGCACCGGCAGGCGGGCGTCGACGAGGTCGCGGTCGGAGGCGACGTGCACGTGCTCGAGGTGGTGCATCAGGGACGGGCCGTCATACCAGTCCATGTGCTCGGAGCGGTTCACGACGTTGTCGCCCTTGAGGGCGGAGATCGGGATGATCTCCAGGTCCGGGATGTTCAGCTTGGTCGCGAAGGAGGTGAACTCCTGATGGATCTTGTCGTAGACCCCTTGGTCGTAGTCGACGAGGTCCATCTTGTTCACCGCGAGCACCATGTGCGGGACCCGCAGGAGCGACAGGATGACCGCGTGCCGCCGGGACTGCTCGGTGAGGCCCTGGCGGGCGTCGACGAGCACCAGGCCCAGGTCGGCGGTGGAGGCACCGGTGACCATGTTGCGGGTGTACTGCACGTGCCCGGGGGTGTCGGCGATGATGAACTTGCGCTCGGGCGTCGCGAAGTAGCGGTAGGCCACGTCGATCGTGATGCCCTGCTCCCGCTCGGAGCGCAGGCCGTCGGTGAGCAGCGCGAGGTCGGTGTAGTCGTAGCCCTTCGACTTCGACGTGGCCTCGACCGCCTCGAGCTGGTCGGCGAAGATCGCCTTCGCGTCCAGCAGCAGACGGCCGATCAGGGTCGACTTGCCGTCGTCGACGGAGCCGGCGGTGGCGAAACGGAGCAGGTCCATCAGAAGTAGCCCTCCTTCTTGCGGTCTTCCATGGCTGCCTCCGAGAAGCGGTCGTCGCCACGGGTCGCGCCGCGCTCGGTGACGAGGGCGACGGCGATCTCGTCGATGATCTCGGCAGTGGTGGCGGCGTGGCTCTCCACGCAGCCGGTCTGGGTCATGTCGCCGACGGTGCGGAACCGCACGGTCAGCTCCTCGACCTTCTCGTTGCCCTTGGGCTGGATCGTCTCGGACTCCGAGAGCAGCATCCCGTCGCGGCGGATCACCCGGCGCTGGTGGGCGAAGTAGATGGACGGGATCTCGACCTGCTCCTGGTGGATGTAGTCCCAGATATCCAGCTCTGTCCAGTTCGACAGCGGGAAGATCCGCATGTGCTCACCGCCGTGGATCCGGCCGTTGTAGAGCGACCACAGCTCGGGGCGCTGCATCTTGGGGTCCCACTGGCCGAACTCGTCGCGGTGGGAGTAGACGCGCTCCTTGGCCCGGGCCTTCTCCTCGTCGCGGCGGCCGCCACCGAAGGCGGCCGTGAAGCCCTCCTCCTCGATGACGTGCAGCAGGGTGCCGATCTGCATCCGGTTGCGGCTGGTCTTGCCGTCGTCGACGATCACGCCGTTCTTGATCGCCTCGTCGACCGACGCGACGATCATCCGCACGCCCAGCCGGTTGACCCAGTGGTCCCGGGTCGCGAGCACCTCCGGGAAGTCGAAGCCGGTGTCCACCTGGAGCACGGGAAACGGGATCTTCGCTGGGTAGAACGCCTTCTCCGCCAGCCGCAGCATGACGATCGAGTCCTTGCCGCCGGAGAACATCAGGACCGGCTTCTCGAACTCGGCCGCGACCTCGCGGAAGATGTGGATCGACTCAGCCTCCAGCTCGTCCAGCTGGCTCAGGCGGTAGTCAACATGCGTGGATGACATCGGTGGGGAGGGACCTCTCGTTCGGAGCAGCCGTCATCGTACCTAGTCACTGCACTTTCAGCACTTCCAGACCGAGCGACACGTTCCGGCGAACCGTGACGGTTCGACCCTTTAGTGTGGAGGACGTGCGTATCTCTGTGTTCGGGTGCGGCTACCTCGGGGCCGTGCACGCCGCCTGTATGGCGCAGCTCGGCCACCACGTGGTGGGGGTCGACGTGATCGCCGCCCAGGTCGAGGCGCTCAGCCGGGGCGAGGCGCCGTTCTACGAGCCCGGCCTGCCGGAGCTGCTCGCCGACGGGATCGCGTCGGGCCGGCTGACCTTCTCCACCGACGCAGCCGACGCCGCCGGGGCCGAGGTGCACTTCGTCTGTGTCGGCACCCCGCAGAAGCGGGGCGAGAACGCCGCCGACCTCCGCTACGTCTATGCAGCCGTCGAGGACCTGGTCCCGCACCTGGCGCCCGGCGACGTGGTGGTCGGCAAGTCGACCGTCCCGGTCGGCACCGCGGAGCTGCTCGCCGAGCGGATCGCGGAGACCGCTCCGGAGGCGACCCTGGTCTGGAACCCGGAGTTCCTCCGCGAGGGCAAGGCCGTGCACGACACCCTGCACCCGGACCGGTTCGTCTACGGCGTGGCACCCGGTGCGGCGGGGGAGCGCGCCGGCGAGCGGCTCGACGAGGTCTACAGCACCGCTCTGGCTGCTGGCACGCCGAAGATGGTGGTCGATCTCGCCACCGCCCAGCTGGTCAAGGTCGCCGCCAACTCGTTCCTGGCCACCAAGATCTCCTTCATCAACGCGATGGCCGAGCTGTGCGAGGTCGCCGGGGCCGACGTCACCATGCTCGCCGACGCGATCGGGCTCGACGACCGGATCGGCCGCAAGTTCCTCAACGCCGGGGTCGGGTTCGGCGGTGGCTGCCTGCCCAAGGACATCCGCGCGTTCATGGCCCGGGCCGGCGAGCTCGGTGCCGACCAGGCCCTCACCTTCCTGCGCGAGGTCGACGCCATCAACATGCGTCGCCGGGTCCGGATGGTCGACCTGGCGCGTGAGGAGCTCGGCGGGTCGATCGCCGGCCGGCGGATCGCCGTACTCGGGGCTGCGTTCAAGCCCGAGAGCGACGACGTGCGCGACTCCCCGGCGCTCAGCATCGCCGCTCAGATGCAGCTGCAGGGGGCCGACGTACGCGTCACGGACCCACGCGCCATCGACAACGCCCGCAAGAAGTGGCCGGACCTGCAGTTCACCGCCACCGCTCAGGAGGCCGTCACCGGAGCCGAGCTGGTGCTGGTGCTCACCGAGTGGGCGGAGTACGTCGCCCTGGACCCGGCCGACCTGGGCACCCTGGTGGAGCGCAGGCGGGTGCTGGACGGCCGCAACTGCCTGGACCCCCAGGTATGGCGGTCCGCCGGCTGGACCTACCGCGCGCTCGGCCGTCCCTGACGGAGTAGGCGCTCAGCCGTGGTGGCGGCCGAAGTCGTCCTCGATGCGGACGATGTCGTCCTCGCCGGTGTAGCCGCCGTGCTGGACCTCGACGATCACCAGCTCCTCGGCGCCCTCGTTGGCGAGCCGGTGCCGCGCACCGCGGGGCACGTCGAGGGAGTCGCCCGGGCCCGCGGTGAGGATCTCGTCGTCGATGTGCGCCGTGGCGATGCCGAAGACGACGACCCAGTGCTCGCTGCGATACAGGTGCGTCTGCAGCGACAGCCGGCAGCCCGGGTCGACGTGGATGCGCTTGATCTTGTATCCGGGGCCGACGTCGATCACGTGCCAGCTGCCCCAGGGACGCTTCTCCGAGTCCAGGGTCACTGACTGCTCCACTTGTTGTTGCACGGGGCCAACGATATCAAGCAGATCCGGCACCGACTTTCAGCGGCTCCCACCAGTCGCGACGCTGGCGATACCAGTCGACCGTCTCGGCCAGGCCCCGCTCGAAGGGCACCGCCGGCTCGTAGCCGAGCTCGGCGCGGATCTTGGTGATGTTCACCGAGTATCGCAGGTCGTGCCCGAGCCGGTCCGGCACCTTCTCCACCCTGTCCCAGCCGGCCCCGGTGGCGTCCAGCAGCCGGCCGGTCAGCTCCTTGTTGGTGAGCTCCGTGCCGCCCCCGATGTTGTAGACCTCGCCGGGCCGTCCGCCCGCGAGCACCAGGTGGATGCCCCGGCAGTGGTCGTCGACGTGCAGCCAGTCGCGGACGTTCGTGCCCTCGCCGTACAGCGGGACGCGGAGGCCGTCGATCAGGTTGGTGACGAACAGCGGGATGACCTTCTCGGGGAACTGGTAGGGCCCGTAGTTGTTCGAGCAGCGGGTGATGCACACCGGCAGCCCGTGGGTGCGGTGGTAGGCGCGGGCCAGCAGGTCCGAGGACGCCTTCGAGGCGGAGTACGGCGAGTTCGGCTCCAGCGGCTGCTTCTCGTCCCACGAGCCGGAGGGGATCGAGCCGTAGACCTCGTCGGTGGACACGTGCACGAACTTGTCGATGCCATGGCGCAAGGCGGCGTCCAGCAGGGTGTGGGTGCCGACCACGTTGGTCATCACGAAGTCGGTGGCGCCTGCGATGGACCGGTCCACGTGCGACTCGGCAGCGAAGTGCACCACCGCGTCGGCCTCGTCGACCAGCCGGTCGACCAGCGCGCGGTCCAGGATGTCGCCCTGGGTGAACCGGAGCCGGGGGTCGTCGCGCACCGGCGCGAGGTTGGCCAAGTTGCCGGCGTAGGTGAGCTTGTCGAGCACCACCACGGACTCGGGCTCGTCGGAGCCCCAGGCGCCCGTGAGCAGGGATCGGACGTAGTGGGAGCCGATGAAACCCGCGCCGCCCGTCACCAGAAGCCTCATGGTCCGGCACACTAACCGACATGCGCGGAATCATCCTGGCCGGTGGAAGCGGCACGCGGTTGCACCCGATCACGATGGGTGTCAGCAAGCAGATGGTGCCTGTCTACGACAAGCCGATGATCTACTACCCCCTCACCACGCTGATGCTCGCGGGCATCCGGGACATCCTGGTCATCACCACCCCGCACGACGCCGCGCAGTTCGAGCGGCTGCTCGGCGACGGCTCCCGGTTCGGCATCAATCTCACCTACGCCCAGCAGCCCTCACCGGACGGGCTGGCCCAGGCGTTCACCATCGGCGCTTCCTTCGTCGGAACGTCGACGAGCGCGCTGGTGCTGGGCGACAACCTGTTCTACGGGCCCGGCTTCGGACGACAGCTGACCCGCTTCGAGGGCGTGGACGGTGCGGCGGTCTTCGCCTACCGCGTCTCGGACCCCACGGCGTACGGCGTCGTGGAGTTCGACTCGACGGGCAAGGCGCTCTCGCTGGAGGAGAAGCCGTCGCGGCCGCGGAGCAGCTTCGCGATCCCGGGGCTGTACTTCTACGACAACGACGTGCTGGCGATCGCCCGGGACCTGAAGCCGTCGGCGCGGGGGGAGTATGAGATCACCGACGTCAACCGGGCCTACCTCGAGCAGGGCCGGCTGCAGGTCGAGGTCCTCGAGCGCGGCTTCGCGTGGCTGGACACCGGGACCTTCGACTCCCTCAACGACGCGAGCAACTTCATCCAGACCGTCGAGCACCGGCAGGGCCTGAAGATCGGCTGCCCCGAGGAGGTCGCCTGGCGGCAGGGCTTCCTCACCGACGACGAGCTCCGGCAGCGGGGCGAGGCCCTGGTGAAGTCCGGCTACGGCGAGTACCTCCTGCAGCTGCTGGTCACCGGCTGACCCCCGCCGCTGCATACTGTCGACTCGGCACGCTGGGCGGGCTCGGCGGCAGTAGCGTGAGCCTCATGGAAGACGCCACTGTGGACAACGTCGAGGAGCTCATCTCCTGCGCGGACTGCTACGCCGTGGTCAAGAAGGGCGATGTCGACAAGCACTACGAGTGGCACGCTCGAGCAGTCCGGGACGCGGTGGCGGCCTCGGTGGTGGTCGTCGCCGATGCTGCGGATGCGGCGGAGGAGGCGGCCCGGGACTGACGGGCCCTCGGCCGTCACCGGCCGGCAGCGTCCGGTCCGCGGCGGCCCGCAGAACGGGACGCCTCGGCGGGGTGGAAGTCGCAGAACGGGACGCCTCGTCGGGGTGGGGACCGCAGAACGGGGCGCCTCGGCCGGGGTGGGGACTTGCAGAACCCCGGGCCGCCTGCAAGGCGGCCCGGGGCAAGAAGAGGGAGCGTCGGGTCAGGCGGCGTCGGCCGCGGTGATCGCGGTGATCAGGCCGTCCACGTCGACGTGGGCGGACTCCTCGCCGGGCGCCACCAGAGCGTGGCTCCGGGTGACGAACCGGTCGGCGTCGGTGGTGCGGAGGTCGACCAGCGCGTTGCCGTGCGGGGAGCAGAGCTCGATGGAGACCGTCGCGAAGCCGTGGTCGTCCAGGCCGGGCCACACGTGCACGTCGCCGTCCCCGGTCGGCTCGAACAGGCCGCCGCTGAGCAGCTCCCGCCCGAAGGTCCACGGGACCGGGCCCTCGGCGAGCTGGAAGGACATGGTGAGCGCGTAGGGGTCGCTCGAGTCGTAGCGCAGGATGGTCGGCACCTCGGAGGTGCCGCCCTCGGGCCGGTGCAACGCGACGGAGAGGCTCTGCTCGAAACTCTGGGCGGCGATTCGAGTGGTGTCCATCGGGTCCTGACCTGCTTCCGGGTGTCGGGTTGCCGTCGGGGTGGCGGCTTCTGCAGTAAGTCTCGACAGCCGCGCGGTCACCCTTGAGACCTCGGCGACGACTTCTCCACCGACGCCCGCGACGTTCGGCGATATGCCCGAGTCCGTCCCGAACCGCTGGTGCTGTCGGCGCCTGATCGCGGCTCCAGAACCGTCCAGCATGTGGACAACGGCCCTGGGTGGCTAGCCCAGTACGCTCGGCGCGGCGAGGGCCCAGCGCCGCTCCCAGTCCTCGATCGGCGCCACCCCGAGCCGGTGCAGCGCCTCGTGGCCGAGCACGGAGTACGCCGGGCGGGGTGCCGGGCGCACGAACGCCGCGCTGGTCGTCGACTTCACCACCGACGGCTCGAGCCCGGCGGAGGCCACCACGTCGCGCGCGAAGTCGAACCAGCTGCACTGCCCGGACGACGTCGCGTGGTAGGTGCCCGCCGGCGCGTCGGCCTGCACCAGCCGGACGACGAGGTCGGCGACGTCGCGGGTCCAGGTCGGCTGGCCCACCTGGTCGTCCACGACGCTCACCTCGCCGCGCTCGCGAGCCACCCGCGCGATGGTCTTCGGGAAGCAGCCACCGTGGGCGCCGTACAGCCAGGCGGTGCGCACCAGCAGGTGCCCCTCGGGGAGCTCCTCGCGGACTGCCTGCTCGCCGCCGGCCTTGGTGCGCCCGTAGGCGGAGACGGGTGCGGCCGGGGCGTCCTCGGGGTACGGCGCCCGGGCCGAGCCGTCGAAGACGTAGTCCGTGCTCACCTGCACCAGCCACGCACCGTGCTCCCGAGCCGCCCGGGCCAGCAGCCGGGGCGCGTCGGCGTTCACCACGGAGGCGGCCGCCTCGTGCTCCTCGGCGTCGTCGACGGCGGTCCATGCGGCCGCGTTCACCACCACGTCATGACCGCGTACGGCGGCCCGCACCGCGTCCTCGTCGGTGACGTCGAGCGTGGCGCGCGTCGCCGGGGTGACCTCCTCCCCGAGGGAGTGCAGCACGTCGACCAGGTCGGTCCCGAGCATGCCGTTCGAGCCGGTGACGAGCCACCTCATGTGTCGATCCTCCCTGGAAGGCGTCGAGCCGGTCCGTACCCTACTCAGGTGGAGATTCGTGAGCTGCCCATCGCCGGTGCCTTCGAGGTCACCCCGCGGGTGCACGGGGACGACCGCGGCGCGTTCCTCGAGTGGTTCCGCGCCGACCGGTTCGCCGAGGCGACGGGGCACCGCTTCACTCTCGCGCAGGCGAACGCGTCCGTGTCGGTGGCCGGCACGCTGCGCGGCATCCACTTCGCCGAGCTGCCCCCCAGCCAGGCCAAGTGGGTCACCTGCCTGCGCGGGTCGGTGGTCGACGTGATCGTCGACCTCAGGGTCGGCTCCCCGACGTACGGCACCTGGGAGATGGTCACGCTCGACGACACCGACCGGCGCGCGGCGTACCTCTCCGAGGGGCTCGGGCACGCGTTCATGGCCCTCGAGGACGACAGCGTGGTGTCCTACCTGTGCTCGACGCCGTACGCACCGGGACGCGAGCACGGGGTGCACCCGCTGGACCCAGCGATCGGCATCGAGTGGCCGACGACGGGTCGCGACGGCGCACCGCTCAAGCCGCTGCTGTCGCCCAAGGACGAGCAGGCGCCGACCCTCGCCGAGGCGGAGGCCGCCGGCCTGCTGCCGTCCTATGACCAGGCGCGGGCGTTCGTGGCCTCCCTGGGCGGCTGAGCGCTCAAACGTCGTCCGGCAGGCGCCAGGCGGCCGCGTTGTTGTCGAAGGCCGGCAGCCCCCTGAGGTGCCTGACATAACCCCACGCCAGGGGACCGAGCAGGAGCATCCCGGCGCCGATGATGCCCACGATGCGCGGCGGGACGCCGAGCATGTTCAGGCCGGTGAGGGTGAGCACGATGACGATGCCGCGTCGGATCACCGACTGCGAGACCCAGTTCGCGATCCGGGCGCCGAGGAACGTCCCCGGCGACCCGCCCAGGATCAGCGGGATGAGGACCGACCAGTCGACGCCGCTGACGATCACGTGGCTGATGGCGGCCGAGAGCACCAGCGGGACAGCCTGCACGAGGTCTGTGCCGACCAGCCGCACCGCGGACAGGGTGGGATAGAGCAGCAGCAGTGCCACCATGATCAACGAGCCCGAGCCGACCGACGTGATGCCGACGAGCAGGCCGCCGACGGCGCCGACCATCAGGGTGAGCACCGGCCTGAGCCGGGGGTCGTCCTGCAGCACGGTGTTGCCGCCGCTGACGAGTCGCAGCTGGAGATACATCCGCAGGGCGTACGTCGAGGCGGTGACCAGCAGAGCCACCCCGAGCGCCTGCTTCAGGAACGTCTCCTGGTTCGCGACGCCCGCGAGCGCCTTGACGATGAAGGCCCCGGCGAAGGCGGTCGGGACCGACGCGCACATCAGCAGGCCGGCCAGCCGGAGGTTCGGTCTGCCGTGCTTCCAGTGCACCCCGGCGCCGACCGACTTGTTGACCGACGCGGCCACCAGGTCGTTGGCCACCGCGACCGTGGGGTCGATGCCGAGGAAGATCAGGGCCGGGGTCATCAGTGCACCGCCGCCCATGCCGGTGAGGCCGACCACGATGCCGACGCCGAAGCTGACCAGCAGGACGGCCAGCGCGCTGGTCGTCAGCAGGTCACTCACTGGGGCCCGGCGGTGGCGAGCCGGAGCCGGAGCCAGCCCTGTGTCTCGAGGACCTCGACGACGTCGCCCAGCGCGTCCTCGATCGTGCGGCCGGTGGTGTCCACGCGGACGGTTGCGTCCTGTGGCTCCTCGTAGGGCGAGGAGATCCCGGTGAACTCGGGGATCTCGCCGCGGCGGGCCTTGGCGTAGAGGCCCTTGCGGTCGCGTCGCTCGCACTCCTCCAGCGGGGTGGCCACGTGGATGAGCACGAACGCGCCGCCCGCGTCCTCGGTCATGGCCCGGACCTGCCGCCTGGTCGCGTCGAAGGGGGCGATCGGGCTGCACAGCGCCACGCCCCGGTGCCGGCTGATCTCCGCGGCGACCCAGCCGATGCGGCGGATGTTCGTCTCGCGGTCCTGCTTGGAGAACGTCAGGCCCGCGGACAGGTTCCGGCGCACCACGTCGCCGTCGAGGCTGGTCACCGTGCGCTCGCCCCGCTCGAGGATCCGGTCGTGCAGCGCCCGAGCGAGGGTGGACTTGCCGCTGCCGGACAACCCGGTGAAGAACAGCACCAGGCCCTGCTCGCCGGGGCCGGGGCGGTCCCGGTCGACGACCGCCGCGACGGCGTCGGGCAGGTCACCGGTCCCGGGCGCCGCGAACACCTCGCCGGGTGCGTAGGCCTCGACGACCCGCCGGCGCAGCTCGTGGTCGGCCTCCTCGTCGCCGCGCGCCGCCAAGGGCACGGCGACCACGGAGGCGTCCTCCAGGAGCGCGGCTGCGGCGAGGGTGGCGCGGATCAGCCCCGGTGCTGACAGGCCCCGCGGGGTGCCGGCACCGGCGAGGGCGAGGAGCAGCACCGGGCGGCCGGCGGCCTGCACCTGCACCAGGTCCAGGTCCGTGGTGGTCAGGGGGCCGGCGACGGGGACGGTCAGCGTGCGGACGCCGTACGCCTCGTGCACGGCGGCCGGCGAGAGGTAGAGCCGCCGGAAGGGTCCGAACTCGTGGTGGGACAGGGCGGTGACGGCGCCGCTGATCCCCGTCCTGTCGCCGGCGTCGTACGTCGAGGTGACCTCGACCCGGGCCAGCGGCAGCCCCTCGGGGTCCACGAGCTCCACGGCGCCGGCGGCGAAAGCCGCGGTCGCCACGTCCTCAGGCAGCGAGAGGGTGACCAGCCCGTCGGGGCCCTCGAAGCCGGCCGGCCGCAGGGCTCCGCCCGCGATCAGCTCGAGGTCGTCGAGCTCGCGAGGGGACGGACAGTGCTGGGGGACCGGGGCGCTGGGCACAGACGTCATCGTGCCGCACCCGGAGGGCCCGGTCCGAGGAAGCCCGTCCCTCGGCCGCGGATAGGGTCGGCGCCATGCCTGCCCCCGGCCCTGCCCCCGTCATCGTCGCCGAGGTCGTCCGCTCCGGGTTCGTCGAGGGCCACCACCACGGCTCGGTGGTCGCCCTGGAGCGGGACGGCTCGACCGCCTGGGCGGTGGGCGACGTGGACACCGCGATGCTGCCGCGGTCCTGCAACAAGCCGCTGCAGGCGGTGGCGATGCTGCGGTGCGGGCTCACCCTCGACGGTGAGCTGCTGGCGCTCGCGTCGGCGTCCCACTCCGGCGAGGCCTTCCACCTCGAGGGCGTCCGCCGGATCCTGCGGGGAGCCGGCCTCGACGGGAGCGCGCTGCAGACGCCGCCCGACCTGCCGGCCGACGAGCACGAGCGCGAGGACTACCTCCGCGCCGGCGGGACGCGGTCGGCACTGGCGATGAACTGCTCGGGCAAGCACGCGGCGATGCTCGCCACCTGCGTCGTGAACGGCTGGGACACCGCCAGCTACCTCGCGCCGGACCACCCGCTGCAGCAGGCGATCGCCGCGTCGTTCGCCGAGCTGACCGGCCGACCCGTCGAGGTCGTCGCCGTGGACGGGTGCGGTGCGCCGCTGCTGTCCACGTCGCTGGTCGGGCTGGCGACCGCCTTCCGGACCCTGGCCACCGCCATGGACGGGGCGGAGCGCCGGGTCGCGGACGCCATCCGCAGCTTCCCCGAGTTCACCTCGGGCACCCGCCGCGACGAGGCGGCCCTGATGCACGCGGTGCCCGGATCGGTGGGCAAGGCCGGCGCCGAGTCCTGCTACGCGTTAGGGCTCGCCGACGGCCGGGCGGTCGCGCTGAAGACCGACGACGGCTCGGCCCGGGTGCGACCGGTCCTGATGGCCGAGGCGCTGGAGCGGCTGGGGGTGACCTCCGAGAGCTGGGTGGATGCCGCCGCCGTACGTCGGACCGGGGTGGTGCAGCTGCTCGGCGGCGGCCGACCGGTGGGTGAGGTGCGGGCCACCGCCTGGAGCTGAGGGCCGCTGCTGGGCGGCTGAGACCAGCACTGGTCTAGACGTGGGTGAACCCTCGGTGTGGGACAGGGACATTTACTGCAATCCCCTACCTGGACAGCGCCCAGGGCATACGTTGAGGCGAAGTTCACGTCCTGGGAGAGCGAGCTCGACGGCTTCTCCCGTTGCTCCATCTCTCGAGGGGTCCCCCACTCATGGTCAGCACCGCCCTCCGGCGCCTCATCGCCTCCGTCGCAGCGCTCGGCATGCTGCTGGGGCTCGCGCTGGTCGCGCTCGTCCCCTCCTCGGCACAGGCCGCGACCTGCAACCCGAGCTATCCCGCGTCCGTCGCGACCCGGACGAGCGTCGACCTGGTGCGCAACGTCGGTGTGTACGGCGACAGGAACACCGCCACCGTCCGGGTCGGGTCCGACGCGGGCGTGCCCGGCGGTCGCGTCAACGTTCGAGTCGCCGGCAATACCTACACCCTCACTCTCAGCGGCGGGGTCGCCCAGCACTCCATTCCGTCCGACCTCGACGCCCGACACACCTACGCGGTGACAGCCAGCTATCTCGGTGAGGGCTGCTACGCCGCGAGCTCGGACTCCGCCAGCTACACGGTGATGCGGTCCGGCGTGCGGATCGTCGCGTTCAACGCCCGCTCGATCCACCGTGGCGGTCGTCCCTATGTCAGCGGCCGGGTCGTCACCACGTCGCGGGTCACGGCGACGGGCCGAGTGACGGTGCGGATCTACCTTCACGGTCTGCGGAAGACCGAGACCGTCCGTCTTCGTGCCGGGCGGTTCGCCGTCCGCTTCGACCGGGTCTACCGGGTCGGCGGCTGGACGGCCAGAGCCGCCCTGCCGGCGTCCGACAACTTCGGCGGCGACACCGCTGCCGACCGCTTCAGCGTGCGTCGATGATGCGTGCGTAGCAGACACCGGCTCCGACGGGCGATCCTGCTCCTCGGGGCCGCTGTCGTGGTGCTGGTCGCCTACACGGCCTACCAGGCGCTGACTGCGCGCCGGGACCTCCAGCTGGTGGCTGCCGACGTCACCACCCTGAGCGGGCAGCTGACGTCCGGTGACGCGGCGGGCGGCGCCGGAACGCTCGCCGCCCTGCAGAGCCACGCCGGCTCCGCGCGGCACAACACCCGGGGACCTCTGTGGTGGCTGGCGAGCAGGGCGCCGGTGGTCGGACGGGACGTCGTCGCCGTCCGCACGGTCGCCGACGTCTCCGACGAGCTGGCCGCCCGGGTGCTGCCCGACGTCGTCGGCGCGTCCCAAGTGCTCAGCCCGGACCGGCTGCGCCCCGTCGGCGGGCGGATCGACCTGGCACCGGTCAGCAGGGTGGCACCGGCCGTCGTCCGCGCGACCGGCCGGCTGGCCGAGCAGCGCGACCGCGTCGACGCCATCGACACCGACCCACTGATGTCCCAGGTCGCCGCACCGGTGCGCCAGCTCCAGGACCGGCTCGGCGACGCGAGCACCCTGGCCGAGCGGGCGTCGCGAGCGGTCCGGCTGCTGCCTCCGATGCTCGGCGCGCACGGGGAGCGCACCTACCTGCTGCTGTTCCAGAACAACGCCGAGGTGCGGTCCACCGGCGGGCTGCCCGGGTCGTTCGCCACCGTCACCGCCCGGGACGGCAGGGTGACGATCGGCAACCAGGGCAACGCGGCGAGCGTCGGGTCGTTCACGACTCCGCCCACCAGATTGACGAACGCCGAGCGCGCCATCTTCGGTCCGAACATGGGGATCCTCCCGCAGGACACGAACTTCACCCCCGACTTCCCGCGCACCGCGCAGCTGCTGGCCGGGATGTGGAACGCCCGCCACGCCACCAAGGTCGAGGGCGTGCTGTCCGCCGACCCGGTCGCGCTCTCCTACCTGCTGCGCGGCACCGGGCCGGTGCGGCTGACGGGCGGGCAGGAGCTCACCTCGGAGGGCGCCGTCGCGATGCTGCTCAACCAGGTGTACGTCGACATCGGGGACTCCACGCAGCAGGACGACTTCTTCGCCGCCGCCGCGCGCAGCGTGTTCGACGCCGTGTCCACCGGGCAGGGTCAGCCCGAGGCGGTGCTGGCGAATCTCGTGACCTCGACCGACCAGCGGCGGATCCTGCTGTGGTCGGACCGGCCCGCGGAGCAGGCGCTGCTCGGGCCGACCCGGCTGGGCGGGGCGATCCCCACCAGGGCCTCCGCCACTCCGGAGGTCGGCGTGTTCCTGAACAACGGCGGCGGCTCCAAGCTGGACTACTTCCTCGACAACCGCGTCGACGTGACGTCGAGCCGGTGCCAGGCAGAACGCCAGCACCTCACCGTGACCGTGCACCTGCGCTCGTCGGTGCCGGACCCGGCCGGCCTGCCGGACTACATCGCCAGCAACACCGTCGGCATCGCCCGCGGCCTGATCCGGACGACGCTGTTCGTCTACGCCCCCATCGGTGGGTACGTCGACGGGGCGTCGTACGACGGGCAGGCGCGCGACCTGCAGGAGCAGTCGCTCGGCGGGCGGACCCTCGTCTCGCAGACCGTCGACCTGGCACCCGGCTCGCGGCACACGCTGACCTACGACATGGTGACCGGCAAGGGCCAGGACGCTCGCACCGACCTGCAGGTCACCCCCGGTGTCCACAGTGACGGAATAGGCACGGTTGGTCCCTCTGCATGCTGATTGCATGCATGTAAACGCGGGGATTCGCACAGCTCGGCAAGGCGACTGTGTCCCGGCTCACGCCGAGAGCACTTGCATCTGCTAGCAGAAGCAAGCACTATGGAGATGTGGCAAAGTTCGGAGTCGGGAAAACCGTCGGCACGCTCGGCGACTATCTCCACGAGCAGCGGCTGGCAGCGAAGCTCTCGCTGCGGCAGCTGGCCGAGGCGACCGGTGTCTCGAACCCGTACCTGAGCCAGATCGAACGTGGACTGCGCCGGCCCTCCGCCGAGGTGCTGCAGCAGCTCGCGAAGGGGCTCCGAATCTCGGCAGAGACGCTCTACGTCCGCGCCGGGATCCTGAACCTCGATGACAGCGAGGTGCGCTCGGTCGAGCTGGCCGTGCTCGCCGACTCAGCACTCACCGAGCGCCAGAAGCAGTCGCTGCTCGACGTCTACCACTCGTTCCGGGCAGCCAACCTCACCCATACGTCGGTGCCAGACGGCACCCCACCGCAAGGAGATCACCATGGCTAGGACCAACAGCTTCGCACAGAACAAGATCGACCCGACCCGCCCGTTCTTCGCCGCCGTCGGCAGCGTCGACGCCGCCGTCGCGTTCGCCCGGGACCCCAAGGCGATCCCGACCAAGACCGTCGCGCTCGTCAAGGAGTCGGTCACCGAGTTCAGCGACACCGTCACCGGCACCGTCGACGAGCTCAACCAGCAGTACGTCGACCTGGCCGCCCGCGGCCGCAGCCTGGTGAGCCGCATCCGTCGCCAGGAGTCCACCCAGCGCGCCAAGGACGAGGCCAAGAAGACCACCTCGCGGGCCAAGACCACCCGGACCCAGGCCGGCCGGACCGCTGACACTGCGGCCGACTCGGCGAAGTCGTCCGTCAAGGCCGCCCGCACCTCGGCCAAGCGCACGGCCTCCAGCACCGCCCGGACCGCCGGCACCGCCAAGAGCTCCGCCAAGGCCACCGGCACCTCGGCCCGCAAGACCGCCTCGGCGACCACCAGGGCCGCCAAGGACGCTGCCGCCAAGACCGGCAAGTAGCACCCACCCGCCGAGGCGTCGCGTTCTGCGGTCCCACCCCCGCCGAGGCGTCGCGTTCTGCGGTCCCACCCCCGCCGAGGCGTCGTGTTGTGTGTGGCTCAGCCACGCATAACGGGACGCCTCGGCTGGGGGGATGCTCACCGAAGGCCCTCGACCGTTCGCGGTCGGGGGCCTTTGTGCGTTCGCAGCCGGGGCTTCCGGCGCAGGCAGCGGCTAGGCTAGGGACGTGTTCGCCGTCTTCGCCGTCCAGAGCGTGCTCATGTCCGTCATCACCCTGGCGCTGTTCGTGCTGCAGGGCTGGGCGTTCATCGACGCGGTCGCCCGGCGTCCCGATGCTTTCGTGGCCGCGGACAAGCTGACCAAGCCGGCCTGGCTGATCATCCTGGGCATCGCGCTGGTGGCGCACATGCTCATCTGGTACCCGTTCTCGCTGCTCAACCTGGTCGGTGCCGTCGCCGCGATCGTCTACATCGTCGACGCCCGCCCGGCGATCCAGGCCCTCACCCGCCGCTGACACCCATGTGACGAGCGCCCCGCGGGGCGGCGGTTTGACCCGGTCCCTGCGGGTACTGGCCCGCCATGGTTCGTCTGCGCACGGTGCGGCCGGCGTCGAGGGGCTGGACCCGTCGACGGGTCGGCAAGGGGTTCACCTACGTCGACGACACGGGCGCGAAGATCAGCCCCCGTGACGTCGAGCGGATCAAGAGCCTGGCGATCCCGCCCGCGTGGGAGAACGTCTGGATCTGCCCGGTGCCCAACGGCCACATCCAGGCCGTCGGCATGGACTCGGCGGGCCGCAAGCAGTATCTCTACCACCCGGAGTGGCGGGTCAAGCGCGACGCGATGAAGTTCGACCGGGTCCTCGAGGTCGCCCGCCAGCTCTCGCACACCCGGGCCTCGGTGCTCGAGCACCTCGAGCTGCCGGGCATGCCGCTCGAGCGGGCGGCTGCGACCGCCGTACGCCTGCTTGACCTGGGGTACTTCCGGATCGGGTCGGACGCCTACACCGACGAGAACGGCAGCTTCGGCCTCACCACCCTGGAGCGGCGGCACGTGACGCGGCGGAAGGGCCGGCTGATCTTCACCTTCACCGGCAAGTCCGGCGTGGACCACTGCATCGAGATCGACGACCCGCTGTCCATCCGGGCCGTCGAGACGATGCGCCGGCGGCGGAGTTCGGACGCGCGGCTGATGGCCTACCAGGTGGACCGGCGGTGGCTGCCGCTCGACGCCTCCCGGGTCAACGACTACCTCCGGCACTCGACCGGCGGCGACATGACCGCCAAGGACTTCCGCACCTGGCACGCCACCGTGCTCGCAGCGGCGGCCCTCGCCGACACCGACGAGCCGGGGGACACCAAGGCGTCCCGCAAGCGGGCCATCCGGCAGGCGATGGTGCAGGTGTCGACATACCTCGGCAACACCCCGGCGATCGCCAAGGCGTCGTACGTCGACCCGCGGGTCGTCGACCTCTACGAGGACGGCGTGACGATCGAGGAGGTCGTGCACGCCGAGCACGCGACGACCGAGGAGCGCCAGGACGCCATCGAGCAGGCGGTCCTGAAGATGCTCGCCGCCTGAGGTCTCAGGGCTGGGGGGTCGACCCGACCACGTGCAGGGCGTGCAGCGGATGCGGCGAGACTCCGAAGCCGACCGATGCGGCGACCGCTCGCTCCCGGGCGTCCTCGCCGACGAACAGGCAGCGGGAGGCGGGCAGCCCGGCCCGGTCACTGGCGAGGGTGAAGAACTCCGGCTGCGACTTGTCGAGGCCCTCGACCGAGCTGAACAGGCAGAGGTGGGCGTCCACGAGCGGCAGGAGCCCGGACTCGGTGAGCAGCTGCTCCAGGTGTGCCCTGGTCTCGCTGCCGGTGTTGGAGATCAGCCCGATGGCCGTCGTGGCGTGCCGGAGCTCGGCGAGGACCTCCGGCACGAAGCGGAACGTGTCGAGCCGGGCGAGCTTCCCGTCCTCGACGACCGCGGCCGCCAGGGTGTCCCCGATGTCGAAGAAGACCGCTGGTGCGTCGTTCATGGCTCTAGCGGGGTGCCATCCGCAGGGCGCCGTCCATCCGGATGACCTCGCCGTTGAGGTAGTCGTGGTCGATGATCGCCAGCGCCAGCTGGGCATACTCATCAGGCCGGGCCAGCCGCTTCGGGAACGGCACGCCTGCCGCGAGGCCCGCGCGGAACTCCTCGGTGACGCCTTCGAGCATCGGCGTCTCGACGATGCCGGGCGCGATCGTGCACACGCGGATGCCGTGCTGCGCGAGGTCGCGGGCCGCCGGCAGCGTGAGGCCGACGATGCCGCCCTTGGACGAGGAGTAGGCCGCCTGGCCGATCTGGCCTTCGTAGGCCGCGACGGAGGCGGTGTTCACGATGACGCCGCGCTGGCCATCGTCGTCGGGCTCGGTCTCGGCGATGTGCTCGGCGGCGAGCGCGAGCACGTTGAAGGTGCCGATCAGGTTGACCTTGATGGTGGCGGCGTACAGGTCCAGGTCGTGCACGCCCTTCTTGCCCAGGATGCGCGCCGAGGTCCCGATGCCGGCGCAGTTGACCACCGTGCGCAGGGGCGCCTCGATCTCGCTGATCGCGGCAAGGGCGTTGCGGATGTCGTCGGGCTGGGTCACGTCCACGTCGATGTAGGTGACCCGGTCGACGTCGGGGGCGTTGTCGATGCTCGCCTTGAGGTCCAGGGCGTAGACCAGCGCGCCCTTCTTCGCCAGGGCCTTCGCCGTTGCCGCACCGAGACCCGAGGCCCCTCCGGTCACGATGGCGGCGGTGTTGTCGAGCTGCATCAGAAGTCCTTCCTCGTGGTGATCGGGGCGCGGTCCTGCTTGGCGAGGGCGCGGCTGATGACCAGCCGCTGGATCTGGTTGGTGCCCTCGAAGATCTGCATCACCTTGGCCTCGCGCATGTAGCGCTCGACCGGGAAGTCCCTGGTGTAGCCGTAGCCGCCGAGCACCTGCACCGCGTCGGTCGTCACCCGCATCGCGTTGTCGGTGGCGACCAGCTTGGCGATCGAGGCCTCGGTGCCGTAGGGCAGGCCCTGGTCCTTGAGCCGCGCCGCCGAGAGGTACGTCGACCGGGCCGACGTCACGGCCGCGGCCATGTCGGCCAGCACGAACCCGAGGCCCTGGTGGTCGATGATCGCCTTGCCGAAGGTCTGCCGCTCCTTGGCGTAGGCGACCGCGTCGTCGAGGGCGCCCTGCGCCAGACCCGTCGCGACCGCTGCGATGCCGAGCCGGCCGGCGTCCAGGCCGGCGAGCGCGATCTTCAGCCCGTCACCCTCCTCGCCCAGCCGGCGGTCCTCGTCGACCGCGACCGCGTCGAAGCGCATGGTCGCGGTGGCCGAGCCGGTCAGGCCCATCTTGCGCTCCGGCGGATCTGCGCTCAGGCCGGCCGCGTCGGCGGGGACCAGGAAGCAGGAAATGCCGTTGCGGCTCTCGCTGGTGCGCGCCATCACCTTGTAGAAGTCGGCGTGCCCGCCGTGGGTGGTCCAGGCCTTCGCGCCGGTGAGGGAGTAGCCGTCCTCGGTCCGCTTCGCAGCGGTGCGCATCGCCGCGGGGTCCGAGCCGGCGTGCGCCTCGGACAGGCAGTAGGCCCCGAGCAGGTCCCCGCCGAGCATCTCCGGCAGCCACCTCTGCTTCTGCTCCTCGGTGCCACGGGTGACCAGGCCGAAGCAGCTCAGGGCGTGCACCGAGACCCCGACCCCGACGCTGGCCCAGACCCGGGCGATCTCCTCGAGGACCTGCAGGTAGACCTCGTAGGACTGACCTCCCCCGCCGTACTCCTCGGCGTAGGGAAGGCCCAGGATGCCGACCTGGCCGAGCATCGAGAACACGTCCCGCGGGAAGGTCTCGGTCGCCTCGGCCTCGGCCACCCGGGGGGCCAGCTCCTTGTCGGCGAGGTCGCGCACCAGCAGCAGCAGGTCCGTTGCCTCTGCGGTCGGCATCACACGGCTCGCGGGCATGGCGTCACTCTAGGCGTCGGTCCAGGACGCGGGCACCGGGAGGCCACCCGAACATGCAGCTCGGCCGTCCCGAGGCCCGAACCGGCCTGAAGCCGGGGAGCTGCATGTTCCTGTGGCCGCCCACGAACGCGGGTCCGGCTCCGCTCCCCGCCTGAGGGTAAAGAGAAAGGTCCTTTCGGCCTATTGTCGGTGCCCGGTCGATCGGACAGGGTGTGCGAAGGGGTGCCACACGGGGGACCCCTGTCCAATCGGGGGTTAGAGATGAAGACGTTGACGCGCGCACGAGCAGGCGCCCGGACATCAGTGACGGCAGTGGCGGCTGCCGTGGTCACCTCGGCTCTGCTGGTCGCGGCACCACCGGCCCAGGCGGCCACGGCCGGTGCGACCGTCGTGTCGACGCCGTCGGTGCTGCGCATCTCCGCCGACCTCGGTCACGCCAACGTGCGGGTGACCTACAGGTGCACGAACACCAGCGAGGTGCGCTACTACCTCGACGGCATGATCAGCCAGGACGCCGTGCCGGACACCTACTACAGCATCGGGTACCGCAACGCCACGGGCCTCGTCGAGGCCCGGTGCACAGGCCGTCGGGTCACCCAGACGTTCAGGTTCCTGCGGAGCTGGTGGTGGGGCGCGCCGGCACCGCAGCCGGAGCTGCAGGCCGGTCCGGCCGACTTCACCTTCCACCTGGACGCGCGGGGCGCCAGCGGTGAGGGGTGGTACCTCGACCTGGAGCCCGACGCCATCGTGCACCGGACCGTCACCCTGGTCACGCCCTGACCCACCCCCAACCCGCCGTCACCCGCCCCCCGAACCCGCCGGTCACCCGCCCCCTCACCGGATAGTCCGTGACGGAATGCAGCAGATCCGGCCCGGGAACCTGCCGGCCGTCACGGATTACCCCGGGGTGGGGCGGAGGTCAGGTGGGGCGCCGGGTGGAGGCCCGGACCACCAGCTCGGGGGTGAACACCACCTGGCGGTGCTGGTGGTCGGGGTTCGAGGCCTCGTCGAGGAGCAGCTCGGCCGCGGTCGTCCCGAGCTGCCGCCGGGGCTGCCGCACGGAGGTCAGCGGAACGGCCGCGGCGGCTGCGAAGTCGATGTCGTCGTAGCCGACGATGGCCAGGTCGTCGGGGACACGGAGGCCGAGCGTGACGCACTGCTGCAGCAGACCGAGGGCGATCATGTCGTTCGCGCACACCGCACCCGTGGGACGCCGGCCCTCCGGCAGCCCCACCAGCAGCTGCCCGGCGTTGCGGCCCTCCGCGACGGTCAGCTCGGCCGACACCAGCACCGTCAGGCGATCCTCGGGGAGCCCCGCGGACGCGACCGCGCGGCGGGCACCGAGCAGGCGCTCGCGCACCTGGCCCAGTGACTCGGGGCCACCGATGAACGCGATCCGGTCGTGTCCCAGCTCCAGGAGGTGCCGCGCCGCCAGCTCCCCGCCGGTCACGTCGTCGACGGCGACGGAGCACTGGGTGTCCACCTCGCGGGTGCGGTCCACGATCACCAGCGGGATGCCGCGCGCGACCACCTCCGCCAAGGACGGGTGCTCGGGATCGATCGGGGTGATCAGGATGCCCTGCACCCGCTGCTGCTGCAGCCGGCTCAGGTAGGCCAGCTCACGCTCGGGCCGGTTGCCGCTGTTGCAGATGAACACCGACAGGTCGGACTGCTCGGCGCGGTCCTCGATGCCCTGCGCGACGTCGGTGAAGAAGGGGTTCGTCGCGTCCATCATCACGTAGGCCACCGCGCTGCTCCGCCCGGCCCGCAGCTGGCGGGCCGACTCGTTGCGCACGAAGCCGAGCTCGGCCATCGCCGCCTCGACCCGCGCGCGGGTGCCCGCCGAGACCCGGTCGGGCCGGTTGAGCACGTTGGAGACGGTGCCGAGGGACACTCCGGCGGCCCGGGCGACGTCGGTGACGCTCACCGCCCGCGAGCCCGGTCGCATCGTCACGGTCCGTCCCCTTCTCGGCTAGGTGTGAAACGTATCACCAACATCGAGCCAGCACCGGGCCGACCGACCGGTGCCGCGCATGACCATGTGGACAGCGGAAACGATTCGATAAAGACCGGGCCTGTCGCTTGACGTGTGGCAGCCATCACAACTACGGTCGGGGCAACTTGAAACCTTTCAACAGGAGTTCACCGATGACGCAGGAGACTCCCGCGACCGTGCTGGAGGTCGAGGGGCTGAGCAAGTCCTTCGGCGGCGCCCCGGCGGTGCAGGCCATGTCCCTGACGCTGTACGGCGGCGAGGCGCACGCCCTGCTCGGGGAGAACGGCGCCGGCAAGTCCACCCTGGTGAAGATGCTCGCTGGCGTGCACCGTCCCGACGCAGGGGAGATCCGGGTCGACGGCGCGGCGGTCGAGTTCGCCGGCACCGGCGCCGCCCGGGACGCAGGCATCTCGATCATCTACCAGGAGCCGTCGCTTTTCCCCGACCTCACCGTCGCGGAGAACATCTTCGTCGGTCGGCTCCCCCTGATCTCCGGCCGTCGGGTGGACCGCGGCGGGATGATCCGGTCCGCGGAGGAGATCTTCGCGCAGCTCGGCGTCCGTCTCGACCCGAACCGTCCGGCGCGCGGCCTCTCGGTCGCGGACCAGCAGCTCGTCGAGATCGCCAAGGCGCTGTCGCTGCGCTCCAAGGTGCTGATCATGGACGAGCCGACCGCCGCGCTCACCAACGTCGAGGTCGACCGGCTCTTCGAGGTCATCAAGACCCTGCGCCGCAACGGCGCCGCGGTGCTGTTCATCTCCCACCGGCTCGAGGAGGTCTTCGCCTGCTGCCAACGGGTCACGATCATGCGCGACGGCCGGCTGGTGCGCACCGCGCCGATCGCCGACGTCACGGTCGAGGACCTGATCCGGGCGATGGTCGGCCGCGACCTCGACGGGCTGTTTCCCAAGACGGTCACCGAGCCGGGGGAGGTGGTCCTCGACGTGCAGCACCTGACCCGCTCCGGTGTCTTCGTCGACGTCTCGCTGCAGGTCCGGGCGGGTGAGATCGTCGCGCTCGCCGGGCTGGTCGGCGCGGGGCGCAGCGAGGTCGCCCGGGCGATCTTCGGCATCGACCGGCACACGTCGGGCACGGCCACCCTGTCCGGCGCGCCCCTCCCCAACGGCAAGCCCAGGCGCTCGATGGCCGCCGGGATCGCGCTGGTTCCCGAGGACCGCCGCCAGCAGGGGCTGGTGATGGACATGCCCATCGACCAGAACGTCGCGCTCGCCTCGCTGCAGGAGCTCAGCAGGCTCGGCCTGATCCTGCGGAGCAGCGAGTCGCGCCTGGCGAACATCTGGGCCAAGCGGCTGCAGCTGAAGTTCGGCCGGATGCGCAACCCCGTCTCGACGCTGTCCGGCGGCAACCAGCAGAAGGTGGTGCTCGGCAAGTGGCTGGCCCGCGCCCCCCGGCTGCTGATCGTCGACGAGCCCACCCGGGGCATCGACGTGGGCACCAAGGCCGAGGTGCACCGGATCCTCGACGAGCTGGTCGGCTCGGGGCTGGCCATCTTGATGATCTCCTCCGAGCTGCCCGAGGTGCTCGGCATGGCCGACCGCGTCGTCGTGCTCTGCGAGGGCCGGGTCACCGGCGAGTTCACCCGCGCCGAGGCCACCGAGGACGCGATCATGCGCGCCGCCTCCGGCCTGACCGGCAAGGACGCGGCGTGAGCACGGCGGTCCAGGAGCGACCCGCAGCAGCGGCCGACTCGCGCTGGCTGGTCGTCGCCCGGTCCCGCGAGATCGGCATCGCGATGCTGATCGTCGTGGTCTTCGCGGTGACCACCATCAAGAACCATGACTTCGCCAACGCGAACAGCGTCCAGCAGCTGCTCACCGGCGCCTCCCTCATCGCGCTGCTCGGCGTGGGGGAGACGCTGGTCATCATCACCCGCAACGTCGACCTGTCCGTCGGGTCGGTGGTCGGGCTCTCGGCGTACGTCGTCGGCGACCTGTTCAAGCACCAGCACATCCCGGTGTGGAGCGGGTTCGTGATCGGCATCGCGGTCGGTGCCCTGATCGGCGTGGTCAACGGCTTCGTCACCGCCGTGATGCGGGTGCCCAGCCTGGTGGTCACGCTGGCGATGCTCTACATCATCCGCGGCATCGACAGCCTGATCGTCAACGGCGTCACGATCGACCCTGACTCGATCCCGAACGCCTTCACCGCGGTGGGCTACAAGACGTTCCTCGGGGTGCCCTGGCTGGCCATCATCGTCGGCCTGGTCGTCATCGGGGCGGGCTACGCGATGCGGTCGTTCCGCTCGGCGCGCGACCTCTACGCGATCGGGTCCAACCCGGACGCAGCCGAGCTCGCCGGCATCCCCGCCGGGAGGCGGATCTTCACCGCCTTCGTGATCAGCGGGGCGCTGGCCGGGCTCGCCGGCGCTTTGTTCCTGTCCCTGCACGCGCAGGTCGACAACAGCGGTGGCGTCGGCTACGAGCTGAACGTGATCGCGGCCGTGGTCGTCGGCGGTGTCGCGATCTTCGGAGGCAGCGGCACGGTCGTCGGGGCCGCGCTCGGCGCGCTGCTGCTCAACACCATCGACCAGGCCCTGGTGGCGTCACGCATCTCCTCCTTCTGGAGCGAGGCCATCGCGGGCGGCCTGCTCATCGCCGCCATCGCCGCGGACCGGGCGCTCGCCCTGCGAGTGGCCCGCAGCCTGCAGCGTCGCGAAGGAGCCCACCGTGAGCTCTGACACCGCCGTCCGTCCTCCCGAGGCTGGTGCCGCCCCCGGGCGTGGAGCGCCGCGCTGGAGACCGCTGGTGCGCTGGGAGCTCGGGCTCGTCGTGCTGCTCGTCGCCGTGCTGCTCTTCGGGCGGTGGGCGTCGGAGGACTTCTGGACCACCTCGACGCTGTTCTACCTCGGCATCAACATCGGCTACATCGCGATCATGGCGCTGCCGATGACGCTGGTCATCATGACCGGGGAGATCGACCTGTCGGTCGCCTCGATGCTCGGCCTGTCGGCCTCGACGTTCGGCCTGCTGTGGCACCACGGCTGGTCGGCGTGGCCGGCGATGGGTGTCGCGCTGGTCGTCGGCCTCCTCGGCGGCGCACTGAACGGCGTGCTGGTCGCCAAGGTCGGACTGCCCTCGATCGCGGTGACGATCGGCTCGCTGGCGCTCTTCCGCGGCATCGCCGAGATCATGCTCGGCTCGCTCGTCGTGCCAGGCATCGGCGACCGGCAGTTTCCGGCTGGGCTGACCAGCATCGGCGTCTCACCGGTCGTGGGCACCAACCTGGCCTGGGGATTCGTGGTCTTCCTGGTGCTGGCCGTCCTGTTCGCGGTGCTGCTGCACGCGACCCCGCTGGGCCGCTCGATCGTCGCGATCGGCCTGCAGCCGGAGGCCGCGCAGTTCGCCGGCATCCGGGTCGGCCTGGTGAAGTTCTGGCTGTACGTCGCCACCGGCCTGCTCTCGGCCTTCGCCGGCATCGTCTACACGCTGCAGGTCTCCTCGGTCAGCTACACCGCCGGCACCGGGCTGGAGCTCAATGTCGTCGCCATCGTGCTGTTCGGCGGAGTCTCCATCTTCGGTGGACGCGGGACGATCCCGGGCGTCGTGCTCGCCGTGCTGATCCTGGGAAGCCTGCAGATGGCGCTCACCCAGCGACAGGTCGACCCCAACGTGCAGAACGTCGTGATCGGCGTCCTGCTCCTGCTCAGCGTCGTGATCCCCAACGGAGGGGACTCGATCCGCAGACTGCGCGCCCGCACCCGGCGCGCACGCACCACCCGCACCGCCGGCTGAACCGCACATCCCACCCCGCCTGAAAGGTTCTGACATGGTCCACATCTCATCCGCGCGACGCGTCGCAGCAGGGGGACTCGCGGTCGCTCTCGCGTGCGTGTCGCTGGCCGCCTGCACCTCGAGCGGCTCGGACAAGACTGCCAGCTCGTCGTCCTCGTCGTCGGCCTCGGCGGGCGGCGAGGTCAAGAAGGGGCTGACCGTCTACTACATCCCCAAGGACACCCAGAACCCCTACGAGGTGCTGGCGGACAAGGGCGGCCAGAAGGCGCTCAAGGAGCTGGGCGGCAAGGTCGTCGTCAGCAGCGGCACGCAGGACACCGCCGCTGCGCAGATCCCGTCGGTGCAGGCGGCCATCCAGGCGCACGCGGACGCCATCGTCATCGCGGCCAACGACCCCAAGGCGCTGTGCCCCAGCCTCAACCAGGCCGCCAAGCAGGGCGCGACGATCGTCGCGTTCGACTCCGACATCGAGTGCGGCAGCGCGCCGAGCCACCTGTTCATCAACCAGGCGGACACCAAGAGCATCGGCACGTCCGAGGTCGACCTGCTCGCCAAGCAGATCGACAGCAAGGGTGAGATCGCGATCCTGTCGGCCGCCGCGAGCGCGACGAACCAGAACGCCTGGATCAAGTACATGAAGCAGCAGCTGTCGAAGTACCCGAACATGAAGCTCGTCAGCACCGTCTACGGCAACGACGACCCGGCGACCTCGCTGACCGTGCTGCAGGGACTGCTGACCGCCCACCCGAACCTCAAGGGGATCATCTCGCCCACGACGGTCGGCATCTCCACCGCGGCGCAGTACCTCTCCACCCACAAGGACGTCGCCAAGCGGGTCACGCTGACGGGTCTGGGGCTGCCGTCGCAGATGCGCAAGTACATCAAGGACGGCACGGTGCAGTCCTTCGAGCTGTGGAACCCCTCCGACCTGGGGTACCTCGCGGGCTACGCCGCCGCGAACCTCGCGTCCAAGACCACCACGCTGTCCGTGGGCTCGAAGTTCAAGGCGAGCTCGCTCGGTGAGTACACGATCATCGGCCCGGACGCGACCCCCTCGGTCGTGCTCGGCCCGCCGACGGTCTTCGACAAGTCCAACATCGACAAGTTCAACTTCTGAGCGACCGGACCTGGAGGAGGGACCCGTGGCGCGCTACTGCTTCCTCCTCCAGGTCCGCCCGGACCGGATGACGGAGTACGTCGACCGGCACCGCGCGGTGTGGCCGGACATGCTGGCCGCCCTGCGCGACACCGGCTGGCGCAACTACTCGCTGTTCCTGCGTGACGACGGGCTGCTCGTCGGCTACGTCGAGGCCGACGACCTGGCGGCGGCGCAGGCGGCCATGGCCCGCACCGAGGTCAACACCCGGTGGCAGTCGCAGATGGCACAGTTCTTCACCGGCATCGACGGCCGCCCACCCGACGAGGGCTTCCTGCTGCTCACCGAGGTGTTCCACCTCGAGGACCAGCTCGACGGGCCCACAGACACAGCGACAGAATCCGACGAGCACGAAGAAGTGATGTGAGATGACGACGTTCGACCAGATCAGCGACCAGCTGGCGGCTCTGGCGATCGAGGTGCCCTCGTGGGCCTACGGCAACTCCGGGACCCGGTTCAAGGTGTTCGGGTCACCGGGCACCCCGCGGTCGGTGCAGGAGAAGATCGCGGACGCGGCGCAGGTGCACCGGTTCACGGGTCTGGCGCCGTCGGTGGCGCTGCACATCCCCTGGGACCGGGTCGACGACTACGCGGCGCTCGGAAAGCACGCCGAGGACCTGGGCGTCCGGCTGGGGACGGTGAACTCCAACACGTTCCAGGACGACGACTACAAGCTCGGCAGCCTGACCCACGCGGATCCCAAGGTGCGGCACAAGGCGGTCGAGCACAACCTCGAGTGCGTGGACATCATGAACGAGACCGGCTCGCGGGACCTCAAGATCTGGCTGGCGGACGGCACGAACTATCCCGGGCAGGGCGACATGCAGGCCCGTCAGGACTGGCTGGCCGAGGGGCTGTCGACGATCTACCAGCAGCTCGGTGACCAGCAGCGGCTGGTGCTGGAGTACAAGTTCTTCGAGCCGGCGTTCTACCACACCGACGTCCCGGACTGGGGTACGTCGTACGTCCACGTGGCCGCGCTGGGCGACAAGGCGATGGTGTGCCTGGACACCGGCCACCACGCACCGGGCACGAACATCGAGTTCATCGTGGCGCAGCTGCTGCGGCTGGGGAAGCTCGGGTCCTTCGACTTCAACAGCCGGTTCTACGCCGACGACGACCTGATCGTGGGGGCCGCGGATCCCTACCAGCTGTTCCGGATCATGGTGGAGGTGATCCGCGGCGGCGGCTACGCGGGCACCAACCCGGGTTCGGAGGTCGCGCTGATGCTGGACCAGTGCCACAACATCGAGCGCAAGGTCCCCGGGCAGATCCGGTCGGTGCTCAACGTGCAGGAGATGACGGCACGCGCGCTGCTGCTCGACGGCGACGCCCTGGCCGCGGCGCGCGCCGACGGTGACGTGCTGGCCGCCAACGAGGTCTACATGGACGCGTTCTACACCGACGTACGCCGGGACCTGGCCGACTGGCGGGAGGCCCGTGGGCTGCCTGCAGATCCGATGCGGGCCTACCTGTCGAGTGGGTACCAGGAGAGGATCGAGTCCGACCGCGTCGGCGGCACCCAGGCAGGATGGAACTGATGACTCAACAGAACACTCCCTCGGACCTGGTGTCCCGCAGCAACGCTCTGGGCGCCGACCCGAGGAACACCAACTACGCCGGCGGGAACACCTCGGCGAAGGGCACGGTGAGCGACCCGGTCACCTCGCAGCCGGTCGAGCTGCTGTGGGTCAAGGGCTCCGGCGGTGACCTGGGCACGTTGACGGAGGCCGGGCTGGCGGTGCTGCGGCTGGACCGGCTGCGCTCGCTGGTCGACGTCTACCCGGGCGTGGAGCGCGAGGACGAGATGGTGGCCGCCTTCGACTACTGCCTGCACGGCAAGGGCGGAGCGGCCCCGTCGATCGACACCGCGATGCACGGTCTGGTGGATGCGGCGCACATCGACCACCTGCACCCGGACTCGGGGATCGCGCTGGCCACGGCCGCGGACGGTCCGGCGCTGACCAAGGAGTGCTTCGGTGACCGGGTGGCGTGGGTGGACTGGCGTCGCCCGGGGTTCCAGCTGGGGCTGGACATCGCCGCGGTCAAGGAGGCGAACCCCCAGGCGATCGGCGTCATCCTGGGCGGGCACGGGATCACGGCATGGGGGGACACCTCGCAGGAGTGCGAGGCCAACTCACTGGACATCATCCGCACCGCGGAGGCGTTCCTCGTCGAGCACGGGACGGCCGAGCCGTTCGGCGCGGTGGTCCCCGGCTTCGAGGCGCTGCCCGAGGGGGAGCGGCACGCCAAGGCCGCCGCCCTGGCGCCGGTCATCCGAGGGCTCGCGTCCACCGACGCGCCCCAGCTGGGGCACTACACCGACTCCGAGGTGGTGCTGGAGTTCTGCGCCCGGGAGAAGCTGGCACCGCTGGCGGAGCTGGGCACCTCGTGCCCGGACCACTTCCTGCGCACCAAGGTGCGCCCGCTGGTGGTGGACCTGCCCGGCACCGCCTCGGTCGAGGACACCGAGGCCCGGCTGCGGGAGCTGCACGCCGACTACCGGAAGGCCTACGCCGCCTACTACGAGCGGCACGCAGGCCCGGACAGCCCGCCGATGCGTGGTGCGGACCCGGCGATCGTGCTGGTGCCCGGGGTGGGGATGTTCTCGTTCGGCAAGGACAAGCAGACCGCACGGGTCGCCGGTGAGTTCTACGTCAACGCCATCAACGTGATGCGCGGCGCCGAGGCGGTCTCGACGTACGCCCCGATCGACGAGGCGGAGAAGTTCCGGATCGAGTACTGGTCGCTCGAGGAGGCCAAGCTGCAGCGGATGCCCCCGCCGAAGCCGCTGGCCGGCCGGGTCGCACTCGTGACCGGCGCCGGCTCGGGCATCGGGAAGGCGATCGCCGAGCGGCTCGCCACCGAGGGGGCGTGTGTCGTCGTCGCCGACCTGGACACCAAGGCGGCCCTGCAGGTCGCCGAGGGCATCGGTACGACGGACCGGGCGGTCGCCGTCACCGCCGACGTCACCGACGCGGACGCCGTGCAGGCAGCAGTGGACGCTGCCGCGCTGGCGTTCGGTGGGATCGACCTGGTCGTGAACAACGCGGGCCTCTCGATCTCGAAGCCGCTGCTGGAGACCACCGAGCGCGACTGGGACCTGCAGCACGACGTGATGGCCAAGGGCTCGTTCCTGGTCTCCCGGGCGGCTGCGAAGACCATGATCGAGCAGGGCATGGGCGGAGACATCGTCTACATCTCCTCGAAGAACGCGGTGTTCGCCGGTCCGAACAATGTGGCCTACGGGGCCGCCAAGGCCGACCAGGCCCACCAGGTCAGGCTGCTCGCCGCCGAGCTGGGCGGCCACGGCATCCGCGTCAACGGGATCAACCCGGATGGCGTGGTCCGCGGATCCGGGATCTTCGCGAAGGGCTGGGGCGCCGAGCGGGCCAAGGTCTACGGCGTCGAGGAGGAGAAGCTCGGCGAGTTCTACGCCCAGCGCACGATCCTCAAGCGCGAGGTGCTCCCCGAGAACGTCGCGGCCGCCGTCTTCGTGCTCACCGCCGGCGACCTCTCCCACACCACCGGCCTGCACATCCCCGTGGACGCCGGCGTGGCAGCCGGCTTCCTCCGCTGAGACTCGCTGCACCCACCTGAAGGGATGAAGAGATGACCGACACGCTCACCCCGGCGACCGCTGGACCCCGGACCCGGCTCGAGCGGATCACGCCGCGCAGGACCCGGATCGGGCTGGTGTCCGGTGGCCTGGGCGCCTACTGGCCACAGTTCCCGGCGCTGCTGCCGCAGCTCGAGCAGTCCGCGCGCCGGGTGTCGGAGAAGCTGTCGGCGCTGGACTGCGAGGTCGTCGACGTCGGGTTCATCTCCGACGCACAGGAGGGTGCGGTGGCCGCGGAGCAGCTGCGATCAGCGGACTGCGACCTGATCGTCGGCTTCCTGACGACGTACATGACCGCCACGATGCTCGTCCCGGTCGCTCAGCGCAGCGGCGCGCCGGTGCTGCTGCTCAACCTGCAGCCGACCGAGGCCATGGACCACGCGACGTTCGACACCGGCGCCTGGCTGGCCTACTGCGGCGCCTGCCCGCTGCCGGAGATGGCGAACGCGTTCAGCCGCGTCGGCGTGGACTTCCGCTCGGTGTCGGGGTACGTCGAGGACGACCGCGCCTGGGCCCGCATCGAGCGATGGGTCAAGGCGGCCGGCGTGCGCGCTGCGTTCCGGCACGGCCGGCACGGACTGATGGGGCACCTGTACCCCGGGATGATGGACGTGTCCGTCGACCCGACGCTGGTCTCGGCGCAGCTGGGTGGGCACGTGGAGGTGCTCGAGATCGACGACCTGCGGGTCCGGGTCGAGAAGGTCACCGAGACCGAGACCGACGACCGGATGCAGCTGGCCCGCGACGTCTTCACCCTCGACGACTCCGTGGCCGAAGACGACTTCCGGTGGGGTGCCCGGGTGTCGGTCGCCATGGACCGGATGGTCGAGGACTTCTCGTTGGACTCGCTGGCCTACTACCACCGCGGCCTCGACGGCGAGGCGCACGAACGGGTGGGAGCGGGCCTGATCCTGGGTGCCTCGCTGCTGACCGCGCGCGGCATCCCGACCGCCGGCGAGTTCGAGCTGCGCACGTCCCTGGCGATGCTGGTGATGGACCGGCTGGGAGGCGGCGGCTCGTTCACGGAGTTCCAGGCGCTGAACTTCCTCGACGACGTCGTCGAGATGGGCCACGACGGGCCGGCGCACCTGGGCATCGCCTCCGGCAAGCCGATGCTGCGAGGGCTCGGGGTCTACCACGGCAAGCGGGGCTGGGGCGTCTCGGTCGAGGCCGAGGTGCAGCACGGGCCGGTCACGCTGTTCGGGCTCGGGCAGTTGCGCGACGGCACCTTCGTCGGCGTGGCCTCCGAGGGGGAGGTGGTGCCCGGGCCGCTGCTGGCGATCGGCAACACCACGTCACGCGTGGACTTCGGCCGCAACCCCGGCGAGTGGGTCGACGAGTGGTCGGCCAGCGGCGTGGCCCACCACTGGGCCCTGGGCACGGGTCGTCGGGTCGAGGAGCTGCGAGCGGTGAGCGACCTGCTCGGGATGGAGCTGCGCGTCGTTCCCGGGAAGTGACCGGTCAGGTGCCCGACCAGCAGACGGACCAGCCGACCGACCAGCCGACCGACCAGACCGGCGGGTTCATCGGCGCCATCACCTCCGACCAGCCGGTGCTGCGGCTGGCCGCGGTCGACCTCGGTGCGAGCAGCGGCCGGGTGATGGTCGGCACCGTGTCACCGGGACACCTCGGGCTCGAGGAGGTCCACCGGTTCCCGAACGGGCCCGTCCAGGCCGAGGACGGCAGCCTGCGCTGGCCCATCGACCGGATCTACCGCGAGGTGCTCGAGGGCCTGGCGGCCGCAGGTCGGGTGGACGCGATCGGCGTCGACTCCTGGGCGGTGGACTACGGGCTGCTCGACGACGAGGGGGACCTGTTGGCCGAGCCGTTCAGCTATCGGGACTCCCGCACCGACGGCATGGGCGAGCGGGTGGCCGAGGTCGTCGGCGACGCCGAGCTCTACGCCGTGACCGGGCTGCAGCACCTGCCGTTCAACACGGTCTACCAGCTGCTCGCCGAGACCTCACTCGCCGACGCGGAGACCATGCTGCTGCTCCCGGACCTGGTCGGGTTCTGGCTCACCGGCCAGCTGGGCGCGGAGGCCACGAACGCCTCGACGACCCAGCTGTTCGACGTACGCACCCGCACCTGGGCGACCGGGCTCGCCGACCGACTGGGGATCCCGGCGCGGCTGCTCCCTCCGGTGCGTGAGCCCGGCGACGTGGTCGGCCGGCTGCGGCTCAACGTCGCCGATGCGACCGGTCAGCCGGCGGTGACCGCGGTGGTGGCGGTCGGGTCGCACGACACCGCGTCGGCGGTGGTCGGGGTGCCGGCAGCCCCGGGCGTCCCGTTCGCCTACATCTCCTCGGGCACCTGGTCCCTGGTCGGGGTGGAGCTCGACGAGCCGGTGCTGACCGAGGACGCCAGAGCCGCCAACTTCACCAACGAGGGCGGCGTGGACGCCACGATCCGCTTCCTGCGCAATGTGATGGGCCTGTGGGTGCTCAGCGAGTCCCTGCGCACCTGGGGCCTCGAGACGGCCGACCTGCCCGATCTGCTGGCCGAGGCCGAGGCGTCGCCGGCCTTCGGCCCGATGGTCGACGTGGACGGCCCGGAGTTCCTCACCCCCGGTGACATGCCGGCCCGCATCGCAGCGGCGTGTGCCGCGACCGGCCAGACCGCGCCGGACACCCGCGGCGAGGTGGTCCGCTGCATCCTGGAGAGCCTGGCGCTCGCCTACCGACGCCAGGTCCGGGCCGCCGCCCGGCTGTCCGGCGTGGCCGTCGAGGTCGTGCACGTGGTGGGCGGAGGCGCGCGGAACACCCTGCTGTGCCAGCTGACCGCGGACGCGTGCGGCCTGCCGGTGCTGGCCGGCCCGGTCGAGGCGGCAGCGCTGGGCAACGTGCTGGTGCAGGCCCGGACGCTCGGCGCCGACCTGCCGGACCTCGCCGCGATGCGGGCCCTCGTGGCAGCCACCCAGCCCGTCGACCGCTTCGAGCCGGTCGGCGACGACCGGCCCTGGGCGGAGGCGGAGGAACGACTCACGGCACGCGTGTGAGGATGAGCGACATGCGAGTGGCGCTGATGGTGACGTGCGTGAACGACGCGATGTTCCCCGAGACGGGCAAGGCCGTGGTGCGGCTGCTCCGTCGGCTCGGCGTCGAGGTGGACTTCCCGACCGGGCAGACCTGCTGCGGGCAGCCGATGGTGAACACCGGCTACCTCGACGAGGCGGTGCCCGTCGTACGCACCTTCGTCGACGCCTTAGCAGGGTACGACGCAGTGGTGACCCCCTCCGGCTCGTGCGCCGGGTCCGCGCGGCACCAGCACTCGATCGTCGCGCGACGGTCCGGCGACCCGGCTCTGGAGAAGGCGGTGTCCGAGGTGTCGCCGAAGGTCTACGAGCTCTCGGAGTTCCTCGTCGACGTGCTCGGCGTCGAGGATGTCGGCGCCTACTTCCCGCACACGGTGACCTACCACCCGACCTGCCACTCGCTGCGGATGCTGGGCGTCGGCGACCGGCCGATGCGGCTGCTGCGGCAGGTGCGCGGCCTGCGGATCAAGGACCTGCCGGCCGCCGAGCAGTGCTGCGGCTTCGGCGGGACCTTCGCGCTGAAGAACTCTGACACGTCGGTGGCGATGGGCAACGACAAGGCGCGGCACGTCGGGGAGACGGGCGCCGAGGTGCTGGTGGCGGGCGACAACTCCTGCCTGATGCACATCGGGGGCATGCTGTCGCGGCAGCGGTCCGGCATCCGGGTCATGCACCTCGCCGAGATCCTGGCAGCCACCGAGGACGCCGACCCGCCGGTGCACCAGGTCGAGGACCATCCGGTGGACGCCGCCCACGACGCCCACGACGACGGCCGGGTCGCGCCGTGAGCGCGACGTTCGTCGGGATGCCGGCGTTCCCGGTCGCGGCCCGGGCCGCGCTCGCCGACACGCAGCTGCGGGCGAACCTCGCGCACGCCACCGGGACGATCCGCGCCAAGCGCGCCAAGGTGGTCGCCGAGGTGCCGAACTGGGAGGAGCTGCGGCTCGCCGCGGCCGGCATCAAGGACAACACCCTGCTGCACCTCGACGAGCACCTGGTGCGGCTCGAGGAGTCGCTCACCGCACAGGGGGCGACCGTGCACTGGGCGCGCGACGCCGCCGAGGCCTGCGCGATCGTGGCGGACGTCGCCCGCGCGCACGGCGTCGACGAGGTCGTCAAGGTCAAGTCGATGGCCACCGGTGAGATCGAGCTCAACGAGGCGCTCGCCAAGGAGGGCATCGCGGCTTGGGAGACGGACCTCGCGGAGCTGATCGTGCAGCTCGGTGACGACCTGCCCAGCCACATCCTGGTGCCGGCGATCCACCGCAACCGCGCCGAGATCCGCGAGATCTTCAAGTCCCACATGGCCTCGGCGGGTCGCCCGGCCCCCGACGACCTCAGCGACGAGCCGGCGCGTCTGGCGGACGCCGCCCGGCTGCACCTGCGGGAGAAGTTCCTGCGCGCCAAGGTCGGGGTGTCCGGAGCGAACTTCGCGGTGGCCGACTCCGGCACCCTCGTGGTCGTCGAGTCCGAGGGCAACGGGCGGATGTGCCTGACGCTGCCCGAGGTGCTGGTCTCCGTGGTGGGCATCGAGAAGGTGGTGCCGACCTGGGCCGACCTCGACGTGTTCCTGCAGGTGCTGCCGCGCTCCTCGACGGGCGAGCGGATGAACCCCTACACCTCCACCTGGTCCGGGGTGACCCCCGGCGACGGGCCGCAGGAGGTGCACGTGGTGCTGCTCGACAACGGCCGGACGCGGGCCCTGGCCGACGACGTCGGCCGGCAGGCGCTGCGCTGCATCCGCTGCTCGGCGTGCCTGAACGTCTGCCCGGTCTACGAGCGCACCGGCGGCCACGCCTACGGCTCGGTCTACCCCGGGCCGATCGGGGCGATCCTCAACCCGCTGCTCAAGGGCGTCGGCGTGGACGAGCAGACCGACTCGCTGCCCTACGCGTCGTCGCTGTGCGGGGCGTGCTTCGAGGCCTGCCCGGTGCGCATCGACATCCCGGCCGTGCTGGTCGACCTCCGCGCCCAGGTCGTCGACTCGCACCGCGGCGACCGCTTCCCCAAGGCGGAGGCGCTGGCGATGAAGGCGGCCGCGCTGACCTTCGGCTCCGGTGGTCGGCTCGGTGCCGCCGAGCGGGTGTCCGGCCTGGTGGGCCGGCTGCTCGGCGGTGGCGGCAGACGGCGGCTCCCCGGTGGCCGAAAGCTCCTCGGCCGGCTGCCGGGACCCGGTGCGGCGTGGACCGACGCGCGGGACCTCCCCACCCCACCGGCCGAGTCGTTCCGAGCCTGGTGGAAGCGGACGGGAGGCCGGTCATGAGCGCCCGCGACGACATCCTGGCCGGCGTGCGTCGGGCCCTCCAGCATGCGGACACCTCGCCCGTGCACGTGTCCCGGGCGTACCGGGAGACGCGGCCCGCCGACGTCGACCTGTTCGTCGAGCGGGTCGAGGACTACCGCGCGGTCGTGGTCCGCTGCACCCTCGACGAGGTGGAGGAGCGGATTGCCGACGCGCTGCCTGACGGTGCGCGGCCCGTCGTACCGGAGGGTCTGCCGTGGCACGTGCCCGGCGCGGTGCCGGACGACCGGCTCACGGCGCTGCAGCTCGACGACGTGGACGCCGTGGTCACCGGGGCGACCGTGGGGATCGCGGAGACCGGGACCATCGTGCTCTCGCACGGCCCGGGGCAGGGTCGCCGGGCCCTGACCCTCGTCCCCGACCTGCACGTCTGCGTCGTGCGCGCCGACCAGGTCGTCGCAGACGTCCCGGACGCCTTCGCGAGGCTCGACCCCGACCAGCCCACCACCTGGGTCAGCGGACCCTCGGCGAC
>CAXSHL010000009.1:0-82682 GCA_964237315.1 uncultured Nocardioidaceae bacterium
ACGAGGATCCAGACCCTGCCTGTGGCCCTGTGACTGGGTCTGCGACCGGCCCCGGAGGGCGCGGTGCGGCTGACGGTGCCGCTGGCGGTGCGGCTGGGGGTGGGTCGGTGCGGCGGTCGCGGCCCGAGCAGCTGGGGCAGGCGTTCTGTGAGCTGCTGGAGCGCTACCCCCACCGACGGCTGCCCCAGGCCGGTGGCCTCGCCGCGAGCGTGGTGGTGATGCTCGACTACGACCGGCTGCTCACCGGACTCGGGACCGCGCAGCTGGACACCGGCGAACGGATCTCCGCATCCCTGGCCCGCCGCCTCGCCTGTGAGGCCGGGATCATCCCGGTCGTCTACCAGCACGTCCTCGGTGGCCGCCCCCGAGTCCTCGACATGGGCCGCACCCGACGGTTCCACACCACCCACCAACGCATCGCCCTCGGCATCGAACAAGGCGGCTGCACCGCAGCCAACTGCGATCGACCAGCCGGCTGGTGCCACGCCCACCACGACGACACCAGCTGGGCCGCAGGAGGCGGCACCAGCGTCGAACACGGCCGACTCCTGTGCCCCTTCCACCACAGCACCGCCCACAACCCCCGCTACCACACCGAACACCACCCCAACGGCACCATCAGCTTCCACCGCAGAACGTGAAGGGGACAGCCCGGTGACGCGTCCACCAGCAGGGCGTGGTGGCATTCGGAGATACGAGCTCGATGGCGCCTTGGCCGCAGCAGGCATGAAGGCCAGGCCCCCGGGCACCACCCGTGCTCGCGGGCCGCACGGGCCCGCCGGCTAGGGGAGGTGTTCGTGCGCATCGTCGTCACCGGGGCCACCGGCAACGTCGGGTCGGCACTGCTGAGGCAGCTGGTGGAGGTCGGGCAGCACGACGTCCTCGGACTGGCCCGCCGGCTCCCGACCGCCCCCGGAGCCCCCTTCGACGCGGTGTCGTGGCGGGCCGTCGACCTGACCGACGAGACAGCCACCTCCGTGCTCCAGGACGCCTTCGCGCACGCTGATGCCGTGGTCCACCTGGCGTGGGGGTTCCAGCCCTCGCACGACCTGGACTACCTCGAGGCGCTCGGCGTGGGCGGCACCCGCCGGGTCCTGGATGCGGTGGCCCTGGCCGGCGTACCCCACCTGGTGCACATGTCCTCGGTCGGCGCCTACTCACCGAAGCACGACGACCGGCCGGTGGACGAGAGCTGGCCCACCGGTGGGGTGCCTACGTCGCCGTACAGCCGGCACAAGTCGAGCGCAGAGCGGCTGCTCGACGCCCACGAGCTCGCCCACCCCGACCGGGTCGTGACCCGGGTCCGCCCCGGCATCGTGGGCCAGCGGACGGCCGGCAGCGCCCTCTTGCGCTACGCGCTCCCCGGTGTGGTCCCTGCCGGTGTCATCGCGCACGTCCCGGTGCTGCCCCTCGACCGGCGGCTGACCATCCCGATGGTGCACAGCGACGACGTGGCCCGGGCGATCCGCCTGATGCTCGAGTCCCGCGCTCCGGGAGCGTTCAACCTCTCCGCGGAGCCGCCTGTCACCACCGAGGCGATCGCCGGGGTGCTCGGCGCCCGCGCGGTCCACGTTCCGTCCTCCGTCATACGCGCCCTGGTCTCAGCCTCCTGGCACGCTCGCCTGCAGCCCGTCGATCCCGGCTGGCTCGATCTCGGCTTCGCGGTGCCGCTGCTGGACACGTCCAGGGCCTTGGGCGAGCTCGGCTGGACTGCACGGGTCGACGCTCTCGCCGTGCTCGACGAGACGATCTCCGGCATGCGGGACGGTGCCTCCGACCGGTCGCCGGTGCTGCGTCCGCGGTCCGTGGCCGGACAGCTCGCCCGAGCACTGCGTCGTGGTGCGGTCAGCAGTCGTCACGAGCCCTGAGCAACCCGGGTGCCGGCGGTCGCTCAGGCTGGCGTGCCGGGTGCTGGCTTGCGACCATGAGCCCGTGGCCCCTCCAGCACCGGCGGTACGACGCCCCAGCGCGGCGTGCGGAACTGTGGTGATGCCGTGATGTCGTGGTGACGGAGGGCCTCCGCTTCCAAGTCCTGGGACCGGTGACCGTCACCCGGGACGGGACGCCGATCGCCCTGGGCGGGCAGCGTCGACGCAGCCTCCTGGCTGTCCTCATCGCCGGCCACGGGCGGGTCGTGCAGATGACCACGGTGATCGACGCCGTCTGGGAGGAGTCCACCCTCGCCGACCCGGCGGGATCGGTGCAGGTGGCCGTCTCGACGCTGCGCCGCCTGCTCAACGAGCCCGGGGCGCCGTCGGACACGGTGATCAAGACGGCCACCTCGGGGTATGCACTCGTCGCGCCCGACGACGCGTGCGACAGCTGGCGGTTCGCCAGATCGCGTCGCGCCGGTCGGGAGGCCGCGACCCGCGGCGACCACGCGGAGGCGTCGCGGCTCTACGCCGATGCCCTCGCCGAGTGGTCCGGCACGGCCTTCCAGGACCTCCGGGGGCTGCGCTTCGCAGACGAGCTCGCCACCGGGCTCGACGAGCAGCGGCTGGCCACCGTCGAGGCGAAGCTCGAGGCAGACCTGGCGCGAGGAGCCCACCGCGACGTCGTCGACGAGGCGGGGCCGCTCACCTCGGCCCATCCGCTGCGCGAGGCCATGCACGTCAGCCTGATGCTCGGTCTCTACCGCTGCGGCCGTCAGGGCGAGGCGCTCGCCGTCTACTCGCGCCTGCGCGAGAGCCTGCTCGACGAGCTCGGCATCGAGCCCGGCACCACCGCCCGGACCATGCAGGCGGCGATCCTGCGGCAGGACCCGTCGCTGGACCGGCCGGACCCGGCCACTGCCCCGCGCTCCCACCAGACCCGCACCGTGGTCGCCGGCGGAGGCGGGCGGGTTGCCCGGCTCGTCGACGCCTCCGGGGCGACGACGCCGGTCGCCGGCCGGGCCAGCATCGGCCGTGAGCCCGGCAACGACCTGGTGCTGGCCGACGTGATGGTGTCCCGCCGGCACGCGCTGGTGCAGCGCACCCCCCAGGGATGGCTGCTGGTCGACCAGCAGTCCAGCAACGGGACCCTCGTCAACGGGGAGCTGGTCGAGTCCCAGGTGCTCCGCAGCGGCGACGTGATCACCGTCGGTGGCACCAGCCTGACGTTCTACGACCGGGCCCTCGGCTGAGGACCCGGTCGTGAGGTGGTGCTGGTCGCCGGTCGCTCAGACCCCGGCCTCCTCCCGCTCGCGGACCGGCGCACCGGTCTCAGGGGGGACCTCGGCTCCTGCGACCTGCTCCGCAGCGGGTGAGTCGGCGGGAGCGGGGGCTCCGTTGCGCCTGCGCAGGAGGGCAGCGGCAGCGGCCGCCAGGACACCCAGGACACCCAGGACACCTGCGCCGATCGTACGGCGGTCATGGACCGGCACGTCCCTGCCGGCCGCGACGTCTGCGCGGGCCATCTGGGCGTGCATCCGGACGTAGTCGGAGGAGAACCCGTGCGCCTCCACGACCTTCAGCTCCTCCAGGGCGGCCGAGTAGTGCGAGTCGCGCATCAGGTCCATCGCGTGCTCGTAGCGAGCCTGGTCCGGGGCCGCCAAGGAGGTGATGCCCTGCTCGCGGAGGTACTTCCGCACCTCGGAGATCGGGACCGCGTAGAAGAACTTGCCGCCGTTGATGCTGGTGGACGAGTCGGTGCTGGGGTCGATGGCCGTCACGATGCCGACCACCCGGCCATGGCCGTCGACCAGCGGACCTCCGCTGTTGCCGTGGTTGGTGGTGGCGGTGTTCTCGATGGCGGAGAACCCGTCCGTGCTCCGCAGCCGGTTGGTCACCTGCCCACTGCTCATGGTGGCCGTGACCGTCGTGCGGTCTGACAGTCCACTGCCGAACGAGGCGTCTCCGGGGTAGCCCAGCGCGTGGACCGAGTCACCGACCTGCAGGGTCGTGTCGTTCCCCAGCGGGATGGTCGGCAGGTTGGTCGCGTCCACCTTCAGGATTGCGACATCGGACCGCGGCCAGGTGTGCTTCGACGTCGACACGATGCGGGCCGGCATACCGGCGTCCTGCGTGGCGACGCTCTGTCCGCCGCCGATGGTGACCTGCTGGGTGTGGTCGCTGACGGTGCTCGTCCTGTCCAGCCAGACCCGGGCCAGGTTCGCCAGGGCCTGCTCCTCGGCGGGCGTCACGGTCAGCGGGTGGCTGGCCCAGTGGATGTCGGTCACCCGGTCCTCCAGGGTCGAGACGATCTGGTCGACGGCGGCCGGCCGGTCCTCGGACTCCTCGGTGCCGTGCGCGATCCACCTGGACCGGTCGATCGGGGCCACGACATGGTGGTTGGTCACGAAGTAGCCGTTGGAGCTGACCCCCCAGCCGGTCCCCATCGACCCGTCCAGCTGCTTGCTCGACGTGCTCCGGCCGAGTCGCAGATAGGCGGCGGGATTCCGCAGCAGCTCCTGGACGATGTCTGCCGAGGCGGCCTCGTAGCTCCCCTGCCGGTAGGCGGCGACCGCTGCCGGGTCGGTGTTGGCGAAGCTCACGAGAGCGTCGATGTTCGGCACCGGCAGCCGCCAGGTCACCCGGGCGGTCTCGCGGCTGACGACCAGGGACACCGCCGGGGAGTCGTACATGTTGATCTGTTGGGGGGTGCTGGGTCCGTCCGGCTCGTTCGACCGTGTCTGGGCCCAGCCGACCGTGCCGGCGGCGAGGATGGCGCCTGCGGTGGTCACCGCGGCGGCGGTCCTGACGACCCTGCCGGTCCTGCCGGTGCTGGCCTTCTTGGTGGTGCTGGCTGTGTTCGACATCGCGTTGTCTCCACTTCCGTGAGGTCCCGTCGGGGATCCGTCGAGGCTTGTGGAGAGACCGTGACGCGGGCGGCTTACGAGCCGCTGACCGCCCGCTTAAGCCGGGTGCTCACTTCATGCCCATGTCGCCCATGTCGCTGCCCGACAGGCTGAGCGAGTGGTGCACCGACCGCCACCACAAGAACGCGTCGGTGTGCGGGGACCCCTCGAGCGTGCCCAGCAGCCGGCCCTCGTTCTGCACCCAGACGATGTGGAAGCCGGCGTCGTCGAGTGTGCAGAACAGCCGGCCGGCGGCCTCGGTGGACGGGCTCAGCCGGTTGCTGACCAGCTGGGCGACGGAGTAGGCCCGAGGGTGCTGGTAGTCGTGGTTCCAGCTCACCTCGCCGCTGGACTGGCGCCGGTCGCAGTCCCCGCGGTTCGCCGTGAACGGCTCGCCGGACAGTCGCCGTGCGGAGGCCTGGTAGGCGGAGTACAGCCTCGGCAGGCTGGGGTACGTCGTGAAGCTCGCCGTGGACACGAAGGTGCTCGGGTCGGTGCAGGACACGGAGGTGGCCCGGACCACCCGGCAGGACCGGGGCGGGATCAGCCCTCGGGCCTCGGAGGTGTCGTTGGCCCGTGACAGCCCACGCAGGATGGCGTTGTCAGCGCCGTCGGGCGACGGCGTCATCGACGCCATGGACGAGCTCGTCGGCGTCGCGCCGGCCGACCCGCCGGCCCCGACGCTGGACCTCGTGTCGCCTTCGCTGCTGGAGTCGCCCCGGCCCAGGGCGAACCACGCGGCGGCCGCGATCAGCGCCACGGCGACCGACGCGACGACGGCCGGCAGCCAGGTGCGCCGGTCCCTGTCGTCCCGGCGCGGGCGGTCCCGGCCGATGTCCGGCGTACGGCGGTCCCGCCCGGCATCCGGCGCACGGCGGTCCGGCGGGTCGTCGTAGGAGCCGCTGCCTGACCCCCCATGGGTTGGGCGAGCGTCCGACCCGTGCGGCGAGGTGCCGTAGGCCGGCTGGTCCTGCGGCGTACGACGGTCCGGCTCCCGCTCCGACCGGGGCGCCGGGCGCCGGCTGTCGGCCCGGCTGTCGGCCCGGCTGCCTGGCCGGCTGTCGACCCCGCTCTGGGAGGACCCACGATGCTCACCGGGGACCGGCATCGGCGGACTGAACGGCGCGGCCAGGACCGAGCCGGCGTCCCGCGTCGTGTGACCGTGTGCCTCTCGGGCCGCCTCGACGAGCTCGCGGCAGGTGGCGTAGCGGTCGTCCGGGTCCTTGGCGAGGGCGCGGAACACCACCTCGTCGAAGGCCGGCGACAGGTCCGGGTTGGCGCGGCTCGGCGCGAGCGGCGGCTCCTCCACGTGCGCCCAGATCACGGCCGCGTCGGCGTCCTTGACGAACGGCACGCGCCCGGTCAGGGTCTCGTAGAGCACACACCCCAGGGAGTAGATGTCGGTCCGCTCGTCGACGTGCTGGCCCTGGATCTGCTCGGGCGCGATGTAGTCGACACTGCCCAGCAGCAGCCCCGTCGGGGTCAGCCCCGACCGCGACAGCGCGTGCTTGCTGATCCCGAAGTCGGCCAGGTAGACGTGGTCGGGATCGCCCTCGGCGCCGCGCTGCACCAGGATGTTGGCCGGCTTGACGTCCCGGTGCACCAGCCCCTGCCGGTGCGCGCAGTCCAGGGCCCGGGCCGTCTGGTCGATGAGGGGAAGCGCCTGCGCCGGCGGGAGCCGCCGGTGAGCCTTGAGCACCGAGCGGAGGTCGCCACCGGACACGAAGCGCATCGTGATGTACAGCAGGTCGTCGGCCGGCCCCATGTCGTAGATCGGGATCACGTTGGGGTGGTCCAGCGAGGCAGCCATCCGGGACTCGGCGAGGAACCGGGCCCGGAAGGTCGGGTCGGCGGCGATCTCGGCGGCGAGCACCTTCATCGCCACCAGGCTGCCGACGCGTGGGTTCTCGGCCTGGTAGACCAGGCTCATCCCACCGCGGCCGATCACCGCTCTCAGCCGGTAGCCCGCGAACTCCTCGCCCACCTGCGGCATGGTCGCCATCCGCATCCCCTCGTCGTCGTGCAGCGGCTGTGCCCAGGCACAACAGCGATCCCCCCGGACCCCTGCGTGCGATTGTCTCCCGGTTCGACGCTCAGCGCGACCCGGCAACCGTCCCGTCTCACCGGTCTCCGCGCGCCGACCGCAGCCGGCACCCCGCGTAAGCAGCCCGTCAGCGGGCCGTAAGCGAGCTGCGGGAGGTTCTTCCCACCGGCGACAAGGCCCGGCCAGGAGCACCGAGAAGAAGGCGGACAGCCATGAACCACTCAGCAGTGACCACGACCCACGACCCGGCGGCATCCGGCGAGCCGACCTCCAGCCGCTCCGGCAGGCGAGCAGGAACCGTTGCGGCCCTCGTCGCGATGGCAGCCACCCTGGCCGCCGTGTGCGCCCCGGTCGCGAACGCCGAGGTGAACCCGAACGGGGCGCCCATCGAGACCTACCGCCTCTCCGGCACCGACTGCCGGGCCACGGTCGGGGCGGTGCGCACGACGACCGGAGCCGCCATGGGCGGCGTGGACATCAGCTGCGGCTCGCGGCACCGGATCGCGGCCCGGGCGATCGAGTACCGCTGGAACGGCAGCTACTGGCAGCACTGGTCCTCCGGCCAGTTCGTGGGGCGGACCCACTACCTCACGGTGCACACCGGCGCGATCTGCGGCGGTGGATACGCGCAGTGGGTCACCAAGGCCTACGTGCGGGTCGACAACCGCACCTACGGGCCGTTGGCGTCCAACGACGTGACCACCGGCTACGCCCCGCCCGACTGCTGAGGGTCACTCTTCAGCTGGTGATGTCCTTGGCCGTGAACCTGGCCCAGGCCGCGAGGCAGAAGACCACGACGTAGGCGGCGACGACGTACAGGCCCTCGGTGATGCCCTGCCAGGCGACCGGGTCCCGGAAGAGGTCACCGAAGGCCAGCCAGTGGTGGGTGATGAGGAACGGGTGCACCCAGGCGACCTGCGGGATCGTGTCCAGGATGAAGCTGGCGCTGCTGAAGATGACCACCGCGATCATCGCCCCGACCGGCTGCTCGGTCAGGGTGGAGACGAACAGGCCGACCGCCCCGAGCGAGGCGAAGCACAGGCCCAGGTAGACCGAGGCGGCCAGCACCCTGACGAGCCCGTCGGCGAACGGGACCTGCGTCCCGGACAGCAGCGTCATCGGTCCGCCGCCGAACAGGGCCAGGCCCATCACGATCCCGGTCACCGACACCGTGAAGGTGGCGACGAGCGAGAAGAGCACGATCGCGAGGTACTTCACGGCGAGCAGCCGGGTCCGGTGCACCGGCACGGTCAGCAGGTAGCGCAGCGTCCCGGTGTTGGCCTCGCCGGCCAGGGAGTCGCCGGAGATCACCGCGACCGCCAGCGGCAGGAACAGCCCCAGCTCGATGGTCAGCGAGGCGAGCGCGACGAACAGGCCGTTGTCGGTGATGGAGCTGAAGAAGTCGCCACCGGACCCACCGCCGGAGGAGGACAGCTTGGTGGCGATCGCCAGGAGCACGGGTACGGCGGCCAGCACCACCAGCCCGGCGAGGTTGCGGCGTCGCGAGAAGATCAGCCGCAGCTCGGAGCGCAGGAACCGGGTGGACACACTACGGGGCCGCCAGGTCGACCCGGCGGACGTCGCCTCAGTGGCTGACATCGAAGCCCTCCCCGGTCAGGGACACGAAGACGTCCTCCAGGGACGGCGACTCGACGCGGAAGCCGACGACGGGCACGCCCTGGTGCACGCAGGCGGCGACGATCTTCTCCGGCGCCACGCCCCCCAGCAGCCCCGAGGCGTTGGCGGCGGACGAGTGCACCTCCAGCAGACCCAGCTCCCGCATGATCCGGGCCGCCTCGCGCGGCTGGTCGGTCTCGACGACCGCCGACGGCTGCGCCCCGGCCCGCAGCTGGGCACTCGTGCCCTGGGCCACCAGCGCGCCGATGTGCATCACGCCGATGTGGGTGCACATCTGCTCGACCTCGGACAGCAAGTGACTGGACACCAGCACGGTGGTGCCCTCCTCGGTCAGCGAGGCGACCAGGGACCGCACCTCTCGGGTGCCCTGCGGGTCGAGCCCGTTCGTGGGCTCGTCGAGCACCAGCAGGTCGCGGTGCCGCAGCAGGGAGCCGGCGATCGCGAGCCGCTGGCGCATCCCCAGGGAGTAGGCCCGGTAGCGCTTGCCGGCGGCCGCCAGCAGCCCCACCCGGTCGAGCGCGCGGTCGATCCTGTGCCGGGAGGTCGAGGGATCGGTGGTGCGGTCCGCCGCGTCGAGGCGGGCCAGGTTCGCGCGCCCGGACAGGTAGGGATGGAAGGCCGGACCCTCGACCAGCGCACCCACGCGGGCGAGCACCTCGCTGGCCCGGGCCGGCACCGGTGCGCCGAGCAGCTCGACCTCACCGGAGGTGGGAGTGACCAGCCCCAGCAGCATCCGGATGGTGGTGGTCTTCCCCGACCCGTTCGGCCCCAGGAAGCCGTAGACCGCGCCCGTCGGCACGAGCAGGTCCACGGAGTCGACCGCCACCTGGTGACCGAAGCGCTTGGTCAGGCCTCGCGTGGCGACTGCGGCTGCGGTCATCAGCCCCCCAGGGCCGCGTAGAGCTGGCCGGGCGGCACGGCACCGACAGCTACCCGCCCGTCGTCGGTGAGCAGCGCCGAGAACAGGGTGCCGCGCAGCAGGTGGCCCGAGCCCCAGCTCCCGCTCACCTTCGGCAGCACCCGGAGCATCGAGGACAGCGAGCCGGGCCCCGCCTTCTCCGCGCCGTCGCCGGCCGAGTCGTCGGCGGGCACCTTCGCCACCAGCACGGAGGTCCAGCCCTTCCCGACCACCTTCGGCGCGGCGCCGGCCAGCAACGAGTGGCCCCGCAGGCCGGAGCCGCCGTGCGGACCGCTGCGTCGCCCGGTCTCAGGGCCGGTGCGGGGACTGGTCCGAGCGTGGTCGGGGGTCCCGAGCGGGGCGCCCTGGGTGACCTTGGTGCCGGGCGGGGGGTTGAAGCTGAACACCGAGGCGGCCGGCTTCGTCGGGTCGAAGGAGGTGAACCCGACCTCGAACGCAGGCGTGGACACGCCGTCGGCGAACACCTGGACCCGCATCGGGATGTGGGTCTCCCCGTCGATGGCGATCCGCACCGAGGCGACGAGCGAGCGGGTGTCGCGGGGCTGGAGCAGCAGCTCGTAGGCGGAGCGGCCGGCCACCACCGCCGTACCGTCGGTGGTCACCTTGGTCGAGGGTGCGATGGCCTTCAGTGCGGTCTCCGCCGCCTGCTGGGGGGTGATCGGGGACACCGAGGCCAGGCTCTCGGGCGCCCCGCCCTGCGTGACCGGGACCTTGCGGTGGGTGGCGCTCTTCTCGGTGCTGGACCAGGTCCACAGGTCGGCGCCGTCGCGGATGACGTCGGACTCGCCGAGCGAGCCGAGGAGCGCCAGCCGGGCCCGGTCGGGGCCGGCGTACCAGAGTCGCAGCGTGTGCGAGCCGGACACCAGCGACGTCAGGTCCGAGCTGCCGCCGCCTCCGATGCCCGGCAGGCTGGGCAGCCCGAGGTCGGCGTTCTGCACCACGGTGCCGGACAGGCCGTCGAGCCGGGCCTTCTGCACGTCGACCAGCAGCTGGGACGCGCTCCGGTGCGGGAGCCCGTCCCGGGCGGTCGCGGAGATCACGCCGACGGCCGACCCTCCGGCGGCGAGGACCACGGCGGCGACGAGGGGGACCGACCAGCGCAGGGTCGGTCGGTGGGAGAGGACGCTCATGGGACCAGCCTGCCCGAGGGCCACTGTGAGTTCACTGAGAGCAGATGGCCCCGGCGAGCCGTCGTGCCAGGCTGGGGGCATGCGGCTGCTGGTGGTCGAGGACGAGGTGCGGCTCGCGCACGCCCTGCGCCGGGGTCTGGTGGCGGACGGGTTCAGCGTCGAGGTGGCCGCGGACGGTGCTGCCGGTCTCGAGCTGGCCCGGCACGGTGACTTCGACGCCGTGCTCCTCGACGTGATGCTGCCGCGGCTCTCGGGCTACGACCTGGTGCGTACCTTGCGCCGGGAGGAGAACTGGGTGCCGGTGCTGATGCTCTCGGCCAAGGACGGCGAGCACGACCAGGCGGACGGGCTGGACTACGGCGCTGACGACTACCTGACCAAGCCGTTCTCCTACGTCGTGCTGCTCGCCAAGCTCCGCGCCCTGCTGCGACGTGCTCCCGAGGCCCGCCCTGCCGTGCTGGCCGCCGGCGACGTCCGGCTGGACCCGGCGACGCGTCGGGTGACCGTCGCCGAGCAACCGGTCGCGCTGACCCCGCGGGAGTTCGGTCTGCTGGAGTTCCTGCTGCGTCGACCCGGTCGGGTGGTGACCAAGATCGACATCCTCGACCATGTCTGGGACCGCGCCGACGAGGTCAACCCCAACGCGGTCGAGGTCTACATCGGCTACCTGCGCCGCAAGCTGGGGCGGCGCCTGGTCGAGACCGTGCGGGGCGTCGGCTACCGCCTGGACCTGTGACTGGACCTGTGACCGGACCTGTGACCGGACCTGTGACCGGACCCGTGGGCGGCTTCTGGAGCCGGCTCAGCCTGCGGGTGCGCCTGATGACGATCGGGCTCCTCGGCCTCGCCACCTCGTTGGCCCTCGGCAGCGCAGCGCTGTACGGCGCCCTCACCCTGCTCAGCTACCGGAGCCTGGACGACTCCGGGGCGGCCACCGCAGCCGATGTCGCGGCACTCGTGGACCAGGGGCGCCTGCCCGACCCGATCCCGGTCACGGGCGACCAGATCGTGCAGGTCGTCGACGCCCGCGACCGGGTGGTCAGTGCGTCGCTGAACGCCGACCGGCTGACGGCGATGCTGCTGCCCCACGAGCTGTCGGCCGCGGTGTCCGGTGCTCATCCCGAGGTGTCCGGGTCGCGGGTGGGGCTGGACTCCGCGCTGCGGGTGGCAGCGGTCCGGGCGGGACCGGCCGACGCTCGCCGTACGGTCGTGGTGGCTCAGCAGTTCGACGACATCGAGCACGCGCAGCGGATCCTCAAGCTCACCCTGCTCGCGACGTACCCGCTGCTGCTGGCCGTGCTGGGGCTCATCGCCTGGCGCGTCGTCGGCGCGACCCTGCGCCCCGTCGAGGCCCTGCGCTCCTCGGCCGACCGCATCTCGGGGACCGAGCAGGACACGCGGCTGCCGGTGCCTCGCTCCGGTGACGAGATCCATGCGCTCGCGGTGACGTTGAACTCCATGCTCGACCGGCTCGCCGGCTCCCGGGCCCGGCAGCGGACGTTCGTCGCGGACGCCGCCCACGAGCTGCGGAGCCCGCTGGCGGCGATGCGGACCCAGCTCGAGATCGCCGAGCGGCTGGGTGAGGGGACGTCCCTGACCCGGGACCTGCAGGCCGACGTGCTGCGGATGGCGGGTCTCGTCGAGGACCTGCTGGTGCTGGCCCGACTGGACGCGGACGCCCTGCCCGACCGGACGCCGCGTCCGGTGGCCGTCCTGCCGCTGCTCCTCGAGGTGGCCAGGCAGCACGCCGACTCCCGCGTCCCCGTGCTGGTGTCCGAGGGGCCGGAGGGGCCCGAGCGGCCCGCGCGGCCCGTGCTGCTGACCGACGGGCCCGAGCTGACCGTCCTCGGCCGGGCCGACGAGCTCGGCCGGGTGCTCGCGAACCTGGTGGACAACGGGGTCCGGCACGCGACGACGGCCGTGCAGCTCTCCGCTCGGGCTGCCGGGGACGAGGTCGAGCTCACCGTGTCCGACGACGGGGTCGGGATCCCCGCCGAGGAACGGGACCGGGTCTTCGAGCGCTTCACCCGGCTCGACGAGGCCCGGGACCGGGACGCCGGCGGCAGCGGCCTGGGCCTGGCCATCGTGCGTGAGCTGGTCCGGCGCAGCGGTGGCGAGGTCCGCCTCGAGGATGCGCCGGGCGGCGGTCTCGCCGTACGCGTCCGGCTCCCCGGCGCGCCGCCGACCCGGCCCGCGACTCCGGACCGATCCACGACAACCGCCTAGCCCCCGCCGACCCGGCCCGTCTGCACGCCCAGACCCTGCCGAGTCGGCCCGTCTGCACGCCCCGGGTCGCAGAACAGGACGCCTCAGCGGTGCTGGGATCGCAGAACGGGACGCCTCAGCGGTGCTGGGATCGCAGAACGGGACGCCTCAGCGGTGCTGGGACCGCAGAACGGGACGCCTCGTCGGGGCTGGGACCGCAAGACGGGACGCCTCAGCGGAGGGACCGTTGGGCGGCCAGCCGCACGTGGGTGTTCGCGCTGCCGTAGCCGGCGTACCCGCCCCGACGCTCGAGCAGCTCGACGTAGAAGCCCGTGGCCAGCACCGGCGTGTAGGCGTGCAGCAGCTCGCCGCCGCCGATCCGGTCGTAGAGCAGCCGGTGGCTGCGAAGCACCTCGAGCACGTCCGGCTCGAGCGCGAAGCGGGCGTCGAGGTCGACGTAGTAGTTGTCGGGCACCGGCATCAGGGGCAGCCCCCGCTCGCGCATGGCGGCGACGGTCGCCACGACGTCCGCGCACCGGAACGCCACCTGGTTCAGGCCGACCGTGGCCTCGGGTCCCTCCTCCACGTTGAGCACGAAGCGCAGGTCACCCGACCGGGGCCGCATGGCGCGACTCCGCAGCCGCCCGTGCGGGTCCATGAACTCCTCGACCGTCCCGGGCGTGAGGTCGAACAGCGTGCGCAGGAAGCCGACCTCCTCGTTGAGCTGGTCGGCCGGCACGGACAGCCCGACGTGGTCCACGCCCAGCAGGTCTCCGGACCCCGAGGCACCAGGAGCGAGGTCGAAGTCGCGCTGCCAGTGGTCGTCCCCACCGGGACCGTCGCTGACGAAGACGTGCCAGCCCGACGGGGAGGAGATGCCCGGCAGGGCCGCCTCGTGGTGCCCGCGGGTGGTGTTGACCGCCGGCCACAGCAGTGACTTCGCCCGGGCCGCGACCGCCTCGACCGGTGGAGCAGTGATCCCGAGAGCCGTGCCTCGCACGCGGTCGGCGCCCTCGCCCTCGTTGAGGACCACGTGGGCGTCGCCGTTGCGCCACCAGGTGACCGGCTTGCGGTGGTGCCGTCCGTGCAGTGTGAAGCCGAGCTGTCCCAGAAGCTCGCCGGCGGCCGGGTCGCCCGGAGGTGCGGCGATCTCCAGGAACGCCACGTCGGTACGACGGGCAGGCGGAGGTGCCGCGGAGACCACCGACTGAGCCGGACCGGTGACCACCTCCGCGAGCTGGTCCTCGAGGAAGACCAGTGACCGCATGGCGTCGCGGGCCGTGACGTGCGCGTCGGCCTCGCGCACCACGTCGCTGAACACCTCGAGCGACAGCGGGCCGCGGTAGCCGGCGGCCAGGGTGGCAGCGACGACCCCGGTGACGTCGAGGGTGCCCTGCCCGGGAAAGCACCGGAAGTGCCGGCTCCACTCGAGCACGTTCATGTCCAGGAGCGGCGCGTCGGCGACCTGCAGGAAGCCGATCCGGTCGCCGGGCACGCCCGCCAGCGCGGTCCCGTCGTCTCCGCGGGAGAGCATGTGGAAGGTGTCGACGGCCAGCGTCACCGACGGATGAGCCGCGTCCAGCACCGCCCTCCAGGCCTGGCCGAGCCGGTTGACATGGCGTCCCCAGGCGAGGGCCTCGTAGGCGACGGTGACGCCGTGCTCGGCGGCCAGGTCGCCGACCCGGTGCAGCTGCTCGGCGCGCAGCCCCGGGTCGTCGAGACCGTCGGGGTCCACGTTGGAGCAGGCCAGCACGGTGTCGACGCCCAGCTCGGCCATCACCGCCAGCTTGGTCCGCAGCCGGTGGAGCACGGCCCCGAACCGCTCCGGTCGGACACCCTCGACGTCGCGCACGGGCTGGAACAGGTCGATGCTCAGCCCGAGGTCGGCACACCGGCCCCGGATGTCCGCCGGCGACAGCGGTGAGGAGATCAGGTCGTTGTCGAAGATCTCGATGCCGTCGAACCCGGCCCCGGCGATCGCCTCGAGCTTGTCGGAGAGGACGCCGCTGATCGACACGGTCGCGATGCCCTTGTGCATCAGCCGGTCAACTCCCCACCGGTCAGCTGCAGGAAGAAGCTCGTCATCCGCGCCACGTCCGGCGAGCGGCCGGTGAACAGCCGGAAGGCACCCACCGCCTGGTGCACCGCCATCCCGCCGCCGGGCAGCACCCGGCACCCGCGCTCGCGGGCCAGGGCGACCAGCTCGGTCTCCAGCGGGAAGTAGACGACGTCGCTGACCCAGAGGTCCGGGCGCAGCAGGTCGGCGGGGACCGACGTGCCGGGGTGCCCGACCATCCCGATCGGGGTGGCGTTCACGAGGCCCCCCGCCTCGGCGAGCGCCGAGGTGAGGTCGCGGGTCACCGACACCCGCTCGTCGCCGTACCTCTTGGCGAGGCGTACGACGCACGCCTGCGCCCGCTCGGGGTCCGCGTCCAGCACCGCGACGTGCTCGGCGCCCTGCTGCAGCAGGCCGTAGGCCACGGCCACCCCGGCGCCGCCCGCGCCGACCAGCACGACCCGGTCCTCGACGGCCTCGGGGAGTGCCGCTCGGAAGGCGCTGCTGTAGCCCGACCAGTCGGTGTTGAACCCGAGCCGCCGGCCGTCCCGGAAGACCACGGTGTTGACCGCGCCGAGATCGGCGGCGTCCTCCGAGAGGTCGTCGAGGAGCGGGACGACCGCCTGCTTGAAGGGATGGGTGACGTTCAGGCCGTCGAACCCGAACCGCTGGGCCCAGTCCAGCAGGGCCGGCAGGTCGTCGGGACCCAGCCCCAGACGCTCGGAGTCGACCCGTCGGTAGGTGAGGCCCAGACCGTTCGCCCGTCCCTCGCGCTCCTGCATCGCCGGCGTCAGGGACGCCCCGATGCCTGCGCCCACCAGTCCGAGGACGAACGTCCGGTCATCGGCTGTCATCGTCGGCTCTCCTTCTTCTCGATCGGGTCCTGTGTGTGTCGACGTCGGTCGGGTCATGCCATGCTCGGCGTGGTTCGCGACCGCCCTGCGCGGCTGCGGCGACCGACCTCGGAGGTCGGCACCTGGTGGGTGCCGTTCGGACCGCTGAGGACGGCGACGGCCGAGATGAGGCAGGCGCCGACGCAGAACGCCGCCACCTTCCACCAGTTTCCGACCTCGCCGCCCATCAGGGCGCCGGCGATCGTCGGGGTGAAGCCGGCCAGCGCGAACCCGAACTGGGTGCCGATCGCCATACCGGACAGCCGGACGCTGGTCGGGAAGTACTCGGCGTACGTCGCCGGCCACACCGCGTTCGACATGCTGTAGACCACGCCGGCCAGCGCCACCCCGAGGACGAACGTGAGCACCACCTGACGCTGCGAGATGGCGTAGAGGAACGCGGTCACGAACACGGCGCTGCCCAGGATGCCGATCATGAAGACGGGCTTGCGGCCGATCCGGTCCGAGAGCCGGGCCCACAGCGGGATGCAGGCGATGGCCACGAGGTTGGCGACGATGGCCAGCCACAGCATGGTGGTCGAGCTGATCTTGATGCCGTAGTCGTCGGAGGTCGCGAAGTTCAGCGCGAAGATCTGGAACGTGGTGTTCACCATCGCGATGAAGGCGGCCAGGAAGACCCGCAGGACACCGCGCCAGTGGTCGGCGAAGAGCTCGCCCAGCGGGGCGCGCGGGACGTCGCCGCTCTCGGCCTCGCTCTCGAACTCCGGGGTCTCGTGCAGGGTGCGCCGGATCAGGTAGCCGGCCAGCACCACGACGGAGCTGAGCAGGAACGGCACGCGCCATCCCCAGGACAGCAGCTGGTCCTCGGGCAGGGCCGCGGCCAGCGGCAGGAAGATCGCCGGTGCGAGCACCTGCCCGCCCTGGGTGCCGCTGAGGGTGAAGCTGGTGAAGAAGCCGCGCTCGCGGTCCGGTGCGTGCTCGAAGGACATCGAGTTGGCGCCGGCCTGCTCGCCCGCGGCCGAGAGCCCCTGGAGCAGCCGCAGGACGACCAGCAGGACCGGGGCCAGCATGCCCACCTGGGGGTACGTCGGCAGGCAGCCGACCAGGAACGTCGAGGCGCCCATCAGCAGAAGCGTCCCGATCAGCACCTTCTTGCGACCAAGCTTGTCACCGATGTGACCCATCAGGAACGAGCCGATCGGCCGGGCGACGTAGGCCACGCCGAAGGTCGCGAAGGCCGCGACCGTGGCGGTCGTGTCGTTGCCCTCGGGGAAGAAGATCTTGGGGAAGACCAGGGCGGCCGCTGTGCCGTAGATGGCGAGGTCGTAGTACTCCAGGGCACTGCCGATCCACGCCGCGACCGCTGCGCGGCCCGGGGTGCGACTGGTGTCGGTGCTCGGTGACATGGTGAGTCCCTTCTGGTGAGTCCCGTGGGGGCGGCGGCTGGGGGCGCCTGCCGGTGTGTGACTCCCTCGAACCTAGGAGTGGCGACGGTCACATGGCAATCGTTTGCCATTCGTTGCCATAATCGGGCCATGGCCAGCAAGCGCACCCGGCTCCGCGCCACCATCACCGACGTCGCCGCCCGCGCCGGCGTGGCCACCTCGACCGTCTCCCGGGCGTTCTCCCGCCCCGAGCGCGTCAACCACGTGACCCGCGAGCACGTCCTCGCGGTGGCCGCCGAGCTGGGCTACCTGCCGAACCCGGCCGCCCAGGCCCTGGAGTCGGGGCGGACCCGGACCATCGCCCTCCTGGTTCCCGACATCACCAACCCCTACTTCGCCGGCGTCATCAAGGGTGCCGCGCGAGGCGCTGCCGCGGCCGACCTCACGCTGGTGCTCGGCGACACCGCGGAGAGCGCTGCCGGCGAGGAACGGCTGCTCCGGCGGCTGGGCCGCTCCGTCGACGGGTTCGTGCTCAGCGCCTCCCGTCTCCCCGACGACGACCTCCGCAGGGCCGCCGAGCTGGGCCCCGTCGTGCTCGTGAACCGGGCGACGAACGGCCTGCCCTGCATGGTCGCGGACTACGACTCGGGCACCCGCCAGATCGTCGAGCACCTCGCCTCGCTCGGGCACGGGTCCTTCGTGTTCGCGGGCGGTCCTGCCGAGTCGTGGTCGGGGCACCGGCGCTGGCTGGGTCTCCAGAGGGCCGCGGCCGACCTCGGGCTGACGGCACAGCGCTTCGGGCCCTATACGCCGACGCTCGCCGGCGGTCCCGCTGCGGCGGACGCCGTCGTGTCCTCGGGCACGACCGCGGTGGTCTGCCACAACGACATGCTCGCCATCGGCGTCATGCAGCGACTCGTCGAGCGGGGCCGCACGGTGCCCGGGGACGTGAGCATCGTCGGCTTCGACGACATCGTCGGCGCGGACTTCTGCACGCCGTCCCTGACGACCCTTGCCGAGCGCACGGAGGACGCCGGCCGTCGGGCGGTCGAGGCCCTGGTGCTGCAGTCCAACAGCCGCACCGCGCACGAGGCCGTCCGGCTGATGCCCACCCAGCTGGTGGTCCGCGACTCCACCGGCCCGCCTCCGGTCTGAGTCGGCCCGCCTCGCCGCTGAGTCAGCTCGGCTAGGAAGCCTCGGACAGCGCGTCGGTCAGCAGCGCGACCAGCGCCTCGGTCTGCACGTCGGCCGAGGAGGAGACCTCCGCGTCGGAGCCGTCGAGGGCCCGGGCGGCGAGGCCGGCCTTGCGGTCGATGAGCTCGGCGATCTTCGTGTCGATCGTCTGCGCCGCGATGATGCGCCAGGCCGTCACGGGCTCCTCCTGGCCGATGCGGTGGATCCGGTCGATGGCCTGGGTCTGCTCGGCGTCGGTCCACGACAGCTCGGCGAGCACGACGTTCGAGGCCACCTGCAGGTTCAGCCCGACTCCGGCCGCGGACAGCGAGCAGACCACGACGGACACGTCCGGGTCGTTGACGAACGCGTCGATGTTCCGCTGCCGCACCGACGGCGTCTGGTCGCCGCGGATGGAGGAGTAGCGGATCCCGGCGCGCCGGAACGTGTCCTCGGCGGTGTCCATGACGTCGATGTGCTTGGCGAAGAAGACCACCTTCCCGACGCTGCGCACCAGCTGTGCCGTGTAGTCGGCGGCCAGCCCGGCCTTGGCCTGACCGATGCGCCGCATCATCGTGAACACGTTCTCGTCGGTCTTCGTGGTGGTGGTGTCCTGCCGCTCCCAGGTCGCGACCCTGCGAACCAGCTCGTGGTCGATGCCCTCGACGACGCGCCCGGCCGACCGCGTCTCCAGGGCGCTCTCGTAGCGCGCGACGAGTCGGCGGGCCAGGTCGCGCTCGGCCTTCCTGATCGACCGGCCGACGGCGCCGTCGAGCTCGACCGGGAGGTCGGCGACCCGACGGGCGGGGATGTCCGCGGCCACGTCGACCTTGCGGCGGCGCACGATGCCGAGGTTGACGACGCAGCCGCGCGCGGCGCGGTAGAAGCCGGGGTCCAGGGGCGTCAGGCCGGTCTCCTCCAGCGCCTCCATCAGCTCCCCGAGCGGCATCTTGTCGTCGATCCACCCCAGGAACTGCCAGATCGCCCGGAAGTCCTCGATGTCGTTGATCAACGGGGTGCCGGTCAGAGCCATGAGCAGCGGCCGCGCGTTGCGGTTGCGGATGCGCTCGGAGAGCTCCAGCACGTGCTGCGAGCGCTGGGAGGTCTTGTTCTTGATGAAGTGCGCCTCGTCGACGACCATCCCCCGGAAGCCGAGGTCGCCGAGCCAGCCGATGTGGCGGTCGAGGACCTCGTAGTTGACGATCACGATGTCGGCGAAGCCGTCGATCGTCTCGCCGTCGCCCTGGATGACGGTGGCCGGGTGCCTCGGCGTCCAGCGGGCCGCCTCACGCGCCCAGTTCGTCTTGACCACGTTGGGCACCACGACGAGCAGCGGGTAGGCGTGGGCCGCCTGGGCGGCGAGCAGTGCCTGCGCCGTCTTGCCGAGGCCTGGCTCGTCGGCCAGCAGGAAGGTGCGGTGGCCGGCCGCCGCGGCGGCCACCAGACGCGCCTGGTGTGGCATCAGGACGCCACCGGGCACCGGCTGGGCGGTCGCCTCCGGCAGGGTCATGCAGACCGAGTAGCCCGATCCGACGTACTCGAAGGACCGGAACAGCGGCTCCAGGAGCTCCCAGCCGGCCAGCCGGCGCGGCCGGGCCTTGGTCTGCTTGGCAGCGCTGAAGTCGGGGGCCAGGAAGGGGCTGGCCAGCTGGCGGGACACGACCGACTGCGGCACGACGCGGCGCTCCGCGGCGCCCGAGCCGGAGCCCGCCCTGGTGGTTTCCGGGGACGCCAGGGGGCGGGTCTCCTCGGGGGGCGCCTCGACGCCCGCGTCGAGCAGCATCTCGCGCTTGAGCGCGCGGGCCGCCTCGGACACGACGGCGTCCTCGGCGAGCAGCGCGAGGAGCGAGGGCTCCCGGGCCGCCGTCTTGGCCAGGATCGTGGCCACCCCGTCGAGCCGCCTCAGCTGCTCGCTGCGGTGGGCCTCACCGTTGGCGTCGTCCGTCGTGACCCGGGCGCGCTCCTCGCGGACCAGCAGGGCGAGGACCTGGAACTTGGTGGCCACCGAGGGCGTGACGCGCCCGCGGTCGACAGCGGCCTCCACCTGGCGCACCGCCCGGGCCAGCACCGGGATGACGCCCTCGTTGTCGCGGCCGCGCGGGCGTCGCTGGCTGCGTGGGGCATCACGGCGCGCGCCTGGTTGGCGCTGGGCTCGTCGAGCCACGAACTCCTCCTCGGGAACGTCCGGCCACGGTGACCGGTGCGGACCGACGGGCATCCTCAAGGCGGCCACCGCCGCTGGGGCGGTGAAGCGGCGGGCCGAGCAGGCATGTGCGCCCTGCTCCGCGCGCAATCCGGTCGCGCGTCGAACGCGAGATCGACTGACCGGTTCTGGTGCCAGTCACGGCGACCAGTGACACTCGACGTACTCGAACCTACGGACCCGGGCGGGGTCACACCCTGCCGCGACGTCCGATGACGAGACCATCCTACCGCCCCCGGGCGCCCCCGGACGAGACACGGGGTCACAAGTGCGACACGTTGCCCTGGCAGGCACTCCCCGGCTGCCGGGGTTCTGGACCTCGGGCCGATGTTCCCCCCATGCTTCGTGTATGGCGAAGAAGACCAACCGCGCAGCGCAGCTGGCCAACCCGTTCGACCAGTCGCGCGTCGTGCCGATCGGGGACTACGGGTTCCTCAGCGACGGCGAGGTCTCCGCGCTCGTGGCACCGGCCGGCTCCGTGGACTGGATGTGCGTGCCGCGCTTCGACGCGCCCAGCGTCTTCGGGTCGATCCTGGGCAGACGGGCCGGCACGTTCCGCGTGGCCCCCCTGGACGCCCGGGTGCCCTCGGACCGTCGCTACCTGCCCGGGACGATGATCCTCGAGACGAGCTGGGGTACGGCGACCGGCTGGATGATCGTGCGCGACGTCCTGCTGGTCGGACCGTGGCACCACCAGAGCGACCGGTCCCGGACCTACCAGCGCACGCCCAACGACTACGAGGCCGAGCACGTCCTGCTCCGCACCATTCGCTGCGTGTCGGGGGAGGTGCAGACGATCGTGGACTGCGAGCCGGTGCTGGACTACGGCCGCAAGCCGGTGACCTGGGAGTACACGGGAAGCAGCTACCACCAGGGCCGCGCCACCGCTCCCGGCTCCGATGTCGCACTCACCCTGACCAGCGACATGCTGCTGGGCTTCGAGGGGGGCATGGCCAGTGCCCGGACCCTGCTCCGACAGGGGGACACCCGGTTCGTGGCGCTGTCGTGGGGTGGGGCCAAGGCGCCCGAGTCGTTCACCGACGCCTACGAGCGGCTGGTGTGGACCGCGCACCACTGGCAGCACTGGCTGGCTCGCGGGCAGTTCCCCGACCATCCGTGGCGCAGCTACCTGCAGCGCAGCGCCCTCACCCTGCGCGGGCTCACCTACGCCCCCAGCGGTGCGGTGACGGCTGCCGCGACGACCTCGCTGCCGGAGACCCTGGGAGGCGACCGCAACTACGACTACCGCTTCACCTGGATCCGCGACGCGACGTTCGCCCTGTGGGGCATGTACTCCCTGGGCTTCGACTGGGAGGCCGTCGACTTCTTCTCCTTCATCGCCGACATCGCCGAGCGCGACGACGACCTGCAGATCATGTACGGCATCGGAGGAGAGCGGGACCTCACCGAGTCGGTCCTCGACCACCTGCCGGGGTACGCCGACTCCCGGCCGGTGCGGATCGGCAACGCGGCGTACGCCCAGAGGCAGCACGACGTCTGGGGGGCCCTGATGGACTCGGTCTACCTGCACTCCCGGGCGGCGGACCACCTGGACAACCGCATCTGGCCGATCCTCGACAAGCAGGTGGGGGAGGCGCTCAAGCACTGGCGTGAGCCGGACGCGGGGATCTGGGAGGTCCGTGGCGAGCTCAAGCACTTCACGTCCTCCAAGATCATGTGCTGGGTGGCCGTCGACCGCGGCGCGAAGCTGGCCCGGATGAGCGGCGAGCACGCCAAGGCGGCCGAGTGGGAGCTGGCGGCGAGCGAGATCAAGGAGGACATCCTGGCCAACGGCGTCGACGAGCGTGGGGTGCTGACCCAGCACTACGGCAGCACCGCCCTGGACGCGTCGCTGCTGCTGGCCCCACTGGTGCGCTTCCTGCCCCCGGACGACCCCCGGATCCGGGCCACGGTCCTGGCCATCCGCAACGAGCTGACGGTGGACGGCCTGGTCCTGCGCTACCTCGTCGAGGAGACCGACGACGGGTTCACCGGCGAGGAGGGCACCTTCACGATCTGCTCGTTCTGGCTGGTGTCCGCCCTGTGCGAGATCGGCGAGGTCACCAAGGCCCGCAAGCTGTGTGCGAAGCTGCTTTCCTTCGCCGGCCCGCTCGAGCTGTACGGCGAGGAGATCGACGCCCACAGCGGCCAGCACCTGGGCAACTTCCCCCAGGCCTTCACCCATCTGGCACTGATCAACGCCGTCCAGCACGTGATCAGGCTGGAGGCCGAGGGGCAGGCGGCCACCGGCGACATCGCCTGATCCTGCGTCAGCCTTCGCCGGACACCCCCCGGACCGCCCCCTGGCCGATGCAGTGCGTTCACCGCGGCAGGCCACCGTGGTGACATGCGAGTCGCGATCGTGACCGAGTCCTTCCTCCCCCAGGTCAACGGCGTCAGCAACACCGTGCGGCAGGTCGTCGACCGCCTCGTGGACACCGGCCACCAGGCTCTGGTGATCGCACCCGGTCCCGGGCTCGGCGACTACCGCGGGGTGCCGGTGGTGCGGGTCCGGTCGTTCCGGGTGCCGGGCTACCGGTCGTTCCGCATCGGCCTCCCGGACGCCGAGGTCGAGTCGATGCTGGCGCGGTTCCGTCCCGACGTGGTCCACCTGGCCTCCCCGGTGGTGCTGGGCGCCTGGGGGCTCCGGGCGGCGCGACGGCTGGGGGTGCCGACGCTGGCGGTCTACCAGACCGACGTCGGTGGCTTCGTCCGGCAGTACGGCGTGCCCGCCGCCGCCGGCCTGGACAGCTGGGTCGCGCACCTGCACCTGCACGCCGACCGGACCGTCGTACCCTCGGCGGCTGCGTGGGCCCAGCTCGAGGCCCTCGGTGTCGGTGACCTGCACTGGTGGCGCCGAGGGGTCGACCTGGACCTCTTCGACCCGCGGCGACGCAACCGGGCCGTGCACGACAGGTGGGCCGGGCCAGTGGCGCGCGACGGCGGTCCGGTGGTCGTGGGCTACGTCGGTCGCCTCGCCAAGGAGAAGCAGGTCCGACGCCTGGTCGAGGTCGCGCAGGTGCCGGGCGTCCGGCTGGTGGTCGTCGGTGACGGCCCGGAGCGCTCGTGGCTGCAGGCCCGGCTCCCCGACGCGAGATTCACCGGCATGCTCTGCGGTCGTGAGCTCGCCCAGGCCTTCGCCTCCCTCGACGTCTTCGTGCACACGGGGACCTCGGAGACGTTCTGCCAGACGGTGCAGGAGGCGCAGGCGAGCGGCGTACCGGTGGTCGCACCGGCCAGCGGCGGTCCGCTGGACCTCGTCGCCCACGGTGTGTCCGGCCTGCTCTACGACCCCGTGGACCCGGGCGCGCTGGGACGGGCCGTCGCGACGACCGTGGCCGACCCGCTGCTGCGCGCGCGGCTCGCCGGCGGTGGACGGGCCAGCGTCGCCGGCCGCTCCTGGGCGCGGGCGGTGGACCAGCTGGTCGCGGACCACTACCGGCCGCTCGCCGGGAGCGTCGTCGAGGACCGTCCCGGTGAGCGCAGAGCCGCTCCGGCCGCCTGAGTGGCGACCTTCACCCGCAGGACCTGGGTCCCGTTCGCCGTGCTCACGGCCGCCGCCACGGGTGCCGCCAGTGCCGTCGGCGCCCAGACGCTGCTGCGCGCGCAGGCGCGGGCCGCGCGGACCGCGATCGGGAAGCCGCTGGGCGAGCAGGCCTTCCACCCGGACCGGACCTACCGGCGCAAGCACGGCAACCCGCTGACGCTCGTGCTGCTGGGCGACTCGATCGCCGCGGGCTTCGGCGCCAAGCGCCAGCGGCAGACCCTCGGCGTCCAGTTGGCCAAGCAGCTGGGCAGCGCCTCGGCCCGCGCGGTGCGCCTCGTCCCGGCCGCGGAGGTGGGCGCGGAGTCGTCGTGGCTGGCCCACCAGATCGAGGCGATCCCCGACGACGTGACCCCGGACGTCGCCGTGATCGTCGTCGGGGGCAACGACGTCACGCACCGGGTGCCGGTCGCGACGTCGGTCGCCCACCTCGAGAGCGCGGTCCGGGACCTCCGCTCGCGCGGGGCCCAGGTCGTCGTCGGCACCTGCCCCGACCTGGGTGCGCTGATGCTGGTGGCACAGCCGCTGCGAGCCCTGGCCCGCCAGGCCTCCCGTCGACTCGCCGCCGCCCAGCGCGACGCCACGCTGCGCAGCGGCGGCTACCCGGTCTCGCTCGGCGACGTGGTCGGTGCCGGGTTCCTCGCCGAGCCGGACGTGATGTTCGCGCTCGACCGCTTCCACCCCTCCGGCAGGGGCTACCGGAGGATCGCCGGGGCCCTGCTGCCAACCGTGCTGGAGAGCCTGACGGACGGGCTGGAGCATCCAGCGACGGTTCGGGCCCTCCCGCCCCGGAGCAGCACACCGAGGCGTTCATCGACTGTTCACCCCTGGAACAGGGCAGACCTGCTTGTATCGAGCCATGAGCAAGGACGAGCCCACGACCCGGGATCCCAAGAACGACTGGGCCATCGGTTTCCGCCTGGACGCCAAGAAGGGCATGACGTGTGACATCTGCAGGTGCCTGGTGCGGCAGAAGCCGGGCGACGCGCAGGCCCACCGGCTCTGGCACGCCTCCCTCGACGGGGCCCGCTAGGGCGAGCCTGGGTCAGTCGAGCCGGGGCCAGTCGAGCCGGGGCCAGTCGAGCCCGGGTCAGTCGAGCGCCGGTCAGTCGAGCCCGGGGGCGATGCGGAGGTCCCGCACGGCGCCGCCGTCGAGTGCCGCGAGCGCCTCCTGGTACGCGGGGCCGTCGTGCGCGGCGCGCGCCGCCTCCACCGACTCGAACCGGACGATCACGGTCCGGGTGGACTCGCCGGCCTCGTAGGTCAGCTCCGGCAGGCCGCGGACCACGTAGGTGCCACCCGCGTCCCGGAGTGCGGGGCCGGCCAGCTCGGCGTACGCCGCCATCTTGTCCTCGTCGAGGATCTCCTTGTACACACTGATCCAGTACGCCGTCATGCCGTCATCCTGCCGCACGCCGAGCCGGCCCCCGGAGCCGCCACCTGTCCCGGGACCGCGGCGCGGGTTTGGGCCGGTCCCGGCCGGACACAGGGTCTCGAGTGACCCACGTCACGTGGTCGCGTGACACGATCGACGAGGAGACCCGATGCGGCTCGGAGCCAAGGAGACGACGGGTTGGCGGGCCACGGTGTCGGTCGCGATGTCGAACTACATCGAGGCGGGGTCGATCATCGCGATCGCGGTCAGCCTCACCGCCTGGCAGGACGAGTTCGGGGTCGGCGACTTCGCCATCGGCCTGCTGGCGGCCATCAGCGCGAACGCGTTCGGCGCGGCGGGCGGGGCCCTGGTGGGCGGGTGGCTGTGCGACCGGTACGGACGCAAGTTCATCTACACCTACGACCTGATCGTCTACATGGTCGGCGTCCTGGTCGCGGCGTTCGCGGTCAGCTACGCCATGCTGCTCGTCGCCTTCCTGCTCACCGGACTCGCGGTCGGTGCCGGCGTACCCGCGTCGTGGACCTACATCGCCGAGGAGGCACCCGCCGAGGAGCGGGCCCGGCACGTCGGCACTGCCCAGCTGGCCTGGTCGATCGGGCCGGTCGTGGGCTTCGCGCTGGCGATCGCCGTGGTGCCCCTCGGCCTCCTGGGCAACCGGCTGATCTTCGCCCACCTGTTCGTGGTGGCCTTCGTGACCTGGTGGCTTCGGCAGGGGCTGCACGAGTCGGTCGCCTGGACCGAGGAACGCGACCAGGCTGAGCGCCGGGACGAGCCCTCGCACGGCAGCCTCCGCGGCCTCCTGGGCCAGCGGCGCAACCTCACCGCCCTGCTGTTCCTGTTCGGGGTCTACGGGTTCTGGAACCTGGTGGCCGGCCAGGCGGGCATCTTCATGCCCCGCGTCTACGCGAGTGCGGGACTGTCCAGTCCCTCCGGTCAGAACGCGCTGCAGGTCCTGGTGTGGAGCTGCACCGCCCTCGCGACCTGGTTCGGCTTCATGCGGCTCGCCGACCGGCTGGACCGACGCAGGCTGTACGTCGCCGGCGCCGCCCTCGGGGTGGTCGCCTGGGGACTGCTGTCCTACGCGGGCAGCTCGGTGCTGGTGCTGGTGACCTTCGCCGTCCTGTGGGGGATCTCGGCCGGCATGGGCGCCCAGGCGTTCTACAGCGTCTGGGCCAGTGAGCTGTTCGCCACCCGCTACCGGGCCACCGCGCAGGGCGTCCTGTTCTTCGCGGCGCGGGTCGCGGTCGGGCTGCTCAGCTACGTCTTCCCCTCCCTGCTCGCCGCCCGCGGCGTGCCGTTCGTCGGCAGCCTGATGCTGGTGTTCCTCGTCGCCGCCCTCGTCGTCGGCGCGGTCTGGGCACCCGCCACGCAGGGCCGGTCCCTCGACGACCTCGAGCAGGACCGCCTCGAGGCCGTCCCCCACCGGTAGTCCGTGTCGAACCGCAGGTATTTCGGCGGGAAACGCGAGCTGGGGGCCGGGTGGGCGCATCGGCACGACCTGGATCAGTTCCGTTCGGCTGCCAGGGGCGCTTGGGACGACCAGACCGCACTGATCCAGCTCCGCCGCCGTACTGCCGACGCACTCCCCGCCCTGCTTCCCATGGAGAACTGGTGCTCCCCATGGGTCACGGCCCATGGGAGGTGCCAAACCTCCTCCATCCCCTGGTAATCGGCAGGGGTAGTCGGCAGGGCAACTCGGCAGGGCAACTCGGCAGGGGTCAGCCGCGCATCCGCAGGCCGGCCGGGTCGAAGAGGCACTCCTCGAGGCGGGTGGCGGCTCGCCGGTGGCCGAGGACCTCGATCTCGAAGCCGGTCGTGGCGGTGGCGAGCTCGGCGGGCACGTAGCCCAGCGCCACCGAGGCCTTCGAGGCGTGGGCGTAGCCGCCGGAGGTGACCCGCCCGACCACCTGACCGTCGTGCCAGATCGGCTCGTCGCCGATCACGTCCGCGGCCTCCGGTCCCTCGGGTACGTCGACCGTGAACGTCACCAGCCGGCGCCTGGGTCCCTCGTCGCGCAGCGTGAGCAGGGCCTCCCGCCCCACGAAGTCGCCCTTGTCCGGCTTGACGAACGCACCCAGCCCGGCCTCGAAGGGGTCGTAGCTCGGCCGGAACTCGGTGGCCCACGACCCGAACGACTTCTCCAGCCGCAGGGAGTTCAGGGCGTGCCCTCCGAACAGGCGCAGGCCGTGCCGCCTGCCGGTCGCCACCAGGTCGTCGTACAGACGGGCCTGGTAGGCCGGCTCCACCCACAGCTCGTAGCCCAGGTCGCCGGTGAAGGAGATCCGCCCGACCAGGGCCGGGACCAGGCCGACGTCGAGCCGTCGGATGTCCAGGAAGCGGAACGCCTCCTTCGACACGTCCGCGGTGGTCAGCTCGGCCAGCACGTCACGGGAGGCCGGCCCCGCGATCGAGAGACCGGTCAGGCCGGGGCCGAGCGCGCGGTAGCGCACCGAGCCGTCGTCGGGCAGCCGGGCGTCGAACCAGCGCTGGTGGTACCTCTCCGCGGCGCCGGTCCCGAACACCAGGAACCGCTCCGGACCGTCCGTGACCGACAGGGGAGGCAGAGCCGCGACCGTGAAGTCGCCGATCAGCCGGCCCCGCTCGTCGAGCATCGGCGACAGCGCCATCCGCCCGACCCGGGGGATCCGGTTGGCCAGGATCCGGTCCAGGTAGGCCCGGGCGCCCGGCCCGGTGAACTCGTACTTCGCGAAGTTCGTGGTCTCGATGAGGCCCACGCCGTCGCGGACCGCACGGCTCTCCTCGGCCACCGCCGTCCAGGCGTTGGACCGCCGCAGGGTCGGGGTCTCGAGCCGGGGCTCACCCGGCGCGACGTCGGCCTCGGACTGGAACCACAGCGCGTGCTCCAGCCCGTACGACGTCCCCCACACCGCCTTGGCGGAGTCCAGGCGCGAGTAGACCGGCGAGGTGAGCAGCGGTCGCGCCGCCGGGAGCTGCTCGTTGGGGTAGGCGATCCGGAACCGGCGCCCGTAGTTCTCCCGCACCTTCTGGTTCGTGTAGGCAGGCGTCGCCCAGTCGCCGAACCGGGCCACGTCCATGCCCCAGACGTCGAAGCCCGGGTCGCCCTGCGTGATCCAGTTGGCGAGCGCCAGACCGACGCCGCCGCCCTGGCTGAGGCCGGCCATCACCCCGCAGGCCACCCAGTGCCCGCGCTGCCCCCGGACGGGACCGACCAGCGGGTTGCCGTCGGGTGCGAACGTGAAGGGCCCGTTGACGACGGACTTGATGCCCACCTCGTGGAAGACCGGGAAGTGGTCGAACGCGACGGCCAGGTTGTCGGCGATGCGGTCCAGGTCGGGGGTGAGCAGCTGGTGCCCGAACTCCCACGGAGTCGTCTCCGGCGACCACGGCACGCCGTGCCGCTCGTAGGTGCCCAGCAGCAGGCCGGGACCCTCCTTGCGCATGTAGACCTCGCCCCCGAAGTCCATGGCGTGGAACAGCGGAGAGCCTTCGAGGGCCGGGACCGGCTCGGTCAGGAGGTACATGTGCTCCATCGCCAGCACCGGCAGCTCGATGCCGCACATCCGGCCCACCTCACGCGCCCACAGGCCGCCGGCGTTCACGAAGTGCTCGCACTCGATGGCCCCCTGCTCGCCGCAGTCCAGCCGCCAGCGGCCGTCGGGCAGCTGACGGATCGACTCGACCCGCGTGTGCTGGACGACCTCGGCGCCTCCCAGCTGCGCGGCCTTCGCGAACGCCCGGGTGACGCCGGACGGGTCGACGTTGCCCTCGACAGGGTCGAACATCGCGCCGACGAAGTGCCTCTCGTCCATCACCGGCAGGAAGTCTTTGGCCTCCTTGACGCTGATCAGCTCGGTCTCCAGGCCCATGTAGCGGTTGCGGGCGTGGGCGAGCCGCAGCCAGTCCATCCGCTCCTCGGTGTCGGCCAGCAGCAGGCCGCCGGTGAGGTGGATGCCGCAGTCCACGCCGGAGACGCGCTGGATCTCCTCGTAGAGCTCGACGGTGTACTTCTGCAGGGCGACGACGTTCGGGTCGCCGTTCAGCGTGTGCATCCCACCGGCGGCGTGCCAGGTCGAGCCCGACGTCAGCTCACTGCGCTCGAGCAGCACGGCGTCGGTGACGCCCGCCTTCGTCAGGTGGTAGAGCACGCTGGCGCCCACCACCCCGCCACCGATCACGACGACCTGGGCGGATGTCCTCAACGGGCTGGTGCTCACCTGCGTGCTCCTGGTGGTCGGTCGGCGGGGTGGTCAAGGGGCTCAGAAGTCGGTCGCCACGCCGCCCTCGGCGACCCGCCGGGCGACGAAGTCGTCGAGCTCCGCGGCGACCTGCGGGTCCAGCGCGGGCGGCTGGTAGGCGTCGAGCAGCTCGCGGACCAGCCGGGAGGCGTGGGTGGCGGCGGTCGGGCTGCCGCCGAGCTCCCAGGACTCGAAGTTGCGCCAGTCCGAGACCATCGGGGCGAAGAACGCGTCGCGGAACCGCTCCTGCGTGTGCTCGATCCCGAAGTAGTGGCCGCCGGGCCCCACCTCGGCGATCGCCTCGACGGCCAGGCTCGCGTCGTCCACGATCAGCGGGTCCAGAAACGCGGCGACCATCTGCAGGGTGTCGGCGTCGATCACCATCTTCTCGTACGACGCCCGCAGCCCGCCCTCGAGCCAGCCGGCGCCGTGCATCACGAAGTTCGCACCGCCCATCACCGCGCCCCACAACGAGAACACGCTCTCGTACGCGGACTGGCTGTCCACCGCGTTGGCGGCGCAGACGTTGGAGGACCGGTAGGGCACCCCGACCCGGCGGGCCAGCTGGCCGCCGACCAGCGCCGCCTTCATGAACTCCGGGGTGCCGAACGCGGGGGAGCCGGACTTCATGTCCACGTTGGAGGTGAAGCCGCCGTACATCACCGGGGCGCCGGGCCGCACGAGCTGGGTGAACGCGATCCCGGCCAGCGCCTCGGCGTGCTGCTGCACCAGGGCGCCGGCGACCGTGACGGGGGCCATCGCACCGGCCAGCGTGAACGGCGTGATCACGACCGCCTGGTTGCGCGAGGAGTACTGCAGGATGCCCTCCAGCATCGGCTCGTCGTAGCGCAGCGGCGAGCTGGCGTTGATGACGGTGTGGATGGACGGCTGCTCCTCCAGCGTCGCGTCGTCGACCTGACGGGCGATCCGGACCATCTCCAGGCAGTCGATGTTGCGCTGCGCGCCGAGGCTGTAGGCGTGCGGCACCTTGTCGCTCAGCGTGAGCAGCGCCTGCGTGGCCACCAGGTGCCGCACCGAGGCGTGGATGTCGGTCGGCTCGACGGGATAGCCGCCGTGGACGTGGATGGCGTTCAGGCTCTGGCTGAGCCGGACCAGGTTCTCGAAGTCGGCCCGGTTGCCCTCTCGTCGTCCACCCGCCTCGTCACCGACGTACGGCGCGCTGGCCACCGCCGCGAACGCCACCGAGCTGCCGCCGACGTGCACGTCGTGGGCCGGGTTGCGCGAGTGCAGCGTGAAGTCGTGTGGGGCCTGGGACACCAGTGTGGCAACGAGGTCGGGGTCCAGCCGGACCCGGTCGCCGTCGAGGTCGGCGCCGGCGGCGGCCCACAGCTCGCGTGCTCGCGGGTGCAGGAAGTCGATGCCGGTCACCTGCAGGACCCGCGTCGCCGCGGCGACGATCGACTCGAGCTGGTCCTCCGAGACCGCGCGGACCGGCTCCATCAGCCGGGTCAGCCGGCGCCACGGGGGCTGCGCCGGAGCGACCGGGCCGGTGGCGCGCTCACGCCGACGGCCCCGGGGGGCGCGCCCGCCGGAAGACTCTGCGGAGGTGGCTTCGTCGGTCGTCATGTCAGGCTCCGGTTCCGTCGTCTGGCTGGTCCGGCTCCGACGTCGTCGACCGACGGCGGCCGGTCTGTCGGGTGCCGCTGCGGGAGCGCCAGGCCCGCGAGATGCGCGCGGCCCGGTCGAGCAGGGCCGCCTCGATGACCGGTGTGGTCTCCACGCTCGGGAACCGGTACGACGGACCGTAGGCGTAGAGGGTCGCGATGCCGATCCCGTCCTCGTTGAAGATCGGGGCGGCCGCGCTGGTGAGCCCCTCGACGTAGTCGCCGACGCTCCACCAGACCCCGGACTCGGGCCGGTCGGCCACCCGCTTGGCCAGGTCGGGGACCTCGGGGTGCGCCCGGACGAACGCGTCGATGTCGGCAGGCGCCCAGGTGGCCACCAGCGCGTGGCCCGACGAGCCCTGGTGCAGCGGCCACCTGCTGCCCTCCCAGTTCTCGGCCTGCACCGGGCGCGGGGTGTCCACCTGGGCGATGGTCACCGACTCCTGGCCCGCGACCACGGACAGCCCGACGGCCTCGTCGAGGGTGGTGGCCAGCTCCTCGAGGTAGGGCAGCGCGAGCTCGCGCCTGCTGGCCTCTCCGGACTCGGGCTCGGGCACGGCGAGCACCGCGATGGTCGGGCCGATGCTGTAGACGCCGTGCTCGTCGCGTCGCAGCGCGTCCAGGCCCTCGAGGGTGGCGAGCAGCCGGGCGGTCGTCGAGGTGGGCAGCCCGGTGGCGTCGGCGAGGTCGACCAGGCCGCCGGGCTGGTGCGCGACCTGCCGCAGGAGCGCGATCGCGCGCTCGACGCTCTTTACACCGGCCATGACGCGCCGTACATTACCGCTTAGCGGGCAGAAGTCCAGAGATTCCCGCACAATGGGAATTCAAGCAGTCCGTAGCCGAGACGCAGGGGGAGCCAGGGATGGCGAGTGCCCGTGGTGCCGGGTCGCAGGGGGCGCCCGACGTCGTGATCATCGGCGCGGGCGTGATCGGCTCGGCACTGGCCTACGAGCTGTCCCGGCGCGGCTGGTCCACGCTCAACCTCGACGTGCTCCCGAGCGCCGGCTACGGCTCGACCAGCAACTCCAGCGCGATCGTGCGGTTCGGATACTCCACGGTGCCCGGGGTGTCGATGGCCTGGGAGGGCCTGCACTACTGGCGGGACTGGCCGGCCTACCTCGGTGCCGAGGGCTCCGGGGGCGACCGGGACGACCTGGCGCGCATGGTGAGCTGTGGGCTGGCCCTGCTGGACACCCCCGCGGGGTTCGCAGCCAAGGTGACGCCGTTGTTCGACTCGCTGGGGATCCCCTACGAGCACTGGGATGCGGCCGAGCTCGCGCGCCGGCTGCCGCTGGTCGACGGCCGCGTGATGGGGCCGCCGGCGCCCGTGGACTCCGAGGACTTCTGGCGCGAGCCGGGCGGCCCGCTCGCCGGCGCCGTCTGGACGCCCGACGCCGGCTATGTCAGCGACCCGCAGCTGGCGAGCCGCAACCTGCAGCAGGCGGCCCAGGCGCTCGGTGCCCGCTTCCACTTCCACGCCGAGGTGGTCGGCATCGAGCGGAAGCACGACCGGGTCTCCGGCGTCACGCTGGCGGACGGGACGGTCGTGGCCGCTCCCGTCGTGGTGAATGCGGCCGGACCGGACTCCGGCCGGGTCAACAAGCTGGCCGGGCTCGCCGGCACCATGGCGATCGGGACCCGGCCGATGCGCCAGGAGGTGCACCACCTGCCCTCGCCGGTCGGTCCCGACGGTCGCGGGCTCGAGTGCATGGTGAGCGACGACGACACGGGTGTCTACGTCCGTCCCGAGGCGGGCTCGATGCTGGCGGTCGGCTCCCTGGAGCCGGCCTGTGACGAGCTGGAGTGGCTCGACGACCCCGACGACTACCAGCGCACTGTGAGCCCCGCGGGCTGGGAGCGCCAGACGCTGCGGCTGGCCCGGCGGCTCCCCGACCTCCGGATCCCGAACCGGCCGCTCGGGATCGTCGGGATCTACGACGTCTCGGATGACTGGATACCGATCTACGACCGCACCGACCTGGACGGCTTCTACGTCGCCATCGGCACGTCGGGCAACCAGTTCAAGAACGCCCCGGTCGCCGGCGCCGCGATGGCCGAGCTCATCGTCCGCGTCGAGGACGGGCACGACCACGAGACCGACCCCGTCCGGTTCCGGGGTCCCTACACGGGCATGGAGCTGGACCTCGGGTCCTTTTCCCGCAACAGACCGATCAACCGGGACAGCTCGTTCTCCGTCCTCGGCTGAGCCACCACTCGGATCCGACCCCCAGCAGGAGATGTGCCATGAGTGAGGAAGACCTCGACCTGTCGACGCTGTCCGACGAGGAGCTCGTCGAGCAGATGTACGACGACCTGTACGACGGGATGGCCGACGAGATCACCGAGGGCACCCGGATCCTGCTCAGCCGCAAGTGGTCCCCGCAGCGGGTGCTCAACGACGCGCTCGTCGAGGGGATGCGCATCGTCGGCGTGGACTTCCGCGACGGCATCCTGTTCGTCCCCGAGGTGCTGCTGGCCGCCAACGCCATGAAGGCCGGGATGTCCATCCTGCGACCGCTGCTGGCCGAGACCGGCGCCGAGTCGATCGGCAAGGTGGTGATCGGCACCGTCAAGGGCGACATCCACGACATCGGCAAGAACCTGGTCGGGATGATGCTCGAGGGCACCGGCTTCGAGGTCGTTGACATCGGCATCAACAACGACGCACAGGCCTACCTCGACGCCCTCGAGGAGCACCGCCCCGACATCCTCGGCATGTCGGCGCTGCTCACCACCACGATGCCCTACATGAAGGTGGTCATCGACGCGATGGTGGAGCGCGGCGTGCGCAACGACTACATCGTCCTGGTGGGCGGCGCACCGGTGAACGAGGAGTTCAAGGTCGCCGTCGGCGCCGACGCCTACTGCCGGGACGCGGCCGTGGCGGCCCAGACCGCCAAGGACATGGTCCTCGCCCGGCGGGCCGCCGCCCACGTGTCGGTCGCGTAGCCGGCGGGGCGCACCAGATCTCATGAGCCCCCGACGCGGGACCGGCCCGCGCTGCACCGTCATCTGGTGGCACGACATCCCCACCCAGGTCGTGGTCCGCGACGGTGACCGGACCCTCAAGGCGCAGCTGCCGGTCAGGTTCGCGAAGGCCGTGGACCGCGCCGCGATGGGCGGAGGCCGGGCCGGCTCCGGCTCCTACATGGACGGCTGGACCCGCTCGGAGCGTCCCTGCACGGGCGACCTGCAGGCCGAGCTGGACGCCGAGGTCGCCGACCTGGACGACCGGTTCCCGCTCGCCGAGCTGGACCGCATCATCGCCGCCGCACGGGCCGCCCGGAATCCCACCCACGAAGAGAGCAGAACCTCATGACCGAGACCGTCATCGGCTCCGCAAGTCGCGAGGTCGTGATCGGCTACCACCGACCGTTCGCGATCATCGGCGAGCGCATCAACCCCTCCGGGCGCAAGGTGCTCGCCCAGGAGATGAAGGACGGCGACTTCTCACGCGTGTGCTCCGACGCGCTCGCGCAGGTGGAGGCCGGCGCCGCGATCCTGGACGTCAACGCGGGCATCCCGCTGGCCGACGAGCCGGCGATCCTGGCGGAGGCGATCCGGCAGGTGCAGTCGCTGGTCGACGTACCCCTGTCGATCGACTCCTCGATCGTGGCCGCCCTGGAGGCGGGTCTCGAGGCGTACGTCGGGAAGCCGCTGGTCAACTCGGTGACCGGTGAGGAGGACCGCCTCGAGTCGGTGCTGCCGCTGGTCGCGAAGTACGGCGCCGCCGTGGTCGCGATCACCAACGACGAGAACGGCATCAACGAGGACCCGAACGCGCGCTTCGAGGTGGCCCGGCTGATCGTCAACCGGGCCGCCGACCACGGCATCCCGGCCTGCGACATCGTGGTCGACCCGCTGGTGATGCCGATCGGGGCGATCGGCACGGCCGGCCGCCAGGTGATGGCACTGGTGCAGCGGCTGCAGTCCGAGCTGGGCGTGAACACCACCTGCGGCGCCTCGAACATCAGCTTCGGGCTGCCGAACCGCGCGACGATCAACGCGGGCTTCCTGGCGATGGCGATCGGGGCGGGGCTCACGTCCGCGATCACGAACCCGCTCGAGCCCGAGATCCGCACCATGATCCGGGCCGCCGACGTGCTCACCGGCAACGACCCGAACTGCGCCGAGTGGATCTCCCGCAACCGACCGCCGGACAGCGCCGACGGCGGCGAGGGCGCGGGCCGCCGCCGGACCAACCGGCGCCGCGGCCGTGAGCAGTGAGCCGGATCAGGTGAGCCCGTACACGGGCACGGCCGACGTCACGTTCACCCCCGCCGGGCGACGCGGCACCTTCGCGCGGGGCACCACGGTGCTCGACGCCGCGCGGGCGCTGGGGGTGGACCTCGACTCGGTGTGCGGTGCTCGGGGCATCTGCGGGCGCTGCCAGGTCGAGGTCGGCAGCCGCCCGGGGGTGGGCGCGGACCCGGCCCGGCTCGGTGCGCCGACGACGACCGAGGCCGACTACGCGGGTCGTCGACCGCTCGTGGCCGGGCGACGACTCGGCTGCGCAGCGCGGATCGAGGACGACGTGGTCATCGACGTCCCGGAGTCCAGCCAGGTGCACCGCCAGGTGGTCAGCAAGAGCGCGGGCGGCATCAGCGTGCCGGTCGACCCGGTCATCGCGCTGCGCTACGTCGAGGTGGCTCCGCCGGGAATGCAGGACACCACCGGCGACCTCCAGCGTCTCGAGGCAGCACTCGCGGAGCAGTGGCAGCTGGAGGGTCTGCGCTTCGACCACTCCGTGCTGCGCACGCTGCAGCCGGCGCTGGAGCGCGGCGAGCGGGGCGTCACTGTCGCGGTCCGCTCCGGGCGGGACGTGGTCGCCGTGTGGCCGGGCCTGCGGGACCGGGCGCACGGCGTCGCCTTCGACGTGGGGTCCACCACCCTGGCGGGCCACCTGTGCGACCTGCTCTCGGGTGAGGTGCTCGCCTCGGCAGGACGGATGAACCCGCAGATCGGCTTCGGCGAGGACCTGATGAGCCGGGTCTCCTACGTGATGATGAACCCCGGCGGCGAGACCCGGCTGACGGCCGTCGTACGCCAGGCGCTGGCGGAGATGGTCGACGACCTGTGCGCCGAGGCCGGCGTGACCCCGCTCGACGTCCTGGAGATCAGCCTGGTGGGCAACCCGATCATGCACCACCTGGTGTTCGGCCTGGACCCGCGGCCACTCGGGTCGGCGCCGTTCGCGCTGGCCACCACGGACGCGGTCACGGTGCCGGCCTCCGAGCTCGAGCTGGGGGTGCACCCCGGCGCGCGGGTCTACGCGCCCCCGTGCATCGCCGGGCACGTCGGCGCCGACGCCGCCGCGATGGTGCTGGCCGAGGCCCCCCACCACGGCACCGCGATGACGCTGCTGGTCGACGTCGGCACCAACGCCGAGATCGTGCTGGGCAACCAGGAAAGGCTGCTCGCGGCCTCCTCGCCCACCGGCCCGGCCTTCGAGGGCGCGCAGATCTCGAGCGGCCAGCGGGCCGCACCCGGGGCCGTCGAGCGGGTCCGGATCGACCGCGACACCCTCGAGCCCCGGATCCGGGTGGTCGGCTCCGACGCCTGGTCCGACGAGGCGCACTTCGCCCGCACCACGAGGCGCACGGGTGTCACCGGCATCTGCGGGTCCGGCATCATCGAGGCGATCGCGGAGCTGTTCCTGGCCGGCGTGATCAGCGTCGACGGCACCATCCGCCAGACCACCCCGAGCGGAGCAGTCTCGACCAGGGTGGTGGCCAACGGCCGCACCTTCTCCTACCGGCTCTGGGACGACCCGGTCATCGAGGTGACGCAGAACGACGTGCGCGCCATCCAGCTGGCCAAGGCCGCGCTGCAGGCGGGCTGCCGGCTGCTGATGGACCACATGGGCGTGGAGGAGCCCGACGAGATCCGGCTCACCGGCGCGTTCGGCAGCCACATCGACCCGGTCTACGCCTCGGTGCTCGGCCTGGTCCCCGACTGCGACCTCGACCGGGTGCACTCCGTCGGCAACTCCGCGGGACGCGGCTCGCTGATGGCCCTGCTCTCCGAGGCGTCGCGCCGCGACGTCGAGGAGGTAACGCTGAGGATCGAGAAGATCGAGACCGCCGTGGAGCCGAGCTTCCAGGCGCACTTCGTGGCCGCCATGGGCTTCCCGCACACGTCGCTGCCCTACCCGCACCTGTCCGAGCGCGTCACGCTGCCGCAGGCTCCGGCAGCCGAGCCGGGGCGTCGGCGGAGCGGCCGGCGCACCAGGTCCGTCACCGAGGTGCCGGGATGAGCACCGACCCTGCGGAGATCAGCCGGTTCGGGATGCACCTGTTCTCCCTCGAGGGCAAGAACGCCATCGTCACGGGCGGCAACTCCGGCATCGGCCGGCCACTCTCGGTCGCCCTGGCGACAGCGGGCGCGAACGTCCTCGTGGCGGCGCTCGAGGACGACGACGGCACGACGCGCCGGCTCGTCGAGGCGCAGGGCAGGCGGATGGTCTTCGCGCGGGCCGACATCGCCCAGCCGCACGTGCCCGCGGAGGTGGTCCGCCGCTGCGTCGAGGACCTCGGCTCCGTCGACATCCTGGTGAACTGCGCAGGCATCTGCCTGCGCGCGGACGTCGCCGACTTCGGCCGGGACGAGTGGGACCAGATGGTGGCGGTGAACCTCACGGCCGCCTTCGAGGTGGCCCACGAGGCCAGCCGGTGCATGATCGCGCAGGGCGGCGGCAAGATCATCAACATCGCGTCCCTGTTCGCCTTCCTGGGCGGCCGGGCCTCTCCGGCGTACGCCGCGACCAAGGCCGGGATCGTCGGCTTCACCAAGGCGTACTGCGACGAGCTGGCCGAGCACGACATCCAGGTCAACGCCATCGCCCCGGGCTACTTCACCACGGCGATGACCGCGGAGATGCGGGCGGACCCCGAGGTCGACAGGCGGATCCTCGAGCACATCCCCGCGGCCCGCTGGGGCGAGCTCAGCGACCTGATGGGGGCAGCGGTGTTCCTGGCCAGTCCGGCCGCCGACTATGTGAACGGCCACGTCCTCACCGTCGACGGCGGCTACCTCGTGCGCTGAGCGTGTTGTCCCATACCCGTCGTCCCGTCCCGTCGTCCCGTCCACCGATGAAGAGAAAGGCGCCGACCATGGTCGCCTCCCGGTCCACCCTGAGTCGCGACACGCTCGTCGAGCGGCTGAGGAGCCTGGTCGACCCCGACGACGTGATCACCGACGAGCAGGCGCTCCGCGAGGCCAGTGTGGACCGGTTCCGCAAGTACACCGCCGTGCACGGCATCTTCGACGGTCCGATCCCGGCGGCGATCGTGCGGGCCCGTTCCACCGAGCAGGTCGCCCGTGTCCTGGAGCTGGCCCAGGACCACCTCGTCAACGTCGTGCCGCGCACCGGCGGCACCGCCACCGAAGGCGGACTGGAGACGGTCGTGGAGGACACGATCGTCCTCGACGGGTCGGCGATGGACGCGATCCTCGACATCGACCCGGTCGACATGATGGCGACCGCCCAGTGCGGCGTACCCCTGCAGGTGCTCGAGGACGCCCTGCGCGCGCAGGGGCTGACCACCGGGCACTCGCCGCAGTCCAAGCCGATCGCCCAGCTGGGCGGGCTGGTCGCGACCCGCTCGATCGGCCAGCTCTCCACGTTGTACGGCGGCATCGAGGACCTGGTGGTCGGCCTGGAGGCGGTGTTCCCGGGAGGCGTGGTGACGCGGGTCAAGAACGTCCCGCGACGCGCCGCCGGCCCCGACGTACGCCACGTCGTGATCGGCAACGAGGGCGCCCTTTGCTTCGTCACCGAGGTGACCGTCAAGGTGTTCCGGCACCAGCCGGAGAACAACCACTACTTCGGGTTCCTGGTCGACGACTTCGCCTCGGCGGTCGATGCGCTGCGCGAGCTGGTCACCGACGGCTACCGGCCCTCGGTGTGCCGGGCCTACTCCGTCGAGGACGCCCGTCAGCACTTCGCGCACTTCGCACAGGACCGGTGCGTCGTGGTGCTCGTCGCCGAGGGCCCCAAGCCGCTCGCCGACGCGACGGCCGAGGCGATCCAGACGCTGTTCGCCGGCCGGGAGCACGAGCAGGTCGAGTCCCGGCTGGTCGAGGAGTGGTTCGAGGGCCTCAACTGGGGCAGGGACAAGATCGAGGCCGAGAAGCGCACGATGCTCGAGAGCAGCCACCTCGGCTACACCACCGAGGTGTCCGTCGGCTGGTCTCGCGTCGGTGAGCTGTACGACGCGGTGCTGACCCGGATCCGCTCGGAGTTCCCGCGCGCCGGCGACCTGACGATGCTCGGCGCGCACTCCTCGCACAGCTACCAGACCGGGACCAACCTCTACTTCGTCTACGACTACACGATCAGCTGCGAGCCGCGCGCGGAGATCACCGAGTACCACCTGCCCCTGAACGCGATCATCGTCGAGGAGGCGCTGCGGGTGGGCGGCTCGATGGTCCACCACCACGGGGTCGGCAAGTACCGCACGCCCTGGGTGCGCGAGGAGCACGGCAGCGCCTACTTCCTCCTGCACGGGCTCAAGCGGGCCTTCGACCCGGCGGGGGTCATGAACGCCGGCACGCTGTACCCCCTCGACGATCCCCCAGCCGGGGCCGGCGGGTGACCGGACGATACCTGCTGGCCATCGACAACGGCTCCCAGAGCACCAAGGTCAGCGTCGTCGACGAGCAGGGGCGGGTGCACGCCACGGCACAGCGGCCGCTGCGGCCCTACGACACCTCGGTGCCCGGGCACGTCGTGCACCCCGACGACGACCTGTGGGACTCGGTCCGGACGACCTGCGCAGAGGCGCTGGAGGCGTTCACCGGCGACCGCGGCCGGATCGTGGCCGTCGGGCTGTGCACCATCCGCTACTGCCGGGCGCTCCTCGACGAGGACGGCCGACTCGTCGAGCCGGTGCTCAGCTGGATGGACCCGCGTGTCTCGCGGCCCCACGACCCGGGCGACGAGCGGGTCGCCTATGTGACGACCTCCTCGGGCTACGTCACGCACCGGCTGACCGGCCGCTTCGTCGACACCCGCGCCAACTACCAGGGGATGTGGCCGATCGACCAGCGCACCGCGGACTGGTCGAGCGACCCCGCGGCGTACGACGCGACGGGGATGCCGCGGCGGCTGTTGTTCGACCTGGTCTCGCCCGGTGAGCTGCTCGGCACGGTCACCCCGGAGGCGACCGCGGCGAGCGGCATCCCGACCGGCCTGCCCGTCTACGCGACGGCGAACGACAAGGCGGTCGAGGCGCTCGGCTGCGGCCTGCGCTCCGAGGACACCGTCCTGCTCAGCCTGGGCACCTACATCGCGGCGATGACGCCGGGCACGTCACCCTTCCCGGCTCCCCCGGAAGACAGCTCGGAGGACGGCCCGGACGACGGCCGGGCGGACGACTACTGGGTGAACTTCGGCTCGGTCCCGGGGGAGTACCTCTACGAGAGCGGCGGGATCCGGCGCGGCATGTGGACGGTCAGCTGGTTCCGCGACCTGGTGTCCGCCGGAGCCGGAGCCGGAGCCGGAGCCGCAGCCGGAGCCGCAGCCGGAGCCGGCGCCCGGGCTCTGTCGGCCGAGCAGGTGCTCGACGCCGAGGCGGCCGCCGCCCCCCGCGGGTGCGGGGGACTGATGGCGCTGCTGGACTGGCTGGCCCCACCGGAGGCGCCGCACCGGCGGGGAGCGCTCATCGGGTTCGACGGCACCCAGGGCCGCGGGCACGTGCACCGCTCCATCCTGGAGGGCATCGCCCTGACGATGGCCGGCCACATCTCCCGGATGGAGCGCGCCCTCGGCCGCGACCTCACCCAGGTCCTGGTGGCCGGTGGCGGCTCCCGCTCGGCCCTGATGATGCAGATCGTCGCCGACGTGCTGGACCGGCCGGCGTGCCGGGCCGCGATGCCCGACGCAGCCGGTCTGGGCGCCGCGATCTGCGCCGCCGTGGGCGTCGGCGTGCACCCGGACTGGGACACGGCGGTCGAGGCGATGGTCCCGCCCGGCCGGGTGTTCGCCCCCGAGCCCGCCGGTGTCGCCGCGTACCGCCGGATCGCGCGCACCTACGCGCGCCTGCCCGAGCTCACCGAGCCGCTGTTCGCCTGGACCGGTGAGAATCCTGCCTCCGACGCTTGACCGACCCACCTTCTGGGTATAGAAAACCTATAGCGGCGGACATACATTACAAGGACCGCCCGAAGGGCATCACTCGACGTGTGGAGGTGGGTAGTCATGTGGATGCGCTCTGACCCGTTCCGTGAGTTCGACCGACTCGCCCAGCAGCTGGTCAGCAGCGGGACGACGTCGCGCCCGGTCGTCATGCCGATGGACGCGTGGCGTGAGGGGGACACGTTCGTCCTGGAGTTCGACCTTCCCGGCGTGCAGCCCGAGACGCTCGACATCGACGTCGAGCGCAACGTGCTGACGATCAGGGCCGAGCGCCCTGCCCGCCACGGCGACGCCGACGTCCTCGCCTCGGAGCGCCCGACCGGGTTGTTCAGCCGCCAGCTGGTGCTCGGCGACAACCTCGACCTCGACCACCTCGAGGCGGGGTACGACGCCGGCGTGCTGCGCCTGCGGGTGCCCGTGGCGCCGAAGGCGAAGCCACGCGAGATCCAGGTCTCGGCCGCCCACGGCACCGAGCCCTCCGCAGTCATGGTCGATGGCCACGGAGAGCAGTCCGCGCAGTCCGCGGTGACAGGTCAGGTCTCGTCCTAAGCTGTGGGCGTCCGGGTCGCCCTCGAGCAGACCCCGCTGGGCGAGGTCGGCCGCCTCCGAGGAGGCCCGCTCGCGCGCTGCGCGATCAGCGCCAGCTGGTCGTCGAGCTGCGGCAACTTGGCGTGCCCGCTGCGGTTGGACCCGCGGTCACGCCGTCACTACCCGCTGAGCGGGCCGGCACGCCCCTGGGCGTGCCGGCCCGGAAACGGGGCACAACCAGGACATGACCGATGAGCAGCTCGCCGGGGCCGATGCACGGGCCGATGCCGGGGCCGAAGCCGATGCACGGGCCGATGCAGGGAGTCGCGGTCCCCAGGACCGTGGACCGACGGCGGACGTCCTGCGGTCCGAGGAGCGCCTGGACGTCGTCACCCACGTCCAGGAGGCCGGCAGGGTCCGGATCTCCAAGCGCGTGGTCACCGAAGAGCGCGTCGTGACCCTGCAGGTGCGCCGGGAAGAGCTCGTCGTCGAGGAGCTGCCGGTCGACCCGGACCGGGTGCAGGAACCGCTGGTCCGGCAGTCCGAGCTCTCGGGCCCCTCCCGCACGGCTCCACCCGTCGTCGAGATGTGGCTCTCCGAGGAGCAGGTCGAGCTGACCACGCGCGTCGTGCCGCGGGAGCGGGTGCGGGTCTTCGTCGACACGGTCACCGACCACGTCGAGGTCAGCGGGACGGTGGCCCGCGAGGTCGTCGAGGTCGACGAGCCGGGTCCGACGTACGCCTGATCGTTTTGTCCGTTGCGCATGGGTTGGTTGCGGCCGGCAACTAAGGTAGGACCCGACGTCTGAGCAGGTCAGCCAGCCCCGAGCCGAAGCGGAACGCCTTGACGACCACGACCACACCAGCCAGTCCCCCCGGCAGCACTCCCGGCAGTCGGCCGGGCGCCGATGCACCTCCCGCAGCCGACGGGAGCGACGGTGAGTACACCCACGCCCAGATCCTGACCATCTTGTCCGGGCTGCTGCTCGGCATGTTCCTGGCGGCACTGGACCAGTCCATCGTCGGCACGGCGATCCGCACCATCGCCGACGACCTGAACGGACTGTCGATCCAGGCCTGGGTGACCACGGCCTACCTGATCACCTCGACGATCACCACGCCGATCTACGGCAAGCTGGGCGACCTCTACGGGCGCAAGAAGCTGTTCCTGTTCGCCATCACCCTGTTCATCTTCGGCTCGGCGGCCTGCTCGTTCGCCACCTCGATGTACATGCTGGCCGCGCTGCGCGCCGTGCAAGGGCTGGGCGCCGGCGGCCTGTTCACGCTCGTGCTGGCCATCATCGGCGACATCGTGTCCCCGCGGGAGCGCGCGAAATACACCGGCTACTTCATGGCCGTCTTCGCGACCTCCAGCGTGCTGGGCCCGGTGGCGGGCGGCCTGTTCGCCGGTCAGGCCTCGATCATCGGCATCACCGGCTGGCGCTGGGTGTTCCTGGTCAACGTGCCCATCGGCATCGCCGCCCTGTTCGTGGTCACCAAGAACCTGCACCTGCACCACGTCCGCCGCGAGTCGCGGATCGACTGGTGGGGCGCCGCCTCCCTGGTCGTCGCGCTGGTGCCGCTGCTGACCGTGGCGGAGCAGGGTCGCGAGTGGGGCTGGGGGTCCGGTCGGTCGATCCTGTGCTACGCCATCGGCGCCGCGGGCGTCATCGCCTGGTTGCTCGTCGAGCGGGCCATGGGGAACGACGCGCTGATCCCGCTCCGGATCTTCCGGCTCCGCGCGGCAGCCGTGGTCATCGCCGGTGGCGTGATCGTCGGCGCCGGGATGTTCGGCGCCATCACGGTGCTGCCGCAGTACATGCAGATCGTGCACGGCGCCTCACCGACTAAGGCCGGCCTGATGATGGTGCCGATGGTGATCGGCATGATGAGCGCCGGCATCGCCGTCGGCCAGGTCACCTCACGCACCGGAGTCATCCGGATCTTCCCGATCATGGGCGCGGCCCTCGCCGGGGTGTCCATGCTGGGGCTGTCCCGGGTCGGCGCCGACACCAGCCTGCTGTGGGTGATGGTGGGCATGCTGTTCCTGGGTCTCGGACTCGGCCAGTGCATGCAGCCGCTGACGATCATCGTGCAGAACGCCGTACCCCCCAGCGAGATCGGCGTCGCGACCAGCTCGGCGACGTTCTTCCGCCAGCTCGGCGGGACCCTGGGTGTCGCGGTGTTCCTCTCGCTGCTGTTCAGCACGCTCGGCGACAACATCGCGTCGGCGTTCAAGAGCGCCGGTCCGGAGATCTCGAGGGCCGCTGCGGCCGGTCGGATACCGCACACGGCCGTCAACGACCAGGTGCTGGCCGGGCTCAAGAACCCGGGTCAGGGCGGCGGTGTCTTCACGGCCGTGCAGAACGACTCCTCGATCATCAACCGGATGAGCTCGGTGATCGCGCACCCGTTCAAGGTGGGCTTCGCAGACTCGATGAGCCTGGTCCTGCTGTGCGGCGGCTGCATGATGCTGCTCGCCTTCGCCGTCCTGCTGCTGATGCCGGACGTGGAGCTCCGCAAGACCTCCGCCAGCGCCGCGGCCCGGGCCGAGCACGACGCGGGCCAGTCGGGTCCGGCCGCACCTCCGGTCGACCCGCAGCCGCGCGGGGGCGCGCACCGGGCCGACGTGCCGGTGGTGACGGGAGACGCCCCGGTCGAGCGGCCGCACGGCAGGCACGTGGGTCCCGCTCCGGTGGAGGAGACCGAGGACGGGCCCGCCGAGCCGGTCGAGCAGGGGGCCGCGGTCTAGCCCTCAGTGCAGGCCGCTGTCGTCGAGGTAGCCGTCCATGCCGGCCGCACCGTTGGGTGTCGCGCACAGGTCCTGGCTGATGTTGCCGGTGGTGGAGTCGTAGAAGTACGTCTTGTAGGCGAAGCCGGAGGACGCGAACGGCGCTGAGGAGTCCGCGGGCGCGCGGGTGTTCGTAGCCCCCAGGCAGAAGCCGTCGGCGGTGCTCCAGATGACGGCGGTCGCGGACCCCGGCGAGACCTTGAGCTTCGGGTTCGCAGCGACCAGCTGCCGCGTGGTCCCGAAGCTCGACGTGGCCCCCTGGTAGCTCGACTCCTCGAGCCGCAGGGTGTTCAGGTCTGCCTTGGCTGTGACTGCGTAGGCTCCCTCCTTGAAGTGCAGGTACACCGGGATCGCGATCCCGATGAGGATGCCGACGATCACCAGCACGACGAGCAGCTCGATCAGCGTGAAACCCCGGTCCGAGCGGGTACGGCGTCCCATGTCAGCCACGATAACGATGGCCGCTGCCCGAAGAATGACATTCGGTTGTTTTGACACCTGGGCGTGATCCCCCGGGCACCGGTAGCGGAGGAGATCAGCGGGGGAGATCATGGTGGCCATGACCGACCTGCCGTCGCGCGCCTCCGTCGTGGTGGTCGGCGGTGGCGTGATGGGGCTCAGCACCGCCTACCACCTGGCCGCCGCCGGGGTGCGCGACGTCGTGCTGGTGGAGAAGGGATGGCTCGGCTCGGGCTCCACGTGCAAGGCCGCCGGTGGCGTGCGTGCGCAGTTCTCCGACGCGGTGAACATCGCGCTCGGGCTCCGGAGCCTGGCTGCATTCGAGCGCTTCGAGCAGACCTTCGACCAGGCGATCGACCTGCGGCAGGTCGGCTACCTGTTCCTGCTCGACACCCCGGAGGACGTCGAGGCCTTCGAGAGCAGCGTCGCCCAGCAGAACGAGCTGGGCGTCCCGAGCCGGATGATCGAGGTCGCCGAGGCCCGGTCGCTGTCCCCGTTGATCAGCACCGAGGGCCTCCTCGCGGCCGCCTACTCCCCGACCGACGGCCACTGCACACCAGAGAGCGTGGTCGCCGGCTACGCCCGTGCCGCGCGGCGGGCCGGCGCGCGGGTGGTCACCGACTGCGAGGTGACCGCGATCGCCTCGGACGGGGGCCGGCTCACCGAGGTCGTCACCGCCAGGGGCAGCATCGCGACCGACACGGTGGTCTGCGCCGCGGGTGCGTGGTCGAAGGCCGTGGGTGAGATGGCCGGTGTCGACCTTCCCGTCGTCCCACTCCGCCGACAGATCCTCACCACCGAGCCGATGGCCGGCCTGGACCCGCACACGCCGTTCACGATCGACTTCTCCAGCACCTTCTACTTCCACGGTGAGGGCCCGGGTCTCCTGCTGGGCATGTCGGACCCGGACCAGGCACCGGGGTTCGAGCTGGGGCAGTCCGACGACTGGCTCGCGGGCCTGGCCCAGGCGGTGGAGCGACGCGCCCCCGCCCTCGCCGACGTGGGCATCGCGTCCGGCTGGGCCGGGCTCTACGAGATGACCCCGGACCACAACGCGCTGGTCGGCGAGGCCGAGGAGGTCTCCCGGTTTCTCTACGCCACCGGCTTCTCGGGCCACGGCTTCCTGATGGGCCCGGCAGTCGGGGAGGTGGTGCGCGACCTCTACCTCGGCCGGGCACCCGTCGTGGACGTCGGCTCCTTGGGCGCTGCGCGGTTCGCCGGCGCTGGTCTGCGTCCCGAGCTGAACATCGTGTAGGACAGCACCATGACATCCAGGACAACCAGCAGGCAGCAGATCCCCGACGGCCCGACCCTGCACCGGCTCGCGCTCGACACGGCTCGCCGCTGCGGGGTCGACCCGGAGTCCGTGGCCGGTGACGTGGTCACCCTCTCGCCCGTCAACGGCGAGCGGCTCGCCGACGTCCGCTGGGTGGCCGGCTCCGCTGCCGAGGCCGCGGTCGGGGACGCCGTGGCTCGGGCCCAGAGCGCCTTCCTGCAGTGGCGACGGATGCCGGCGCCGGCCCGCGGCGCCGTGGTCAAGCGCCTCGGAGAGCTGCTCGCCGCGCACCAGGACGACCTGGCCACCCTGATCAGCCTCGAGGTCGGCAAGATCACCTCCGAGGCTCGCGGTGAGGTGCAGGAGATGATCGACATCTGCGACTTCGCGGTGGGCCTCTCCCGCCAGCTCTACGGCCGGACCATGCCCTCCGAGCGCCCGGGTCACCGACTGATGGAGACCTGGCACCCGCTGGGCGTCGTCGGGGTGATCAGCGCCTTCAACTTCCCGGCCGCGGTGTGGTCCTGGAACACCGCCGTCGCCCTGGTCTGCGGCGACCCGGTGATCTGGAAGCCTTCCGAGCAGGCGCCCCTGACAGCCCTTGCCAGCAACGCGATCCTGACCCGCGCCGTCACCGAGTGCGGTGCGCCGGCCGACCTCGGCCAGGTGCTGGTCGGTGGCGCGGACCTCGGCGCGGCACTGGTGGCGCACCCGGGCGTCGCCCTGCTCAGCGCGACCGGCTCCACCCGGATGGGCCGAGCAGTCGGGCCACGCGTCGCGGACCGCTTCGGCCGGTCGCTGCTCGAGCTCGGCGGCAACAACGCGGCTGTCGTCAGCGCGACCGCCGACCTGGACCTGACCACGCGCGGGGTGGTCTTCTCAGCAGCCGGCACGGCGGGCCAGCGGTGCACCACGATGCGGCGCGTCATCGCGCACAGCAGCGTCATCGACGAGCTCACCGACCGTCTCGCCTCCGCCTATGCCCGCCTGCCCGTCGGCAACCCGATGGCGGACGGCACCCTGGTCGGGCCGCTGGTCAACGGGGACGCGTACGACGGGATGCAGCGGGCGGTCGAACAGGCCTCGAGCGAGGGCGGCAAGGTCGTGGTCGGCGGCGGCCGCGAGCTCGAGGAGGCGGCCCCCAGCGCCTTCTACGTCAGGCCGGCGATCGTGCGGCTCGACGAGCAGACCTCCGTCGTACGCCGGGAGACGTTCGCGCCGCTGCTCTACCTGCTGCCCTACGAGGACTTCGACGAGGCCATCGCGCTCAACAACGCTGTCCCACAAGGGCTGTCCTCGAGCGTCTTCACCTCCGACCAGGCCGAGGCCGAGAGGTTCCTGTCCGCGGAGGGCTCGGACTGCGGCATCGTGAACGTCAACATCGGGACGTCGGGCGCCGAGATCGGCGGCGCCTTCGGCGGGGAGAAGGAGACCGGCGGCGGACGCGAGTCCGGCTCGGACGCCTGGCGCGCCTACATGCGCCGGGCGACCAACACCGTCAACTACTCCGGTGAGCTGCCCCTCGCCCAGGGAGTGAGCTTCACGGTATGACCGGCCCCGCACCCGTCGGCAGCACCGCTCTCCGCACCCGGTTCGCCGCCCGCCTGTCCGCCCTGTACGGCGCTGAGGTGCCGGCCTACACGACGCTCGTGGAGGTCTCCCAGCAGGTCAACCAGCGGGTCCTGGAGCGGGAGGGGGCCGGTGCCGAGCGGCTCGGCAGCATCGACCGGGTGACGGCCGAGCGCCACGGCGCGATCCGGGTCGGGACCCCCCACGAGCTCGCCCAGGTGGCGCGGGTGTTCGGTGCGCTCGAGATGGTGCCGTGCGGGTTCTACGACCTGCGCGACGCGGCGCCGGCACCCGTCCCGGTCGTGTCCACCGCCTTCCGGCCAGTCGACCGCGACGAGCTGGCGGCGAACCCCTTCCGGGTCTTCACGTCCATGCTGGTCCCCGAGGACCGGCGGTTCTTCGACGCCGACCTCGAGGGCCGGCTGCGCGGGTTCCTGGCCTCCCGCGAGCTGTTCCCGCCCGAGCTGCTCGCCCTCGCGGACGCGGCGGTCGCCCACGGGGAGCTGTCGGCCCCGGACGCGGACCGGTTCCTCGACCTGGCCGCCGCCTCGTTCACGCTCTCGACCGAGCCGGTGGACCGCGCCTGGTACGACGAGCTGGACCGCGTCTCTGCCGTCGCAGCCGACATCGGTGGGGTGGCGAGCACCCACCTCAACCACCTGACCCCGCGGGTCCTCGACATCGACGACCTCTACGCCTCGATGCAGGCGCAGGGCATCGAGATGATCGATGAGATCCAGGGCCCGCCCCGCTGGGACGGCCCGGACGTGCTGCTCCGCCAGACCTCGTTCCGGGCGCTCGCCGAGCCACGCACCTTCCGCGAGCCCGACGGGACGGTGACCGACGGGACGCTGCGGGTCCGGTTCGGCGAGGTGGAGGCGCGCGGCATCGCGCTCACCCCAGCAGGCCGGAACCGCTTCGACGAGCTGGTCGCCGAGGTGGACCGGCGCCTGGTGGAGCAGCCCGGCGCCGTGCGCGCCGAGGTCGCCCCCGAGGTGTGGGGCACGGGGCTGCCCGCCACCGAGCGTGACCTGTGCCTCGAGGGCCTCGGCTTCTTCACGTTCACCGTCGACGACCAGGTGGTTGCGGGCCGCGTGTCCCCGGAGCAGTCCGCGGCCCTCGCGGCCGGTGACGTGGCCGCGTTGGTCCGGGCGGAGGTGCTGCACCCGGACCCGATCGTCTACGAGGACTTCCTGCCCCGCTCCGCCGCCGGCATCTTCGCCTCCAACCTGACCTCGGGCGGCAGCATGGACGCCGGGCAGGGCGGCGCCGAGCGAGACGCCGACTGGCTCTCGGACCGGATCGGGGCACCCGTCCGGGTCCCCGAGGACATCTACGCCCAGGAGGCGTCGGCCTCGCTCCAGGCGGCCGGTCAGGTCCTCGGGTTTGGGCCAGGGGGACATGCTCGACTCCACCACGAGGCAGGAGAGCACGATGGCCCGTCAGGCGCACGACCGTGACATCGACGAACGCGATGTGGAGGTGCACGAGCAGTTGCACGTGGCCGCGGGGCTGACCGCCGTTGCCGTCTCCATGAAGCGCTCACTGCAGCAGATGGGCCCGACCCGGACCGCGCGGACGCTGACGAAGCTGAACCAGACCGACGGGTTCGACTGCATGTCCTGCGCCTGGCCGGACCCCGAGCCCGACCACCGGCACACGGCCGAGTTCTGCGAGAACGGTGCGAAGGCGGTGGCCGAGGAGGCCACGAAGGAACGGGTCGGCCGCGACTTCTTCGAGCGCTACTCGGTCGAGGAGCTGTCCGGCTACACGGACTACTGGCTGGGCAAGCGCGGACGGCTCACCGAGCCGATGGTGCTCCGGGAGGGGGCGACGCACTACTCCCCGATCAGCTGGGACGACGCCTTCGCCTTGATCGGTGAGCGGCTGCGGGGGCTGGACGGCCCCGACGAGGCGGTGTTCTACACGTCCGGTCGGGCCTCGAACGAGTCGGCGTTCTCCTACCAGCTGTTCGCTCGGGCGCTCGGCACCAACAACCTGCCGGACTGCTCGAACATGTGCCACGAGTCCACGTCGATCGCGCTGCAGGAGTCCATCGGCATCGGCAAGGCGAGCGTCACGATCCAGGACGTGTACGACGCCAAGCTGATCGTGATCCTGGGCCAGAACCCGGGCACCAACCACCCGCGGATGCTGACCGCCCTGGAGCAGGCCAAGAAGAACGGCGCCAAGATCCTGGCGGTCAACCCGCTCAAGGAGGCGGGGTTGGTCCGGTTCAGGAACCCGCAGACGCCGCGAGGGATCAGCGGCGTGGGCACCGAGCTCGCCGACCTGCATCTGCCGGTGCGCATCAACGGCGACCTCGCGCTGCTCCAGGCGATCGGGTCCCTCCTGCTGGAGTGGGGCTGTGCCGACCTGGACTTCGTCGAGCGACACACCGTCGGGTTCGAGGCCTGGGCCCAGCACGTGGGTGACCTCGACTGGGCGGCCGTCGAGCGGGCAACCGGCCTGAGCCGGTCCCTGATCGAGGAGGCCGCGTGCATGTTCCGTGACTCGAGCGCCACGGTTCTGTGCTGGGCGATGGGGATCACGCAGCACCGCAACGCGGTGGCGACCGTCAAGGAGATCACCAACGTCGCCCTGCTGCAGGGCAACATCGGCAGGCCGGGTGCAGGTCTGTTCCCGGTGCGCGGCCACTCCAACGTGCAGGGCGACCGGACGATGGGCATCTGGGAGCGCCCGCCCCAGCACTTCCTCGACTCGATCCAGAAGGAGTTCGGGTTCGACCCACCGCGTGAGCACGGGCTGGACACGGTCAACGCCATCCGCGCGCTGCGGGACGGCCAGGCGAAGGTCTTCATCGCCCTGGGTGGCAACTTCACCGCGGCGGCGCCGGACACCGAGGTCACCGAGCAGGCGATGCGGAACGCCGACCTGACCGTGCAGATCTCCACGAAGCTCAACCGTTCCCACGTCGTGCCCGGCCGCACCGCCCTGATCCTGCCCACCCTGGGCCGGACCGAGAAGGACCGCACCGGCGGGCGCAACCAGCGGGTCACCGTCGAGGACTCCCTGTGCGTGGTGCACACCTCGCAGGGTCCCCTGAAGCCGGCGGGCGCCCAGCTGCGGTCCGAGGTCGACATCGTCTGCTCGATGGCGGCCGCGACCCTCGGCGACCGCTTCGACCTGCCGTGGGAGGCGTTCCGCTCCGACTACTCCGAGATCCGACGGCGCATCGCCCACGTGGTGCCGGGCTGTGAGGCCTACGACGAGAAGGTCGACCGCCCGGGTGGGTTCACCATGCCGCACCCTCCGCGCGACACCCGCACGTTCAACACCGAGTCCGGTCGCGCGGTCTTCGCGGTGAGCCCGATCGACGTGCTCCAGGTGCCGGAGGGTCGGCTGCTGATGCAGACCCTGCGGTCGCACGACCAGTTCAACACCACGATCTACGGGCTCGACGACCGCTACCGCGGGGTGTCCGGAGGCCGACGCGTGGTGTTCGTGCACCCCGACGACATCACGGCCCTGGGCCTCCGCGTCGACCAGTACGTCGACCTGGTCAGCGAGTGGGACGGCTCGGAGCGCCGGGCGCACGGCTTCCGGGTGGTCGCCTATCAGCAGCCGCGTGGCTGCGCAGCCGCGTACTACCCGGAGACCAACCCGCTGGTGCCGCTGGACTCGACGGCCGAGTCCAGCAACTGCCCGACGTCCAAGTCGGTGATCATCCGTCTCGAACCGGGCAACGGACCACCGGAGGATGTCGAGGGGAGCGAGGAGCGCACCCAGCACACCGGCCACGGCGGGTCGGCCGGTCAGGACGAGGGCGACAAGTCCAGGCCCGAGCCGGAGCACCTCAGCTGATTCGGCGCATCGGGGGAGAGTCGCTCAGGCTGGTCCGAGGCCCTGCTTGTCCAGCCAGGACAGGGATGCGTCGGCCACCTCGCGCCACCCGTGGTCGACGGTGAGGGAGTGGCCCCGGTCCTCGAACTCGATCAGGTCGGTGACCGCGTCGGAGTGGCGGTACTGCTTGAGGGTCGACTTCGTGATCGCCTCGGGCACCGTGTGGTCCTGGCCGCCCATGACCAGCAGCAGCGGACCGCGGGCCTCGTTGTGGGTGTCCACGGCTGCCGGTGAGTGCAGCGCGAAGTTGGCCGTGGCAGCCTCGAAGAGCGGCCGTCCCGGAGCGGGGATGGCCCACTGGTCGAAGATCTGCAGGGACTCCTCCTCGCTGACGGCGTTGCCGAAGCTGTAGCGGAACTGCTCCGCGGTCAAGGTGACCGCCCGGTGCTTGTTCGCCGGGTTCTTGAACACCGGCAGGGTGGCTCGCAGCGCGGACAGCGGGAGCGGGAGCACGCCCTTGATCTGGGCGGCGTCGATCGCCACGGCACCCTGCGCCCGGTCCATGCCGAGCAGCTTCTCGGCGATCATCCCGCCGAAGGAGTGGCCCACCAGGACCGGCGGCTCGGGAAGCGAGTCGAAGATGCTGGTGTAGTGCGCGACGACGTCGTCGATGCCCTGGTCCGCGATCGAGTCGGGGTTGGCCCGAGCCGCCTGGACGCTGTCCGGGACCCCCGGCCATCCCGGAGCCAGGCAGGTGTAGCCGGCGCTCTCGAACAGCTCGACCCAGGGGGTCCACGAGGTTGCGTGCAACCACAGCCCGTGGATGAAGACGACGGTCCTCTTGGTCTCGGTCATGAAGGGTCCTCCGGTGACGTGGGTGGGAGGCCCAGCCTGGCCGGTTCCGTGGCGGCGGGCTTCGGTCGAACGACTGCGATGTCCTCGAGGCCGGACCGGGACGCGAGAGTCAGATGACTCAAGCGGCACCGACGGTCCCTCCCGCACAGTGGGTGGACCAGCCAGCCCACAGGAGACCTCATGAACCGCGTTCCCGACTCGGAGCTCGTCGGCGTGCCCGGCGGCACCCTGATCACCGCTGACGCCAACGCGGGCCGTGCGCTCGCCTTCACCATGGCGCGGCACTCGGTGCACAACATCCAGCCGGACCTCGACGTACTCACGGGTGGACGCCCCACCTACGCGACGTCACCGGACAGCCTGATCGCGGCCACCCAGGTCGTCGCCATCGAGTTCGCCACGATCGCGGCGGCCAACGACTACTGGCGGTGACCGGCGACGGCAGCCAGTCGGGGCAGCGCGAGCGCCGGTAGCACCACGACCGACAGCAGGCCTGCGAACACCAGTGCCACGTAGTTGTCGGGCCGGATCAGCCCGAGCTCGACGCCGATGCGGCCGGCGACGATCGGGATGCTGATCGATGTCGCCTGCAGGAACCCGGCGGCCCAGACCTGCGCCGGGCGCTCGGCGAGTCGGGCGTAGCACAGGGCCGGCAGCGCGCGCACCACGATCAGCGCGCCGAAGAAGATCGGCACCTTGCCGAGCGTGGCGGGGCTGTCGACGAGCGCCCGCACGTCGAGCCCCATGCCGGTGGAGACGAAGAAGAACGGCACGAAGGCTCCGAAGCCCACGGCCTGGAGCTTGGTCCGGAACAGGCTGTGGGTCATCAGCTGGTCGCGGTCCAGCAGCTTCAGCGTCGCCCCGGCAAGGAAGGCCCCGAGGATGGCCTCGAGCCCGAACGCGCTGGCGAGCGCCGCCAGGATCATCAGGAGCGCGACAGCTCCGCGGACCCGGACCTCGGCGGTGGTGTCCTGCAGTGCCAGCAGCGAGCGCGAGACCCAGGTCGACCGCTCGAGTCCCAGGATGAGTGCGGCGACGGCGAGGACGAAGCATAAGAAGACGGTCAGCAGAGTCAGCTGGGACGTCACGCCCGAGGCGCTCTCGGAGAACAGCAGGGACAGGAGCACGATCGGGACGACCTCGGCGATCGAGGCGCCCGCCACGACCACCTGCCCGAACGGCGTGCTGAGCTCACCTGCGTCCTCCAGCACCGGCAGGATGACGCCCAGGCTGGTCGCGGACAGGATCACGGCGATCAGGGTCGGTGACCGGACGAGTCCCCCCGCGCCCAGCGCCAGCCCGACCAGGATCGCCAGTGCGAAGGAGAGCGCGAACGCCGCTCCCGTCAGCCGGAGCACCCCACCCCGCAGCCGCTCGAAGTCGATCTCCATCCCGGAGAGCAGCAGGAGGAAGCTCAGGCCGATGACCGAGAGGACCCGCACCGGCTCGTCGACGTGAGCCCACCCGAGCAGCTGCGGGCCGACCGCGACGCCGAGGACGATCTGACCGACCACGTCGGGCACCCGCAGGCGCAGCAGCCTGATCAGCAGGGGCGAGACCAGCGCGACGACGGCGACGACGGCCACGGAGGTCAGCGTCAGCATCGGAGCCCTCCGGTCGCCGGGTCGAGTCGTCGAAGGCATCGGGACGTACGACGACGCTAGGGCGACCCTGACCGCCGTCGCTTCGGTCACCTGACGCAAGTGGGACGCCGCGACCCGCCAGCGCTGCAGGTGGCGGACCGGACCCGGACAGCGGGTGGACGGTGGTGACCTACCCCGGCGATGATGAGATCCACCATGGCCGACCCTGTGCTGTTCGCTCGTCAGGCGGAGGTCGACACCCTCGATCGTCTGCTCGCGACCGCACGCGAGCGTGGAAGCAGCCTGGTGATCCGCGGGGCCCCCGGTGTCGGCAAGACGGCCCTGCTCGACGCGATGGACCGCCGCACCTGCGACCTGGGGTGGCGCGTGCTTCGCACCGAGGGCACCCCGTCGGAGAAGCGGCTGCCGCTGGCCGCGCTCCACCGGCTCCTGCGTCCGGTGATGGACTCGGTGGACAAGCTGCCGGCACCCCAGCGTGACGCGCTGCGTGGCGCCTTCGGTCTCGTCGACGTCCCTCCCCCCGAGATCTTTCTGGTCGCCCTGGCCGCCCTGGGACTGCTTGCCGAGGTCGCTGCCCAGGCACCGGTGGCCGTCCTCGTGGACGACATGCACTGGCTGGACCGCTCGTCAGCCGAGGTCCTCACCTTCGTCGCGCGCAGGATCGAGTCCGACCCCGTCCTGCTGCTGGTCGCCACCCGGACGGTGGACGACGACCTCCTCACCTACGGCGCGCTTCCCGAGGTGACCCTCCAGCCCCTGGACGAGCTGACCGCGGCGGCCCTGCTCGACCAGGCCGCCCCGGACCTGATCGAGCCGAGCCGCCAGAGCATCCTGACCGCGGCGGAGGGCAATCCCCTTGCTCTGCTGGAGCTGCCCAAGGCACTCGGACAGTCTCAGGGGTCGATGCTGCCGGGTCTGCTTCCGGTCACCCAGCGGCTCAAGTCGGCGTTCGCAGCCAGGGCAGCCGACCTCCCCGCGGTCACCGAGGACCTGCTGCTGCTCGCCGCTCTCAACGACTCCGACAGCCTGACCGAGATCCTCGCCGGAGCGCGAGCTCTTCGCTCGGAGGACGTGACGCTCGAGGGCTTCGCTCCGGCCATCTCGGCCGGTCTGGTGGAGGTGACCCAGAGCTCCGTCCGGTTCCGGCACCCACTGATCCGCTCGGCGATCTACCAGTCCTCGAGCCTGCACAGGAGGCAGCGGGCACACGCGGCCCTCAGCTCGGTCCTCCATGACGACGGCGACCGGCGCGTCTGGCATCGGGCCGCAGCGACCCTCGGCACCGACGAGGGGGTCGCGACCGAGCTGGAGCAGCTCGGGTCCCGGGCAGAACGCCGCGGGACCATCCCCGGCGCCATCAGCGCGCTGGAGAGGTCGGCGGAGCTGACCGGCTCGCCCGTCCAGCGGGGCCGGCGGCTGGTGCGCGCAGCCGACCTGGCCCACCAGATAGGTCAGAGCAGCCAGGTCGACCGGCTCCTGGACGAGGCTGAGCCGCTGCTGCAGCACAGCCGTGACCGGTTGCGATGGGAGTGGGTGCGCGAGGTCTCGGACCGGGCCCTGCAGGGAGGGGCTGCACGGGTCGACGCGCTCGTGGAGATGGCCGACGAGGCTCGCCAGCAGTCCGACGTCGACCTGGCGGTGGACATCCTGCTGGGTGCCGGCACGCGGTGCTGGAATCTCGCCCTCGACGACGAGGTGGGCGAGCGGGTGGTGGCGGCCACCGAACGGCTGGGCCTCGAAGCGACCGACCCGCGCCAGCTGGTGATCAACGCCTACGCCTCGCCCCTTCGTCGTGGTGCCGCCGTGATCGAGCTGCTTCCGCGACGACAGGTGCTGCGTGGTCTGCAGCCCGACCGACTGCTCCTGGCCGGGCATGCAGCCGCGTGCGTCGGGGCCTTCAGCGAGGCGGAGGCGATCTGCGCCGCTGCCGCCGACGGGCTCCGGCGTCTCGGGCGACTCGCGCCGTTGAGCCGGGCGCTGATGCTGCAGGCGTGGGCCGCTGCGCGCCGCAGCCGGTGGCAGGTCGCCATCCCGGCCGCGGAGGAGTGCGTGCGCCTCGCCGTCGAGACCCACCAGCCGATCGTCGTCGCGACCGGACTCGCGGCGCAGGCGACGGTGGCCGCCGTGCGCGGCGACCTGGTCTCGGCGGCGGACCTCGCGATGCGGGCCGAGCAGTCGGCGCTGGCCAACAGCAACAACATCGGGCTCGGCCTGACCCAGGTCGCCCGCGCCCTCAGTGCCGCGGGTGAGGGACGCTCCAGCCAGGCGTTCGACCTCCTGTGGCGCATCTACCAGGACAACGACCCCGCCCACCAGCGGATGCAGGGCTGTTGGTCGATCGGGATCTTCGCCGAGGCGGCGGCCCACAGCGGACACCGTGACGAGGCCCTGGCCGAGCTCGCCAGGCTCGAGCCGCTCGCGGGTGGCACCCCGTCGCCGGGAGTGCAGATCCCGTTGAGCTTCGCCCGGGCGGTCCTCGCGGAACCGGACGCCGCCGAGGAGCACTTCGCGGTCGCGGTCGCCCAGGACCTCAGTGACTGGCCCTTCGAGCACGGTCGGCTGATGCTGGCCTACGGCGGCTGGCTGCGCCGGCAGCACCGGGTGAGCCAGTCGCGCTCCCTCCTGCGTGCGGCCCGCGAGGACTTCGACCGGATCGGGGCGCGACCCTGGGCCGAGCGCGCACGGCGGGAGCTGCGCGCGGCCGGGGAGAGCAGCGCCCGTCCGACGACCCAGGCCTGGGACACCCTGTCGCCCCAGGAGATGCAGATCGCCATGCTGGTCGCCGAGGGGCTCGGGAACAAGGAGATCGGGGAGCGGCTGTACCTCTCCCACCGGACGGTCGGCAGCCACCTCTACCGGATCTTCCCCAAGCTGGGGATCAGCTCGCGCGCCCAGCTCTCCTCGGCCCTCGCCGCCTCGGTCGGCCCCGCCGCAGCCGCGGGCTAGCTTTCGCGCAGCGGGCGCCGCCGACCTCCCGCGTCGAAGCGTTCGACGAAGCGGCGCTGCCAGGGCGTCTCCACCGCGCGGGACGCGTATCGCCTGCGGATGAAGGCGACCGCCTCGTCGGCCGGCACCCCGTCGAGCACTGCCAGGCAGGCCAGAGCTGTCCCGGTGCGACCGACGCCGCCCCCGCATGCGACCTCCACGCGCATCTCGCTCGCCCTCCGCCATACCTCCCGCAGAGCCGCCGTGGCATCGTCCGGCTCGCTGGGCAGCCAGAAGTCGGCCCATCTCACCCAGCGGTGCGGCCACGGCGGATCGGGGGGTCGCCGCCAGCCGAGGTGGAGGGCGAACTGCGGAGCGTCGCCCGGGGGTACGTCGGACCGCAGGCGGCGTCCTCGGACCCGTCGCCCCGAGGGGAAGGTGACCACACCTGCGGCGTGCTCGTCCCACTCGTCGGCCACGGCGCGCACTCCTGCTCTCCTTCGGTGATGGTGACACGGCTCGGCGTGCATCCTCTAGGGTCTCGTCCATGAGGCTGATCTCGGCAGGTGTCGCGCTGGCGAGTGCGATCGCGGCGGTGGGGCTCGCCGGCTCCGCGCACGCGGCGAACGGACCGACGGGCAGCGTGGACATCGTGACCACGGAGGCGACCGCCTACGGACCGTGGGCGCAGAACCCGCCCAACGCGCCCTACGTCTCCAAGCCGACGTTCCCCTCGCACATGCTGGTCACCTGCCCGGCCGGCCGCCAGATGCACCTGGACATGAGCCCGGTGTGGTCCATGACCATCCCCGGGGTGGCCTTCACCTGCACCGGCGTCCGCCAGGAGGTCGTCTTCACCCCGACCGCCTCGGGCTCGACCGATGAAGGGTGGGGCACCGTGGCGGTGAGCGCCACGCTGATCCTGCTCAGTGAGGCCGAAGGCGGGCAGCCCACGACCCTGGACACGGACGTCAAGCAGATCCACGTCAGGACGGTGGGAACGGGCGACAAGCCACCGTGGTCGCCCACCCCGACACCCACCCCCACGCCGACACCGACACCGACACCGACGCCCACGCCCACACCGACGCCCACCCCCACGCCGCAGCCGGCGCCGGTTGCCCATCGACCGTCGACACCACGTGCCGTCCACGCGACCTCGGCCTCCCGCCGGGCGACGCTGGTCTGGGCGCGTCCAGCCAGCGCAGGCGGGGCTCGCGTCGACTCCTACCAGGTGCGCCGGGGAGGGTCGCCGGCCCGCAGCGTCCCCGCAGGCAGCAGTCGGTTCGTCTTCACCGGGCTGGTCAACGGGCACACGTACCCGCTGCTCGTCCGGGCCCACAACCGGATGGGCTTCAGCCGGTGGGCCGTCGCCATGGCGCACCCCCGTGCACAGCATTCTTCGCGCCATCCCCAGGGCGGTCGGTAGACAGGAGACCGGGCCCAGCTGACGAGAGGCTGACACCGTGCGAAAGCTGATCTACTCGATGAACGCGAGCCTGGACGGCTACATCGCCGCGCGCGGCGACGACATCGGCTGGAGCGTGCCGAGTGCCGAGCTGCACCAGTGGTTCAACGACCGAGCCCGCGAGATCGGGGTCTCGCTGTACGGCCGCAAGCTGTGGGAATTGATGAGTGCCTACTGGCCGACCGCCGACCAGCAGCCGGACGCGACGCCCGTGGAGATCGACTTCGCCCGCGTCTGGCAGAGGACGCCGAAGGTGGTGTTCTCCACGACCCTCGAAAAGGTCAGCGGGAACGCGCGCCTGGTCGTCGACGACGCCGTGGCCGAGATCACCCGGCTGAAGGCCGAGGACGGCGCCCCGATGGAGATCGGCGGCGCCACCCTCGCGGGCGCGGCGATGCGCGCCGGCCTGATCGACGAGTATCAGGTGGTCACGCACCCGGTGCTGGTCGGCAACGGCACGCCGTTCTTCAGCGCGCTGGACACCTGGGTGAACCTGCGCCTCGTGGAGACGAGAGCCTTCCCGGACGGCGTGACCCTGTCCCACTACGAGTCCAGGCGCTGACCACAGCGACCGGGAGCGCCCACCTCGTGAAGGGGCCAGGTGGCTGTTGACGCTGCCGTGCTCCTCAGGGCGGGTAGGTGCGTGAGACCTCCCCCGATGACGCACAGTGCGGCTGCTGACAGGACCATCGCCGTCGGTCCGACCTGCTGCTGCGCCCAGTCGAACCCTGCCGATCCCAGGGCCTGGCCCACCGCGAGCGCGATGAACAGCAGGGACGTGCCGGCACCCGCGGCCGTGGGCCACACCTCCCGGGCCCACAGGATGAGGACGCCGGACATGCACATGTAGCCGGCGCCGAAGACGGCCATGGCCGCGAAGGCCACCCAGCCGGCTTGGCCGAGGGCCACGGCCAGCGTGACGTTGGCGAGGGCGAGCACGCCCGCGAACAGGCGCCAGCCGCGTCGAGGTCCCAGTCGATCCACGACCACTCCGGTGAGCGGCCCGACCAGACCGCCGAGTCCCAGAGCGATCCACAGCCAGCCGACCCGTCCTGCGGGGACCGACCCGGCCTGGGTGGTCAGAAGCGGCGCGAAGGCCCAGACCAGCGCAGAGCCGGCCCCGACCACGAGCGCCGCGACTCCCGGCACCACGAGCGGCCGCCAGCCTGGAGGTGCGGACGTCGTCGCGGTCTGCTCGACCGTCGCGGCCGGCGCCACCGAGCCGCCTCGATGACGCGCCAGCAGCAAGGTGGCGCCAGCAGACCCGGCGCACGCCAGCGCCATGCCCACCCAGGCCTGCGTGGTCGAGGTCCTCGTGAAGGTCAGGACGCCGGCACCGATCACACCGACGGCGGTGCCGGTGTTCACCATCGACTGCGCGGTCGCGGCCGCCCGGTCAGCCACGACGGCATCGATGACCCGCACCAGCGCTGGCGAGGCGAACCCCGCTCCCATCCCGCCGACGAAGACGGCTGCGATGAACGCCGCCGGTGTCGAGGCCGCAGCGACCCCGACGCACCCGGCCGTCGCCGTCACCCCGGCCAGGACGAGTCCGGTCCATGGCCGGCGGTGGCTCAGTCGAGCGGCAGCTCCGGCCGCGATGGCGTACGACACGAACTGCGCTGCGGCTGCCAGGCCCACCACCTGAGCCAGCGCCGGTCGCTCGAGGGCCAGCCGCGGCGCGAAGAGGCCGACGCCGAATCGAGCCATCCCGTACGTCGACGCGATCAGCAGCATCCCGACGAGTGCCACGCCGAATCCTGACGCGTGAGCTGATCGGCCACGGCGGTCATCACGAACATGCATAACGATCGTTATATCATAACGAGCGTTATGCTGTGGGTATGGCGACGACCCAGACCACGGACCGCATCCTCGACTCGGCGGAGCAGCTGTTCTTCACTGATGGCATCGCCGTCACCGGTGTGGACCGGGTTGCTGACTCGGCGGGCGTCGCCATCGCAACCCTCTACAAGCACGTCGGCAGCAAGGACGGGCTGCTCCAGGCCGTCCTGGCGCGCCGACTGCGGTCCTGGATCGAGCACTGGGACGCGGCGATCGCCGCCGCCGGGTCACCGACCGGCCGACTGCTGGCCATCTTCGATGCGGTCACGACCTTCAGGGCGTCCGCGGGCGCGACCCAGTGGTGCTGCTTCCTGGCCACCGCCTCCGAACGGCCCGGCCCCTCCGACGCTCAGCCCGACGCCGTCCGGGACCTCATCGAGCAAGAGACCCGGCTGGTGATCGAGCGACTTCATCAGCTGGCCGTCGAAGCCGACCTGGACGACCCATCGACGGTCGCCTCGAGCCTGCTCCTGGTCTACAACGGAGTGCTCAGCAGCCTGCTCCGCAGCGCCCCGGCCGAGCCACTCACCTATGCGCGCCGACTCGGCGAGCTCCTGATCGAGTCGTCGAGCCGGAGCAGTGAGACCATGGCTGGGTGACTGAGCGCGCCCTGAGCTTCGGGCGCGTGGCGCAGGCCTACGAACGGTTCCGGCCCGGGTACCCCGACCGACTCGCCGACGAGGTCCTGAGCTACGCCCGTACGCCGGTCCGCAGCGCGTTGGAGATCGGCGCCGGCACGGGAAAGGCCACCCGCGTCTTCGCCGCGCGGGGGATCCTCGTGATGGCCACCGACCCCGATGCCGCCATGCTCGCCGAGCTGCGCAAGCACGTGCCCCCGACGGTCTCGACGACGCCGACCGCCTTCGAGGACCTCTGTGTCGGCTCGACCTACGACCTCGTGTTCGCGGCCGCAGCCATGCACTGGACCAAGCCGGCTGGCCGCTGGGCCCGGGTGCACGCGCTGCTCAACCGGAACGGAGTGTTCGCCTCGTTCGGGGGACAGCTGCACCTCGAGGACCCGGCGGTCGATGAAGCCGTCCGCACCGTCCGGGGCCGGTTCCTCCCCGACGACGGGGTCCCCTCTCCCGATGGGGGGATCGACGACGGGTCGGTGCAGTGGCCCGGGACCGAGCTCTCCCGGTCCGGCCTGTTCATCGACGTACGTCAGACCACGATCGAACGCCGGGTGGTGATGGAGCCGGAGGAGTACGTCGGTCACCTGTCCACGATCTCGGCCTATCTGCAGCTCTCCGCGCCGGTGAGGGCAGAGGTCCTCGACCGGGTGCTCGGCGTCCTCCCGGCCCACGTGACCCTGAACGCTGACCTGACACTGCACCTTGCTCGAGTCGCGGGTCTGCCGCTTCCGGCCTGACGATCCCGGTGAGCGGACCCCTCAGTGCCGAGGAGGGGTCGGGTCGAGTGGGCGTCAGGCCTCGCGTGCTCAGTCATCCGCGATGGAGTAGCGCTTGGCATCTGCCTTCGTGATCCTCCGGGGGAAGGCTCAGGCCCGCCGATCCACCTGTGATCCGGCCTGGATGAGCTCGTTGAGCATCGCAGTGAAGTGTGGCTGTTGGGTGCCGAGGCGGGCGAAGAAGGTGCGGTCCACGGCTTCGACGCTGGCGTTCGCCGCGTTGGCGAGCTCGGCCCCGCGAGGCGTTGCCGTGAGGGCCCTGGCCCGGGCGTCGGTCGGGTGTGGGCCCCGCACGACGAGGCCCTTCGCCTCCAGGGTGCGCAACACCTGGGAGGTCATCATCGGGTCAGTGCGAGCGTGCGCCGCGAGCGCCCGCTGAGTCACCGGGGTGTCGGAGTCGAGCCAGGTGAGGGAGGCAAGCAGCACGAACTGGACGTGGGTGAGGTCGAAGGGCCGCAAGGCGGCGCGTTGCGCTGCTTGCCACGTGTTGGTCGCCTGCCACAGCAACAGGCCTGGGCTGTCGTGGGCGCTGCTGAAGCTGCTGGTGAGCCCGGCACCCATGACGTTGCCGGCGTCGGTCATGAGCGCGCGCGAGTCGCGTCCGAGAGCTCAGCTGTTGTCACCCCCGGCCACCCGCTCACTGGTGCTCGACCAGCGCAACGAGGCGGTCCAGGTCAGCCTGGGCGGAGTCCCGGAACCCGCCGCCCATGACCTTGGCCCACAGCCACGACAGCGGCCCGGAGATGGTGACGAGCACGTCTAGCCTGGACCCGGTTCCCTCGGGAGCGGCAGTGTGCTGGAACACCAGCCGCGCGCCGGGCAGCACCGAGGTGTCGGTGTACTCCCGGCCCGGTGTGCAGGCGCTGATGACGAACTTCACCCTCGGGCCGCCTCTGGGCTTGAGCACCCCCCGCGAGCCGACCGCGACCGGCCCCTCCACCCGGACCCATTCGGTGTCCGGTGACCACTGCGGCCAGGTGTCGTGCTCGACCCACCTGGCGAAGAAGGCAGCAGGGTCGGCACTCGAGCTGGCGGCACCTCGGCCGAGTTCTGTCATGCAACTACTATGCACGCATACTAAAGACGACGCAACGTCGCAGTGAGAGGCGGCCCGTCGCGGGACGCACAGAGGGATCCGTCAGGAGAGGAGGCGCCGCATGATCAGACGCGGCATTCCACTCGCTACAGCGTCGGTGGTGCCGACGAGCTGGAATCCGGCTCGGTCGAACATCGCTCTCGTTCCCACGAACGCCATCGTCAGGTCCATGCGACCCGCAGGGTCGACCGGATACGCCTCGACCGCTGGCGCGCCGTGCGAGGCCGCGTAGGCCACGGCGCCTTCGATCAGTGGTGCGGTCACACCCTGCCGGCGATGTCCCGAGCGGACCACGACGCACACGATGCTCCAGACTGGCATGTCGTCGATGGGACGGATGAGGCGAGATCCGGTCAGCCGGCTGATCTCCGTGCGCGGGCCGATGTTGCACCATGCCACCGGTTCGTCGTCGCGATAGGCCACTACTCCGGGAGGATGGTCGCGCTCGCAGAGGCGCCGCATGGCCTGCTCGCGGTTCCCGTCGCCGAGCTCTTCGATCTCGGCAGATCGCAGCCGGTGCGACAGGCACCAGCAGTGGTTGGTGCGGCGGGTGCGGTTGACCACGTCAGCGAAGTCCTCGAAGCGGTCCGGTGTCACTGGATGCGTCTCCCACGTCACGGGACCACTTCACCACGACCGCGCACCGCTTCTACGAACGTCTCGGATTCATCGCCTCGCACGAGGGTCTCAAGCTCGATCTGTCACGCTGACGATCCTCATCGAGACCGTCAGTGCGCCATGCCTCGGCACCCAGCCAAGGCGATGTCTGATTCCCGCCAGTCCGTGCGCATGCGGCGTACGACGATGGAGGACATGACCTCCATGACCTCCATGACCGACCTGCTCGTGCAGCCCATCGACCCAGCTCGCCTCGACGGGATCCGGGCCACCCAAGCCGACGGTCACGGCAACCGGCTCAGCCCCTTCGCCGCCACCGGCCAGGGCGAACCACTGCGCTGCTGCCTGCGCTACGCCGAAGCGGACGAGCAGATCACGCTGCTCTCCTACGCGGCGTTCAACCACCCCTCGGTCTGGACCGAGGTCGGGCCCGTCTACATCCACGCGGAGCGGTGCGACGGCTACCCGCAGAGACACCAGCTGCCCGAACAGCTGGCCACCGGCCCGTGCGTGCTGCGCACCTATCACGCCGACGACACCATGAACTACGCACAGAACACCGTCGTCACCGACGACGCGGATCTGAAGCCGATCATCAAGCATCTGCTCTCCGAACCCGACGTCGCGACGGTGCACGTGCGCACCTTGGCGCCACAATGCTTCCTCTACGCCGTCGTGCCGGCTGCCGATCACTCGGACGCAGTGTGACGACGGCATGGAATCCACCGTCGAAAGACCGACACCGGAGAGCGGAGAGCATCAGCCCTGCTCGTCTGAGACCAGGACCGACGTGTCGCGTTTGTCCAATCCCTCTCCACCGAACCCGATGGAGGATGGCGTCATGTCAATCGCAACTTTGAAGATGGTCACCCTCGACAGCTCCAACGCTCGGCGCGACGCTCGATTCTGGTCCTCGATCCTGGGCTGGGAAGTCGCCCACGAGCAGGACGAGTACGCCATGCTCACCGGTCCAGGCGGGGTCGCGTTGGGACTCGGCGTGATCCCCGACCACGAACCGCCTTCGTGGCCCAACCAGCGCGGAACCAAGCAGTTCCACTTCGACCTCGCCGTCGACGACCTCGACGCGGCGGCCCACGACTGCGTCGACCTCGGCGCGACCCTGCCCGCCGAGCAACCCGGTGACACCTGGCGGGTGCTCCTCGACCCCAGTGGACACCCCTTCTGCCTCACCCTGGCGGCCAACTGGGGCTGACCCTCATGGTGCGGCCGCTCAGAAGCCAGGGAGAGTCGGTGAGACCGGAATGTTGCTATTCGTCTGTTGTGGGAGGCGGATGCTTCTACGCTTGTCGGGAGCTCACTGCCCCTGACACCGCGGATGCGCCGGGGTGGCTCTCCCGCCATGGATACGTCGCCCCAGGAGGATCATGTCCCACCCAGAGCAAGCCTCATACGCCGCAGCCGGCCTGCACGACAACCTCGGCTACGGGCAGCTGGCGGGGTCCGCCTATGCCCACTGGGGCAAACGCGTGGGTGCCGCCGTCGTCGACGTGCTCACCCAGGTGCCGTTCTACGTGCTGATCGTGATCGTGACGTTCGCTACGCACAGTTCCCACACCGTGACCCTCGGCACCAGCGCTGACGGCACCGCGGCGACGGTCGAGGTCAGCGACGGGATCTCCGGGATCGGGTTCACGTTGATCGGCCTGATCTACCTGGCCTTGCTCGCTTTCGGGGTGTGGAACGTCGTCTTCCGCCAGGGCCGGACCGGGCGCAGCATCGGCAAGTCGGTGCTGGGCATCAAGCTGGTCAAGGAGAGCACCGGGGACGTCGCAGGTGCCGGCCTCACGTTCGGTCGGCAGATCTGTCACGTCCTCGACTCGTTCTTCCTCCTCGGCTACCTGTGGCCGTTGTGGGACGACAAGCGGCAGACGTTCGCGGACAAGATCTGCTCCACGGTGGTCCTCGACCAGAAGGACTGACGCACCCGCTGAGCGGGCGGTCAGGCCAAGGGCTCGGTTCGCACCTGCCGCGTCCTGGCCCCGCAGTTAGACTCCCGCGCGTGGATCTTGCGCAGTACCTCACGTCGGACGCGACCACCCTTGCCCGCCTCGTTGCCGAGGGGGAGGTCACGGCTGTCGAGCTGCTGGCGCTGGCCAGGCAGCGCAGTGCGCAGGTCAACCGCAGCATCAACGCGATCGTGCGCACGCTCGACGATGTCGCGGACCAGCGAGCGACCGGGGCACTGAGCGGTCCCTTCGCAGGGGTGCCGTTCCTCGTCAAGGACCTCTCCCAGGAGTACGCCGGCCTCCCCACCACGCATGGCTCACGCTCCCTGGAAGGCGACGTGGCCACCGAGCACGCCGTGATCACCCAGCGATTCCTCGACGCGGGCCTGGTGATCTTCGGCAAGACGAACACTCCTGAGTTCGGCGCCAAAGGCATCACCGAGGACTCGCTCCTCGGGATCGCACGCAACCCCTGGAGCCTCGACCACACGCCGGGCGGCTCCTCCGGCGGCTCGGGGGCGGCGGTCGCGGCCGGCATCGTTCCCGCGGCCGGCGCGAACGACGGCGGAGGATCGATCCGCATCCCGGCGGCGTGCAACGGTCTGGTCGGTCTCAAGGTCAGCCGAGGCTTCACGTCGTACGGCCCCCAGACCGGCGAGCCGATCTTCGGTATGGCGACGCAAGGAGTCGTCACGCGCACGGTCCGTGACACCGCCGGGCTGCTCGACGCGGTCGCAGGCGCCCCCCAGCGTTATGCGGCCTACGTCGCCAGGCGACCCGACCCTTTCCTGCCAGTCCTGCAGGAGCGGCCAGCGAAGTTGCGGATCGGCTACTCCAGCTCCTCAGCCATCAACGCCCATCCCGATCCTGAGGCGGTAGCTGCCGTCGAGGAGGCAGCCGCGCTGCTGACCGAGCTCGGCCACGAGGTCACCGAAGTCTCCCCGCCGCACGATGACGCGGCACTGGCCCGGGACTTCCTGACGATCTGGTTCGCCCAGCTGCACGGCCAGATCACCGGCATCAAGAAGCGGATGGGGGTCGGCGACAGTCACTTCGAGGCCGACTCGCTCGCCGTGGCCGAGATCGGACGCGCCGCCGGCGTCGCTGCGCTGTTCCATGCCTTGGACAACATCAATGACTACATCCACGCGCTCGAGGACTTCCACCAGCGCTACGACCTCTTCCTCACTCCCACCCTGGCCAAGCCACCGCTCCAGATCGGCTCGATCGACACCCCGAAGCCTTTGCAGACAGCCTCCAGGGTGATCGCGAAGGTGCGCGCCGGCAAGCTCCTCAATGCGACAGGAGTCCTCGACCAGCTGATCAGCGACAACCTGGGCTGGGTGCCCTACACCCAGCTGGCCAATCTGACGGGCCGTCCCGCGATCAGCGTGCCACTGCACTGGACCGGCTCCGGTCTGCCCCTGGGCGTGCAGTTCGTCGGTCCCCTCGCCTCCGACGGCCTGCTGCTCCGCCTCGCCGCGCAGCTCGAGGAGGCCCGACCGTGGTTCCACCGGTACCCCGTGCCCGACCCTGCCTGACCTCGCCATACCCCCAGGCCGTCGGCAGGTGGCGCTACGCGGCTGAACGCTCGGGCAGGGGGCGGCGACGCAGGTCAGTCGTCTGCAGCGCTGGCGGCAGGTAGGCCGAGGCGTCGGGGGCACCGACGTTGGTGCCGGGAGAGACGATCGCGTCGATGCGGTCCAAGACGTCGTCGCCGAGCCGTACGTCGATGCCGGCCAGCAGGTCGTCGAGGTGCTCCATCGTGCGGGGGCCGATGATGGCGCTGGTGACTCCGGGGTGGGCGATGGCGAAGGCCATGGCCAGATGGGTCATCTTGATGCCGGTGTCCTCGGCAAGCGCCGCGACCTGCTCCACGGTGTCCAGGCGGCCCTCGTCGCCGAAGCTGGACGCCATCATGGTTGCCCGACGCAGGTCGGTCTCCTGGTTCTTGCGGATGCGTCCGGTGAGCATGCCCTTGGCCAGTGGGCTCCAGACCAACGTTCCCATCCCGTAGCGCTGGGCGACTGGGAGCACCTCGGCCTCGATGCCGCGGTTGAGGATGGAGTAGGTCGGCTGCTCGCTGCGGAAACGCTCGAGCCCGCGACGTTCGGCCACCCACTGGGCCTCGACGATGTCAGAGGCCGGCATGGTCGAGGACCCGATGGCGCGGACCTTCCCGGCATGGATGAGGTCGGAGAGCGCCGAGAGTGTCTCCTCGATGTCGGTCGCAGGGTCGGGGCGGTGGATCTGGTACAGGTCGATGTGGTCGGTCTGCAGTCGGCGCAGAGAGTTCTCGACCTCGGTCACGATCCAGCGTCGCGACAGGCCCTGCTGGTTCGGGTCGGTCCCCATCGGGGCGAACAGCTTCGTCGCCAGGACCACGTGCTCGCGGCGTCCCTTGAGGGCCTTGCCCACGATCTCCTCGGACTCCCCGTCGGAGTATCGGTCGGCGGTGTCGACGACGTTGATGCCGGCGTCCAGCGCCTTGTGGATGATCCGGATCGAGTCGTCGTGGTCGGGGTTGCCGATGCCGCCGAACATCATGGCGCCGAGCGCGTACGGCGTGACCTTGATGCCCGTGCGCCCCAGGGTGCGGTGCTGCATGGCGAGCTCCTTCTCAGCACCTCGAGGTGCCGTATGATCCATGGAAACGGGACGGCGTCCCGGTTATTCAAGATACGGGACAGTGTTCCGTTTAGCAAGGAGGGGTCGTGCCCCGAGCTGATGCGCAGCGCAACCTCGATGCACTCGTGAGTGCCGCGAAGGTGGAGTTCGCCGAGCACGGGGTCGACGTCAGCATCCGGGCCATCGCCGCCAGGGCAGGCGTTGGCACGGCGACCCTGTACCGGCACTTCCCGCAGCGTTCGGACCTGATCGCCGCTGTCTTCCGGCGCGAGATCGACGCGTGCGTCGAAGCGGCTCCGGCACTGGTCGCGGACAACCCTCCTGACCAGGCTCTCGAGCTGTGGCTGCAGCGCTACACCGAGTTCGTCGCCACCAAGCACGGACTCGCGGCCAACCTGCATTCCGGCGAGCCGGCCTACAGCTCCCTGCGCACCTACTTCAGCGATCGCCTGGGTCCCGTCCTTCAGGGACTGCTGGATGCGGCGCAGAAGGCCGGATCGATCCGTGTCGACATGGAACCGATCGACCTGCTCGGAACAGTCGCGAATCTCTGCATCCCGTCTCCGGACACCGACGACCCCGCCCGCGCGCACCGCATGGTCGGCCTGCTCCTCGACGGCATGCGTTACCAGGCAGCCGACTGAGCTGCGTCACCTTCGATGAGTTCGGCACCTGGCTGCGGTCTTTCGTGGTGAAGCCGCATCACAGTGAGGAGCTCGCCATGACCCAGGGTGCCGACGGAGTCATCTCGGGGCGGCCGACCGCCCGCCGGATGTTCGAGCTGGTGGAGCCGATCGGGTCCCTGCCCTTCGGAGACGACGCGTTGGGCGAGGTCGTCGAGGCGCTCGGTCTCGAGAACATCTGGGATGCGTACTTCGCCGGCCGAGCCGCGGCGCTCGGCCCGGTGCCGGCCGAGGTCGTGCACGCCTTGTTCTACAACTTCTTCCCGGGGGAGGTGGCGCGCCACATCCCGCGCGTGTGGGAGGTGACGACGCCGGAGGCCGCGTTCGCGGTGCGCGACGACGGCTGTGTTCGAGCCCTTCGGGGGAGCCTCGATGGGGTCGTCACGACACCTGGCGTCGCACGGGCGGCCGACCTGCTGGCGAAGGCGGCAGCGAGCGCCCCGACTGAGGGCAGGGCGATGTACGCCGCTCTGCGCCGCCTCCCCCTGCCCGAGGAGCCGCTGGCCCGTCTGTTTCGGGCCGCCACCCTGCTGCGCGAGCACCGCGGGGACGGCCACATAGCAGCCCTGGTCAGCCATGGGATCGGCGGAACAGAGTCACACTTCCTGGCAGCCATCGCATCGGGGATGCCGGGAGCGGAGTTCGGACGCGTCCACCACCGCCCCCGCGCCGAGCTGGCGGCGATCGAGGAGGCTCTGCAAGCCCGCGGCTTGGTCGACGGTGCCGGCCGGTTCACCCCCGCCGGGCGGGAGACAAAGGACCGGGTCGAATCTCTCACCGACGAGCTGGCACAGGTGCCCTACGACGCCCTCTCCGACGCCGAGCTGCACGAGCTGGTCGCCAGGCTCGAGCCGATCGCTGCCCGCCTCACCGCGGGAGCCGTCGGCTGACCGCATGGCTCGCCTGCCCGCATGCCCGCATGCTGACAGCAGATCCATCCAGGGTGAACGCGGTGGTGGGGGCGGGATCGGGACGCCTGACCCGTTGACGGACCATGGGGCATGGACCTGCTGCTGCTGCTCCCGACGATCGCGTGTGGCGTTCTCGGAACGCTCATGCTGCGCGCATCGCGGGGGTTGCGCCGCGCAGGCCCCACGGCGCTCGCCGTCGCCGCTTACGTGTTGGCCACCGTCGGCCTGTCCAGGCTGCTTCTGGTGCTGCCGGTCGGGCCCGTCTATGCGGTCTGGGCCGGGTCGGCCTCGCTCGTCCTGCTGCTCATCGACTGGCTCGTGTTCAAGGAAGAGCTGCACCTGCGTCACGCAGGCGGGATGCTGATCATCGTCCTAGGCGTGGTCCTCATCGACCTGCAGGCCCACGGATGATGGGCTACCGCGACTTCGAGATGACGAGGCTCCGGGCCTGGGTCACGCTCGGCCTCACCGTCGCTTGCGAGGTCACCGCGACCCTGTGCGTCAAGGCGTCCGACGGCCTGACCGAGATCCTCCCGTCGGCCGGAGCCATCACCGGCTTCATTCTCACGACCCTGTTGCTGGCCAAGGTGGTCGAGGTGATTCCCACGAGCATCGCCTACACGATCTGGACCGGCTCCGGGGCCGTCGCGGTCTCCGTGCTGGGAGTGGCACTCTTCGGCGACCACCTCACGCCTCTGGCCTGGGTGGGCATCGGACTCGTCGTCCTCGGGGTGGGAACCCTGAACCTGGACGTGGGCGACAAGAAGCCGGCAGTCGAGCTGTAGAGCCTGACGAGCTCGCATCGTGAGCTCCCCGGCCGAAGAGGCCGGACCGCACGCAGTCCTGGCTGTCCTGCCATCCTGGACCATGCCCTCGCACGGTGCACAGACCTCCGAGTCCGGGAAGACGCGACTCCCGGACACCATGCTGGCCGCGGTGACCACCCACCACGGTGGGCTTGACGCGATCTCGATGCGCCAGGTGCCTCTGCCAAGACCAGGGCCTGGCGAGGTGCTGGTGCGCGTGCTGGCCGCCGGTTGCAACAACACCGACCTGTGGACGCGGGAAGGCGCATACGGCTCCGGAAGCGGCCCGGACGCGAAGGCCGGCTGGCTCGGGCCGGTGGACTTCCCGCGGATCCAGGGCGGTGACGTGGCGGGAACCGTCGTGGCAGTGGGCGACGCGGAGGCGGGTGAGCGCGTGGGAACGCGAGTGCTCGTGGACCCGGCGCTCTACGACGATGCCGGGCCGGACGCGCTCCCGGTCGACGTGCTCGGCAGTGAACGTGACGGGGGCTTCGCGGAGTTCGTCGTCGTCCCGTTCGCGCGGGCCCAGGCGGTCGAGGAGTCTCCCCTCAGCAACGAGCAGCTGGCGGCCCTGCCGATCGCCTACGGCACCGCCCTGGGGATGCTCGAGCGTGGCGGTGTCGCCGAGGGCCACACCGTGGTGGTCACCGGCGCCTCCGGTGGGGTGGGACTCGCCGCCGTGCAGCTGGCCACTGCTCGCGGCGCCCGGGTGGTTGCGGTCTGCTCGGGCGGCAAGGCCGACGCGGTCCGCGAGGCCGGTGCGGACGTCGTCGTGGACCGCGGACGCGGCAGGGTCGTTGCAGACCTGGCGCGGGCCGCACCCCGGGGGTACGACGTGGTCATCGACGTCGTCGCCGGTCCCACGCTCGAGGCGGGCTTGGACCTGCTGCGTCCCGGTGGTCGCTGGGTGGTCGCGGGGGCACTGGACGGTTGGGACGTCCGGCTCGACGTACGACGCCTCTACCTCGCCAACAAGGCCCTGCTGGGGTCGACGATGCACACACCGCGCATCTTCGAGCTCTTGGTGGATCTCGCACGCCGGGGCAGCATCCGGCCCGTGGTGGCCGCGACGTTCGCTCTGGCCGACGTAGCCGAGGCTCAGCGCCAGCTCGCCCTTCGAGCCCATGTGGGCAAGATCGTGGTGATCCCGTGACGGTGGGCCGTCATGCGGGCTTGGTACGCGCTGGTCCGGCGGGGGATGAGGTCAGCAGGCTCACTGCGGATCATCGCTCCTCATCGAATGAGTCGTGGATGAAGGCCGGCCTCGGCGCGGAATAGTTGAGCACGGGAGAGACGCGCCTCGCGCGCCAAGCAAGTCCGGTTACCGCACGGACACGCGGGCTGACCGGAATCAGGCCGGCTGGAGCGAGGTGAGGGTGCCCTCGAGGGCTGACACCATGGCGGTGGCCGCCTCCCCCGGCTGCTCGGCGGTGACCGCCCACATCTGGCGCCCCAGTCCAGGTCCGGCGTCGTGCACCGGGACCCAGCGGACGCCGCTGGGCACGGCGGCCGCGGCGAAGCCCGGGACCAGGGCGATGCCCAGACCGGCGGCGACCAGCCCCAGCCGGGTGGGCCAGTCGTGGACGGCGTACGCGATGCGAGCGTCCGCCACCCCTGGCCAGGTCCCGAACTCCGGCCCGTCGCCCGCGCCGACGACCCAGGCCTGGCCGGCGAGGTCGGCCGGCGTGACCGCCTTGCGCCCGGCGTACGGGTGGTCCTCGGGCACCGCGACGCCAGGGCCGATGCCGCTGCGGAGCTCGGTCAACCGCAGGTCCTCGAGGTTGTAGTCGGGCAGCCCTTCTCCGGTCGCCAGGACCGCGACCTCGAGGCGGCCCCGCCGCAGCGCCTGGAGCTGCTGGGGCGTGGAGGCCTCGAGCAGCCGCACCTCGAGGCCGGGGTGGTCCGCCAGCAGCCGGGCCACCGCACGTGGCAGCAGCGAGGCGTTGGCTGTCGGGAAGCCGCCGGCCACGAGGGTCCCAGCGAGGCGGTCGCGCAGCCCGGCCAGCTCCTGCTCTGCGGCGGCAAGGTTGTCGAGCACCCTGGTGGCGTGCCGCAGGAGCACCTCGCCCTCCGGCGTCGTCGTCACGCCTCGGGCGCCACGGACGAAGAGCGCGGCCCCGGTGGCAGCCTCGGAAGCGGCGACCTGGCGGGAGACGGCGGACTGGGTGTAGCCGAGCCGCTGCGAGGCGGCGCTGAACGAGCCCGCGCGCGCCACCTCGACCACGACCCGGAGACCGGTGACCGTCACATCCATGCCTCTGAACCTAGCGCCTCATGTGCGATTGAGGCATGGCTGGTGTGCATAATCCTCGCTTGTGTCATGGCTCGTGCTGACAGAAAGTGGGGGCATGGACGCCACCCACACCCCGTTCACCCGCGATGAGCTCATCTCCCGCCTCGTCCGGGCCGGAGAGCTCGAGGTCTCCGGTGAGGACCAGGCCGAGACCGACACCTACTTCGACACCGAGAACTTCGCCTTCCACGGTCCCGACAGCTTCGACGCCGACTACGCCGGGCTTACCGCCTACTTCGGCGCCGTTCGGGACGCCTTCGACGATCGCACGATCCGTCGAGGCGTCGTGGTGTCGGAGGGTGAGTGGATGGCCTGCCAGACGTGGATCGAAGGCACGTTCGTCCGACCCTTCACCCAGTCTCCTGCCGGCACGGTTCAGCCCAACGGCGCCCGCGTCACGTTCGACCTGCTCAACCTCTTCCGCTTCGACGACCACGGGCGGCTCGTCGAGGAGCACGTCCGGACCGACTACCGCAGCTTCTTGAGACAGCTCGGCGCTGAGGGCGCGTAGGCGGACCCGCCCGAGGCGGACCATCTCTGAAACCGTCGTAGCGTGAGGGCAGCCGCGATGGCCGCGTGACACCATCCGCGGGTGACCAACACGATCTTGCCCGACTCCGAGGTCAGTCGTTTGCGGTCCGCACACCTCACCTACACAGAGGTCGGGCTCAGCCTCGGTGACATGCCGCGCGGATATCACCACCTCAGGCACAGCGTCTCAGTCGGCAACGGATCGCCTTGCTTCACCGAAGCCGCAAAGAAGCTGTTCACCTGGGAGATGCACCGCACAGCCGGAGTCGCTGTTCGAGCGTCACATGAGCCGCTCGTGAACGGAGCTGTTGCCGTGCTGCGCCTTGGTTGGGGTGTGGTGGGAGTGAACGCTCCGGTGCGCGTGGTCTGTCTTCTTGACGACGAGAAGCGCAAAGGCTTCGCCTACGGCACGCTGCCAGGTCATCCCGAGAGCGGCGAGGAAGCCTTCGTCCTGGACCATCTCGTCAACGGCACGGTGAGGTTCACCATCAGCGCCTTCTCCCGACCGGCCACCCGGCTCGCCAAGCTCGGAGGTCCCATCAGCGGCGGCGTCCAGCGATGGGTGACCAACCGCTACCTGCACGCCCTCTGAAAGGCCGAGCCGCACATCGGCAACGTCCGCATCTGCCGCACGTCGTCGATCACTTGCAGGTGTCGCTTCACAACAAGCGGTCTCATGTTGCCGGGCCCCGCAGCTCGGCGATCATGGTCTGCGCCAACCGTCGGGTGATGGGCCGACTCCCCAGTCCTTCGCTCGCGAGGTCGAACAATGCTCGAGCGATGGTGCCGTCCTCACCGAAGTCGACGTCGTCCCGCATCTCGAGCGTCTCCGCCCAGATGCCCACGTCATCCACCGACAGGTGGCCGTCCAAGAACCGCTCCAAGATGTTGACCACATCGCATGTGCCGAGCGTGACCAGCGGTTCGACGTCGTACGCCTGGAACGGCCCTAGCCGGTGCGCCAGGGTTGAGACGTCTCCGCTCGCACCGATCAGTTCCCCAAGGATCCGGCGATGCTCCTCGAGGTCATCCACAAGAACAGTGTGACCGGCCACGACCCCGTCCGCCGATGAGGCGGGACAAGCTGCGAGGAGTGACGAGTCCAGGATGCGCACCACCGCGACAGCTGGTGGGCCCCGTGGGACTCGAACCCACAACCCGCGGAGAGGGTCTAGCGACATCATGAGAGGTCATTCAGGCTCGATACGCGCAGGTCAGGCGGGGGAAGGGGTCATGGGCCTCACTGCGGACCATCGCTCTTCATCGAATAAGTGGTGAATAAGTGGTGACTGGAAGCGGCCTCAGCACTGGAGACTCGAGCAGTGGAGAGACGCGCACTCCCGATAACCCCCATCGCTGACCGGAACCTGGAAGCACGTGTAAGATCATCATCTGATGTCATTTGCAGTGGCTAGGAGTCCCGATATGAGAACAACCCTCGCCCTCGACGACGACCTCGTCATGGAAGCACAGCGCCTGACCGGCACCACGGAAAAGACCGCGCTGGTTCGTCAGGCTCTGCGTGCGCTGATCGAGCGTGAAAGTGCCCAACGACTTGCGCGACTGGCGGGCAGTGAGCCCGACGCGAAGCCGGTCCCGCGGCGGCAGACGCTGCCTGCGTGATCCTTATCGACACGTCGATCTGGATCGACCATCTCCGCACCGGCGACCCAGAACTCGGCGAGCTCCTGCGAGATGGCCAGGTGTTGGCGCACCCCTGGGTGACCGGCGAACTCGCGCTCGGCCATCTCTCGCGACGTAGCGAGATTCTGGGTTTGCTCCACAACCTCCCGCAGGCGACCGTCGCGACTGACGGCGAGGTACTGAGTCTCATCGACAAGCGGCAGCTGTTCGGGCTCGGCATCGGATACGTCGACGCGCACCTCTTGTCCGCGACCGCGCTGACACCCGCAGCGCGCCTGTGGACGCGCGACAAGCGCCTCGCTCTCGTCGCCGCTCAGAACGGGCTCGCCAGGGGTGACGCCAACGAGTAGTCAGAGACAGGGCATCGCTGCCCTCAGCTCTCCGAGGATCGCTGCGTGCTTTCAAGCGCATTCGATTTCGGCGACGCCCTGCCCACCCGAGCCACAGTCGTCCTGCCCGACAGGCGCCGAAGGCACTTCCCTCCGAACGCACGGACATGCCGATGACCGGGCGTACGGCGCGGGCCTACGAACCCGCTCGTCGCGGAGCGCGGACGCGGGCAATCTGCCTCATTCGCAGACCGCGAGCCCGCCATCGCCGAGTGACGACGACGGGCCGCAAGGCGATCAGTCCGCGAGTGCCTTCCAGAACACGACCTTGTGATCGCCCGGTCCGTAGAACTCTCGGATCTGTGCCTCTCGATCAAAGCCACGGGCCGTGTAGAAGGCACGCGTGGCTTCGTACTGGCCGGTGCTCGACGTCTCGACGATGAGAACCCTCGCCTCGGCCTCACCTCTGGCTCGCAACAACCCCTCCAGATGTGCGATGAGGGCTGTGCCAGTCCCTGCTCCATGCTGGGATGGGTGGACAGCGATGAAGTAGAGGTTCCACAGCCGGTCCGCGAATGGCTCAGGAGCCAGGTAGGCCGCTGCGACGACATCACCATCCTGAGTAGTCGCTACGAACCACTGATGGCCGTCGAGTTCTCCGTTGACCGCGCTGCGAAACGCGTCAGTGAGTCCTTCGAGCTCGTCGACTGCGAACATGTTGTTGATGACAGCCAGGTCGGCTACTGCCGCCTGATCGTGGCTGTCGGCGGTTCGGATGTAGGTCTGGTTCTGCAAGGTACTACTCCAAGTCGTCGGTGGCGCGCTTTCCCAAGGCGCGCTGGTGAGCCACAAGGCGGCAGATTCGACATGCCTGGCGGTGCCGGACGGCACGACGAGGCTTACGACCCGAAGGCCGTGACTCACGAGGTAGGCACAAAACTCCTGACGATGAGGTCCTGCGAAGACCATACGTACAGAACCCGGCTGCCGGATACCGGTTATCGCCGTGCTGCGCACAGAGCCTCATGATCCGCCCGACCTTGCCGCATAGCGGGCGCGTCAGCGCGCGCGGATATGCCGCTGTCGGTGCGAAGCATCCGACCATGCCGCGAACTGTGCGCTCGTGCCGAAAGTCAGGTCCGGCCCGGGGCTGACTGCTGATGCCAACGGCGCCGTCAGCGGCGGCGACTACGGGCTCGAGGCGTCCCTGCTCGGCACCGACATCCTCTCGGGCAACATCCCGTAGCGCCGCTCGCGGCGAGACGGGGCGGCAGGTGGAATCGCTGGAGTGCACTACAGCACACAGAGCGGACTCCGGCACCAGCGGCATCGGCGGCGGAACAAGCTCGAAGAAGATGTGACCTGGCTGTCGATCTGGCGGCAGGCCGTTCGCTGTCCCCATGACGGAGCCGGACTGGCCGGCCCGCGACCCAGTGCAGGAGGCAACTCCATGACCAAGTACGCGATCTTCATCTACGAAGACCCGGCCTACTACGAGACCATCTCGCCCGAGGCGTGGCCCGCCGTGGTCGACGCGCACAGCACATTCGTCAAGCAGGTCGCCGAGCGCGGTGGGTCCCTCGCGGGCGGGGAGGCGCTTGCGCCCCCGACGACGGCCACCACGATCACGGGTGGCAGCACGGTGACGGACGGCCCGTTCGTCGCGATCAAGGAGGCCGTGAACGGCTTCTACGTCATCGAGGCGCGCGACCTCGACCACGCCCTCGAGATCGCCAAGCTATGCCCGGCCCCTGCCCCCGGCGGCGGCGTCGAGGTCCGTCCGGTCGTGGACCCGACGACGAACCCGTTCTGATCGCTTCCAACGACGAGCCGACCGCGTCCGCCATGCAGGCGGACGCGGTCGCTGCCGCGCTCCACCGGTTCCGTCCTCACTCTCCGGCCCAAGCTCCCGCTGCTCGTGCAGTCGACGACCGTCCATTCGCACGACCCGGCCGACCCGGACTGGACCGAGGCTGCGGTACCGGACGACTGGCTCTGGCTGGTGTTCATCTGCTGCCACCTCACCCTCGCCCCCGAGGCCAGCGTCGCCCTCACCCTGCGGCTAGTCTGCGGCATTGCCACGCCCGACAGCGCCCGGGCCTTCCTGATGTCCGAGCCAGCAATGGCCGTACGAATCACCCGGCCAAGAAGAAGATCTCCGAAGCACGGATCCAAACCGGGTTCCGGGCCGGGCGGAACGGCCCGAGCGTCTGGAAGCGTTCCCACCGCCGTCCGCCTGCTCTTCAGTACCGGCCGCTCGGCCGGCGAGGGGGACGCGCTCGTCCGGGAGACCTTTGAGACGCTCGACCATGACGATTGGCGCCATCTCCAGCCGCTGCCGCTCGTCTGACGCCGATTTCGCGGTTTGTGTCGATTTGGCGCTTGCCCGTTCGCTGCGGGGGTGAAACGGTTCCATGACGAAAGGACACGACCGTGAAGTACGTCATCATGTTCACAACCACGCCCGAACTCGAGGCAGCGGTGTCGCCTGAGCACGCCGAGCAGGTCTATGGCCGCACCTACGAGTGGTTCGGCACGCACCGCGAGGTGATGACCGAGTCCGGCGCCCAGCTGCAGCCGGTCAACACCGCGACCACGGTCAGCTACGGCGGTGACGGACCGGTCGTGGCCGACGGGCCGTTCTCGGAGGCGAAGGAGGTCATCGGCGGATTCCAGGTGATCGACGTGCCCGACCTCGACGCGGCGATCGCCGTCGTCAAGACGTGGCCGCTGCTCGAGCTGCCCGGCGTTTCGGTCGAGATCCGCCCGATCGTCGTCTACTAGAGACACGTCGAGTAGTGGACGAGTCGGATGCCGCGGCGGCGGAGTCAGGCCGGGCCCACGTTGCGGCATCCGATCAACTTCTCGCGGGGGTGATCCGCGAGGAGTCCGCGCGGATCGTCGCGGCACTTACGGGTTGGCTCGGGAGCCTCGATCTTGCAGAGGAGGCGGTCGCCGAGGCGATCGAGGAGGCCGTGCGCCAGTGGCGCACGCGCGGGGTGCCTGCCAATCCCGGGGGCTGGCTGACGCGGGCGGCCCGCAACAACGCCCTTGACCGGCTGCGGCGCGAGAAGCGGTACCGCGAGAAGCTGGCCCTGCTCCCCGATCTGGCCGACGCCGCACCGCTCACCGGCACTGGCGGGCCTGACGAGCGACTGCCTCTCCTGTTCGGCTGCTGTCACCCCGCTATCTCCCCGGACGCGCAGCTCGCTCTGACGCTCCGTGCGACCTGCGGCCTCACGACCGCGCAGATCGCGCGTGCCACGCTGGCCTCGGAATCGACGGTCGCGCAGCGGATCGTGCGGGCCAAGCGAAAGATAGGTACCGCCGGCATCCCCCTGCGGATCCCCGAGGGTTCCGAGCGGGCCGCGCGCCTGGATACCGTCCTGACCGTGGTCTCCGTGATGTACAGCGAGGCCCACCTGGTCGCAGGCGGGGACGCGGCCGCGGACCGCGACCTGGCCGACGACGCCCTGTGGCTCGCGCGCGTCGTCGCCCACGAACTGCCGCGCGAGGCGGAGGCGCAAGGGCTGCTCGCACTGCTGCTGTTCCATCGAGCACGCGAAGGGGCACGCGCCGTCGATGGAGAGCTCGTCCTGCTCGCCGATCAGGACCGGGCGCGGTGGGATCGCCCATTGATCGCCGAGGCACAGGCCGTGCTCGAGAAGGCGGCGATGCTACGACGCCCGGGACGCTGGCAGTTGCACGCGGCGATCGCTGCGTGCCACTCCGACACGCGCGACGGCGGCGACCCCGACTGGCTCCAAGTGCTAACGCTCTACGACATGCTGCTGGCGTACGACCGCTCGCCGGTCGTGCGGCTCAACCGCGCGGTGGCGCTCGCTGAGGTCGACGGACCGCTGGCGGCACTGGAGGAGGTGGATGCGCTCCGACACGCCCTCACGGGATACCACCTCTGGCACGCCGTGCGCGCGCGGATGCTGCGGCAACTCGGCCGTCGGGACGAGGCGATGGCCGAGGATCTGATCGCCCTGGAACTCACGGCGAACGATGCCGAGCGGCGCCTGCTCGAGTCGCGGGTCGATCGCTGAGCCGTCCGCGGGCGGCGGTGCCGTGGCCGCGAGGCCCTTGGATACGCCGGGGCCCGTCCGGAAATCGCCGGCGCTGCTGGCGTTCCAGGCCCCCTTGTCCGAGTCGACGCCGAACAGCCGCAAGCTCAACGTCCTCATCTGCCGCGATCCGCGAGATGGTGCGGATCTGCTTCGGCCCTGCCCACGGCACATCTCCTCGTCCGCAGGAACGTCCGTTGAGAGGTCAGCACACAGCGATATCCACCTGATCCCCACGACCACGTCCTGCCTCTGACCCCGAGAAGAAACGAGAAGTGACGAGTCCAGGACCCGCACCACCGCCACAGCCCTGCAGGCCTTCAAAACCGAGCGGCACGCATGCTACGAAGGTCCGTAGATCGGTCCGCCCTCTGGGCGGGCCGTTCGTGGTTTCCAGGCTAATTGACGACGGCTGACGGGCGGTGACGAGGCCGTGCATGGTGGGGTGAAGTTCTACCGCGGCTCCCCTGGCGCTGCACGCTCCTATGTCGAGGCCGACCGGTCTCGGGTCGATGACTACTACCTCGCCGAGGGCACCGGCCTGGCCACCCGACTTGTCGCGCGCGCTCCCGGAGTGGGGGGAGGTGGTGGGGGAGGTCCTCACGCGGCCGTGGAGGGCGGGGGGAGGTTGGATGGAGCGGCCTATGAACGGTGGGTCGCCGGGTATGACGTCGACACCGGCCCCGCCAAAGGACGGCTACGCACCGACGCACGAGGCCTCCGGTTCGTCGAGGTGGTCGTGAACGGCCCCAAGACCTGGTCCCTGGCGGCGACCCTGCACCCGGAGATCGCGGCCGCCTACGACGCTTCCCAGGATCGGGCGGCGGCCGAGATCGTCGGCTGGCTCGCCGGGCACGCCACCACCCGCATCGGTCCGCGAGACAGGCAGGTCCAGGTCCCGGTCGAGCAGCTCGAGGCGGCGGTGGTGCGGCATTGCACCTCCCGGGCCGGTGACCCGCACCGTCACCTGCACCTGCAGATCAACGCCCGCGTCTTCGCCGCCGGCAAGTGGCGAGGGCTGCATTCGGTCGGGGTGGTGGACAGCATCGAGGCGATCAACGGGATCGGGCACGCTGCCGTCGCCTGCGACCCCGAGTTCCGCCGGTCTCTCGCGGCCCACGGCTACACCCTTGACCCGGAGTCGGGGGAGGTCGTCGAGCTGGCGCCGTATGCCGGCGCGTTCAGCGCCCGTGCCGGGCAGATCACCCGCAACGTCGACCGCTACGAAGCCCAGTGGCGCAGCGAGCACCCTGACCAGGAACCCGGCCCAACCCTGCGACGGGCCTGGGACCGTCGAGCCTGGGTTCAAGCCCGACCCGACAAGGTCATCCCGAAGGACGGCGCGCAACTCCAGCAGCGGTGGATCGACGAGCTCCACCAACTCGGCTTCACACCCCCAACTGTGGGAGTGGAGCACCGTGCCGTCCCGATCGGACGGGTCAACCGGGACGCCGTGGCCGACTTGGTGCTCTCACGATTGGGGGCGCGTCGGTCGAGCTGGAACGCCGCCGACATCCGGGCGAGGTCGAGCGGATCATCGCCAGCGTCGACATCGTGGCACCGGCGCCGGTACGCCACGAGCTGGCTGAGGACCTAACCGACCGCACCATCACCAGGTGCGTACCGCTGCTCGCCCGCGACGACGTACCCGAACACGTCCGCTCCCTCACCTCCAGTCGGGTGCTCGACGTGGAGGCCGACCGGTGGGGTGTGACCACTGGCCACCGCGCGAACCTGCGACACCAGGGCGAAGGAATTGGATACCTCAAGATCGGAAGCCGGGTCGCGTACCGGTACTGCGACGTCGTCGCTTTTGAAACCGAGCACTACGTGTCACCCGTTACGGCCTCCTGAGTCGAACAAGATACTGTTCACCACAAACTGCGCCAGAGCCGCAGGCGGACGAGGGAGACCACATGACATCGGGTCGGCCGCAACAAGCACCCTGGGTCCTGGGGGCCGTCACCTCGCGCCCGCACCCCTCGCAGGTCGGCAAGTGGCAAGCGAGGGGACGCTACCGGGACGCCGATGGCAGGCGCTTCGACATCACGGTGAGCGGCGACACTGAGGCCAAGTCGAAGCGCGCGCTGCAAGCCAAGGTCGAGGACCACCGAACGACTCACCGCGGTGGTGACGCCACGCTCAACCAGGACACGAAGGTGGCCCGTGCAGCAGCGCTCTGGCTGGAGTCCGCCAAGCGCAAACGAGTGCGCGGCAAGCCGCTGGCCCCGCGGACTCTCGAGCAGTACGAGGGCAACGTTCGTCGCTACATCGAAGGCAGCGGAATCGGCACGCGCAAACTCGCCACGGCCAACAACGTCAGCGTGATCGAGCAGTGGCTCGCTCGCATCGCAGACGAACGCGGCAACGGAGCCGCGCAGGCAGCACGGAAGGTGCTGGGCAATACCCTCGCCCATGCCGAGCGGCAGGGAGCTCTCGCTGCAAGCGTCATGAGCCGTGTCCAGACGCCGAGCGCCAGCGCAGGAACGCCAGGAGATCGCAAGTGCGCCGACCCTGACTGCGACCTGGACTGCGGCAAGCGACACCTGGACACCAAGCGCGCTTTCACCGAGGCTGAGGCGCGGCACCTATTCAGCGTGGTCGAGGCTGCCGACGACGCCGACATCTCCGACCTGCTGCGTTTCCTGTTCGGCACCGGCGTGCGCATCCGCGAGGCGCTGGAAGGGGTCTCGTGGAACGACGTCGACCTCACCGCCGGAACGGTTCGGGTGCGCGGAACCAAGACTCGAGCGGCCGACCGGACCTTGAGCCTGTCAGCAGAACTGGGGGCCTGCCTTGAGCGCCGCGCATTGAGGTGGGGGAGGTCCGGCCTGGTGTTCGGCACGACGCGCTTCGGGAGCAAGCGCGGTCGGCCTCGCGAGGTAGGCAACGTGCTCAAAGCGGTCCGAGCCGTGCTCAGTGAGGCCGGTCTGTCGTGGGCCGGGTCCCACACCTTCCGCCGCACCGTCGCCACCTGGATGGACGCCAGCGGAGCACCGCTCGCCGAAATCGCGAACCAGCTCGGCCATACCGACGTCAACACTACGGCCGGCTACCTCGGCCGCCGCACGGCCCCGACTCGCGCCGCGACCGTGATGACCCTCGGCTCGGAGCGCCCGTCACTGTCGGTTGTATAAGTGGTGAGTTTGTGGTGAACGGCGGACCTCACCAACTGCGCTTCCATGGCATCTGCGCAGGTCAGGTGCTATATGTGGTGGGCCCCGTGGGGATCGAACCCACAACCCGCGGATTAAAAGTCCGCTGCTCT
>CAXSHL010000010.1:0-82656 GCA_964237315.1 uncultured Nocardioidaceae bacterium
CATCCACGTCCGCGGCTACAAGGAGGAGGGCACCACGACCACGCCCTTCGACATGACCGTCCTCAACCAGGTGGACCGGTTCAACCTCGCCATCGACGTCATCGACCGGGTCGCCCGGCTGCAGGGCTCCTCGGGGTCGGCCCGCGAGACCTTGAAGAACAAGCTGGTCGAGCACCGGATCTACGTCCGCTCGCACGGCGAGGACATGCCGGAGGTCCGGGACTGGCAGTGGACGTCCGCACCGGGCCCCGAGGAGAAGACCGAGCAGCCGGAGCTGAACACCCCGGCGGGCTGAGGGTCCGGCTCGCGACCGAGCCGGCCTACCGGTCGCTGATCACCTCGGTCGGGCAGTCGGCGTCGCGCATGACCGCCCGGGCCACCGACCCCAGGTGCTCGACCAGGGGATGCTCCAGGCGGCCCCGGCCCAGCACCACGAGGTCGGACTCCTTGGCCGCCTGGATCAGGGCCTCGGCCGGGTGCAGGTGCCGGATCTCCACGGACACCCGTACGTCGGGATGCACGGCACGCAGCGGGCCCAGCCGGGCGTGCAGCACGCGGAGGTAGCGCTCACGCCACTCCTCGACCTCGGGCTCGGCGACCACCGCGTCGTCGTACCCCGAGGGCAGCTGCCAGGCGTGCACGATGCTCAGCTCGGCGCGGGCCTCGGCAGCTCGGGCGAAGGCATGCTCGAGCAGCCGGCGGCCCTCCTCGCTGTCCACGCCGTCGACGCCCACGGTGACCTGCCGGGGCCCGCCGCGCCGTGGCTGCCAGCCCTCGGGCACCGACACCGTCGGCGCGTGCGCGCGACCGCCGACATGGGCGCTGACCGACCTGGTGACCAGCCGCTGCAGCCGGGACAGCTGTCGTCGCTGCAGGACCACGAGGAGCGCCTCGCGGCTCAGCTCGGTGAGCTCGGTCACCACCGGACCGGTGCGCAGCAGGGTGTCCGGCGCCACCGCGCCCCCGGTGAGCCCGCGGGCCTCGGCGGCGACCTCCTCCAGCAGCTCGTGGGCCCGCGACCGGGTCCGGTCCTCGAGCACGTGGACCAGGCGGAGCGGAGCGCCGACGCGCTGGGCCTCCGCGCACGCGAATCGCAGAGAGGGTCCGTAGGCGTCGCTGTCACCGACGGCGAGCAGGATCGGGCGCAGTGCTGAGGGCATGGCTCTCCTTGCTGGGCCTCCAGCATCCGTTCCGTCGCCCGGCACGTCAACCCACCGGCACCGGCGGGCGGAGGCGTTCGGACGGGGCGTACGACGCGAGGTCGACGATCTGGTCCATCGCGTCGAGGGCCACCTTGTCGTGAGTCACCCAGACCACTGCGCGACCTTCGGTGGCATGCAGCACGTCTTCAGCGACCGCGTGGGCGGTGTCCGCGTCGAGATGTGCGGTCGGCTCGTCGAGGACCAGGACCGGGAAGTCGGCGAGCAGCGCCCTGGCCAGGCCCAGCCGGGCCCGCTCGCCTCCGGAGACGTTGTCGTGACCCTCCCCGACCAGGGTGTCCAGGCCGTGTGGCAGGGCGTCCAGCCACGGTCCCAGCGAGACGGCACGCAGGGCTGCCGCGACCTCGATCCGGCCGGCCGCCGGACGGGCCAGCCGGACATTCTCGAACAGGCTCGAGGAGAAGACGTAGGGGTCGTCGTCCACGAGCCCGACCAGCCTGTGCACGTCGCGGAGGGCGAGGTCGCGGAGGTCGGTGCCGTCCAGCGTGACGGCACCGCCGACCGGGTCGAGGAACCGGACCAGGGTCGCGGCGAGCGTGGACTTGCCGCAGCCGGAGGGCCCCACCACGCCGACTCGCCGACCCGCGTGGACGTCGAGGTCCAGGCCCACGAACGCGGCTCGCTCCCAGCCGCACGCGAGGCTGTGTGCGCTGATGTCGCGCGGCTCGTCGACGGGCGCGGTCGGCGTTGCCGAGGAGCTGACCGCGGGGCTGGCCGAGGTCAGGTCGGCCAGCCGGCGCTTCGCGGCACGGGTGCGCACCGATGTCGCGGCGGCGTCCGGTGCGCCCGCGAGCACGTCGAGAAGGGCGAGCGGCAGCAGGAGCACTGCGGCGGCCATCGGGGCGCTGAGCCCCGCTGGTCCCGGGTCCCGGCCCAGCTGCGAGCCGAGCAGCAGTCCGAGGCCGGCCAGGGCGACCCCGGCGGCGGCGGTCACGCCGGCTCGGCCGAGGGCGACCCTGGTCGAGGAGGCCCGCCGGGCGGCGTCCATCGCGGCACCGGCTTCGTCCACCGACGCCTCCGCCCGCGAGCTGGCCTGCCACATCGCCAGGTCCCGGGCGCTGTGCACGGCCTGCAGGACGCGCGCGGACAGCAGAGCCCGGAGTCGCACCACGTCGCGCTCCGCCCGTCCCACAGCCGTCCTGACCACCGCCGCGAGCGCCAGCACGGTGCCGGCGAGGGCGGCGACCAGGAGGCCGGCTTCGGCGGAGAGGGCGGCGGCGAAAGCGGTGGCGAGCAGGCTGACGCCGACCAGGGCGAGCAGGGGTGACCGGACCCGGAGCCGGTCGTCGAGCAGAGCGTCGACGTCGTCCACGACCGTGGCGAGCACATCGCCGCGGCGGCGGCCCAGGGCCCCGGGTGTGAGCGGCACGACGGCTTCGTAGACCTCGACGCGCCGCTCGGCCAGCAGGCGTAGGGCGCTGTCGTGGCCGACCAGCCGCTCGGCGTAGCGCAGCAGCGGGCGCCCGATGCCGAACGTGCGGACGCCGATGATGGCGACCATCAAGAACATGACCGGGGGATGCTCGGAGGCGCGGGTGATCAGCCAGCCCGAGGTGACTATCAGGGCCACGCCGGAGGCCGACGCCAGGATCCCGAGGACGACGGCGAGCACCCAACGACGCCCCGAGTCCGCCGAGGCGTCCCGTCCTGCGGTTCCCGGTCTCGCCGAGGCGTCCCGTTCTGCGGGAGCGGACCGTGCCGAGGCGTCCCGTTCTGCGGGAGCGGACCGTGCCGAAGCGTCGCGTTCTGCGGGAGCGGACCGTGCCGAGGCGTCGCGTTCTGCGGTCGGACGGAGCCGGAACACCTGGTCGGCCGCGGCGAGCACGACCGGCGAGTGGGTCACCACCACGACGGTGGACCGCCGAGCGAGCCAGGTCAGGGTGTCCACGACGACCTCCTCGCTGTCCCTGTCGAGGTGCGCCGAGGGCTCGTCGACGAGCACGAGGGGACGCGCGGCGAGCACCGCCCTGGCCAGTGCGAGCCGGGCACGCTGGCCCGCCGAGAGCCGACCGCCGTCCTCACCGACCGGAGAGTCGAGCCCGCCGGGGAGGCCGGCGACCACGTCGGCGAGCCCCACGCGGGTCAGCGCGGCCCAGAGCTCAGGATCGGCGGCCTGCGGACGGGCCACCGTGAGGTTGTCCCGGACGGTGCCGCTCTCCAGCCACGGCCGTTGCGGGAGCCAGGCGACCTTCCTGCGCCAGTCGGCTGCTGACCCCGGCTCGAGCTGCCAGGATCCCGCCGCCACACAGCCGCGGTCCATGGCCAGCTCACCTGCCAGCGTGGACAGCAGCGTCGACTTGCCGCTTCCCGATGGTCCCACCACCGCGACCAGGGCGTGCGGCGGCAGGTACACCGCCCCGGGCAGGTCCAGTGCCGGCGTGCTCCGGCCCGGGTGGGTGACCCGGACGTCCCGGACCGACACTCCGGTCCACGGACCGGGCGTGCCTTCGAGCGTCGGTGGCTCGCCGGCGACCTCGGCGAGCAGCTCCTCCGCGGCGGCGAAGGTGGCGGTGCCCTCGGCAGCCGCGTGGAACTCCGCGCCGACCCGTCTCAGCGGCCAGTACGCCTCGGGTGCGAGCAGCAGCACCACGAGCGCCGTACGCAGGTCCAGGGAGCCGCCCGCGAGGCGGAGCCCCACGACGACCGCGACCAGGGCGACGGACAGGGTGGCGACCAGCTCGAGCACCGCGGAGGACGCGAACGCGAGCCTCAGCGTCGAGAGCGTGGTGCGCCGGTGCCGGTCGGTGACGCGGCGGATGGTGGCCGACTGGGCACCCGCCCGGCCGTGCACGACGAGGGTCGGCAGGCCCTTTATGACGTCGACGAAGTGCCCGGCCAGGGCGCTCAGCGCGCCCCACTGCCGGTCTGCCCGGTCCCGGGTCGCCATCCCGACCAGGATGGCGAACACCGGCACCAGCGGCAGGGTGACGGCGACGATGCCGGCAGCCAGCAGGTCCTGGGTGGCGATCGCGACCAGGGTGAGCGGCGGGACGACGACGGCGAGCACCAGCGCCGGGAGGTATCTCGTGAGGTAGGGGTCGATCGCCGCGACGCCCCGCGTGACCAGGAGCGAGAGCTCGCCGGACCGCTGCCGGGACGTCTGCGAGGCGGGGAGCTCGAGCATCGCGTGCACCAGCCGGCCGCGCAGCCGCCGGCCGACGGTGACCGACGCCCGAGCCGCGCAGACGTCGCCGGCCAGACCGACCAGGGCCCGGAGCACCACCGCTGCTCCGGCGAGGCCGGCAGCGAGTGCCAGCCGGTCGGTGTCGCCGCGCACCATCACGACGACCAGGTTCGCGACCGCGAGTGCCTGGGCCACCAGCAGACCGGAGCATACGACGCCGGCGCCCACCACGCCCGCCAGGGCTGGTGCGGCCGGGCGCAGGTGCCGCAACAGCCGCGGGTCCGTCGGCCTCATCGGGTCGGGCTCGGCGCCTCGACCGGCGCTGCGGCGACAGGCGGAGGTGGGCCCCCGGGGATGTGGTGGGTGGAGATCCGCTTGCGGAACACCCAGTAGGACCAGCTCTCGTAGACCAGCACGATCGGTGTGAAGATGACCGCCACCCAGGTCATCACCGTCAGCGTGTAGTGGGTCGCCGACGCGTTGCTCGTGGTCAGCGACCAGGCCGCGGCCGTCGTGGACGGCATCACGTCCGGGAACAGCGCCACGAACAGCCCGGCCACGGCCGCGCCGATGGTCACCATGGTGCCGGTGAAGGCCCAACCCTCACGGCCCTGCCAGGCCGCGGCCAGACCCGCGACGAGCGCGCCCGCGGCGACCAGGAAGAACACCGCCGATCCGGCGTTGCCGGTGAGCATCTGCGTCCACACGAGGAAGACCACGGCGACCACGGCGGCGACGGCGCCGACCCGGACGGCGAGTGCGCGGGCCCGGTGCCGGATGTCCCCGTCGGTCTTCAGGGACACGAAGATCGCGCCGTGGGTGAGGAACAGGAGCAGCGTGGTCAGGCCGCCGAGCAGGCCGTAGGGGTTCAGCAGGGTGAGCAACGTGCCGGTGAACTCCTTGTCGGCGTCGATCGGCACGCCCCGCACGATGTTGGCGAACGCGACCCCCCACAGCAGCGCCGGAACGAACGAGCCGACGATGAACAGCACGTCCCACCGCTGCTTCCAGGTGGCGTCGTCCCTCTTGCTGCGATACTCGATGGCCAGGTTGCGGACGATGAGAGCCAGCAGGATCAGCAGCAAGGGAAGGTAGAAACCGCTGAACAGCGTGGCGTACCACTCGGGGAAGGCCGCGAACGTGGCTCCGCCCGCGACGAGCACCCATACCTCGTTGCCGTCCCACACCGGGCCGATGGTGTTCAGCAGGACGCGTCGCTCGGTGTCGTCACGCCCGAGGATCCCGAACAGCATGCCCACCCCGAAGTCGAAGCCCTCGAGGCAGAAGTAGCCGATCCACAGCACGGCGATCAGGGCGAACCAGATCGTGGTCAGTTCCATGTCGATGTCCTCATCAAGACGTGTGCGGAGTCAGTAGGCGTGCACGAGCGGACGGTCCGCCGGGTCGAGCAGGGGGTCGTCCACCGGTGCCTCGGCGGCCCCGGACCGCACGGTGCGCAGGATGAGCCCGACCTCGACGACCGCCAGGACGCCGTACAGCAGGGTGAAGGAGACAAGCGAGGTGAGCACCTGCCACGCCGGCACGCCTGGCGACACAGCGCTGGCGGTCGTCATCAGGCCGAAGACGCTCCAGGGCTGGCGGCCCATCTCGGTGAAGATCCAGCCGAACGAGTTGGCGAACACGGGCAGCAGCGGCATCGAGACGCACAGCCACACCCAGCCTCGTCCGCGCGGGACCCGGCCCCGGCGCGTGCACCACAGCACCAGCGCTGCGAGAGCGGCGGCCAGCGAGCCGAGCCCGATCATGATCCGGAAGGACCAGTACGTGATCGGGATGACCGGTGAGTAGCCGCCGGCCGAGTAGTACGTCGCTCCGGGGTCTGCGCCATACGTCTTCGCGTACTTCGCACGCAGGTCGTCTATCCCCTGCACCTTTCCGTCCCAGCTCCCGGTGGCGAGGAAGGACAGCACGCCGGGGACCTTGAGCGAGAACTTCTCCTTGCTGCCGTCGAGGGAGCCGATGGTGAAGACGGAGAACGAGGCGGGCCGCTCGGAGTGGTAGAGCGCCTCGGCGGCCGCCATCTTCATCGGCTGCACCTCGGTCATCACCTTGCCCTGCAGGTCTCCTGAGACTGCCACGCCCAGACCGGCGACCAGGAGTACGACGGCCGACAGGCGGGTCGCTCGGCCGTACATCGCACGGTCGTCCTGCGACGTCCGCCGACGCATCTGCAGCCACAGGGCCACGCCGAGCATGAAGCCGGCTCCGGTCATGTAGGCGGCCAGGACAGTGTGCGGGAAGGTGACCAGCTGCACCTTGTTGAACAGCACCGCCGCAAAGTCGTTGAGCTCCGCGCGACCGGTGTCCGGGTTGAACCGGTAGCCCACCGGGTGCTGCATCCAGGAGTTGGCGGCGAGGATGAAGTAGGCCGAGAGCAGGGTGCCGACGTGCACCGCCCAGATGCAGGCCGCGTGCACCCTCGGCGACAGCCGGTCCCAGCCGAAGATCCACAGCCCGAGGAACGTCGACTCGAGGAAGAACGCGAGCAGCCCCTCGATCGCCAGCGGCGCACCGAAGATGTCGCCGACGAAGCGTGAGTAGTCGCTCCAGTTCATCCCGAACTGGAACTCCTGGACGATGCCGGTCGCGACGCCGATGGCGAAGTTGATCAAGAACAGCTTGCCGAAGAACTTCGTCAGCCGCAGCCAGTGCTCGTGGTGCGTCATCACCCAGCGGGTCTCGCAGGAGGCGACTAGCGCCGAGAGCCCGATGGTGATCGGCACGAAGAGGAAGTGGTAGACGGTCACGATGCCGAACTGCCAGCGGGCAAGGTCCAGGGCGTCCACGGGCGACCTTCCGTTCGATGAGGGGTACCTCTTCGAACCTAGGCAAGCCCCGACCTCACGGACAGGGACCTTCGGCCCGGGGTGGGTCGCCGAAGGTCCCGTCGAGCCGGCTCAGGTGGCCGAGCGGGCTCAGGCGGTGGCGATGTCGTCCGCGTCGACGATGCGGTAGGCGTAGCCCTGCTCGGCCAGGAACCGCTGGCGGTGCTGGGCGAAGTCGGCGTCCACGGTGTCGCGGGAGACGATCGCGTAGAACCGGGCAGCGCTCTTGTCCTCCTTGGGCCTCAGCAGCCGCCCGAGCCGCTGGGCCTCCTCCTGCCGGGACCCGAAGGAGCCCGAGACCTGGATGGCGACCGCGGCCGAGGGCAGGTCGACCGAGAAGTTGGCGACCTTGGAGACCACCAGCAGGTCGAGCTCGCCGTGTCGGAAGGCGTTGAACAGCCGCTCGCGCTCCTTGACCTTGGTCTCGCCCTTGATCACCGGGGCGCCGAGGCGCTCGCCGAGCTCGTCGAGCTGGTCGAGGTACTGCCCGATCACCAGTGTGGGCTCGCCCTTGTGCTTGGCGACGAGCTCCTCGACGAGGCGGGTCTTCGCCGACGTGCAGGCGGCGAGCCGGTAGCGCTCGTCGGGCTCCGCGGTGGCGTAGACGAACCGCTCACCCTCCGGCAGCGAGACGCGGACCTCGACGCAGTCCGCGGGAGCGATGTAGCCCTGCGCCTCGATGTCCTTCCACGGTGCGTCGTACCTCTTGGGCCCGATCAGCGAGAACACGTCGCCCTCACGGCCGTCCTCGCGGATCAGCGTGGCGGTCAGGCCGATCCGTCGGCGGGCCTGCAGGTCCGCGGTCATCCGGAAGATCGGCGCGGGCAGCAGGTGCACCTCGTCGTAGACGATCAGCCCCCAGTCCTTGGCGTCGAACAGCTCGAGGTGGGCGTAGACGCCCTTGCGGCGCGTGGTCATCACCTGGTACGTCGCGATGGTGACCGGCCGGACCTCCTTCTTGGTGCCGGAGTACTCCCCGATCTCGTCCTCGGTCAGCGTCGTACGACGGATCAGCTCGTCCTTCCACTGCCGGGCCGACACGGTGTTCGTGACCAGGATCAGGGTGGTCGCCTTGGCCTGCGCCATCGCGGCCGCACCGACCAGCGTCTTGCCCGCACCGCACGGCAGCACGACGACCCCTGATCCGCCGTGCCAGAACGACTCAGCCGCCTCCCGCTGGTAGGCCCGCAGCGTCCACTCGGACTGGTCGAGCTCGATCGCGTGCGCCTCGCCGTCGACGTAGCCGGCGTAGTCCTCGGCCGGCCAGCCGATCTTCAGCAGCGCCTGCTTGAGGTTCCCCCGCTCGGAGGGGTGCACGGCGACGGTGGCGACGTCGAGTCGCTCGCCGACCATCGGCCTGATCTTCTTGGCGCGCAGCACCTCCTCGAGCACCGGCCGGTCGTTGCTGGTGAGCACCAGCCCGTGCACGGGGTGCTTGTCGAGCCGGAGCCGCCCGTAGCGCGACATCGTCTCCGCGATGTCCACGAGCAGGGCGTGCGGGACGGCGTACCGGCTGAAACTGAGCAGCGTGTCCACCACCTGCTCGGCGTCGTGCCCGGCGGCCCGTGCGTTCCACAGCCCGAGCGGCGTGAGCCGGTAGGTGTGCACGTGCTCGGGCGAGCGCTCGAGCTCGGCGAAGGGTGCGATCGCCTTGCGGCACTCGGTGCTGCGCTCGTGGTCGATCTCGAGGAGAAGGGTCTTGTCGGACTGGACGATGAGCGGGCCGTCCGTCATAGGGCTGCTGCTCTCTGTCGGGCGCGGTAGGCCGCTACGTTGGCGCGCGAGGAGCAGCGGTCCGAGCAGTAGCGGCGGGACTGGTTGGGTGAGACGTCCACGAACACGTTCGCACATCGCGACGCGTCGCACACGCCGAGCCGGGTGGCGCCCAGGTCGCACACCAGGGTGGACAGCCCCAGTAGACACTCGCCGACCACCAGCTCGGCGACCGAGGACCGCCGGTCCGCGACGTGCAGGTGCCAGGGGTTGCTGCCGGGCCCACGTGCCTGTTCGGGCCCGGAGATGTGACCCGAGATGTACGGCGTGACAGGGTGCTTGGACAGCAGCACGTTGAGCAGGTCGACCACCAGGTCGTCGTCCCCGTCGTTGGAGGCCTCGAACACCGGGCGCAGCTCCCGCACGAAGCGACGCAGGGCGGGCGCGTCCTTGTCGGTCACCGAGGGCTGCAGCCACGGTCGGTCCGCGAGGAGGTCGACGAGGCGCTCGGCGTCGGTGAGGTCGGCGTTCACCAGCCTCGCGGATCGCTCCGCGTAACGAACAAAGTCCACCCCCACACCTTACTTTCCGCCCCCAACCACGACGAGGCGCGAGGGGCCTTGGCCGGAGCCTGGAGCGGGGCGCTCAAGTCGAGGGCCCGCGGAGTCGATATCCCTGACAAGGATCACTGGTGAGGGATCGCTGACGAGGCACGGGTGGGGGTCGAGGATGCGCACCACACGGCTGCTGCGACTGGCGCTCGGCCTGACCCTCGCGGTGTACGTCGTCACCCTGCTCCTGGACCCGAGCACGATGAGCACCCTGCTCCGGGTGTGGCTGCCCGGCAACCTGGCGCTCGCGATCGCCGTCGTCATCCTGGTCAACCAGGCTCGCACCCGTCCGTCCGGACGCTCCTGGGCCATCCTGCTCGCCCTGGGCATCGGCGCGTTCGTCGCCGGCGGCAACCTGTTCTTCCTGATCCCCGGAGCACTCGAGTCCAACACGCCTCCGGCCGTCAGCCAGATCGCCTACCTGTCGGTCCCTCCGCTGCTGCTGGCCGGCATCCTGCTGGCTCTGCGGCAGCACCTCAGGCACGTGCGGATGATCATCGCGCTCGACGGCCTCACCGGCGCCATGGCCGGTGCGGCGGTCGCAGTGTGCGTGATCTCGCCGCTTCTCGAGCCGCTGTGGAACGGGTCTGAGGGCGGTCTGGTGAGCCTCGCCTACGTGCTGGGCGACGTCCTCCTCATCACCACCTCGCTCGGCGCGCTGGCCATCGTGGGTCTGGCACAGGGCCGGAACTTCGCCGTGTGGGCGCTGGGCATGGTCGTGTACTCGGCCGGCGACATCGTCTACGCCTACCTGCTGGCCGCCAACGCCTACCGGCCCGGCACCTGGGTGGACAGCTTCTACGCCCTCGGGCTGGGCCTGATCGCGCTGGGTGCGACCATGCACACCGAGGCCCCGGCCCGGACCATCCCACCGGTGCAGTCGCTCGCCGTCGTGACCCTTGCGTCGGTGGCAGCCGTTGCGGTGCTGACCATCTCCCCTGGCTGGTCGGCGGCGCCGGTTCCCACCGTGCTGGCGCTGGGCGCGCTCGCGCTCTGCGGCGTCCGCTTCGCGCTGGGGTTCCTCCAGCTCCGCGAGCTCGCGGTCGTGAAGGAGCAGGCACTCACCGACGACCTCACCGGTCTGGCCAACCGTCGTGCGCTCTACGCACGCCTCGACGAGCTGCTGGGCCCCGACGCACTCGACAGCACCGTCGCACCGAACAGGTTCGCCCTGGTGCTGGTGGACCTCGACCGGTTCAAGGAGGTCAACGACTCGCTCGGCCACGCGACCGGCGACGAGCTCCTGCAGACGGTCGTCGCACGGTTCGCCGAGGCCCTCGCCGCACTGAACACCGCACACCTGCTCACGCGGCTCGGCGGCGATGAGTTCGCGGTCGTGCTCGACGAGCTGACCACCCCGGTCGAGGCGATGGCCGTGGGCCAGACCCTGCAGGCCAGCCTCTTGGAACCGATCCACCTCGGACGGGCGGTGCTGCACGTCCGCGCCAGCATCGGCGTGGCCGTCTCACCGCAGCACGGGAGCACCCGAAGCGACATCCTCTTCGCCGCCGACGCCGCGATGTACGCCGCCAAGACCTCCGGCGAGCCGGTCTCCCTCTACGCGCCGGCCGTGGTCGGCGACCGGCGCACCCGGCTGTCGGTGGCCGAGGAGCTGCACACAGCACTGGAGAAGCGGGAGCTGACCGTCGCCTACCAGCCGATCTGCGACACGGACGGCCGGCTGGTGGCCGCCGAGTCCCTGGTCCGCTGGGACCACCCCACCCGCGGGAGGCTGTCCCCCGAGGAGTTCCTCGAGACCGCCGAGCGCTACCGGCTGACCCACGTCATCGCCGAGCGGGTGCTCGACGTGGCTCTGTCCGACCTCGCGCGGTGGCGGGTCCTGGACCCTGCGCTGACCATGTCGGTGAACATCTCCGCCTCCGACCTCCGCGACGAGAGCATCGTGCACGTCGTGGCCGAGGCCCTGCTCGACCACCGGGTGCCGCCGGCGGCGCTCACCGTCGAGGTCACCGAGACGGCCATGATGCGCGACCCGGAGATGGCCCAGCAGGTGATGCACGCCCTGTCCGACCTGGGGGTCGAGCTCTCGGTCGACGACTACGGCACCGGCTACAGCTCGCTGGAGTATCTCCTGAAGCTGCCGGTCAGCGAGATCAAGCTGGACCGCGCGTTCTCGACCAACCTCGAGCGCGGCCTGCGCCCGGTCGAGATCGTCCGCTCCACCGTCCTGCTCACCCACGCCCTGGGCCTGCGGATGGTCGCCGAGGGCGTCGAGGACGAGGCCACCCTGCTCGTGCTGCGCGAGCTCGGCTGCGACCGGGTCCAGGGCTGGCACCTGGGCCGGCCGATGGACGCGACGGCGTTCGGCAGGCTCGTCGGCCGGCTGCCCGCCCCCCGGCCGGCGGGAACCCCCTAGGCGTCGAGGCGGCGCACCGCAGAGATCCGGTGTACGGCGAAGGACCGGACGTCCTCGGTGCGGTGGTCGTAGGCCGACAGCCAGCCCGCGTCGACCTTCACCGGGTCGACCACCCGCTCGACGGTCGTGCCGTGACTGTCGACGTAGCCGATCCAGACGCTGTCGCCCGACTCGACGGCCTCCCGCAGCACGGCGAGGGTGGAGGCGGGTGTCCTGGGCTCGGCGGCGAGCAGTGCCGGGTCGGGCCGGGTCGCGGCAGCGAGGTCACCTGCCCGGATGGCGGTGACGGTGGCCGCGATGCGCGCAGCGAGCCGGGCCGACTCGCGGGCTCCCGCCGGTCCCCGCCGCGGGGCCGGTCCTTGGCCTGGTGCCTGAGCCGGTGGGCGGCGAGGCGTATGCGCCCGCAGGGCCTCTCGGCGGGCCACCCGCACCGTGCCGTCCGGGGCCTCGACGACCGGGGCCGAGCCGAGGTCGCGGAGCCGGGGGAGCAGCACGTCGAGCGGCACGTCGCTGACCAGCACGGTCGGCGCGATCCGTCGCAGCCGCAGCGCGGCCGCCCTGGGATGGTGCAGCAGCTCGGCGAGCGCGGTCTCGTCGTCGCTGCGCAGGAACGACTCGACCGCGCCGACCCGGATCGTGCCGAACCGCCGCGACACGTCGTCGACGAGGTAGGTCAGCCCCTGCGGCACCGGCGTCCGGGACGCCGAGGAGAGGAAGTCGTGCACCTCGCCCGCGGACCAGCCGGAGTCGAAGGCCCGGCGCACCGACGACTCGGTGAACCGGTAGACCGTCGCCCCGCCACGCGACTCGATGTCGGCCACGGTGGCCAGCTGCCGGGCGACCTCCGGCTCCACCGGACCGGGAGCCACCGCCGTCAGGTCCGCCTGCAGCAGCACGTGGTCGACGTACGCAGGCAGGAGAGGCGCCAGCACGGCAGCCGCCTCGTGCGCCGGGTCGTCGCCATGCAGCAGCGCGCGCCCGTGGGCCGCCGTCCCGCCCAGCGCGGTCAGCCCCAGCACCGCCGACTCCTCGACGGCCCAGGTCACCGCCTGCGCCCGGGCGGGTGGGCGGCGCGGCCGCAGCCAGGTCAGCCGCTCGACCAGCGACGGCAGCCCGGTGCCGGCGGCGAGCACCCGGCCGGGCCCGATCGAGGCGATCTCCACCACCGCCGTGCGACGTGTCTCCGGCAGCCAGGCCCGGTCCAGGTCGGGCAGCAGGGCGTTCACCGGCTTGCCGCCCTCGCGTCCGCCGACGAGCCCGGTCATGCGCGGGTTGGCGAGCCAGGCAAGGGCCAGCCGCGTCCAGCGCTCGGCGACGGGAGCGGCGCTCCACAGGTCGAAGCCGTCGGTCGGCAGCCACACCGTGCTCGCGTCCGGAGCCGTCCCAACGGCCAGCAGGTCCGCGGCCGCGGCTAGCTCGACGTGCAGGGCGGCGGTCCGCTCGTCGAGGTGCAGGAGCTCGGCGGCGGCCTTGAGCTCGCGCACCCCCAGGCCCCCGGTGCGCAGCGCCGACGGCGGAGCGCTGCCCCAGTGCTCGAGCAGCAGCTCGACGTGCCGCACCAGCTCGAAGGCCGCCCCGGCCGCCGTCCGGTCCACGAGGGACGGGTCGCGCTCGGCGGTCACCAGTGCCGGCTCCGCGTCGACCTGCTGCCGGGTCGTGTGTCCGTCCCGCAGGCAGATCGCCACCTCCCTGGGTACGGCGACGTGCCGGCTGTCGCGCGCCACGAGCAGCCCTCGGGACAGCAGCTGCTCGACCGGTCCGCCACCGGGACGCGAGGTGGACCGCTCGGTGGACTCGACGGAGCCGTCCTTGCCCTCCCGGTCCAGGTGCTCCAGGATCGCGCGGGCCGGCGGGTCGACCTCGGCGAGCAGCCGCGCCACGGCCTGCTGGTCGGCGAGCACCGCAGCCACAGCCGCCACGTCGTCCTGCCGGCTGCCGCTGGGGGTGAGGCCGAGGTCGCGGACCAGGGTGCTCACGCGGGCCGGGCCGTAGGCGCCGAGCAGGGTGGCAGCCGGGGCGCCCAGCCGGCTGATCCGCGTGCCGACGATGTCGGTGAGGCAGCTCAGCGCGCGCAATGAGTCGTCGGTGCCCCACAGCAGGGCACCGCGACGGAGGTGCTCCAGCGCCTGGTCCACGCTGTCCGGCGCGGCGTTGACCCGGGCCTGCAGCTGGTCCACCGACGCCGCGCCGCCCAGGGCGACGACCGCGTCCAGCACCGTCAGCTCGAGCTGGGTGAGCTGGTCGACTGCGAGCAGGACCGAGGCCCGGGTGCCTACCCGCGAGGCGAGCTGCGAGGTGTCCTGCGGCACCGGGGTGGCCAGGTCGGGACGGGCCGTCAGCAGGGCGGCGACCTGCTCGTCGGACCATCCGCGAAGCTGGTCGGCGAGGGTGCGGGGCGCCGTGGCGGACGGTGTGGACATCCGCTCCACGATACCGACCGCCTGAACATCGGCGGAGCGTGGTCGAGGCGGACTCGTTCGAGTTCCACCGCCGCCGGAAGGCCCTGACCCGGGACTGCGTCCGCTACAACGCGCTGGTCCTGCGCGGCTGGACGGTGCTGCGGTTCAGCTGGGAGCAGGTGATGTTCGACCACGACTACGTGCGCGGTTGCCTGGCCCGATTGGCCGCCCAGGGTGCGGCGCGACAGGCGACTCTCCCCCGCAGGGGCCGTCTGAGCGCCTGATCAGGGCAGGTCACCTGTTGGTCGGCACCGGTGGAGCCCGGCTTAGGCTTGGCGGATGACTGAGACGACTCCCACGCACTCCACCGAAGCACACCGGTCACTCGACGGGCGCACCGCGCTGGTCACCGGCGCAGCCAGCGGCATCGGCCTCGCCGTCGCCTCCACGCTGGCCGAGCGCGGCGCCCAGGTGCTCGTGCTGGACCGCAACGAGGAGGGCGCCCGGTCGGTCGCCGAGGAGATCGGTGGAAAGCCGCTGGTCGCCGACCTGTCCGACGGTGCGTCCATCGACGCGTTGGGCCTGGGCGGCCTGGGCGTCGACATCCTCGTCAACAACGCCGGCATCCAGCACGTGGCCCCGGTCGAGGACTTCGACCCCGAGCGGTTCTCCTTCATCCAGCGCCTGATGCTCGAGGCGCCGTTCCGGCTGGCCCGCGGTCTGCTGCCGGGGATGTACGAGCGCGGCTGGGGCCGGCTGGTGCACGTGTCGTCGGTGCACGGTCACCGGGCCTCGCCGTACAAGTCGGCCTATGTCTCGGCAAAGCACGGTCTCGAGGGCCTCTCGAAGGTGATCGCGCTGGAGGCCGCCGGCAAGGGCGTCACCAGCAACACCGTCTGCCCCGGCTACGTCCGGACGCCCCTGGTCGAGGGGCAGATCGCTGACCAAGCGCGCTCCCACGGGATCCCCGAGGACGAGGTGCTGGACAAGGTCCTGCTCGGCCGGACGCCGATCAAGCGGCTGGTCGAGCCGGCGGAGGTGGCCGAGCTCGTGTGCTTCCTGTGCGGACCCGGCACGGACTCGGTGACCGGCACCTCGTTCATGATGGACGGCGGCTGGACCGCCACCTGAGGCTAGCGGGGCCGCTCGCCGCGGCCGGCCTTCTCGGCGGCCTGGGCGACCCGGGTCGCCCGGGTGGGTGGCCGCTTGGCCTGCACGATCCACTCCAGGGTCGCGCGGCGCGCCGACCGCGGGAACGTCTCCCATGCCGCCCTCGCGCCGGGATGCTCGTCGAAGGCGGCCGCCAGGTCGTCGGGTACGACGAGGTTCTCCACGTCGTCCAGCAGGGACCACGAGCCGTTGTCCTTGGCAACGTCGATCGCCCGCTGTCCCGCAGGGCCCATCCGGCCGTCGGCGTACAGCCGCTCGACCCGCTCCTTGTTCGGCCTCGACCAGCCGCTCGTCGCGCGCCGGGGGCAGAACCACAGCATCGAGCGGTCCTCGTCCAGCCGCTGGGCCTTGCTGTCCACCCACCCGACGGCGAGGGCCTCGGTGACCGCCTCGTCGTAGGTCACCGTCGGGTTGCCGGTGTGCTTGCGCCAGGTCACCAGCCAGGCTCCGGGGGTGCTCTCGTGGTGGTCCTCCAGCCAGCCGCGCCACTCCCCGGGCGTCGCGGGCTGCACGCGCGTCGCGTCGTCCATCACCGTCATGGGGTCCAGGGTCGACCTCCGGCCGTCGGAGGGCAACCACGGTCGCTATCGTGGGCGGCGCCATGTCGCAGGTCTGGTACGTCAGCTACGGCTCCAACATGAGCTCCGCCCGGTTCGCCTGCTACCTCTCCGGAGGCCGGCCGCCCGGCGGCTCCCGGGTGAACCCCGGCGCCCGCGACCGGACGCCTCCGGCCCGCACCGTCCCGGTGGACCTGCCCGGCACCGTCTACTTCGCAGGGGAGTCGCCGCAGTGGGGAGGGGGCGTCGCCTTCTACGACCACTCGCGACCGGGCTGGACGGCGGCCCGCGGCTACCTGGTGACCCGCGGCCAGTTCGCCGACATCGCCGCGCAGGAGATGTATCGCGCGCCGCGCGACGACGACCCGCTCGAGCAGCTGCTCGGCGAGCCGCTGCCCGGCGGCCGGCACGAGCTCGGTCCCGGCCGCTACGAGACGCTGCTCGAGGTGGGCCGGCTCGACGGGCTGCCCCTGTTGACCTTCACCTCGCCGCACGGCATGCACCACGTGCCGCACACCAGGCCGCGGGAGAGCTACCTCGCCGTCGTGGCCCAGGGGCTCCGCGAGTCACGAGGCTGGGACGACGACCAGGTGGCGGACTACCTCGGCACCCTGACTGCGGGGTCGTGGGGCTGAGGGTGCGCCCCAGCGCACGCTCAGCCACACGACCGGACCAGGGGGCGACCCTTGCGCACGGCAACCTTCCTGGGGTCTGATCGGGACCATGTCCCTTGACCTTCGCCGTCCCCGCGCCCGCCGAGTCGGCGTCGTCCTCGCCGCCGCGACGCTCGCCGTCGCCGTCCCCGCCACGGCAGGGGCGGCACCGCCGTACCCCAGTGACTCGACGGCACCCGACCTGATCCCTCTGGAGGCCGGCTACAACGCGTTCTGGGTCTCCGACGGCGCCAACGACCTGCACGGCACCGTGCGCGACGCGCGGGTGCTCGCGCGCGACGACCAGCTGGTGGTGTGGGTCAACCAGCACACCACCGCGAAGCAGCAGTTCAAGGCGCTGCAGGACTCGGAGTACCAGAACGACACGAACACCTCCTTCGACCAGTCGGTGACGCTCGCCACCGGCCTGGGGCCCCGGCTGGGACGGATCTATGCTCAGGGCCGCAAGTCCGGTGCCCTGCGGCTGACCGGCAAGCTCATCAACAGCGAGACCGGCACCGCCGGTGCCTACGTGAGCACCAGCGTGGCCAAGGCGTACTACAGCCATCCGCGCCCCTACCTGCCCAGCGACCCGACCGTCGCCCCGGTCCCGGGCGACGACCCCGGCTGTGCGCCGTCGATCATCAACGGCTCCTCCCAGCAGGCGATCAGGATCGGCAAGCCGTGGGCCGACGCCAAGGGCAACCTGCTCATCACCCGGGTCGCGCCGGTGAACGACACGACCCACCAGTTCTCGTCGAGGGATGTGCTGCTCGACCCGGGCTACGGCACGACGGGCCTGTGCACCGGCGGGTCCTTCCCGAGCGGCCACACCTCGACGGCGTACCAGGCGGGCCTCACGCTGGCCACGCTGCTGCCCGAGCTCGCGCCGGAGATCCTCACCCGCGCGTCGGAGGCCGCGAACAACCGTCTGACGCTCGGCGTGCACTATCCCCTCGACCTGATGGGCGGCCGGATCGCCGGCGAGGCGGCGCTGGCTGCCCGCTGGACGGACCCGAAGTACCGCGCCGAGGTGCTGGCCCCCGCGCGTGCCGAGCTCGTGCGCTACCTCCAGAAGGGGTGCGGGCACGCGCTCTCGGTGTGCATCGCGCGCCAGGGGCACTACACCTCGAACCCGTACGGCGGGCGGCGGATGCCCGGCGGCACCGCGCAGATCGTGGTGGACCGCAGGAGCGCCGTCCGGGTCTACCGCGAGCGGATGACCTACGGGTTCCCGCGGGTCGGGTCCCGGCTGCAGCCCTCGGTGCCGGCCAGGGCCGCGAACCTGCTTCGCACCACGTTCCCGCGGCTGACCCAGGCGCAGCGCAGGAGCGTCCTCGCCCAGACGGAGATCGCCTCGGGCTACCCGCTGGACCGCAGCGGCACCCCGAACGGGTCGTGGGAGCGGCTGAACCTGGCCGCCGCGATGAGTGCGACGGTGCGGCTGACCGGGCACGGCTCCGTGCGGGTCGTCTCGACCGGTGGCCCGGCGAAGGTGCTGCCCCTGCGGCACCGATCCTGACCCGAGCCCGCTCCACCAGGTCGTGGGGCTGACAGTGCGCCCGGGCGCACGCTGAGCCCCACGACCCGGGTGGTAGGGATGACCCATGACGACCGCGGCCCTCACCGTCCTCGTCGTGCTGGCGCTCGTCGTCGAGACCGGCCTCGCCCTGGCGACGGCCCTGGGATCTCCTCTGGACCGGGCGTCGCGGATCGGCGCGCTGGTGGCGGAGGGGCTGCTCGTGGTGTCCGCAGCGCTCGACCTGGGCCGGATCGCCGCCGGCCACCGGCCCGACGAGCTGCTGGTCCACCTCGGCTACGTGCTGGTGTCCGTGCTCCTGCTGCCGATCCTCGTGCGGCCGGTCGCCGGGAACGCCGAGGAGGCCGGGGAGATCTCCGACGACGACCGGCGCGGGCGACAGCTGGTGCTCTCGATCGCCTGCCTCGCGGTGCTCGTCGTCGTCTGGCGGCAGCGGGTGACCGCATGACCAGCATGATCAGCCGGGCGACCGCGGGACGCGTGCTGGTGGCGTTGTACACGCTGCTGGCGATCGCCGCGGGCTCGAGGTCCGCGGTGCAGCTGTCCACCCAGTTCTCCGAGGCGCCGCTGGCCTACCTGCTCTCGGCGGCGGCGGCCGTCGTCTACCTGGTCGCGGCCATCGCGCTGCGGCGCCCGGACCAGGTCGCCCGCCGGATCGCGGCGGTGTCGATGACGGTCGAGCTGGTCGGGGTCCTCGCGGTCGGGACGTTCACGCTGGTGCGGCCCGGTGACTTCCCGGACCAGACGGTGTGGTCGGCCTACGGCGAGGGCTACGTCTTCGTGCCGCTGGTGCTGCCCGTGCTGGGGCTGTGGTGGCTGCGACGAGGAGGGGTCGTGCGCGGGACCGGGCGGGGCTAGCCTCAGCCCGTGGAGTCATACGCGGCCGGGGACACCGGCATCCCGCTCATCGAGGAGACCATCGGCGCCAACTTCGCGCGGATCGCGGCGACGCACGGCGACCGCGAGGCGCTGGTGGAGGTCGCGTCCGGCCGCCGGCGGACCTATGCCGAGCTGGACGCCGCCGTCGACGAGGTCGCCCGCGGGCTCATCGCTGGCGGCATCGAGAAGGGCGACCGGGTCGGCATCTGGGCGCCGAACTGCGCGGAGTGGACGATCGTGCAGTACGCCACCGCCAAGGCCGGGGCCATCCTGGTCAACGTCAACCCGGCCTACCGGACCCACGAGCTGGCCTACGCGCTGAACCAGTCCGGTCTGCGGCTGCTGGTCTCCGCGGAGAGCTTCAAGACCTCGGACTACCGCGGGATGGTGGAGGAGGTGCGCGGCGAGACGACGGCGATGGAGCGGGCGGTGTTCCTCGGGACGCCGGACTGGGACGAGCTGCTCGCCGCGGGCCGTGACCTGCCCGCGGACGCCGTACCCGACAGGATGGCGACGCTGAACCCTGGCGACCCGATCAACATCCAGTACACCTCCGGCACCACCGGCCACCCCAAGGGCGCGACCCTCTCGCACCGCAACATCCTCAACAACGGCTTCTTCGTGACCGAGACGATCAACTTCACCGAGCAGGACCGGCTGTGCATCCCGGTGCCCTTCTACCACTGCTTCGGGATGGTGATGGGCAACCTCGGGTGCACCACGCACGGCGCCGCGATGGTGATCCCGGCGCCCGGCTTCGACCCGTCGGCGACCCTGAAGGCGGTGCAGGACGAGCGCTGCACCGGTGTGTACGGCGTCCCGACGATGTTCATCGCCATGCAGAACGCTCCGGACTTCGCGACCTACGACCTCTCCACCCTGCGCACCGGCATCATGGCCGGCTCGATCTGCCCGATCGAGGTGATGAAGCGCTGTGTCAGCGACATGCACATGGCCGAGGCGTCGATCGCCTACGGCATGACCGAGACGTCGCCGGTGTCCTGCCAGACGCTGTCGGATGATGACCTGGATCGCCGCACCGCCACGATCGGCCGGGTGCACCCGCACGTCGAGGTGAAGGTGATCGACCCGATCACCGGCGACACCGTGGAGCGCGGCGAGACCGGCGAGCTGTGCACGCGCGGCTACAGCGTGATGATCGGCTACTGGGACGAGCCGGAGCGGACCGCGGAGGCGATCGACGAGGACGGCTGGATGCACACCGGTGACCTGGCGGTGATGCGCGAGGACGGCTACTGCAACATCGTCGGGCGGATCAAGGACATGGTGATCCGCGGCGGTGAGAACATCTACCCCCGCGAGATCGAGGAGTTCCTCTACAGCCACCCCGACATCGAGGACGTGCAGGTGATCGGCGTCCCCGACGAGAGGTACGGCGAGGAGCTGTGCGCGTGGGTCAAGCTGCGCAGCGGCGCCCAGCCGCTCGACGAGGCGAAGGTGCGCGAGTTCTGCACCGGCCGGCTCTCGCACTACAAGATCCCGCGCTACGTGATGGTGGTCGACGAGTTCCCGATGACCGTGACCGGCAAGATCCGCAAGGTGCAGATGCGCGAGGAGACGGCGCAGAAGCTGGGGCTGGCCTGAGCCCGTCGCTGCGGGAGTCTCACGGCTCCCGGGTGGCGGCGTCCGTCGTGGTGCGCGGGGTGTGGAAGGTCAGCCGGTTCCCGAAGGGGTCGGGCACGGTCAGGTCGTCGCCCCACGGCTCGCTGTCCAGGCCGATCCGCAGGGGGTAGACCGGGCTCTCGGTGAGCTCGCGTTGCAGGCTGCGCACGTCGGAGACCTCGATCCGGACGGCGGAGCCGGGCGTGGCGTCGCCGTGGTGCTCGCTCAGGTGCAGCACGCACCCGGCGCGGGACACCTGCTGGTAGAGCGGCATCCCCTCGCCGAACCTGTGCTCCCAGTCCACGCTGAAGCCGAGGAAGTCGACGTAGAACCGCCGTGCCTCCTCACCGGGGAAGGTCCGCAGGATCGGAACCGTGACCGGAGTCGGCGAGGCCGTGGGCCCGGGGTCTAGGTCAGGGTCGGTGTCGATGATCACTCCTCCACCGGCGAGATGTCGTCGGGCTCTGCGTTGCTCACCGTACATCCGCGCCCCCTAGGATCGGCCGGGTGAGCGAGGACCTGAGCCGGCTGGCCGAGGACTACCAGGACTTCCGGCTGCGCACCGCCCCGACGTGGGCGCACCTGATCGGGGAGTACCGCTACGCGGACCGGTTCGACGACGTCAGCCGCGCCGGGGAGGAGGCTGCCGCGGACGAGTCGCGGGCGTTCGCGTCCCGGGCCTCGGCGCTCACCGACGACGGGCTCGACGACCAGGAGCGGCTCACCAGGTCGATCGTCGCGTGGGACGCGGAGTCCCGGGCCGGGCTGCTGGACTCGCGCACCACCGAGTTCGCGGCGAACCCGATCTTCGGCGTGCAGGCCTCGCTCGGGGTCTACATCCCGAAGCTCGCGGTCCCGGACACCGAGGTGGCCGAGGCGATGGTCGGCAAGTTCGAGCACGTGGCGGTCTACTTCCACGACCTCGCCGACCGGCACCGTGACGGCCTCGCGTCCGGGCGCACGCCGGCGGACTTCGCGGTCGCGCAGACGGTCGCGCAGCTCGACGAGTGGCTCGGCACGCCGGTGAACGAGGACCCCATGCTCACCGTGCAGGACCCGCCGTCGGGCATGGACGCTGCGCGGTGGCACGAGCGGTTGCTGGCCGTGGTGCAGAAGTCGGTGCGACCGGCCGTCGAGCGCTACCGCGACGTGCTCCGAGACGAGGTCGCGCCGCACGCGCGGCCCGACGAGCGGTGCGGGCTGGTGCACCTGCCGGACGGGGAGTCGGTCTACGCGAAGGCGGCCGCCTTCTACACCACCGTCGACACGTCTCCAGCGGAGATCCACCAGATCGGGCTGGACCAGGTGACGTCGCTGGCGCAGGAGTACGCCGAGCTGGGACCCGAGGTCGTCGGCACCTCCGACGTACCGTCCGTGTTCGCCGCGCTGCGCGACGACCCCGCCCTGCACCACACGAGCGGCGAGGAGGTCGTCGCGGCGTCCAAGGCCGCGATGGCCAAGGCGCGCGCGGCGATGGGCGACTGGTTCGGCCGGGTGCCGCGCTCGGAGTGCGACGTCGAGGCGACCACCAGCGGTGCGATCGCCTACTACTTCGCGCCGCCCCGCGACGGCAGCCGCGGAGGCGTCTTCTTCATGAACGTCTCGGACCCGGAGGGCTGGGGACGCTACGAGATCGAGAACACCAGCTACCACGAGGGCATCCCCGGTCACCACCTGCAGCTCGGCATCGCGGCCGAGCTCGACGGCATCCCGGAGTTCCGCAAGCGTGCGTTCATCGCGGCGTACGGCGAGGGCTGGGGGCTCTACACCGAGCGGCTCGCGGACGAGATGGGGCTCTACTCGACCCCCCTGGACCGGATGGGGATGCTGTCCGCGGACTCGATGCGGGCCTGCCGGCTGGTCGTGGACACCGGGATGCACGCGCTCGGCTGGAGCCGGCAGCAGGCGATCGACTACATGCTGGCCAACTCGCCGATGCGTGCGGGTCACGTGACGGCCGAGGTGGACCGCTACGCCGTGACACCCGGCCAGGCCCTGTCCTACATGGTCGGCCGGCTGGAGATCCAGCGGATCCGCCGGGCCGCCGAGAGGCGTCAGGGCGACGCCTTCGACATCAGGGCGTTCCACGACGCGGTGCTGGACTCCGGCCCGTTGCCGCTCGGCCTCCTCGACCAGGTGGTGTCCGCCCGCCTCCCGTGACCGGTCACAGAACGGGATGCCTCGGCGTCGGGGGTCGGCCGCCTAGGCTGGGGAGCATGCCCGACTCCGACCGCCTCGACGACGCCGCCGGGAGGCTCGTGGTCGGGTTCGACCTGGACATGACGCTGATCGACACGCGTCCCGGGTTCGCGGCGACCCTCGGGGTGCTGGCCGAGGAGACCGGGGTGGTCCTCGACATCGAGGAGATGAGCAGCCGCCTCGGTCCGCCGCTGGACCACCTGCTCGCCCCGCACTATCCCGCCGAGCAGATCGGGCCGCTCGTCGACTCCTTCCGGGCGCACTACCCCGAGCACGCCGTCCCGCCGACCCTCGCGCTGCGCGGGGCGCACGAGGCACTGGCGGCCGTCCGCCGCCATGGCGGCAGCACCGTCCTGGTCACCGGGAAGTACGCCCCCAACGCCCGCCTGCACGTCGAGGCACTCGACCTCGACGTCGACGTCCTGGTCGGTGAGGTGTGGGGCTCGGGCAAGGCGGCCGCACTGGTCGAGCACGGCGCGACCGTCTACGTCGGCGACCACGTGTACGACGTCGAGGGGGCCCGGGCCGCGGGGGCGCTCAGCGTCTCGGTGGCGACCGGCGGCTGCACGCCGGAGGAGCTGCTCGACGCCGGGACCGACGTGCTGCTCACCGACCTCACCGAGTTCCCGGACTGGCTCGACGAGCACGTCCTCGGGCTCCGGCTGCGGGCGCTGGAGGAGGACCTGCGGGCCATGGGCTCGGTGCTGGTCGCCTACAGCGGGGGCGCCGACAGCGCGTTCCTGCTCGCCGCCGCCGTGCGCGCGCTCGGTCCGGAGAAGGTGGGCGCGGCCACCGCCTACTCGGACTCCCTGCCGCACAGTGAGCGGCCGCCCGCCCTCGCCTTCGCCGAGCAGCTCGGCGTCCGGGTGCTCACGCCCGAGACCCACGAGATGGACCGGGAGGGCTACCGCGCCAACGCCGGGGACCGCTGCTACTTCTGCAAGGCCGAGCTGCTCGACGTGCTCGTGCCGCTGGCTGCGCTGCACGGCTTCGCCCAGGTCGCCACCGGCACCAACGCCGACGACGCCGTCGCCGGCTTCCGGCCCGGCATCCGCGCGGCCGCCGAGCGCGGGGCCCGCACGCCGCTGCGGGACGCCGGCCTGACCAAGCAGCAGGTGCGCGCGGCCTCCCACACCTGGGGGCTGCCCACCTGGGACAAGCCGGCTGCCGCCTGCCTGTCCAGCCGGGTCGCCTACGGCATCGAGGTCAGCCCGTTCCGGCTGGCCCGGGTGGAGCGCGCCGAGGACGCCGTACGCACCACTCTGCTGGCCGCCGGCGTCCAGGTCCGGGACCTGCGGGTGCGCGACCTGGGTGACCGGGCCTCGCTGGAGGTCGATGCCGAGCACGTGCAGGCGGTCCGGGCGCTGCCGGCGGTCCTGGACGCCTTGGGTGAGGCGGGTTTCGCCGAGGCGGAGGTCGACGCACGCGGGTTCCGGTCCGGGTCCATGAACGAGCGGCTGGGGCAGCCGGACCACTACCGCTGAGACGGCCGTTATCCGCGTGGCCCGCGGGCGGCCCCGGGCCGTAGGCTTGCGCCTCGGTCCGACAGTGGCCGTCCGAACGGCTGATCCCATGAGCAGAGAGAGGTCCGACCCGTGCCGACTGGCAAGGTGAAGTGGTACGACGCCGAGAAGGGCTTCGGCTTCTTGTCCAAGGACGAGGGCGGCGACGTCTACGTGCGCGCCGACGCCCTCCCCGCGGGCGCGCCCACGCTCAAGCCAGGTGCCCGGGTCGAGTTCGGTCTCGTGCAGGGCCGCAAGGGCGACCAGGCGCTGCAGGTCCGGCTGCTCGAGCCGGTCGTGTCGGTGGCGAAGGCGGTCTCCAAGGCGAGCCGCAAGAAGCCCGCCGACATGGTGAACATCATCGAGGACCTCTACGGCCTGCTCGAGAACGTCCAGGGCTCCTACCGCGCCGGTCGGCACCCGGACGCCAAGATGGCCAAGCCGACCGCGAAGGTGCTGCGCGCGCTGGCCGACGAGCTCGAGCTGTAGGCGAAGGGCTCAGGCCCGGGACCGGACCCCGGCGACCGTCCACAGGCTCCAGCCCACCAGGATCGCCGCCGCGACGCCCAGCCCGAGCTGCGGCACGAGCGGCAGGGCGATGCCGATCAGGCCGCCGACCACCCAGGACAGCTGCAGCAGCGTCTCCGAGCGGGCGAACGTCGCCGACCGCCTGGACTCCGGGATGTCGCGCTGGATCAGCGCGTCCAGCGACAGCTTCCCCAGCGACTGCGCCAGGCCGGCCGTCAGACCCAGGAGTACGGCCGTCGCCAGCCCGTAGAACAGCGTCACCACGATCGCCGCGGCCGCGTCGGCGAGCAGCGTGGCCACCACCGTCACCTCGGGCCGGATCCGCCGCAGGATCGATCCGAGCGCGATGCCGACCGTGCTCCCCAGCCCGGCGGAGCCGATCACCAGGCCGAGGAGCAGCTCCGGGCGGTCCTCCCAGCCGGGCAGCGGCTTGTCGCGGAGCAGGAACGCCATGAACATCAGCAGGAACCCGCTGAGCACGCGCATGCCGGTGTTGGCCCGCAGGGCGATGGCGAGCGGGTGGGGCAGCTGGGGGCGACGGGGCTTCTGCCGGCCCAGCGCGTCCACCGACGCCTTGTCCTCCCCGGCGGAGCTGTCCACCCGGCCGGGCAGCAGGATGGCCAGCACGGTGCCGCCGATGAACAGCAGGAACGCGTAGCGCAGCGACCACTGCGGCCCGAACGTCGAGGCGCCCACGGCCAGCGGCCCGGACACGGCGGCCCCGGCGACCGAGGCGAGCGAGATGCGGGAGTTGGCCTTGACCAGGGTGAGCCGCTCGGGCAGCAGTCGGGGCACGGCCGCGGCGCGGGTCACGCCGTACGCCTTGGACGCCACGAGGCAGCCGAGAGCCGCAGGGAAGAGCGCGACGGTGTCCCCGCTGCCGACCGCGTCGGCGAGCACCCAGCACAGGAACGCCCGCAGCGCCATCGTGGCGCCGATCGCCCAGCGGCGTCCGTGGCTGAACCGGTCCAGGACCGGGCCGATCAGGGGCGCGACCACCGCGAAGGGCAGCATCGTGAGGCCGAGGAACAGCGCCACCTGCCCGCGGGCCTGGTCGGTCGGCACCTGGAAGAACAGCGTGCCGGCCAGCGAGATCGCCACCGCGGCGTCGCCGGCCCCGTTGAACGCGTGCAGCTCGATCAGCCGGGACAGCCCGCTGTCGCCGGCGCCCTCGGCGTGGGTGGCGCGCCGGGCCTGGCGATAGGTGAAGCCGGCAGCTCGACCAGTGGCCGACCCGGCGCGTCTGGCGCCGCGCGATGAGAACGAGCCGGCCGCCCGGGCGCGGCGTGCGGTGGCACCCGCGGCGCGGCGGGTCCGGCCGGGTGGCGGCCCAGCGGAGGCAGGCGGGTCGGGGGCGGTCCCGGGCTCGGCGGCCGTCGCGTCCAGCAGCTGATCGGCCGGAGTCTCCTCCTCCACAGAGCTGGACTCCTCGGGCCGCATGTGCCCATCTTGCCTGGCCGTTGGAAGCAGCGCTCCCCTGACCGCGCGACCTGTGGATCCGTGGAACAATGGTCACTCGTGATCACCGCAACCAGGGCCGTCAAGCCGGACACCGTCGGAGTCCGCTCGGTCGACGCCGCCCGCGACGCGCTCGTGGACCTCGTCGACGCCTCTGACGTGGGCGAGCACCTCGGCTTCGCCGCCGAGGACGAGCGAGTGGTCACCCACTACTTCGCGTGCCTGCGCCAGGGCTACCGCGGCTGGCGGTGGGCCGTCACGGTGGCGCGTGCGCCCCGGATGAAGACCGTGACCGTCGACGAGGTCGTGCTGCTGCCCAGCGAGGGCGCGATCATCGCCCCCGAGTGGGTGCCCTACCGGGACCGCATCCAGGCCGGCGACCTCAGCCCCGGTGACCTGCTGCCCACCGAGGACGACGACCCCCGCCTCGTGCCGGGCTACCTCAGCGGCGACCCCGGCGACGAGATCGTCGACGAGGACTCCGTCCGTGAGGTGATCGACGAGGTCGGGCTGGGCCGGGCCCGGGTGCTCTCGCTGGAGGGACGGGACCTGGCAGCCCAGCGCTGGTACGACGGCAGCCACGGCCCCGAGGCGCTGCTGGCGCAGTCGGCTCCCGCGCCATGTGTCACCTGCGGGTTCCTGGTCCGGCTGGCGGGTCCGCTGTCCCAGGCGTTCGGCGTGTGCGCCAACGCCCAGGCCAACGACGACGGCCGGGTGGTCTCGCACGACCACGGCTGCGGCGCGCACTCCGAGGCCCAGCTGGCCAAGAACAGCCAGCCGCAGCCGCTCCCCGACCCGGTCCTCGACACGCTGTCCTGGGACGAGCTCGAGAAGTTCTAGGGCCGCGCCCCCTCGCGCGACCTGCGGTGGTTCCTGCGGCGACGGCAGTACTCCCAGCCGACCACGCCGAGCACGAAGCCGGCCAGGCACGTCCACTGCCACCAGCCCCGGCCGGCATCCTCGAGCCGGTCGTGGAAGGGCAGCAGCACCAGGAACGCGACCAGGAACAGTCCGGTCCCGACCGCGACCGTCCAGGTGCCGTCCAGGTCGAGCGGGTCGACGTCGGCGACGACGTACGTCCGGTTGCCGATCTCGTGCGTGACCACCCCGTCGACGGGCTGCTCGGGGTAGTCGGACTGCTGCACGACTCGAATGTACGCCGCGCGTCCGCCGCCGCAGAACGGGACGCCTCGGCAGCGAAGGTCCCCGCTCCCCTGTCGCCGAGGCGTCGCATTCTGCGATCCCCCGATGACGACCGACGACGACCGATGACGGGCGATGCCGGGACCCAGATGATCCCCGGGCTGTCATCGGTCACCGCCACAACCGGTCGTGGTGACCGATCCTGGCGCCTCGGGTCGTCGGATCATCGCCACAACGGTTCATGGCGACCGATCACGGCGACGGTGGCCAGCTGAGGGCACCCGGGGGATCGCAGAACGGGACGCCTCGGCAGCCGGGATCGCAGAACGGGACGCCTCGGCACCCGGGGGATCGCAGAACGGGACGCCTCGGCACCCGCGGGATCGCAGAACGGGACGCCTCGGCGGCGGGACTGGCGGTGGGACTGCGGCAACATCGCTGTTACGCGGGTCTGCCATGATCCGCGCGTGGACAGGTTCTTCGAGATCACCGACCGCGGCTCGACCATCGGGCGTGAGGTCCGGGGAGGCGTGGTCACCTTCTTCACGATGGCCTACATCATCGTGCTCAACCCCTGATCCTCGGCTTCGCCAAGGACGCCGACGGGAAGTACCTCGGGGGAGGGTCCGGCCCCGACCTGCCGCTGATCGCCGCCGCCACCGCGCTGGTGGCCGGGGTGATGACGATCCTGATGGGGGTGGTCGCGAACTACCCGCTCGCACTGGCCACCGGTCTCGGGCTGAATGCCTTCGTGGCCTTCTCGATCGCCTCCGGGATGTCCTGGCAGGACGCCATGGGCCTGGTGGTCCTCGAGGGCCTCGTGATCCTGGTGCTGGTGCTCACCGGCTTCCGCAGCGCCGTGTTCCACGCCGTGCCGGCCCAGCTGAAGACTGCCATCAGCGTGGGCATCGGCCTGTTCATCGCCCTCATCGGCCTGGTGGACGCCGGGTTCGTGCGGCGGATCCCGGACGCCTCGAACACCACCGTGCCCGTGCAGCTCGGCGCGACCGGGTCGCTGGACGGCTGGCCGGTGCTGGTCTTCGCTCTCGGGCTGCTGCTGATGATCACCCTGTTCGTGCTGCGCGTGCGGGGCGCGATCCTGATCTCGATCGTCGCGGCCACCGTGCTCGCCATCGTGATCGAGGCGGTCGCGAACGTGGGCCCCTCGGTGTCGGGCGACAAGACCAATCCGAACGGGTGGAGCCTCAACGTGCCGTCCCTGCCGGACAAGGTGGTCGACGTCCCGGACTTCGGCCTGCTGGGGCACGTGTCGCTGTTCGGCGCGTTCGAGCGGGTCGGGCTGGTCACCGCGGTGCTGTTCGTGTTCACGCTGATGCTGGCTGACTTCTTCGACACGATGGGCACGATGACCGCCATCGGCGCAGAGGCCGGCCTCCTCGACGAGGACGGCGTCCCCCCGAACAGCCGGCGGATCCTGGTCGTGGACTCGGTGGCGGCCGCGGCCGGCGGTTTCGCGTCGGTGTCCAGCAACACGTCCTACGTCGAGTCCGCCTCCGGTGTCGGCGAGGGGGCCCGCACCGGACTGGCCAGCGTGGTCACCGGGGTGCTGTTCCTGCTCGCCACCGTCCTCTCGCCGCTGGTGGCGGTCATCCCGAACGAGGCGGCCACCCCGGCGCTGGTGCTGGTCGGCTTCTTGATGATGCAGCAGGTCAAGGACATCGAGTGGGACGACGTGGAGATCGCCCTGCCGGCATTCCTGACGATCGTGCTGATGCCGTTCACCTACTCGATCTCGGTCGGGATCGGCGCCGGGTTCATCGCCTACGTCCTGATCAAGGTCGTCCGCGGCAAGGCGGGTGTGCTGCACCCGCTGCTGTGGCTGGTCTCCGCGCTGTTCGTCCTCTACTTCTTCATCTCGCCGGTCAGGCAGCTGCTGGGCGCCTGAGAATGCCGGGTGCCGCTAGGGGTACGTTCACGGCGGCGGCACCTTCGCCGCCCCACGAAGGGAGCAACCCCATGACGACCACGCCAGGCGAGCCGGTCAGCGACGAGGACATCACCACGGGCATCACCGACAGCAGCACCGGTGGCGACGCGGACGGGACCGACGGGGGCGCGGACGCCGACGGCACCGACGGCGACGCCACGGACACCACTGACGGGGACGCCACCGACGGCACCGGGACCGGCGGGGACGCTGACGGGACCGACGGCGGGGACGCCGACGGCACCGACGGCTGAGCTGTTGCCCGACCTGCCGTCCGACCCGGTCGCGGCGCTCGAGCTGCTCAGCGGGGACGCCCAGAGCTTCGTGTCGAAGGTCTGGGCGTCCCGCGCGCACATCCACCACGCGGACCCCGACTCCACGCGTCAGCTGGTCGCCCTGCTCACCTTCGACGACGTCGACCACCTGCTGACGGGTACGGCGATCCGCACCCCCGCCGTACGCATCGCCCAGGACGGGACCGTCCTGCCCGCCTCCGCCTACACGCGTCAGGCGAGCCTGGCCGGCCAGGCGCTGACCGGCCTGCTCGACCCGCGCAAGGTGTTCGGGCTCTTCGACGGCGGCTCGACCGTGGTGCTCCAGGGCCTGCACCGCTACTGGGAGCCGCTCGGTGCCCTGGTCGCCGACCTCGAGCTGGCGCTGGGGCACCCCTGTCAGGCGAACGCCTACCTCACCCCGCCCGGGGCGCAGGGGTTCGCGGTGCACTCCGACAGCCACGACGTCTTCGTGTTCCAGACCCACGGCAGCAAGGTCTGGGAGGTCCATGCCAGCGAGGGCGAGGTGCAGACCGTGGTGCTCGAGCCGGGGGTGAGCATGTACCTCCCGACCGGCACCCCGCACGCCGCCCGGGCCCAGGAGACCGTGTCGCTGCACGTCACGATCGGCATCAACCAGGTCACCTGGCGCCACCTCCTCGAGCGGGTGCTGGCGGACGCGCTCGAGGAGTCCGGTGCACAGCACCTGCCGGCGGGCTACCTCGACGACCCGGCCCTGCTCGCGGACGGCCTGACCGAGCGGGTGGACGCACTGTCGAGCGCCCTGCGCGGGCTGGACCCCGCGGCGGTCGCGAACGCCGAGGTCCGACGGTTCCTGACCAGCAGGACCCTGTGGCAGCGAGGCGGTCTGCGCGACCGGGTCGCGGCCGGCGGGCTCAGCGACACCAGCGAGCTTCGGCGCCGGCCGGGGCACCCGTGCGTGCTCGTCCCGGAGGGCGACCGGCTCAGCGTGCGACCGGGAGCTGGTGATGCCGGCCCGGCTCGCGGCACCCCTGCAGGTGGTGCGGGCCGCCTCGACCTTCCGGCCCGCCGATCTCGCCGAGCACCTCGACGAGCAGAGCCGGCTGGTGGTGTGCCGACGGCTGGTGCGCGAAGGCCTCCTCGAAGTCGTCTAGATGACCTACAGCTGCTCCGCCGCCAGCCTCGAGCGCGACGAGCCCGTGGCCGGCTCCGCGTCGACGGTCCGCGCCTTCCTGCTGGTCGAGAACGCCGGGCCCTGGGGCGTCGCGGCGCTCCGGGACGCCCGGCTGCCCGAGCAGGTCAAGACGGGGCTGCGGGCGCGCGCAGCGGCCGACGGGGTCCGCGTGCTGCTGGTCCGCCGGCACCGAGGTGCGGAGTCCGGCCCCGGCCTGCGGGTGTTCGCCGCCTGGGCAGACGCCGCCTCGCCATGGCTGGAGACCGCGTCGCTGGACTCGCCCGAGGCACTGCTCGACATGGACCTCGACTCCCTGGGCCGGGGCAGGTCGCCCGGCCTGACCCGCTCCGAGCGGCCGGTGTTCTGCGTGTGCACCCACGGCCGGCACGACAGCTGCTGCGCGACGCTGGGCCGCCCCACCGCCACGGCACTCACCCGCTCGCACCCGGAGGAGACCTGGGACGTCTCCCACATCGGCGGGGACCGGTTCGCCGCCAACGTGCTTGTGCTCCCGGAGGGCCTGTACTACGGCCGGGTCTCCGCCGCCGCTGCGCCGGCTCTGGCCGATCGGCACCTGGCCGGGCACCTCGACCTCGACCTGCTGCGTGGGAGGTCCGGCTTCGCGTTCCCCGTGCAGGTCGCCGAGGTCGCAGCGCGCCGGGAGGCGGGGGAGACCCGCACGGGCGCCGTACGACTGGTCTCGACGGCTCGTGCCGACGACGACCTCACCGTCCGGCTCGACGTCGCCGGGACGCCGTACGACGTGGTGGTGCGCCGCTCCCACACCGACCAGCAGCACCGGCTCACCTGCCGCGCGCACCGGGCGGAGGCGGCGCCGACGTACGACGTCCTGTCGGTGACCCAGGTGTGACGAATCCCCCGTGACGGCGGGTCGCAGCGGGTGCACGATGGGAGCATGACCTCAGCGATCAGCGCACGAGGACTGCGCAAGACGTTCGGCAGGACGGTGGCCCTGGACGGGCTCGACCTCGAGGTGGCCACCGGCGAGGTGCACGGCTTCCTCGGCCCCAATGGTGCCGGCAAGTCCACCACGATCCGCGTGCTGCTGGGTCTGCTGCGGCTGGACGGGGGAGAGGCGCGGCTGCTCGGTGGCGACCCGTGGCACGACGCGGCGACCCTGCACCGCAGGCTCGCCTACGTGCCCGGTGACGTGAGCCTGTGGCCGAACCTGACCGGAGGCGAGGTCATCGACCTGCTCGGGCGCCTGCGCGGCAGCCACGACCCCCGCCGGCGCGCGGAGCTGCTCGAGCGGTTCGACCTGGACCCGACGAAGAAGGCGCGCAGCTACAGCAAGGGCAACCGGCAGAAGGTCGCGCTGGTGGCGGCGCTCGCCTCCGACGTGGAGCTGCTGCTGCTCGACGAGCCGACCTCGGGCCTCGACCCGCTGATGGAGGCGGTCTTCCAGGACTGCATCCACGAGGAGGCGGCCCGCGGACGCACGGTGCTGCTGTCCAGCCACATCCTGGCCGAGGCCGAGGCGCTGTGCGACCGGGTGAGCATCATCCGCGCGGGACGCACGGTGCAGAGCGGCACCCTCGACGACCTGCGCCACCTGACCCGCACCACCGTGGTCGCCGAGACCCTGCGGCACCCGGACGGGCTCACCGCGGTGCCCGGGGTGGCGCACGTCGAGCGGGTGGACGGACGCGTCAGCTTCGACGTGGACACCGACCACCTCGACGAGGCGATGAGCTATCTGGCCGCCCTGAGCATCCGGTCCCTGGTCAGCCACCCGCCGACGCTCGAGGAGCTCTTCCTCAGGCAGTACGGCGAGCAGGTGCCGGCCGAGCCGGCCCGATGAGCACCCTTCCGCGGCTGCACCGCACCGTCCCGCAGGACACCACGCCGGCGGGTCCCGCGTCGGGGGGCACCGGCCTCGAAGGCACCGGCGGCCTGCTGGCACTCGCCGCGCGGCGCGACCGGCTGCGGCTGACCGTGTGGGTGGTCGCCCTCACGGCGGTCACCTACCTGTCCGGGAGCGCGATGGCGACCACCTTCCCGACGCCGGCCTCCATCGCGGCCTACGCACAGTCCGCTGCCTCGCCCGCCGTCGTCGCGCTGGCCGGCCCGCCGATCGCCCTGGACACGCTGCCCGGCATCGTGATCAGCAAGGTGGCGATCACCTGCATCGTCGCCACGGCGCTGCTGGCGGTCCTCACCGTGGTCCGGCACACCCGCAGCGAGGAGGAGGAGGGTCGCAGCGAGATGCTGCGGGCCACCGTCGTCGGCCGGCACGCCGGGACCGCCGCGGCCCTGCTGCTCGCCTGGGGCGTCTCGGTGCTGCTCGGGGCAGGCTCGGCGGTCGCGCTGGCCGGGGCCTCGGTGCCCGGGTCCGCGGCGTGGCTCTTCGGCGCCGGGATCGCCGCCCTGGGGATGGTCTTCGCGGCGCTGACGGCGGTGCTGGCCCAGGTCTTCACGCACGCCCGGACCGCGCTCGGCGCGGCACTCGCGCTGCTCGGGGTGGCCTACGTCGTGCGCGCGGCCGGTGACGTCCAGGACAGCTGGCTGGTCTGGCTCTCTCCGATCGGCTGGTCCCAGGCCACCCACCCGCTCGGCGACGAGCGATGGTGGCCGCTGCTGGTCAGCGTCGTCGTCGCGGGGCTGCTGGTCGGGGTCGCGGTGGCCTTGGCGAACCGCCGCGACGTCGGCGCAGGCCTGGTGTCCCCGCGCCCACATCGAGGACGAGCTCGGGCCGGTCGGGCTGGCGCTGCGCCTCCAGAGGGGAATGCTGGCCGGCTGGGCGGCGGGGCTCCTCGTGCTCGGGGTGGCCCTCGGGTCGCTGTCCAACGCGGTCCAGGACATGACCCGGGACAACCCGACCCTGGAGAAGTACCTCGCCGGCACCGGTCAGGGGTCGCTGACAGACACCTACCTCTCCTCGATGCTGCTCATCATGGCGCTGCTCTCCGCCGGCTTCTCGGTGTCCTCGGCGATGCGGCTGCGGCCCGACGAGACGTCCGGCCGGCTCGAGCTGCTGCTGTCCACCGGCGCGTCCCGGACCCGCTGCCTGCTCGGCAGCCTGCTGGTCACCGCCCTCGGCACGGTCGTGGTGCTGGCCGCCGGCGGCCTCGGGCTCGGCCTGTCCTACGGGCTCGTCGTCTCCGACGCCACCCAGCCGCTGAGGTTCGCGGGACTGCTTCTCCTCTACGCCCCGGCGGTGCTGGCCACGGCCGCCCTCGCGGTCCTGCTCCTGGGCTGGCGACCGGCCTGGGCGGCGGTCGCCTGGGCCGCCCTCGGCGTGTGCTTCGTGCTCGGCTGGCTCGGGGGCCTGGTGCACCCGCCACAGTGGCTGCAGGAGCTGTCCCCGTTCTGGCACACGCCGGCGGTGCCGGTGGACCCGGTCAGCCTCGCCGCTCCGTCGGTGATCGCCCTGGCCGTCGTGCTCCTGGTGGCGGGAGGCGTGCTGGGCCTGCGGCGCCGGGACGTCGGGTGAGCAGCGCGCTCGAGCGGCGGAATACTTAGCAGAAGTAATGAGTTATGCTCAGTACCATGCCTTCCGCCGAGAGAGTTGCCCGCACCGACACCGGTCTCGCGTCCGCGCTCCGGGTCTCCGTCGCGCGGCTGTCGCGACGCCTGCGCAGCGAACGGCACCCCGAGAACGAGCTGCTCCCCGTGGGGCAGCTCTCCGTCCTCGGGTCGCTGTTCCGCCACGGGGAGTGCACGATCGGCGAGCTGGCCACCCTCGAGCGGGTGCAGCCGCCATCGATGACCCGCACCGTGAGTGGCCTCGTCGCCGGTGGGTACGTCGTGCGACGTCGAGGTGAGAAGGACGGCCGGCAGGTCGTGGTCGCACTCGCACCCCGTGGTGTGGAGACCCTCACCGCCGACCGGCGCCGTCGTGACGCCTGGCTCGCGCAGCGGCTGCGCGAGCTCTCCGTAGAAGAACGCACCGTGCTGCGAAAAGCAGCCCCCATCCTCGAAAGACTGGCACAGATTTGAGCCCCACCTTCCGCTCGCTCTCCGTCCGCAACTACCGGCTCTACGCCTCCGGGGCCGTCGTGTCGAACGTCGGGACCTGGATGCAGCGCGTGGCGCAGGACTGGCTGGTCCTGCAGCTGACCCACAACAACGGCACCGCGCTGGGCATCACGACCGGCCTCCAGTTCCTGCCCATCCTGCTGCTCTCGCCGTACGCCGGGCTGATCGCCGACCGCTTCCCCAAGCGGCGCCTGCTCCAGGTGACGCAGCTGATGCTGGCCGTCCCCGCGCTGCTGCTCGGCCTGCTCGCGGTCACCGGCGTCGCGCAGAGCTGGCACGTCTACCTGCTGGCGTTCGTCTTCGGCATCGGGTCGGCCTTCGACGCCCCGGCGCGGCAGTCGTTCGTCAGCGAGATCGTCGGACCCGAGGACCTGACCAACGCGGTCGGCCTGAACTCGGCCTCCTTCAACCTGGCCCGGATGATCGGCCCGGCGCTGGCCGGCCTGCTGATCGCGGCGCTCGGCTCCGGCGTGCCCGCCACCGGCGCGGTGATCCTGGTCAACGCGTTCAGCTACGGCGCGGTGATCCTCTCCCTGCAGCGGATGCACGAGCGGGAGCTGCACCCCGCCAAGCCGACCGAGCGGCACAAGGGGATGATCGCCGACGGCGTCCGCTACACGCTGGCGCGGCCGGACCTGATGCTGATCCTGACCATCGTGTTCTTCGCCGGCACCTTCGGCCTGAACTTCCAGATCACCTCCGCCCTGATGGCCACCGAGGTGTTCCACAAGGGCGCCGGTGAATACGGCCTGCTCGGCACGACGCTCGCCATCGGCTCGCTGTCCGGTGCCCTGCTCGCCGCCCGCCGCGGACGGATCCGGCACCGGCTGGTGATCATGGCCGCGGTGACGTTCGGCCTCACCGAGATCGTCGCGGGCCTGCTGCCGTCGTACCTCCTGTTCGCGATCTGGACCCCGGTGATCGGGCTGTTCTCGCTGACCATGATCACCTCGGCCAACGCGACCTTCCAGATGAGCGTGGCACCGCAGATGCGGGGTCGAGTGATGGCGCTGTACATGATGGTCTTCATGGGCGGCACCCCGCTCGGCGCACCCATCGTCGGCTGGGTCGGCGAGGAGTTCGGCGCCCGGTGGACGCTGATCGGGGGCGGGGCGGTCACCATCCTCGGCACGCTGTTCGCCGTCGCGATGTTCAGCCGGGCCAAGGGCCTGATCGGGCACCTGCGCGACGACACGACCGAGCACTCCGAGGACGACTCCGCGGCGGCGGACGAGCTGGCTCGTGCGTGACCGGCGCCCCGGCACCCGGTGCCCCGGGTGCCTAGGGTGGACCGGGTGAACCCCCGCATCCGGCGCCTGGTGATCCCGGGCGCGCTCGTGGCGCTGATCCTGATCGTGGTCGTCTCAGCCCTGCTGAGGCGCTGACGCGTGGCCGAGCCGCTGCTTCGCGCGCTGTCCCGGGTCCGCGGGCTGCTCCTCGACGAGGCCTCGCTGGTCCGGGCCGTCGCGTCCGGCCGCCAGAAGGGCCGCACGCCCCGCTGGCGACGGGTCGAGCTGCGCTACGTCGACCTCAAGGCGGGTCGCCGGCTGCAGGTCACGGCGTACGACGAGACGCAGGCGCACACCTCGAACCACGAGCCGGGGCCCGCGGCGGCTCAGGCCGTCGACGACCTGCTCGACGAGCCGTTCGGCAACTGGCACGTCGAGACGACGACCGAGACCGCCCAGCTCCGGGTGACCCGCAAGCTCGAGGCGATGGTGCACACGGCCGCCCGGGACGCGGAGTCCCCCATGGACGAGCGGGAGCACGACCGGCACAAGGCACGGCTGCTGCCCGAGGACGACCCGGTGCTCGCAGCCCTCGGGCTCGTCGATGAGCAGGGCCACATCAAGCCGAGCCGGCAGGCGAAGTACCGCCAGGTCGAGGAGTTCCTCCGCGACCTCGCTCCCGTCGTGGACGCGGCGGTCGCCTCCGGGCGGGTGCACCGCCCCACACCGGAGCAGCCGCTGCAGGTCGTGGACCTCGGCTGCGGCAACGCCTACCTGACCTTCGCGGCCCACCGGTTCCTCACCCACGTGCGCGGGCTGCCCGTGCACACCACCGGGGTCGACGTGAAGTCCCAGTCCCGCGAGCACAACGCCGCGCTGGCGTCGACCCTGGGGCTGGACGGGGAGATGACCTTCCTCACCAGCGACATCGCCACCGCGGAGCTCGACCACGCGCCCGACGTGGTGCTCGCTCTGCACGCCTGCGACACCGCCACTGACGACGCGCTGGCCCGGGCGGTCACCTGGGACGCCCCGGTGGTGCTCGCCGCGCCCTGCTGCCACCACGACGTCGCGGCCCAGCTGCGTCGGGCGCCGACCCCGGCGCCGTACTCCCTGCTGACCCGCAACGGCATCCTGCGCGAGCGCTTCGCGGACACCCTGACCGACGCGATGCGCGCGGCGGTGCTGCGGACGGTCGGCTACCGCGTGGACGTCATCGACTTCGTGGACAGCAAGCACACGCCGCGCAACACGCTGCTGCGCGCGGTCCGCACCGGAGCCACGGGAGGCGACACCGGTGCCGAGCTGCGGGAGCTGACCGAGACGTGGAGCGTGCACCCGAGGCTGGCGGAGCTGCTGCGTGACCGGCTGGCGTAGCCGGACACTCGGGTGCGTCGCAAGCCTGCTGCTCCTCGGGTTCGCGACCGCACCCGACGCGGACGCCGACGAGCCGGCGCTTCCGGGTGCGACGGTGTTCTCCTTCGCCGACGACGACATCTTCGAGTCCAGCGGACTGGTGGACCGTGGTGAGGTCGTCTACACCATCAACGACTCCGGCGACGACGCGGTGGTCTACGGCGTGGACCCGTCGTCGGGGCGCACGGTGAGCCGCACCACCTACGCCGACTCCGTGGAGGACGTCGAGGCGATCGCGCCCGGCGCAGGCGGCACGCTGTGGGTCGGGGACACCGGGGACAACCGACACCGGCGCGACGACATCGCGGTCTACCGGGTCCGGCCGGCCGAGGGTGACCAGACCGGTGAGCGCTACGACCTGGCCTACCCCGACGGCCCGCACGACGCCGAGACGCTGCTGGTCGAGCCGCGCACGCAGCGGCTCTTCGTGGTCTCCAAGTCGGTCTTCGGCGGCACGGTGTACGCCGCTCCCAGCAGCCTCACGCCCCACGACACTCCCGGTGGGGAGCCGAACCGGCTGCGGGCCTACGCCCGGGTCCGGGGGCTGGTCACCGACGGCGCCTTCCTCCCCGACGGTCGGCACGTCGTGCTGCGGACCTACGGCGAGGCGATGGTCTACACCTTCCCCGCCTTCGGCCTGGTCGGCACGGTGCGACTGCCGGCGCAGCCGCAGGGGGAGGGCATCTCCGTGGGCGCGGACGGGCGGGTCCTGCTGTCCACGGAAGGGGTGCACGCAGACGTGCTGCGGGTCCGGCTGCCGACCTCGCTCACCGCCCCACGGGCCCCGGCGGTCTCGCCCTCGCCGCTGCCGCTGCCCTCGGACCGGGCGGCCACGGCCGACGGACCCGCCTCCGCGGAGGCGGGTCCCTCTCGGAACGGCTGGGACTGGACCGGCATCGGCCTGGTGACCCTCGGCATCCTCGGCCTGGGCTACCTGACCGTGTCGGTCACCCGGTCGCACCGGGCTCGGTGAGGGTCCCACGCCTCGGCCGAGGTGTCGCCGCTTGTCCCGGGTGAACAAAGACCCTCGATCCGCTCACTCTTCACGACCATGAACTGGTCGCTGCGGCGAGACATGCTGGTTCCATGACCTCCCTGGACCACCTCTCGCGCGAGATGGGACGCCTCGTCGACGAGGTCAGGCCACGGCTGCGCGGTCAGCTGCACCGGGTCAGCGCCCCGCTGGTGGCGGTCGCGGCCGCCGTACAGGTCGGGTTCGCGCCGGGCACCTCCGCCAAGCTCGCGTGTGCCGTCTTCGGCCTCGGGGCGGTGTTGCTGTTCTCCGTCAGCGCGGCGTACCACACGCGCAGCTGGCCGGAGCCGACCCGGCTGCTGCTGCGCCGGTGGGACCACGCGAACATCTTCGTGCTGATCGCCGCCTCCTACACGCCGTTCGCGGTGCTGCTGCTCAGCGGCCGCTCGGCCCGCACGCTGCTGACGCTGGTGTGGGCGGGTGCCCTGGCGGGTGCCGCCTTCCAGGTGCTGTGGGTGCACGCACCGCGCTGGCTCTACGTGCCGGTCTACGTCGCGCTCGGCTGGGCCGCCGCCTTCTGGGCCGGTGAGTTCCTGGCCGCCGACCGGCCGGCGGTCCTGGTGCTCATCGTGCTCGGCGGGCTCCTCTACACCTGTGGCGCGGTCGTCTACGGGGTCCGGCGGCCCAACCCGGCGCCCGCGTGGTTCGGCTTCCACGAGGTCTTCCACGCCCTGACCATCGCGGCCTTCGCGGCCCACTACATCGGGGTGTGGCTGGTCCTGGCCTGAGCCGGGCCGGGGTGGCGGCCACTCGAACATGCAGCTCCGCGGCCGAACCCCCCGATGAGCTCCTGAGGCGTCGAGCTGCATGTTCCTGTGGCCGCTTGTTCCACCAGGCGCCTCACCGACGGTGAATCCGTGCGTCAGCCCTGCGCGGACAGCCACAGCGCGAGCGTCGAGGCCAGCGCCTCGGGCTGGTCGAGTTGGACCAGGTGACCTGCGTCGTCGATGATCCTGAGCCGAGCGCCGGGCAGCAGCTCGCTCAGCCGGCGGGCGCGGTCCACGGGGATCCACGTGTCCTCGCGTCCCCAGACCACCAGCACCGGCACCGCCACCTCGCCGTATCGCCCCTCGACCTCGTCGGTGTAGGCCTGGTCGGACTGGGCGATCTGGCGGTAGAAGGCGGCCTGGCCCGGACCGTCGAGCCAGGGCGCCACGAGGGCGTCCATGGCGTCCGGCGCAAGTCCGGTGTGGCTGGCGCCGGAGATGTAGCCACGTATGGCGCCCTCGTGCACCGCGGCGGGCAGGGCGCTGAACACCTCGGCGTGGTCGCGCACCAACCGGAAGAACTCCGAGCCCCACGGCGCCAGAGCGACGACGTCGACCAGGGCCATCGACGCGACCCGGGCACCGTGCAGCAGGTGTGCTCGCAAGGCGACCGCGCCGCCGTAGTCGTGTGCCACCACGTGCGGGGACGGCAGGCCCCACTCCGCCAGCAGGTCGGCGAACAGCTCACCCTGGACGTCCAGTGACACCCGGTGCTCGGGAAGCTTCGAGGACCGGCCGTACCCGGGCATGTCCCACTGATAGACAGTGAAGTACGGCGCCAGCGCCTCGGCGCAGGGTCGCCACAGCTCGGAGGACCAGGGGGTGCCGTGGCAGAGGACGACGTCGGGACCCGACCCGATCCGGCCCCACCGGACGGTCCGGCCGCGCCACGAGAGCTGCTCGGTCAGCAGCTCCACGCTCCCGGACACCGTGTCGCGGCGGAGCCGGTCCTCGCTCAACCCGCGGCCCGGTCGAGGGCCAGCCGCAGCAGCTGTGGCAGGCGCGGGTCCGCCAGCTCCAGGCCGCTGAGCTCGAGGTCGGTCAGCCAGGCGAGCGCGTCGTGCTCGAGCGGGTCCTGGCTGGTCGGTTCGCCGGCCCACAGGTCGACCACCCAGATGTGCTTGCGGAAGCCACGGCCCTGGACGTGGGCGAGGGGGTCCCCGGCGACCTGGGCGACGATGCCGAGCTGATCGACCAGCGCCCGCACCAGTGCCTGTGACGGCGACTCGCCCGCCAGGCCATCGCCTCCGGGCAGGTCCCAGGTGTCGGGGTACCACTCACGGCTCGGCGGGCGACGCACCACCAGCACGCGGCCGCGCCGGCGCAGCAGCGCTGCCACCACGACGCGATCGACGGTCGCCGTGTCCCGCGTGCTCACGAGTCGACCAGCTTGCGGTCCAGCCAGGCAGCGGACTCCTCGACCGAGGTCTGCGGCAGGTCCAGGTGCCCGCCGGGGTTCTCCACCAGGGTCTTGTCGGGCGAGCCGAGCGCGGCGAACAGCGCCCGGCAGTCGTCCGGCCGGACCATCTCGTCCTCGGTCTGGAGGTAGAAGAGCACCGAGGCGGTGACCAGGGGAGCCGAGGCGATCGGCCCGTCCGCGAGCCCGAGCACCGCGGCGGAGACCAGCGGCTCGGCGGCGAGCAGCGGCAGCCCGAGCCGGGCGCCCTGGGACAGGCCCCAGAACCCGACCGGGCCGGGATGTCGGGCGAGCACGGGCGGGACCTCGTCCAGCGAGCGGACGACCGCGACGACGAACCCGTCGTCGGTCAGACGGGTGGCGCGGGCGAGGACGCCGGGCGAGGTGTGGTCCTGGCCGCCGCCGGGGGCGAGCAGGACCAGTCCTCGTGAGGCGGAGCCGGGGGTGAACAGGTGCATGGCCAGAGCAGCAGGCTACCGCCGGCGTCCGGTGACCCGGCCAGGCGCGCCCGGCTGCGGTCGCGGCCTCGGTCAGGAGATCGCGGCCCGCACCAGCTCGACGACCTGCTTCTCGACCACGGGGCTCCACTTCGACAGCGCGTACGACGTCGGCCACATGTCCCCGTCGTCGAGCTTCGCCGCGTCCTGGAAGCCGAGGGTCGAGTAGCGGTACTTGAACTTGCCCGAGTCCTGGAAGAACACGACGACCTTGCCGTCCGCGTTCGCGTAGGCAGGCATGCCGTACCAGGTCTTGGGAGTCAGCTCCGGCGCGGTGGCGGTCACCGTCACGTGCACGCGCCCGGCGAGCTCACGGTCCTCAGGCGCCATCGAGGCGATGGCGTCCAGGACCGCCGTCAGCCCGTCGGCCTTCTTCGCGCCCTTCTTGCCCTCGGCGCGCAGCTCGACGGCGCGCTCCTTCATCGCAGCACGCTCCTCGGCGCTGAACCCGTCGGTCCCCTGGTCGGCCTTCTTGGTAGGCATCTCTCGTTCCCTCCGGTGCTCGGTCCGGCATGGTGCCGGCTCGTCACACCCGAGGCTAGGCGCCACGGGCGGGTCGGGGCTTCTCGATTCCTGACCGGATCAGAGCCGCTCGACCACGTAGTCGACGCAGGCGGTCAGGGCCTCGACGTCGGCGGGGTCGACGGCGGGGTACATCGCCACCCGCAGCTGGTTGCGCCCGAGCTTGCGGTAAGGCTCCACGTCGACGATCCCGTTGCTGCGCAGGGTCTTGGCGACCGCGGCAGCATCCACGCTCTCGTCGAAGTCGATGGTGCCGACGACCAGCGAGCGGTGGTCGTGGTCCGCGACGTACGGCGAGGTGTAGGCGGTCTTCTCCGCCCAGGTGTAGAGCCGGCTGGAGCTGTCGGAGGTGCGTGACACGGCGAAGTCGAGCCCGCCCTGCCCGTTCAGCCAGTCGAGCTGCTCGGCCATCAGGAACAGCGTCGCCACCGACGGGGTGTTGTAGGTCTGGTTCTTGGTCGAGTTGTCGATCGCCGTGGGCAGGTCCAGGAAGCCCGGCACCCAGCGCCCGGTCGCCGCGATCTCCGCGGCCCGGTCCAGGGCGGCCGGGGACAGCACGGCGAGGTACAGGCCGCCGTCGGAGGCGAAGGACTTCTGCGGCGCGAAGTAGTAGGCGTCCACCTCGGTGATGTCCACGGGCAGGCCGCCGGCGCCGGAGGTGGCATCGATGACCACCAGGGAGCCGGGGTCGGCGCCCTCGACCCGACGCACCGGCGCCATCACGCCGGTGGAGGTCTCGTTGTGCGCCCACGCGTAGACGTCCACGCCGGCCTCGGCATGCGGCTCCGGACGGGTGCCGGGAGCCGACTCGACCACTGTCGGGTCGCCGAGGAAGGGTGCCGTCCTGGCGGCGGTGGCGAACTTGGCCGAGAACTCACCGAAGGACAGGTGCTGGCTCCGCTCCCGGATCAGCCCGAACGTGGCGACGTCCCAGAACGCCGTCGCTCCGCCGTTGCCGAGCACCACCTCGTAGCCCTCGGGCAGCCCGAACAGCGCCGACACGCCTTCGCGGACCCGGCCGACCAGGTTGCGGACGGGGGCCTGCCGGTGCGACGTGCCGAGCAGGGAGGTCCCGGTCGCGGCCAGCGCCTCGACGGCCTCGACGCGGACCTTCGAGGGGCCGGCGCCGAAGCGTCCGTCCGCGGGCAGCAGGTGGTCGGGGAGGGTGATCGGGTCGGTCACGATGAAGGGGCCTGCCTCGTGCGGGTGGAGGAGCATGGCTGACCTCGTTGTCAGCTCGGGTCTCCTAGTCTGTCACCCGTCGCTCGTCCGCACCCCACCCGTTCCAGCCTGGCAGGAGACCATGGGCACGCTCACCCCCCGTATCGAGCCGGTCCGCTTCGCCGACCCGGACACCCAGGCGCTGGTCGCCGAGGTGCAGGCGGAGTACACCGTGCTCTACGGCGGCCCGGACGACACCCCGCTCGAGGACGGCATCTTCGACCCGCCGCGCGGCGCCTTCTTCCTCGCATATGTCGACGGGGCGGACGTCGACGGGGCCGCCGTCGCGATGGGCGGGTGGCGGCTGCGCTCCGACGTACACCCGTGGGGTCTCGGCCGGGCAGCCGAGGTGAAGCGGATGTACGTCGCTCCGGCCGCCCGTCGTCGGGGCTACGCCCGGCTGGTGCTCGCGCACCTCGAGCGGACGGCGCGCGAGGCGGGCGCCGAGGTGATGGTGCTGGAGACCGGCACTGCGCAGCCCGAGGCGATCGCGATGTACGTCGCGACGGGGTATTCACCGATCGAGAAGTTCGGTCACTACACCTGGTCGCCGCGGCAGCGGTGCTTCGGCAAGCCGCTGTAGCCGCCGGCCGCGGGCTCCGGGGATCTCGTCACTCGAAGGTCGCGGTCTCGCCCCGCCCGACCACCCGCACCAGGTCGGCCAGCCCCCGGCGCGACATCTCCTCGGTGAAGTCCGACAGCGGCGACCTCATCACCGTGTAGTCGTCGACGTGCACCGGGACCGCCCGACGGGGGCGGACCGCCTCGAGCAGGTCGGCGCCCTGCCGGCCGTCCATGGTCACCACCAGGCCGCCGGGCAGCGTCGTGCCGCCGAGGTGCACGACGGCCAGGTCGATGTCGGGGCAGCGGCGGGCGATCTCGTGGATCCGGTGGTACATCAGCGTGTCCCCGGTCAGGTACACCCGCTGGGCCACACCCGTCGCGTCCCCGAGCTCCAGCAGGCTGCCCATCACGGGCGGCAGCAGCCGGCTGATCGGCAGCGGAGCATGGGTGCCGGGCAGCGCGGTGACCGTCAGCGTCTGCTGGTCCTTGACCACGCTGTGCTGCTCCCAGGTCCGCATCCCGATCGCCCGACGGAAGCCGGCGAGGCCCTGCAGCCGTCGCGAGGCGTGCGGCGTGGTGATGATCGGCAGCGAGTGGTCGAGGTGTCGCTGGGCGACCCGGTCCCAGTGGTCGCCGTGCAGGTGTGAGAGCACCACGGCGTCCAGGGGTGGCAGCTCGTCGACCCGCATGGCGGGTTCGCGAAGCCGCTTGGAGAACAGTCCGTAGCCCAGGTGGGTGCGCTGGCCCGCGTGCAGGAAGTTGGGGTCGGTGAGCAGCGTGAACGCACCCCACCGGATCAGGACGGTGGCGTTGCCGATGAAGGTCAGCGAGAGCGGCGACATGCGGCGGGCGTACCCAGGCCGGCGGGCCTCACGCCCAGGCGGGGTTCCAGCCGTCGACCTCGTCGGCCTTGCGGCTCGGCGGCCCGGTGTAGATCGCAGAGGGCCGGATCAGCCGCCCGGTGCGCTTCTGCTCCAGGATGTGCGCGGACCAGCCGCCCGTGCGCGCGCAGGTGAACATGGATGTGAACATCGACGGCGGCACCTCGGCGAAGTCCAGGACGATCGCGGCCCAGAACTCCACGTTGGTCTCCAGTACCCGGTCCGGGCGGCGCTCCTTGAGCTCGGCGAGCGCGGCCTTCTCCAGGGCCTCGGCGACCTCGTAGCGCGGGGCGCCGAGCTCCTTCGCCGTACGCCGGAGGACGCGGGCGCGCGGGTCCTCCGCCCGGTAGACGCGGTGCCCGAAGCCCATCAGCCGCTCGCCCTTGTCCAGCAGGCCCTTGACGTATCCCTCGGCGTCGCCGCTGCCCTCGACCGCCTCGATCATCCCCAGCACCCGGGACGGCGCGCCGCCGTGCAGCGGGCCGCTCATCGCGCCGATCGCCCCGGAGAAGGCGGCCGCGACGTCCGCGCCGGTGGAGGTGATCACGCGTGCGGTGAAGGTGGAGGCGTTCATGCCGTGCTCGGCAGCCGAGCTCCAGTAGGCGTCGATCGCCTTGACGTGCTTGGGATCCGCCTCGCCCTTCCAGCGGATCATGAACCGCTCCGCGAGGGTGGCGCCGCGGTCCACGTCGCGCTGGGGGACCACCGGGAGGTTGAGGCCCCGGGCGGCCTGGGCGGCGTAGGAGAGCACCATCACCGCGACCCGGCTCAGGTCCTCGCGTGCCTGCTCGTCGGAGATGTCATAGGTCTGGCGCATCCCGAACGCGGGGGCGAGCATCGCGACGGCAGCCTGCACGTCGACACGGATGTCGCCGGTGTGCACCGGGATGTTGTAGGGCTCCGCGGGCGGCAGACCGGGGTCGTAGGAACCGTCGATCAGCAGCCCCCACACCTTCTCGAACGGGACCCGGCCCACGAGATCCTCGATGTCCACGCCGCGGTAGCGCAGCGCGGAGCCCTCCTTGTCCGGCTCGGCGATCTCGGTCGCGAACGCGACCACGCCTTCGAGTCCGTGCTGGACCTCGCTCATGGACGACTCCTTCGTCACGCAGTTGGCCAAACGTCCCCATCATCCCCACCCCGCCGGTCCATGTCGCAGGCAGGGGGCGGTTGCTAGGTTCGAGCCATGAGCGGGCAGCCCAAGCAGGACCTCGGCAGGCTCCGGCGGGAGTACGGCGACGCCGGGCTGGACACCCCCGACCTCGCCGACGACCCGGTCGCGATGTTCCGACGCTGGTTCGACGACACCGTCGAGGCGGGCGTGCACGAGCCGAACGCCATGGTGGTCGCCACCGTCTCCGCCGACGGCCGCCCGTCGGCGCGGCTGGTGCTGCTCAAGGGCCTCGACGAGCGGGGCTTCGTGTTCTACACGAACCTCGCCTCCCGCAAGGGCCACGACATCGACGCGAACCCCGCCGTCTCGCTGCTCTTCCCCTGGCACGACCTGCAGCGCCAGGTGCGGGTCGAGGGTGTCGCGTCCCGGGTCTCGGCCGAGGAGGACGAGGACTACTTCGCCAGCCGTCCCCGCGGCTCCCAGCTCGGCGCCTGGGCCTCCCCCCAGTCCGAGGTCGTCTCCTCGCGGGCCGCCCTCGACGAGAGGTACGGCGGGGTGCTGGCCCGGTTCGCCGACGCGGACGACGTACCCCTGCCGCCGTTCTGGGGAGGCTTCCGGGTCGCGCCCGTGGCCGTGGAGTTCTGGCAGGGCCGCAAGGGCCGGATGCACGACCGGCTGGTGTACCGCCGCTCCGATGGGTCGGGCGGCTGGGCCGTGGAGCGCCTGGCCCCCTGAGGCGATCGGCGGAAAAGCACTTGTGAGTGAGTGCTCACTCACCTACGATTGGCGACATGACCTCCACGACTCGTCGCTCCGGCCGGGCTGCCCCGATGGCCCCGGACGAGCGCCGGCGCACCATCATCGAGGCCGTCGTCCCCCTGCTGCTGCAGCACGGTGACGAGGTCACCACGAAACAGATCGCCGAGGCCGCCGGGATCGCCGAGGGCACCATCTTCCGGGTCTTCCCCGACAAGGCCGCGCTGCTGATGGCCACCGCCGAGGAGACCCTGGACCCGGCGCTGAACCGCGTCCAGCTCGAGGCCGCGATCGCCGGCACGGACGACCTGCGCGAGAAGGTGCTGATCACCGTGAACCGGCTGTTCGAGCGCTCCGAGCGGGTGATGCTCGTGATGATGGCGCTGCGGCGGCTCTGGATGAACCAGCCGGACCGGCACCGGGAGCACAGCGGCCCACCCGGCTTCATCACCGACGCGAACCTCGCCCTGCACGAGCTGCTCACCTCCCTGTTCGAGCCGCACCGCGCGGAGCTCGCCGTCGATCCCGAGCTCGCCGCCACGCTGCTGCGGACCCTGGTCCAGGGCTCCCGGCACCCCGGCGCGGACTCCGTCCGGCGGCTGACCGACCAGCAGATCACCGACTCGCTGCTCGACGGGATCCGCCACCGTCCCACGAAGGAGGACTGAGATGCTGCTGCGACTTCTTCGGGAGCACCTCGTGCCGTACCGCCCGCAGCTCGGCCTCGTCGTCCTGCTGCAGTTCGTCGGGACGATGGCGGCGCTCTACCTGCCCCGCCTGAACGCCGACATCATCGACAACGGCGTCGCCCGCGGCGACACGAGCTACATCATGCACACCGGCATGGTGATGCTCGGCGTGTCCCTGCTGCAGATCCTGTGCAGCTCCGCGGCGGTCTACGTCGGGGCGCGCACCGCCATGGGCTTCGGCCGCGACCTGCGGGCGGCCATCTTCCATCGGGTCGGCGAGTTCTCCGACCGCGAGGTCATCCAGTTCGGCGCACCCTCGCTGATCACCCGAAATACCAACGACGTGCAGCAGGTGCAGATGCTGGTGCTGATGACCTGCACGATGATGGTCGCCGCACCGATCATGATGGTCGGCGGCGTGCTGATGGCGATGCGCGAGAACTTCGGGCTGTCCTGGCTGCTGGCCGTCTGCGTCCCGGCACTGTTCGTCTCGGTCGGCTTCATCATCACCCGGATGGTGCCCGGCTTCCGGCTGATGCAGACGCGGATCGACGGGGTCAACCGCATCCTGCGCGAGCAGATCACCGGGATCCGGGTGGTGCGCGCCTTCGTGCGGGAGCCCTTGGAGACAAGGCGGTTCGGGGTCGCGAACGACGACCTGACCGCCGTCGCCGTGACCACCGGGCGGTGGATGGCGACGATGTTCCCCACCGTGATGCTGATCCTGAACGCCTCCAGCGTCGCGGTGCTGTGGTTCGGCGGGCACCGCGTCGACTCGGGTCAGATGCAGATCGGTGCCCTGACGGCGTTCCTGGCCTACCTCGTGCAGATCCTGATGTCGGTGATGATGGCGACCTTCATGCTCGTGATGGTGCCGCGCGCCTCGGTGTGTGCGGACCGCGTCGGCGAGGTGCTCGACCTCGAGTCCTCCGTCGTGCCCCCCGCCCAGCCGGTCACCGAGCTCGTGGGCCACGGAGAGCTGGAGTTCCGGGGGGTCGAGTTCACCTACCCGGGAGCCGACGCGCCGGTCCTGCGCGACATGTCGTTCACCGCCCGTCCGGGACAGACGACCGCGATCATCGGCTCCACCGGAGCGGGCAAGACCACGATGGTCGGGCTGGTCCCGCGGCTCTTCGACGTGACCGGCGGCGCGGTGTACGTCGACGGGGTCGACGTGCGCAACCTCGACCCGCAGCTGCTGTGGAGCCAGATCGGGCTGGTGCCGCAGAAGGCGTTCCTGTTCTCCGGGACGGTGGCGAGCAACCTGCGCTACGGCAAGCCGGACGCCACCGAGGAGGAGATGTGGCAGGCCCTGGAGATCGCTCAGGGCCGTGACTTCGTCGAGGCGATGCCGGAGGGTCTGGAGGCACCGATCACCCAGGGAGGCACGAACGTCTCGGGCGGTCAGCGCCAGCGCATCGCCATCGCGCGGGCGCTGATCCGCAGACCCGCGATCTACCTGTTCGACGACTCGTTCTCGGCTCTCGACCTGACCACCGATGCCCGGCTGCGCGCTGCGCTCGGCCCGGTCACCAAGGACTCGACGGTCGTCATCGTGGCCCAACGGGTCTCCACGATCATCCGAGCAGACCAGATCCTGGTCGTCGAGGACGGCGTGGTCGTCGGGCGAGGGCGGCACGACGAGCTGCTGGAGACATGTGAGACCTACCAGGAGATCGTCGAGTCCCAGCTGACTGCCGAGGAGGCCGCATGAGTGCCACGACGTCCGGTCCCACCCAGTCCGGCCCCACGAAGCCCGGTGCCTCGAAGCCCGGCGGTCCGATGAAGGAGACCGAGCGCATCCAGGTCGCCGGCGGCCCCGGTCGCGGCGGCCCGATGGGCGGCGGCATGGTCGGGCAGAAGTCCATGGACTTCGGCCCGTCCGCCAAGCGCCTGGTCGCCCGGATGCGCCCCGAGCGCGGGCGGGCGGTCGCGGTCGTGCTGCTGGCGGTCGTCAGCGTCGGGCTGACCGTCCTGGGCCCGAAGATCCTCGGTCACGCGACCGACCTGATCTTCTCCGGCCTCTTCGGCCGCCAGCTCGCCGGCACCACCAAGGGCGAGGCCGTCGAGGCGCTGCGCGAGAAGGGCGACGGCCGGCTCGCGGACATGCTGAGCCGGATGGACGTGGTGCCCGGGCAGGGCGTCGACTTCCACGCCGTACGCAACGTCCTGCTGCTGGTGCTCGCGGTGTACGTCGCCGCGTCACTCATCTCGTGGCTGCAGGGGTTCGTGCTCAACGGCGTGGTGCAGAACACGGTGCGCCGGATGCGCGCCGACGTCGAAGAGAAGATCAACCGGCTGCCGCTCAGCTATTTCGACAAGCAGCCGCGCGGTGAGCTGCTCTCCCGGGTGACCAACGACATCGACAACGTCAGCCAGACGCTGCAGCAGACGATGAGCCAGCTGCTGGTGTCGCTGCTCACCGTGGTGGGCGTGCTGGCGATGATGCTGACGATCTCGCCGACGCTGGCGCTGGTCGCCCTGGTCACGGTGCCGGTCTCGATGCTGCTCACCGGCCAGATCATGAAGCGCTCGCAGGGCAAGTTCATCGCCCAGTGGCGGCGCACCGGTCAGCTCAACGCGCACATCGAGGAGACGTTCAGCGGGCACGCCCTGGTCAAGGTGTTCGGTCGCCAGCAGGAGGTCGAGGACGTCTTCGAGCGGCAGAACGACGAGCTGTTCGAGGCCAGCTTCGGGGCGCAGTTCATCTCCGGGCTGATCATGCCGATGATGATGTTCATCGGGAACCTCAACTACGTGGTGATCGCCGTCGTCGGCGGCTTCCGGGTGGCCGGCGGCGCCATGACGCTCGGTGACGTGCAGGCGTTCATCCAGTACTCCCGGCAGTTCACCCAGCCGCTCACGCAGGTCGCCTCGATGGTCAACCTCCTGCAGTCCGGGGTCGCCTCGGCGGAGCGGGTCTTCGAGCTGCTGGACGCCGAGGAGGAGCCCGTCGAGCGGGTCGAGCCGCTCGCCGTCGGTGGCCGCGGGCAGGTGGTCTTCGAGCACGTGTCGTTCCGCTACGAGGACGACCAGCCGCTGATCGAGGACCTGTCACTGGTGGCGCGGCCGGGTCAGACCATCGCCATCGTCGGGCCGACCGGCGCCGGCAAGACGACGCTGGTGAACCTGATCATGAGGTTCTACGACGTGGACGGCGGGCGGATCACGCTGGACGGCGTGGACATCGCCAGCATGCGGCGCAGCGACCTGCGCGGGATGACCGGGATGGTGCTGCAGGACACCTGGCTCTTCAAGGGCACGATCCGCGACAACATCGCCTACGGTCGCCCCGACGCCTCCGAGGAGGAGCTCATGCAGGCGGCCCGCGCCACGTTCGTGGACCGGTTCGTGCACAACCTCCCCGACGGCTACGACACCGTCGTGGACGAGGACGGCAGCAGCATCAGTGCGGGTGAGCGCCAGCTGGTCACCATCGCCCGAGCCTTCCTGGCCGACCCTGCGCTGCTGATCCTCGACGAGGCGACCAGCTCGGTGGACACCCGCACCGAGCTGCTGGTGCAGAAGGCGATGGCCGCCCTCCGCTCGGACCGGACCAGCTTCGTGATCGCCCACCGGCTGTCCACGATCCGCGACGCCGACCTCATCCTGGTGATGGAGGCGGGCAGCATCGTCGAGCAGGGCACCCACGAGGAGCTGCTGGCCGCCGACGGCGCCTACGCGGCCCTCTACAACTCCCAGTTCGCCCAGGCGCTGGTCTGACCTGGCCCTCCCGCCCCGAAGCCCGCTCGTCCTGCTGATTACCAGGGGATGCAGGACGTTTGGCGCTTCCCATGGGCCGTGACCCATGGGAAGCGCCAGTCTTCCATGGGGAGTGGCGGTCCATCGCCGGGCAGTGGTGCCGCGCGGCGGGACGCTTCCCAGTGCCGGAGGCAGCTCGCCGACGACGTCCCGGACATCGTCGTGGGCGGCTGGGCAGCGCCGTGCGGCGGCCCACGAGATCGTCGTACGGCGGGCCGGCGCTCGTCGTACGACGGATGGGTGACCGCCGCAGGCCGGCGCTTCCCCAGCACCCCACCGGCCCCTGCTTCCCATGGGAAACTTGCCCTTCCCATGGGTCACGGCCCGTGGGAAGCGCCAAACGTCCTGCATACCCTGGTAATCGGCGCAGGGGGAGGGGCAAGAAAACAGCCCGTGGGCGTTGCGGTTCTTGAACCGCTCTCCGGTCGGATGATGTCCGGAGCGCCCACGGGCCGGGTGACTGCTTGGGATTACCAGCGCGCACTGCAGTCAGCGTGGCTGGTTGGTGCGCTGCTAGCGAGCAGCCACCTCACGAATCCGTAAAGAATGCACTCTCGGACCACCTCCTCTCTCGTGTACCTCAACGGTACGTCGCACCCCGCCCGCCGGACAAGCGATTTCTGCGGATGAGAACGTTGGCCCATGCAGACAGGATCCGGGCGTCGGCAGGGCCGCTGGCGCTCGGTGCTCACCGACACCCGTCCGCTGCAGGTGTCGCCCGCCTTCCGTCGGCTGTTCTTCGGCAGCACCGTGTCGCAGCTGGGCCAGCAGATGACCAACGTCGCCGTCGCCATCCAGGTCTACGCCCTCACCGGGTCGTCGTTCTACGTCGGGCTCGTCGGGGTGTTCGCGCTCGTCCCGCTCGTCGCGCTGGGGCTCTACGGCGGCGCGATCGCCGACGCGGTCGACCGCCGTACCCTCGCCCTCGTCGCCAGCGCCGGGCTCTGGGCGGTCTCCATGGCGCTGGCCGTGCAGGCGTTCGCGGGCAACCGCTCGGTGTGGGTGCTCTACGCGTGCATCGCCGTCCAGTCGGGCTTCTACGCCATCAACAACCCGGCACGGAGCGCGATGATGCCGCGGCTGCTGGACAAGGAGCTGATCCCGGCCGCGTCGGCGCTGAACATGGCCTCGTTCAACCTGGGCTTCACCTTCGGCCCGGTGATCGGCGCGCTGGCCATCACCTGGCACGGCTACGGCGCGGCGTACACCATCGACGTGGTCACCTTCGCCGCCGCCTACTACGCGCTGGTCCGACTGCCCCGGATGCCGCCGATGGACAACAGCCCACGTGCGGGCCTCAGGTCGGTGGTCGACGGGCTGAAGTTCCTGCGGCACTCGGGGAACCTGCGGATGACGTTCGTCGTCGACCTGTGCGCGATGGTGCTGGCCCAGCCTCGGGCGCTGTTCCCGGCGCTCGCCTACAAGGTGTACGGCGGCGGCGCCGGCGTCGTCGGTGTCCTCCAGGCCGCGCCCGCAGCGGGGGCGGTGATCGCGTTCCTGTTCTCGGGATGGGTGAGCAAGGTCCGCCTGCAGGGACTGGCGATCGTGATCTCCGTGGTCGTCTACGGGGCAGCGGTCGGCGGCGTCGGTCTCACCGACATCCTCTGGGTCGGGGTGGTCTTCCTGGCGATCTCGGGGATGGCAGACATGGTCAGCGCCGCCTACCGCTCCACGATGCTGCAGGTCGCGGCGCCGGACCAGATGCGCGGCCGGCTGCAGGGAGTCTTCATCGTCGTGGTCGCCGGCGGACCGCGTGCCGGTGACTTCCTGGCCGGGTCGGTGGCCAGCACCATCGGCGAGCGGCTCGCCCTGCTGCTCGGCGGTCTCGCCTGCGTGGTCGGCGTGCTCAGCGCCAGCGCGCTGTCCCGGCGGTTCCTCGAGTACGACGCCCGGCACCCGACCGCCTGAGAGCGGCTGAGAACGCCTGACCCGCCCACGTGGGCGGCGTCACGGGAATTTCGGCCGCAAAAGGATGGTTGCAGCACGCAAGCATCGGGTACCCTGAGGGGGCACCCGACGAACTCCAGGAACTCCGAGGCCATGACTCAGACTGCACACTCCTCCGGCAAGCACCTCGCATCCGGTCGGCACGCCGCCCGGGTGCCCGCCGACTCCCCGACCACCAGTCGCGGCGGCCGGCACGCCGCCGCCTCGACGCCGGTCCCGGCAGCGACCGCCGCGCAGGCGCCGAGCCCGGCCCCGCGCGAGCAGCACGAGGTCACCGGGCCCGGCCAGATGTCGCACCGGCAGATCCTCGAGGCACTGTCCGGGCTGCTGCTCGGCCTCTTCGTGGCGATGCTGTCCTCGACGGTGGTCACCAACGCGCTGCCGCGGATCGTGGCGGACCTCAACGGCAGCGAGTCGGGTTACACCTGGGTCGTCGTCGCGACGCTGCTCACCATGACCGCCTCGACACCGATCTGGGGCAAGCTGTCGGACCTGTTCAGCAAGAAGATGCTGGTGCAGACCGCCCTGGTCGTCTACTCCCTCGGCTCGCTCGCAGCCGCTGTCTCCCCGAACATGGGGACCCTGATCGCCTCCCGCGCCGTGCAGGGACTCGGTGTCGGTGGCCTGACCGCCCTGGTGCAGGTCGTGATCGCCTCGATCGTCTCGCCGCGTGAGCGCGGTCGCTACTCGGGCTACATCGGTGCGGTCTTCGCGCTGGCGACCGTCAGCGGGCCGCTCATCGGCGGCGTGATCGTGGACTCGTCCTTCGGCTGGCGCGGCTGCTTCTTCGTCGGGCTGCCGATCGCCGCACTCGCCTTCGTCGTGCTGCAGAAGACCCTGCACATCAAGACGGTCAAGCGCGAGGTGAACATCGACTACCTCGGTGCCGCACTGATCACCGGTGGCGTCTCGACGCTGCTGATCTGGGTCTCCCTGGCCGGCAACAACTTCGGCTGGGGCTCCTTCACCAGCGCGGGGATGATCGTCCTCGGCGTGCTGCTGCTCGCCGCCGCCGTCGCCGTCGAGATGCGTGCGGTCGAGCCGATCATCCCGCTGCGCCTGTTCCGCGACCGGACGACCAGCCTGGCCACCTTCGCCTCGGTGATGATCGGCATCGCGATGTTCGGCTCGACGGTCTACCTCTCCCAGTACTTCCAGATCGCCAAGGGCATGACCCCCACGCACGCCGGCCTGATGTCGGTCGCGATGGTGGGTGGCCTGGTGGTCTCGAGCCTGGTCATCGGCCGGATCATCAGCGCCACCGGTCGCTGGAAGCGCTACCTGGTGGGCGGAATGGTGCTCACCCTGGTGGGGCTGTTCCTGCTCGGGTCCATCGACAACACCACCAGCCTCGTCCGGGTGGGCCTGTTCATGGGCGTCCTCGGCCTCGGCCTGGGTGCGACGATGCAGAACCTGGTGCTGGCCGTGCAGAACAACACGGCGCAGAAGGACATGGGCGCCGCCAGCTCGGTCGTCGCGTTCTTCCGCTCCATGGGCGGCTCGATCGGCGTGTCCGTCCTGGGCGCCGTGCTCAGCCACCACGTCACCGCCGACGTCACCTCCGGGCTGGCCAGGCTCGGCGTGCGCGCCTCCTCCGCCTCCGGGTCGAGCGGCATCCCGGACATGTCCACGCTTCCGGCACCGGTGCGCGCTGTCTTCGAGGCGGCCTACGGCCAGGGCATCGGCACCATCTTCATGATCGCGGCGCCCTGCGCGCTGGTCGCGCTGGTCGCCGTGCTGTTCATCCGCGAGGTCCCGCTGCGCACCACGATCGAGCGTCCGGACGAGGTGGCCGAGGTCGCCGCGGAGCCGGTCACCGTTCGCTGACCCCCGGACGACAGACCCGCCCCGGCCATCACGGCCGGGGCGGTTCTGCGTCACCGGCGAACGACCCGTCGGACGGGCACTCGCGCCGGTCAGGAGCCTCTCCTCCGCCTGGGGACCGGCCGGACGCTGCTCGAGTGCACGTCCGAGTGGTCGTCGGTTCGGGCGATGTCAGGCGTCCGGCTCCACCAGGACGTCCGGCTCGGGCGTCCGGACGGGATCGTCCGCCCGCCGCTGGGACGGAACGCGTGCCTCCACGGCCCCGGCGCTGCGTCGTCCCAGTGCGGCGACGGTCGCCATGGAAGCCGCCGCCAGGAACAGCACCACGCCCCGGGGCCCGAGCGCCGAGGACAGCCAGGGGGCCAGCAGCGACCCGGCGAGGCCTGCCCCGACCATCACGCTGTCGGTCAGACCGAGGGCGCCGGCGCGCTGCGAGTCCGGCACGGCGTCCTGGATCGCCTCGGTGACCGCGCCCTCGACGTGCACGGTCGCGGCACCTGCGAGGACGAGCGGCAGCGCGGCCCAGCCCACGGCCGGGGTCAGCGGCACGGCGACCAGCGAGCCGCCGAGGAGGAGCAGGCCCCACCGGGCCCGGCCGCGCGCCGAGGAGCCGAGCCGCCACAGCAGCGGCGCGCCCACCGCGCCGAACCCCAGCAGCCCCGTGGCCAGGCCGTACCCCGAGTCGCCCGCATGCCACAGCTGCGCACTCACCGGCAGCAGCGCGAGGAGCAGCACGGCGTCCACCGCGTTCAGCAGACCGGCCACCCCGATCGCCCGGCTGGCCGACGAGGATGCCCGCAGGGTCGCGCCGATGCCGGTGCGAGCCTGTTCCGGCGCCGGCTCACCTGGAGCGTCGGCAGCATCCAAGGCCGGCTGGTCCGGCGCCGGCCGGGGCAGGACCACACCGGGGATGGCCGCGAGGGCGAGCAGCGTCAGCAGGACACCGATGACCGGCGACCACGACCGGGTGGGTGCCGCGAGCAGCAGCCCGCCGATCGCCGGACCCACCACGAACGAGGCGACCTCGATGGTGACCAGCAGGTCGGTGGCCCGCCGGCGTCCCGGTCCCGCCGCGCCCGGCATCGCGGCAGCGAGCGCGGGGTAGGCGGGCGTGCCGCACGCGACGGCCAGGGCGGCGGCGAGGACCGCGACCAGCAACCAGCCCTGCGCCACCGCCACCGCGACGGTCGCCAGCAGCGCGACCCGCGCGGCGAGCGTCACCCGGACCAGCCGGTCGCGCCGGAACCGGTCGGCGAGCATCCCGGTCGCCCAGGACAGCAGGACGTAGGGAAGCATCCGCGCGGCGGCGGTGAGCCCCAGCATCAGGTCGCCGTGCGACCCCTGCCCGGTGCGGTCCCACACCAGCACCAGCAGGAGCGGCCAGGGCAGGGACATCCCCACCGATGCGAGCGCGTGGCTGACCAGCAGCCGGCGCACCGGCCCCGGGACCTGCCGGGACGTCACAGCGACGGGCATCACACGAGGCGGGTGGGCAGGGGGGCGAACCCGTTGAACCCCACGGTGGAGTAGCAGGTGGTGTAGGCGCCGGTGGACAGCAGCCGCAGGGTGTCGCCCTCGCCGAGCGCCAGGGGGAGGTGCACCGGAGTCTTCTCGTACAGCACGTCGGCGCTGTCGCAGGTCGGTCCGGCGAGCACGCACGGACCCGTGGGGCCGCCGTCGACGCTGGTGCGGATCGGGTAGCGGATCGCCTCGTCGAGGGTCTCGACCAGGCCGGTGAAGACCCCGGCGTCCAGGAACACCCAACGCGTCGCGCCGCGTCGTACGACCGCGATGACCGTGGTCACCAGGGTCCCGGCGTCGGCGACCACCCCCCGGCCGGGCTCCACCAGGAGGCCCGGACGGTTGTCGCCGAAGTGCCTCTGCAGGCTTCGCTCGATCGCTGCGCCGTAGCTCGGCAGCGGCGGGCAGTCGCCCTCCAGGTGGGCCGGGAACCCGCCGCCGAGATCGAGCAGGAACCGGGAGCGGTCCTCGACCCCGAGCGCGGCGAGGATCCCCGCGGCAGCGCCGATCGGAGCGTCCCACGCCCGAGGATCGCGCTGCTGGGAGCCGACGTGGAAGGAGATGCCCGCCGCGTCGAGCCCCGCGGTCGCAGCGGAGCGGAGCAGGTGCGCGGCATCGCGGGGCGAGCAGCCGTACTTGCGCGACAGCGACCAGTCCGAGCCCTCGCCCGAGGTGTGGATCCGGCACAGCACCCCCGAGCCGGGAGCGACCGCCGCCACCTTCTGGACCTCCTCGACGGAGTCCACCGCGAACAGTCGGACGCCGCGGTGCCAGGCCAGCGCGATGTCCGTGCGGCGCTTGATGGGGTTGGAGTAGACCAGCTCGGCGGGATCGGCTCCCGCGTCGAGCGCTGCGCCCACCTCGGCCGGGCTGGCCACGTCGAAGCGACACCCTGCTCCGGCGAGCGCCGCGAGCAGCTCGGGCTGCGGGTTGGCCTTGACCGCGTAGTGGACCGCGGCGCCGGGCACCGTGGCGGCCAGCCGCCGGAAGCGGGTCACGGCCAGCGCCACGTCGAGGTCGAGGTACGGCGTGTGGCCGGCGGACTGTCCGGCCTCACGAGCAGGCGCCACGGACGACCGCTGGAGCGGGACCGGCGACATCGGGTCGAGCAGGGAGGGCATCGGGACGTCCTGACGTGCGGCGAGATGCCGTCTCGCGGGTAGACGGCCCGGTCACCGACTCAGGAGCAGGCGAGCGGTCGCGTGATACGCCCCGAAGAACCCGTCCCCACCCTGAGAGGTATAGATTCCGAGACTGCTCCCCGGCAGCCGTCAGCACAAGTCAAATTTCCGGCGGGCCGGCCGAAGCCCACCCACGCTGCCACGGCGCGCGACGCGGGTGGGAGCTACCGGGTGCGGAACCAGGCCGCCGTGTCCGGCGCCAGGAGTCCGCCGGCGGGCTCCGGGCCACTGCTGAGCACCAGCTCGCCGGCCACGTCGGGAAGCCGGGCGTCCCGGTTGCCGCAGTTGACCACGCACACCAGGTCGCCGCGGCGCACCGCGAAGGTGTCCGTCGCCGAGGCCAGCACCTCGACGTGGTCGGGAAGCCCGGCGACCACCTCCCGGCGCACCCGCAGCATCCGCCGGAAGAATCCCAGCGTCGAGGCCGGGTCGGCGAGCTGCGCCTCCACGGTGAGGTGCGCCCATCCGGTCGGCATCGGCAGCCAGGGACGGGCGTCGCCCGCGCTGAACCCGTACGGCGAGGAGTCGCCGGACCACGGGACCGGCACCCGGCAGCCGTCGCGGCCCTCGCGCCCGCCGCGGTGGAAGGCCGGGTCCTGCCGGTCCTCGGGTGGCACGTCCACCTGCTCGAGACCGAGCTCCTCGCCCTGGTAGACGTAGGCGGACCCGGGCAGCGCCATCATGGTCAGCGCAGCGGCCCGCGCCCGCGCCACGCCGGTCGGGCCGCCGCCGTAGCGGGTCGTCTCCCGGACCACGTCGTGGTTCGACAGCACCCAGGTCGGCGTACCGTCCACGAGCCCGACCGCCTCGAAGGTGTCCACGACGACGTCGCGGAACGCTGCCGCCGACCAGTCGGCCTGCAGCCACTCGAAGTTGAACGTCTGCTGCAGCTCGTCGGAGCGGATGTAGCGCGCCATCGCCTCCGCGCTGCCCGCCCACGCCTCGGCGACGGCCATCCGGTCGCCGTCGTAGGACTCCAGCACCTTGCGCCAGCGGCGGTAGACCTCGTGCACCTCCGGCTGGTCCCACATCGGGTGCGGCGGCTTGTCGCCGGGCTCGCTGGGGGTGAGGTCGAGCGGCTTGTAGAGGCCGTGGGCGACGTCCACGCGGAAGCCGTCCACGCCGCGGTCCAGCCAGAACCGCAGGATCGACTCGAACTCGTCGCCGACCTCGGGGTTCCACCAGTTCAGGTCGGGCTGGCTGGAGTCGAAGAGGTGGAGGTACCACTGGCCGTCCGGGAGCCGGGTCCACGCCGGGCCGCCGAACATCGACTGCCAGTTGTTCGGCGGCAGGTCACCGTCCGGGCCGAGACCGTCGCGGAACACGTAGCGCTCGCGCAGCGGGTCACCGGGCTCGGCCGCCAGCGCCTCGCGGAACCACGGGTGCTCGCTCGAGGTGTGGTTGGGTACGACGTCCACGATCACCTTCACGCCCAGGGCGTGGGCCGTCGCGAGCATCGAGTCGAAGTCGTCGAGCGTGCCGAACAGCGGGTCGACGTCACGGTAGTCCGACACGTCGTAGCCGTGGTCGTGCTGCGGCGAGGGGTAGAACGGCGTGATCCACACCGCGTCCACGCCGAGGTCCGCGAGGTAGGGCAGCCGCTGCTCGATCCCCGGCAGGTCGCCGACGCCGTTCCCGTCCGCGTCGGCGAAGCTGCGGACGTAGATCTGGTAGCAGACGGCGTGCCGCCACCACGGGCCCGAAGAATGGATTTGCACGTTCCAATCTCACGGCAGCGCGCAACCCGCTGTCAAACGCGGGGACCTCGCCGGACGGGTGGCCGGTCAGGAGATCGCGGCACCGACCACCAGGAAGGCCGTGCACAGCACCAGCAGCCCGACCAGCAGCGGCGCGACGAACCGGAGGAACTCGTCGTAGCGGACCTTGGCCAGCGCCAGGCCGCCCATCACCACCGCCGACGTCGGCGTGATCAGGTTGACCACCCCGGAGGCGGACTGGAAGGCCGTCACCACCATCGAGCGCGGGACGCCCGCGAAGTCCGCGAGCGGCGCCAGGATCGGCATCGCCAGTGCCGCGTGACCGGAGGTGGAGGGCACCAGGAACGCCAGCGGCAGGTTGACCGCGAACATCAGCGCGCCGAAGACGCCGGAGGAGGTGTGGGCGACCAGGCTCTCCATGGAGTGCAGGACGGTCCCGGTGATCTCGGAGTTGTTCATGATCACCGTCACTCCGCGGGCCAGCACGATGACCAGCCCCACGCCGACGAAGTCCCCTGCTCCGCGCACGACGGTGTCGGTCAGCCGCTTCTCCCCGAGCCCGCCGATCAGTCCGACCACGACCGACATCACCACGAACAGCATCGCCAGCTCGGGGAAGTACCAGTCCAGCTGCCAGGGGTAGCTGGCGGCCGACGGTCCCTCGATGACCTGGGCCCACGGCACGATGGCGAAGATCAGCATCGCGAAGGTCAGCCCGACCACCACGAGGACGAGCCGCTGCCGCCGGGTCAGGGTGGGCACCGTGCCGAGGCCGCGCGAGGCCAGCTCCGCGTCCTCGTCCTGGACGGTGACCAGGGACCGGGTCGGGTCGGTCCTGACCCGGTGGGCGTAGCGGAGCACGAACAGCACCGCACCGGCGGTCAGCACGACGTACATCAGGAATCGGAACCCGAGCCCGGCACCGATCGACACCCCGGCCGCGTCCGAGGCGACCCCGGTCGCGAACGGGTTCACCGTCGAGGCCAGCACGCCGACGCCGGCGCCCACGTGGATGGTCGCCAGCGCCACCATCCGGTCGTAGCCGAGGCTCAGCATCAGCGGCACGACCAGGGCGTAGAAGCCCAGCGTCTCCTCGGCCATCCCCTCGGCAGTGCCACCCACGGAGAACACCAGCATCAGGATCACGATCACCAGAGCACCGCGGTCCCGCAGCCGGTGCGCCACCCTGGCGACCCCGGTGTCGATGGCGCCGGTGCTCATGGAGACCGTGATGAAGATGCCGATCGCGATCACGAACAGGAACACGCCGGCGGCGCCGAACAGCTCGCCGCTCTCGTTCGGCCCGATGAACCCCGAGGAGGACTGCACGCCGTACAGCCCGTTCACCGGCGCCAGGAACAGCTGCATCAGCCGGTCCACGAAGCTCAGCCCGGTGGGTACGGCGTGGTAGCTACCCGGGACCGCGCGGCCGGTGTCGCCGTCCAGCCGGTAGGCGCCGGTGGGGATCACGAACGTCAGCAGCCACACGCCGACGGTGACCCCGACGAGCACCGTCAAGGCGGAGGGGAACCGGAACCGCGTGGAGGGCTCGGCCGATCCGGTGCCGGCCGATCCGGTGCGGGCCGATCCAGAGCTGGCCGATCCAGAGCTGGGCGGGCTGGCGGGGTCGGGTGTCATGGCGCCTCCTCGCGCGGCAACCTACCGCCGGCAGGAGGTGCTGGTCAGGGGCCGGTCAGCAGCCGGTCAGGACCGGACGGCCTCGTAGCGGCGCAGCGCCTCGGCCCGCTCGGCCTTGTGGTCCACGATCGGCGCCGGGTAGCCCTCCGGCTGACCCTCCGGCCTCGCCCATGGCTGGTGCACGAACTTCAGCTCGACGTCGGCGAGCTCCGGCACCCACCGCCGGATGTAGCGGCCCTCGGGGTCGAACTTCTCGCCCTGCATGACCGGGTTGAAGATCCGGAAGTACGGCGCCGCGTCGGTGCCGCAGCCTGCCGTCCACTGCCAGCCGTGCTGGTTCGACGGCAGGTCGCCGTCGACGAGCCAGTGCATGAAGTGCCGCGCGCCGTGCTGCCACTCGATGTGCAGGTCCTTGATCAGGAAGCTGGCCACGATCATCCGCACCCGGTTGTGCATCCAGCCGATGCCCCGCAGCTGCCGCATCCCGGCGTCCACGACGGGGAAGCCCGTGCGGCCCTCGCACCATGCCTGGAACCGCTCGCCCGGCTCGTCGTACTGCATGTGGGCGAACTCCTCGCGGAGGTAGTCGCGCGCGGTCCGCGGCTGCTGGAACAGCACGTCGGCGTAGAACTCGCGCCAGGCCAGCTCCTTGCGGTAGGTCGCGGCGGCCTTGGTCGGGCGGTCTCGCAGCTCCGCGAGGAGGGTGCGCGGGTGGATCTCGCCCCACTTCAGCCGCACCGACATGTGACTGGTGGCATCGAGGTCCGGGCGGTCGCGCTGCCGGTCGTAGTCGCCCAGCCGCTCGTCGACGTAGTCGCGCCACGCCTCGCGGGCCGCCTCCTCCCCGGCCTCCGGCAGCTGCAGCCCGGTCGGCAGCTCGGGGTCGGGGATCTCCACGCGGTCGCGCAGCGAGAGCCAGGTGACGTCCTGGGGCGCCTCGACGGGGTCCCGCCAGCCGTGCTCCAGCCAGCTCCGAGAGAAGGGGGTGAACACCTGGAACGGTCGGCCGGAGCCGTTCTTCACCCGGTCCGGGGCCACGGCGTACGGCGACCCGGTCCGCACCAGCTCGATGCCCGCCTCGCCCAGGGACTGCTCGACGTCGAGGTCGCGCTGCCGGCCGTAGGGACCGTAGTCGGCCGCGACGTGCACGCGGCTCGCGCCCACCTCGCGGGCGGCGGCGAGCACCTCGCGCACCGGGTCGCCCTCGCGGACCGACAGCCCGTCGCCGTGCTCGCGCAGGGTCGTGTCGAGGGCGGCGAGGGAGCGGGAGAGGTACCAGCGTCGGGAGACCCCGGCCGGGCCCCACAGCGCCGGGTCGAGCACGAACAGGGGCAGCACCCCGCCGTCGTCGGCTGTGCTGCAGGCGTCGAGCAGGGCGGGGTTGTCCGCGAGACGGAGGTCGCGGCGGAACCACATCACGGCATTTGTCGTCACCCTGGCTACTTTGCCAGCCGACGCCGACAGTCCCCAGGACGCGTAGGACAGAATGGTCCTGTGAGCGACCTGATCGACACCACCGAGATGTACCTCCGGACCGTCTATGAGCTGGTCGAGGAGGGCATCGTCCCGCTGCGTGCCCGCATCGCCGAGCGGCTGCACCAGAGCGGGCCGACGGTCAGCCAGACGGTCGCCCGGATGGAGCGCGACGGGCTCCTCACCGTCGAGGGCGACCGGCACCTGCAGCTCTCCGAGGAGGGCAACCGGCTCGCCGTGCGCGTGATGCGCAAGCACCGCCTCGCCGAGCGCCTCCTGACCGACGTGATCGGCCTGGAGTGGGAGCACGTCCACGCTGAGGCCTGCCGGTGGGAGCACGTGATGTCCGAGACGGTCGAGCGGCGCCTCGTGGAGCTGCTCGGCCACCCGACGGAGTCGCCCTACGGCAACCCCATCCCCGGCCTGTCCGAGCTCGGCGAGGTGAACGCCGTCGACCACGACGCCACCGACGCCGAGCCCCTCGACGTGGTCGCCCGGGTCGCCGGGGACCACCGGGTGCTGGTGCGCAGGATCGGCGAGGAGATGCAGAAGGACGAGCTCGTGATGGCCGCCCTGCGCCGGGTGGGGGCCCTGCCGGACAAGGTGGTCACCGTCGCCGCAGGTGCGGGAGGGGTGCTCGTCGGCAGTGGCGGGGAGACCGCGGAGATCGACCTCGAGCTCGCCTCGCACCTGTTCGTGCACCGCCTCTAGCCCGTCGCCGCGGCTGATTACCAGGGGATGCAGGAAGTTGAGCGCTTCCCATGGGCCATGACCCATGGGAAGCGCCAGATTGCCATGGGAACCTTCAGGGTGGGCGTCAAACGTCCTGCATCCCCTGGTAAACCGCCACGGTGCCCGATGGCCCAGGCCGAAGCCCGCTCGCCGAGCCGCAACCTCGCCCGGGCGAGGTTGTCGTCGCCCGATCGCTGGAACGGGAGCGCCAACGTCGCCTGTGCGTAGTTGTCGCACTCAGCTCACTCCGCGCTCCCAGCGCCAGGACCACGCGCCATCAGCGCGCCGGGATGCGCTCGAGCCGGGTCCACCCCCGCCAGCCGCTGGCCTCCAGCAGCTGCAGGAGCCGGGGGGCGACCGGCACCGAGTCGAGGAAGACAGAGTCCAGGAGCTCGACCAGCTCGTCGGTCAGCTGGTCGTCCGAGGCGTCCCATCCCTCCGGAGCGGCGGCGTCCCCGGCCTCGAGCAGCGCGACGAGCCGGTCGCTCACCCGGGCCAGCCGGGGGTCGTCGGCCTGCCAGTCGATCGCGGCGGCGAGGTCACGGTAGAGGTTCAGGGTCGCCGCGTCGTCGAGCTGCTGCTGCTTCACCCGCATGTAGGTCGACATCTGCTCAGGGAGCTGCGCGGCCACCAGGATCCAGGCATCCCGCTCGCCACAGACGAACCGCTCCGCGAAGCCGAGCTCGCGGAGCCGGTCGAGGTAGTCGGTCACGTCCCTGGGCAGGGCCAGGCTGTCACCCGCCGCCAGCTGCGCGATCCGCTCGCGGTGCCGCTGGCGCTCCCTGATCTCCGCGCGGAGGCGCCGGTCGATGTCGGCGACCGCAGCGGTGAACTCCTCCTGGCGTGCGGCGAGCAGCTCGCTGACCCGCGAGAGGGGCACGCCGGCGGCCGCGAGCGTCCGGATCCTGATCAGCTCGACGACGGCTGCGGCGTCGTACCGCCGGTAGCCGGAGCTGTCGCGTTCCGGCTCCGGCAGCAGACCCTTGGCGTGGTAGTGCCGGACGGTGCGCACCGTCACGCCGGCGTACGACGCCAGCTGGCCGATGGTCAGCATGGCCCCACTCTGCGATAGGTGCTCATCGCGAGCACGTAGGACACGACGAGGAGACCGACGCACCAGGCGAGGGCGACCCAGCCGCCGCTGCCGACCGGCTGCTCGGCGAGGAGGCTGCGGAGGGTGTCGACGACGGAGGTGACCGGCTGGTGCTCGGCGAACCAGCGCACCGGGCCTGGCATGCCGGCGGTGGGCACGAAGGCCGAGCTGACGAAGGGCAGGAAGATCAGCGGGTAGGAGAAGCCGCTGACCCCGTCCACCGATGTCGCGGTCAGGCCGGGTATCACGGCGAGCCAGGTCAGCGCCAGGACGAACAGCAGCATGATCCCCAGTACGGCGAGCCAGGCGAGCACCCCTGCGCCGGACCGGAAGCCGATCGCGAGGGCGACGAGGACGACGAGGGCGAGGGACACGAGGTTGGCGACGACGGAGGTCAGCACATGACTCCACAGCAGGGCCGACCGGGCAATCGGCATCGAGGAGAACCGTTCGAAGATGCCGCTCGAGACGTCGGTGAAGAGCCGGAACGCCGTGTAGGCGATGCCGGAGGCGACCGTGATCAGCAGGATCCCGGGCAGCAGGTAGTCGACGTAGGTGTCACCGCCGCTGTCGATCGCGCCGCCGAACACGTAGACGAACAGCAGCAGCATGGCGATCGGCGTGATGGCCGTGGTGAGGATGGTGTCCGGACTGCGCAGGACGTGGCGCAGCGAGCGCTTGAGAAGCACGGAGGTGTCCCGGACGAAGGAGGTGCTCATCGCCCCGCTCCGCTCTGGCTGCTCGTGCGGCGGACGGCGTCGGTGCCGACGATCGCGAGGAAGATGTCCTCGAGACTCGGCTGCTTCTCGACGTACTCGACCGTGGCCGGCGGAAGCAGCTGCTCGAGCTCGGCGAGGGTCCCGTCGGCGATCACCCTTCCCTCGTGGAGGATCGCGATCCGGTCGGCCAGCTGCTCGGCCTCCTCGAGCTGCTGGGTGGTGAGCAGCACCGTGGTGCCCCGGCCCGCGAGCTCTCGGACCGTCTCCCAGACCTCGTGCCGTGACTGCGGGTCGAGCCCGGTGGTCGGCTCGTCGAGGAACAGCACGGGCGGGTCGCCGATCAGGCTCATGGCGATGTCGAGGCGGCGGCGCATGCCGCCGGAGTACGTCGCCACCCTCCGCCGGGCCGCGTCGGTCAGGGCGAACCGCCTGAGCAGGTCCTCAGCGATGCCGCCGGGGTCCGGAAGGTGTCGCAGCTGGGCGACGAGCACGAGGTTCTCCCTCCCGGTGAGGATCTCGTCGACGGCGGCGAACTGGCCCGTCAGGCTGATCGACTCGCGCACCCTTCCGGGGTGCGAGTGGACGTCGTGCCCGTGCACCCGGGCCGAGCCGCCGTCGGCACGCAGCAGCGTGGAGAGGATCCTCACCGTCGTCGTCTTGCCCGCGCCGTTGGAGCCGAGCAGGGCCTGGACGGTGCCTCGCGGGACGAGGAGGTCGACGCCCGTGAGCACGGCCTGGTCGCCGTAGGACTTGGTGAGGCCGGCGATCTCGATGGCCGGCGGAGCTGGTGTGCTGGTCATGGCACCAGCCTGCAGCCCTGACCCTGCGTCAGGGTCAACTGCCGGCTCGGTGCCTTTCTCAGGGAGCGACCAGGGCGGTCAGGAACTCGGTGGTGCCGTGGTGGAGCTTGAGGACCGGGAGGCCGTCGGCGCGCGTCGGGCCCCGGTTGACGACCACCACGGGGACCCCGAGCTTGGTGGCGCGACGGACGAACCGGAGGCCGGACATCACCGTCAGCGAGGAGCCGAGCACCACCAGCGCCTCCGAGCAGGGGTCGAGAGCGTCGATGGCTGCGTAGCATCGCTCGACCCGGGCCTTGGGGACGTTCTCGCCGAAGAAGACCACGTCGGGCTTCAGCACCCCGCCGCACGAGTCGCAGCCGGGGACCCGGAAGCCGGCGGTCTCCGCGAGGTCGACGTCACCGTCGGGGCGCACCTCCACGTCTGCGTGCCGGTCGGCCCAGCCGGGGTTGAGCACGCCCAGGCGCTCGTGCAGGGCGGACCGGCTGGTCCGCGCGCGACAGGAGAGGCAGATCACGTCGGCGATCCGCCCGTGCAACGCGCACGTCGACCGGGTGCCGGCTGCCTCGTGCAGGCCGTCGACGTTCTGGGTGATCAGCAGCCGCAGTCGCCCGGCGTCCTCGAGGGCGGTCACGGCCCGGTGGCCGTCGTTCGGAACCGCCCGCCTCATCCGCGACCAACCGAGGTGCGAGCGGGCCCAGTAGCGCTGCTGCGCCTGGGGTCCGGAGACGAAGTCGGAGTAGGTCATCGGCATCCGGACCGGTGACCCCGGCCCGCGGTAGTCGGGGATCCCGGAGTCCGTGCTCATCCCGGCACCGGTCAGGGCGACGAGCGGGCGGCCGGCCAGCAGGTCGAGGGCGACGGGCAGGTCGGCGACGTCGGGGACGGGCAGCGCGGTCATCGACTCCCAGCCTACGGGCCCGCCGTAGTCATCGGAATGCACGTCGTCCCGACGGTGGTGAACCTACCCTCATGACATGCGCAACGACTGGGTGCCGATCTCCGCGAGCGCCCTGGTGATCGGGGCGATGTCGCTGGTGTTCGGGTCGGTGCTCAACCCGGCCGATCCCGGCGCGTCGAGTGCCGAGACGTTCCGGGTGGTCACCGACGAGAGCGCCCGCTGGCAGGGGATGGCGGTGATGTACACCCTCGCCTCGGTCGCCCTCACCCTCGGGCTGCCGGCGGTCCTGACCCTGTTCGACCGACGCGGCCGGACCTTCGCGCTCGTCGCTGTCGTGGTGTTCTCCGTGGGAGCGATCGGCACCTGTGGCTACGCGATGCTGATGGTGTTCTTCCGCGCGCTGGTCGTCACCGGCGCCCTGCACGGTGGCCAGCTCGAGCACGTCACGCAGGACCGGGGACTAGCCCTGTTCCTGGCCGGCTGGATCGCCTGCTTCTACGGCGGTGCGCTGCTCATCGCGGTCGCCCTCCTGAGGGCCGGGACCGCCCCTCGCTGGGTGCCGGGGCTGCTGGTGCTGTTCGTGGTGCTGCTGCCGTTCGCCTCCCATCTCGGCCGGATCGGCTCGGCGCTGCAGGTGATGGCCTTCGCGACCGCGTTCACCGGGATCGCCGTCAACGCGGTGGCCCGGGCGAACCAGGCGGCTCCGTCCCGCCAGCCGGTGTCCTAGCGTCGCGTGTCGCGCGTCGGCTCGCCACGATCCCGAGGCCGACCCCGACACATGGCAGCATGGTGCGCATGAGTGGTCGATCCCCAACGCCCAAGCGATCCGTCCGAGCGTGGCTGTCCGACATGGACGGGGTGCTCGTCCACGAGGAGGAGCCGATCCCCGGTGCCGCGGACTTCATCGAGCGGCTCAGGGCGACCGGGCGGCCGTTCCTGCTGCTCACGAACAACTCGATCTTCACCCCCCGCGACCTCAAGGCCCGGCTGCACCGGTCCGGGATCGACGTACCCGAGGACGCGATCTGGACCAGTGCCCTGGCCACGGCGCAGTTCCTGGACAACCAGCGGCCGGAGGGTACGGCGTACGTCATCGGCGAGGCCGGGCTGACCACCGCCATGCACGAGATCGGCTACGTGATGACCGAGCGCGACCCCGACTACGTGGTGCTCGGCGAGACCCGGACGTACTCCTTCGAGGCGATCACCACCGCGATCCGCCTGGTGGAGAAGGGCGCGCGGTTCATCGCGACGAACCCGGACGTCTCCGGACCCAGCCTGCACGGGCCGATCCCGGCGACAGGCTCGGTGGCGGCCCTGATCACCAAGGCGACCGGCATCGACCCCTACTCCGTCGGCAAGCCGAACCCACTGATGATGCGCTCGGCGCTGAACCGCATCGACGCGCACTCCGAGACGACCGTGATGGTCGGGGACCGCATGGACACCGACGTGGTCTCGGGACTCGAGGCGGGGCTGCGGACCATCCTGGTGATGACCGGTTCGACGAAGGTGGGGCAGGTGGAGCGGTTCCCCTACCGGCCCACTCACATCGTCGAATCGGTGGCCGATCTCGTCGACCTGGTCGATGATTGGAACGACGACGACGAGGAGGTCGTGGACTTCGCCCGGTGACGTGCGCCCTCTGTGCGGCGCGTCGCCCACTCCGGACCTCGGCGACCTCTAGCGTCATCCAATGACGGCAGGCTCCGAGCAACGGGCCCGCGTCTCCCGGGAAGGCAACAGCGATGTTCCCCAAGCAGCGTGCATCCGCGGCACTCGCCGTGGCCGCCATGGTGGTCGGGTCCAGCCTGGCCGCCACCGCGACCGCCGGCAGTGCGGCAGGAGTCGAGCGACCGAGCACCGGCAGGGCAGCCGCCGAGCCGGCCCCTCCGGCTCAGGGAGCGGTCGCGGCCGCCGTCGAGCGGGCGACCCGGCAGGCCGGCATCCAGCTCGGCGCCAAGCACACCCGCCGCCCGACGGTGACCATCGACGGCCGCGCGTATCCCGCTGCCGACCCGATGCTGGCCGAGCTGCCGGACGGCATCCCGACCGACCTCTTCTACTGGCGCCGCCACCACCGGCAGCAGGGCCTGGCGCGGATGCGGGCCAGGGTCCCCGGAACGCGGGCGGGTCGGGCCGTGGTGCCCACCCCGTTCGTCTACCGCGAGCACGAGCCGGTGGGTGTGATCGGTCGCAACGACGGACGCGCGTCGGCGGAGCCCCTCGAGAACCTCGGTGTCGACCGCCCGCGGCAGGCGGCGCGGATCGTGGGTCGGCTGTCGTCGCCACCGGTCCCGGCCAGGCGGGTGTCGACCCACGAGGACCAGGGCTCGATCTACCGCGCGACGCCGAGCGGCATCGGGCGGGCGCACCCCCGGATCGTCGTACGCAGCCGGATCGGTGACGGCCCGCACGGCAGTCACGGTGACCGTCACGGCGACTTCGACTTCTTCCGCGTGCACGCCTTCGCCGGGTCCGCGATCGCAGCCGACACCGCGGGCAGCGGGTTCGACACGGTCCTGGTGGTCTACGACGCCGCGGGGCACATCGTCTCGGCCAACGACGACGTGGATTCCGACGAGGGCGACGAGTCGGTCACGCTCACCAGCGCGCTGGAGTACAACGTCCGCAAGACCGCCAACTACTTCGTGATGGTCGGCGGCTTCAACGACGACGGCTCCGTGCCGGCGAGTCCGTTCCGCAGCGGAAGCGGCGCGTCGACGGGGGCGCAGGGCACCTACCGGCTGCGGATCACCGCCCGACCCGTGGACCGCGACCTCTACCGCGTCCGGCTGCGCAGCGGCGACCTGCTCGGTGGCGTGCTGACCGGCGCGGCGAAGTCGGTGCAGGTGGTCCGCACCGACGGTCGCGGCATGGTGGCCTCCGAGCAGGATGCCTCGTCGGCCTACCCGGCCGAGAGCCCGCTGCCGGGCGGCGGGGCGAGCTTCGCCTACGTCGCGGAGCAGCCAGGCTGGTACGCCGTCTCGGCTCGCAACGGCGTGGGCGACTACCGGCTGCTCCTGGAGACCTACCCGCCCGGCACCACCGGCACCGGTCAGCAGACGGTCTTCCTCGACTTCGACGGAGCGCGGGTGAACACCGCCCAGTTCGGCGGAGACGGGGTGCGGACGCTGTCGCCGCTGCGCACGTTCCTGCCCCGCTGGCGGCTTCCCGCCAGCGCGCAGAACGCGCTGATCGACGCGACGGTGGCCGCCGTCAGGGAGAACATCGACGCGACCCCGCGCGCGAGAGGCCTGAACAAGGCACTGTCCGTGCAGGTGCTCAACAGCCGCGACAACCCCGACCCGTTCGGTCAGCCGAACGTGACGCGGATCGTCGTGGGCGGGACCATCAGGCAGACGGGGCTGCCGACCATCGGCATCGCGCAGTCCATCGACCCCGGCAACTACGCCCACCAGGAGACCGCGATCGTGCTGCTGGACGAGCTCAGTCGGCGGGCGGGGCCCAGCTCCTCGCTGAACACCTACCTGCGACCGCGCAGCAACCGGGTCGCGTTCGTCGGTCACGCCCTGGGCAACGTCATCGCCCACGAGACCGGCCATCTGCTCGGCAACTTCCACACCAACAACGCGGACCGTCGCGTGAACCTGATGGACGCCGGCGGAGGGAGCTTCAGTCGGTTCTTCGGCGTCGGGCCGGACCGCGTCGGCGGCACGGCGGACGACACGGACGTCAACTTCGGTGAGGACGTCTACTCCCCGGACGAGGGGTTCCACGGCGTCGAGAACACGTTGAACAACAGCGCCTGGGCGTTCGTCCCGTAGGCGACCCGGCGGGTGTGGCGGAGCGGCCGCCGGGAGGGGCTGGCTCAGGCGTAGCGGGCGGCTGAGCGGGCCCGGGCCTTGGCGGCCTCGACGTCGCGGTCCTTGGGCGGGGCGCTGGTGGTCAGCTCCTCGAGCAGCCGGCGGGTCGTGACGGTGATCTCGTGGACGGCACGGTCGAAGGCCGCCTGGTTGGCCTGGGACGGGTGCGTGGAACCACTGACCTTGCGGACATACTGCAGGGCGGCGGCTCCGACCTCGTCGACGGTCGCCGGCGGCTCGAAGTTGTGCAGGGTCCTGATGTTGCGGCACATGCCGCCCAGGATAGGGCCCCGAACGGGCCCTGGCAGAGTGGGTCCGACAGCGCCCAGCTGTGATGACCAGCCGAGGAGCACCGGTGCCAGATCGTCCGTCCCCGTCCACCCGTGACCTCGACGTGGTCCTGTTCGGAGCGACCGGGTTCACCGGGGGACTGACCGCCGACTACCTGGCGCGTCACGTCCCGGAGGGTTGCCGGTGGGGCCTGGCCGGGCGCACCATGGCCCGGCTCGAGGCGGTGCGGGATCGGCTGGCCGCCGTCGACCCGGCTCTCGTGGCGCTGCCCCTGCTGCGGGCGGACGTGACGGATCCGGACTCCCTGGCCGAGGTCGCCCGGCGTGCCCGGGTGGTCATCACCACCGTCGGGCCCTACATCGAGCATGGCGAGCCGCTGGTCGCCGCCTGCGCCGAGGCAGGCACCGACTACGTCGACCTGACCGGGGAGCCCGAGTTCGTGGACCGGATGTACCTCGCGCACCACGAGCAGGCGGTCCGCTCCGGTGCCCGCCTCGTGCACGCCTGCGGCTTCGACTCGGTGCCGCACGACCTCGGGGCGCTGTTCACCGTGCAGCAGCTGCCCACCGGGCTCGCCCTTCGGGTGCGGGGGATGGTGCGCAGCAACGCCGGCTTCTCGGGAGGCACCTTCGCCTCGGCGCTGACCGCCTTCTCCCGCCTCCCGCAGACGAGGTCCGCCCACGCCGAGCGTCGACGCGTCGAGGGCCGCCCTCAGGGCCGCCGCGTGCGAGGCGTCACGAGGCCCCCGCACTGGGACGGGGAGGCCGGCTCCTGGCTCGTGCCCCTGCCGACGATCGACCCGCAGGTCGTGCTCCGCTCCGCGGCGGCCCTGGAGCGCTACGGGCCGGACTTCACCTACGGCCACTACGCGGCGGTACGCCGGCTGCCGGTCGCCGTGGCCGGGATGGCGGTTGTCGGAGTCCTCGGCGCGAGCGCACAGGTCGGGCCGCTGCGCAGGTTCCTGATCGGCCGGGTGCCTGCCGGGCAGGGCCCCAGCGAGGAGCGCCGGGCACGCTCGTTCTTCTCGGTGCGGTTCGTCGGGGAGGGCGGAGGCCGCCGGGTGTTCACCGAGGTGCGTGGCGGCGATCCGGGCTACACCGAGACCGCGAAGATGCTCGCCGAGTCGGCGCTCTGCCTCGCCTTCGACGCGAACCCGCCCACCGCGGGACAGGTGACGACCGCCGCGGCGATGGGCGAGAACCTCACCAAGCGCCTGGTCGGCGCAGGTCTGGTGTTCCGGGTGCTGCGCACCGAGCGGGTGTGAGGAGACCCACGTCGCGCGATGACCGGTTCCTCCGTACACCTGGTGCCGGCTGCCTAGCCTGGATCCGGACCAGTCGGGCACACGGGGGAGCAGCGTTGTGGATGTCGTCATCTCGTCACGCGTGCGGCTCTGTGCAGTGGTCGCCCTCGCGGTCGTGCCCCTCTCGGTGGCGTCCGTGCTTGCCGTCGCTGCGGCGTCGGACCCGGTCGCGTTCACGGCCGGTCCCACGCTCGAGCTGACGGCTGCCTCGGTGGTGGCCGGCCTGCACCCCCAGCCGGCCGCACCGCAGGTCACCCTCTCCGGCCGCCTGGAGCTGCGCACCGCGGCAGAGCGGCGGGCCAGGATCTCGCTGGCGAGCGCCAAGGGCCGGCACACGTGGACCGCGAGCGCCCTGGCCGAGCACGACCTCCCCTCGGCGGCCATGCGGGCCTACCGGACCGCGGCTGCCCGCATCGACGCGTCGACCCCGGGCTGTCACCTGCCCTGGACCCTGCTGGCCGGCATCGGTCGGGTGGAGTCCGACCACGGCCGGTACGGCGGCTCGGTGCTCGGCTCGGACGGGGTGTCCCGCCCGGCCATCGTCGGGGTCGCGCTCGACGGGGCCGGCCCGGTCGCGGCGATCCCCGACTCGGACGGCGGACGCTTCGACGGCGACCGGACCTGGGACCGTGCGGTCGGCCCGATGCAGTTCATCCCCTCGACCTGGCGCAGCGTCGGCATGGACGGCGACGGCGACGGCGTGGCCTCGCCCAACGACATCGACGACGCGTCGCTGGCCGCCGCGTCGTACCTCTGCCGCGGAGGGCGCGACCTGTCGCTCCCGGACCAGGAGCGCGCAGCGATCTTCGGCTACAACCCCTCGGACTACTACGTCGACCTGGTCAGCGCCTTCGCGACCGGCTACCAGACCGGCAGCTTCGTGATCCCCTCACCCGCGGTGCCCCCGGGCTCCGGCGACGTGGCCGCTGCTCCGGTGCGCGCGCCCCAGCACCCGCACCCCTCCACGACGCCACCCACGACGCCACCCACGACGCCGCCCTCGACGCCGCCCACGACACGCCCGGCGCCGACTCCCGCACCGCATCCGACGCCGACCTCCCGGCCGACACCGACCACCGGCCCGAGGCCACATCCGAGCCCCGGCCACCACCCCGCTCCCGGCCACCACCCCGCCCCGACGTCTCACCCGGCTGCCACTCCCAAGCCGGCCCCGAAGCCGGCCCCCGCTCCAGCGCCCGCTCCGTCGACGCCGGCCGCCACCCCGAGTCCGGTGCCCACCCCCACCCCGAGCCCGGTGCCGGCGACCGCGCAGGGACCGGTGCTCGCCGTGACCGGCGGCTGGTCGATCGGGACCGTGCTGCTGTCCACGCCCGACGTGGCGGCCCTCGTCCCCGCCGACTGGGACGGTGACCGGGTGCTGGAGCCGGCGGCGCAGGAGCTGGCCGGACTGGTCGCCTCGGGCGCCCGGGTCACGCTGACCTACCTCGCCGGGCCGCCGATCGTGCTGGTCAGCCGGACCGTGGGCTGAACAGCGAGTCACCGACGAATCCGCCGGGCCGGACGCCGGGCGGTACGGCGAACAGCGCGGACCCGGTGTGGGTGAGGTACTCCATCAGCCCGTCGTGGCCGGACAGCTTCGTCTGCATCGGGATGTACTGCGTGTCGGGGTCCCGGATGTAGGCCAGGAAGAACAAGCCCGCGTCGAGGCGGCCCAGCGCGTCGTTGCCGTCGGTGAAGTTGTAGCCCCGCCGCAGCATCCGCACGCCGTTGTTCTGGTCGGGGTGCGCCAGCCGGACGTGGGCGTTCCTGGCGATGATCGGCTGGTTGTTGGACCCCATCAGCGAGAAGTCCGGCTTGGTGTACTCCTTGCCTCCCGACATCGGCGCGCCCTGGGCCCGGTCCCGGCCGATCAGCGTCTCCTGCTCGCTGAGCGAGGTGCGGTCCCAGGACTCGATGACCATGTTGATGCGCCGCGCGACGAGGTAGGAACCGCCCACGAGCCAGGACGCCTTGGGGTCGTCGTCCTCCCCGACCCACACGAACTCGTCGACCAGGCTGGGCTCCTCGGCCTTCAGGTTGGCAGTGCCGTCCTTGAAGCCGAACAGGTTGCGGGGGGTCTGCTGCGACGTGGACGTGGACGACGTACGCCCGAACCCCAGCTGGGCCCACCGCAGGGCCGCGCTGCCGAACGCGATCCGCGAGAGGTTGCGGATCGCGTGCACGGCGACCTGCGGGTCGTCGGCACACGCCTGCACGCACAGGTCGCCGTCGCTGCGCTCCTCACGGAGCATGTCGGCGGGGAAGTGCGGCAGCCGGCGCAGCGCCTCGGGCCGGCGGTCGGCGATGCCGAAGCGGTCCTTGCCGTCGCGGTCGCGGAACAGCGTCGGGCCGAAGCCGAAGGTCAGGGTCAGCCTCGACGGGGACAGCCCGATCGCCTCCCCGGTGTCGCTGGGCGGCGCGTCGTACGGGAGCGGAGCGTTGTCGCCGACCGGTCGCCCCTGCGTCATCGCTGCCGCGGCCGCCGTCCAGGCACGGAGCAGCATCACCAGCTCGGACCGCGAGGTGGCGGTGACGTCGAAGGCGGCGAAGTGGACGCGGTCCTGGGCAGGCGTGACGATGCCCGCCTGGTGCGTGCCGTGGAAGGCGTAGCGGTCGGTGTGCACGACCGCCTCGCCGTCGGTGGCCCGTGCCGTCCCGATGCCGCCGGCGAACCCGGCCGCCCCCGCTGCGACGCCCGCTCCGGCATAGCCCAGCAGCCGCCGCCGGCTGACGCCGGAGCGGGGCTGCTGGTCGTGTTCGGGGTGGTCGTCGGTCATCGGCTCAGAGGGCGACTGCCGCCGTCAGCTTGGACAGGGGCTCGGAGAGTGCGTTGACCGCGTCGGAGAGGGCCTTGACCTGCGAGGTGGAAAGGGCGGTGTAGCTGACGAACCCCTCGCTGCCCGTGCGGTGCTGGTCGAGCAGCCTCTGGAGGTCGGTGAAGCGTCTCTCGATCTGCTTCTCCAGGGTCGGGTCCTTCGTCGACAGCACCGGCTTGAGGCCCTCGAAGGCGACCCGAGCGCCGTCCACGTTGGCCTGGAAGTCGTAGAGGTCGGTGTGCGACCAGGCCTCCTCCTCACCGGTGACCTTGCTCTTCGCCACCTCGTCGAGCAGCCCCTTCGCGCCGTTGCCGATCTGGTCGACGTTGAAGCTGAGCTTCTGCACGCGGGCGTGCAGGGTGTTGGTGTCGGCGAGCAGCTGGTCGGCGTACGTCGCGCGGCCCTGCTTCGACAGTGCGGTGTAGGGCTGGTTCTTCGGCGGCCACAGGTCCTTCTCGATGCGGTGCCACCCGGTCCACTTCTGGCCCTGCTCGAGGTCGGCCTGACGCAGGTCCATCCGCGGGTCGAGGTCACCGAAGGACTCCGCGACCGGCTCGATCCGCTCCCAGTGCACCCGGGCCGGTGCGTAGAGAGCACGCGCCTGGGCGTCGTCGCCGGCCTTGTACGCCGCCACGAACTGCTTCGTGCCGCTGAGCAGCTGCTCGGTCTGGTCCCGGACATAGGCCTTGTACTGCGCGTTGGCAGTGGCGATCTGCTGCTGGGTGGCACCGGAGACCGCGCTCTTCTCGCCCGACTCGGTGACCGTGAAGTCGGTGCGGATGCCCTTGCCGACCATCCCGGGCTTGCACGCCGGGACGTAGCGGCCGGCAGGCACGTTGATGACCAGGTCGCGGGACAGACCCGGTCCGACGTTCTCCACCTCGCCGACGATACGCAGGCCGTCGTCACCGTAGAGGTAGAACTCGGTCACCTTGTCGCCCGAGTTCTTCACCTTGTAGACCAGGTTGCCCGACGGCGCCTTGTCCGCGGACAGCTTGCAGGAGGTGTCGGTCGACGTGACGCTGATCGTGCGCGAGTCACTCTTCGTGGCCGTGCTGGTCGTGTTGTCGGTGCAGGAGGCCAGGGCTGGCAGGGCGAGGACGCCCACCAGGGCGGTGGCCAGTCGGGCAGGCTTCACGGTCGTCCTTCGGTCAGGTCGGGTCATCAGGTCGGGTCGATCAGATGGGGGAGATCAGGAGTGGGAGCGGACCGGCACCCTCGGCGCGGGCGCGGGTCGGTCCCTGCGTCGGATCACCCGGAAGAAGACGGTCATGGTCACGGCGATGTAGATCACCCAGACCACCGCTTCGAGCCACGTGGTGGCGGGCGAGAAGTTCAGGGTGCCCTTGAGGAGCGTGCCGACCACCGACCCGGGGGGAATGGTCCCGCTGACGTCGAAGGCGAGGGCGTTCAGGCCGGGCAGGATGCCGGCCTCCTGCAGGTCGTGCACGCCGTAGGACAGCACGCCGGCGGCGACCACGATGAGGATGGCGCCGGTCCAGGTGAAGAACCTGCCCAGGTTGATCTTCAGAGCGCCCTTGTAGAACAGGTAGCCGATGACCACGGCGGTCAGCAGCCCGAGGGCGGCTCCCACCAGGGGCAGCGTGGTCGAGCCGGCGCCTCCGGCGGCCGCCTGCGTCGCTGCCCACAGGAACAGTGCCGTCTCGAGGCCCTCGCGCCCGACCGCGAGGAGGGCCACCAGCATCAGGCTCGCACCGCCGGCCGCAGCCGCCTTGTCGACCGCGCCCTTCAGGTCACCGGACAGGCTGCGCGCCGAGCGCGCCATCCACATCACCATCCACGTGACGAAGCCGACCGCGATGATCGACAGGGTGCCCCCGAGGGCCTCCTGCGCCTCGAAGGTGAGCCCGCGCGGCCCGAACGTCAGCAGAGCACCGAACGCCAGTGAGACGAGCACGGCGATGCCGACGCCGGCCCAGACCCGGCCGAGCAGCTCGCGCCGCTGCGACTTCACGAGGTAGGCCACGAGGATGACCACGACGAGGGTCGCCTCGAGCCCCTCGCGGAGCCCGATCAGGTAGTTCGCCAGCATGGAGACATCCTTGGATGATGAGGTAAGGCAGGCCTAACTAAGCGAAGGCTAACACCGCGTTCCCCGCCCAGTCACCCCAGGTGATCGCAGGGCTCGGTGCTGCGGCTCCGGGCATGACGAAGGCGCCGGGCCCCATGGGTGCCCGACGCCTTCGACGTGCCTGAGATGTGCTTGCCTGAGATGTGCGCGCTGAGTGGTGCTGGCTCAGTCCAGCCTGGCTCAGTTCAGCACCACGGTGGAGGCCAGCATGTTGTGGTCCGAGGGGATGGTGCCGGTGACCTGAAGGCTGTTCGGGTCGAAGGCGATGACCACCTTGAACTCCTTCACCACCAGGGCGTTCGAGGCGAAGATGTAGTCGATGCTGTTGCCGGTCTTGTTGTGGTCGGCCGGGTAGCTGTAGCCCCGCACGTTGCGGCTCGAGCGGTTGTTGGAGTTGATCCACCCGTTGACCCGGACCTGGGCGCGGACGTCCACGCTGGGGTTGACGCGGTACTGCTGGTTGAGCACGTCTCCGACACCGGCGTTCTTCATGGCCGGCAGCATGGTGCGGGCGATCGGGTCGAACTTCTGGGTGTTGAAGTCACCGACGCTGACCACCGGGAGGTTGCCGCGCAGGCGCTTGATGTTGGAGATCATCTGCTTCCACTGGGCGACGCGGACCGCGCGGTCCGGCGGGTCGAGGTGGGTGCTGGTGAAGAGCATCGAGTGCCCGTTCACCTTCGAGCGCAGGATGACCCAGGCCATGCCCATGTTGCGGTCCGAGTGGCTCTGGCGGGAGTACTTCACGAACCCGCGGTTGACCAGCGTCATCGTCTGCGTGTTGAAGAGGATCCGCTCGTTCTGCGAGGCTCCGCGGTTGCGGTACCTGCAGTGGTAGCCGGTGGTCTGGTTGACACAGTCGACGGCGGCGTCGCTGTTCAGCGCGTAGTGACCGCCCCGGCTGTTCAAGCCGTTGCGCAGGTCGAACATCTGGTTGGACCCCTGCACGAGCCGGCTGTGGAACGTGTTGCTGGGGTTGACCTCCTGGAGGCCCACGACGTCAGAACCCTCACCGAGGATCTGGGCCATCACGGTCTCGCGACGCTGCCTCCAGGGGCGGCGGTCGCCGACCGTCTTGTCCACCCCGACGCTCTGCACGTTGAAGCTCGCCACCTTGACGTCCACGGGACCAGCGGCCTCACCCGCGGTGCTGCGCACCTGCGGTGATGCGGTCGCCGTGGAGGACAGGGCCCCTGAGGTCATCGTGACGACAAGAGCGCAGGTCAGCGCGGGTCCTGCTACTTTGAGAACGGTGCGGGCGTTGAGCTTCATGTGTGCTGTCTCCCTCTGAGGTCCACCAGGTGCTGGCTGATGGACGTGGCTTGCGCAAACCGGGCGAATCTGACAAATGCGGCTCGGTTACACAGGGTTCATCGACGCCGGGGCGCGGCGACTTGAGGGACAGCGAGTGGTTTTCTTCCGGGGTCGGGACGACGAAGTGGGCACAGTCGTGCCGGTGGCCGCCCCGTCGTGACGACGCCCCGGGGCCCGTCGTGACGACGGCCAGGGGCGGTCGAGATGAGGCTCAGAGGCCGGTCGAGCGGAGGCTCAGGGGCCGGTCGAGATGAGGCTCAGGGCCGGGTCCTAGCGCCGGCCGGCGTCCCGACGCTGGCGGGGGACAGCAGTGGTGCTGAGCTCGTGCTGGTAGGCGAACATCGCCTCGAGAGTGGACTCGGACACGGCCGGACGCCGCGTCTCCGCATGCGTCGGGCGCGGGCGTCCTCGCCTGTCCAACAGGGTCCTGACTCGTCGGCGAAGTGTCATCGTGGCCTCCTGCGAGCGGGTGCCTCACGGTAGTTCGGTGATCACCGGACGACCGGCAACGACACTGCTACATTCGAAATCAGGTGGCGTGGCGCCACACATCTCCGGCGAGAGAAGTGGGGCACGTGTCCTTCGAACGGACCGCAGTCGTCCCTGCCGCCGTACCCCCGGTGGCTCCGCGGATGCTGCGCAGCCTGCGCAAGGCACCCACCGGGATCAGCGGTCTCGACGAGGTGACCGGTGGCGGCCTGCCGCAGGGCCGACCCACCCTCGTCTGCGGACCGGCCGGCTGCGGCAAGACCCTGCTGGCCATGGAGTTCCTGGTCCGAGGCATCACCGAGTACGGCGAGCCAGGGGTGTTCGTCGCCTTCGAGGAGAGCGTCGACGAGCTCGTCGAGAACGTCGCCTCCATGGGCTTCGACCTGCAGCAGCTGCAGGACGACCACCTGCTGGTGATGGACCACGTCCAGCTGGCTGCGGGGGACCTGGAGGAGACCGGGAGCTGGGACCTCAGTGGCCTGTTCATCCGGCTCGGTGCCGCGATCGACGAGGTCGGCGCGAAGCGCGTGGTGCTGGACACGATCGAGACGCTGTTCGGTGCCTTCAAGGACACCGCGATCCTGCGCGCCGAGCTGCGTCGGCTGTTCCTCTGGCTCAAGGACCGCGGCGTCACCGCCGTCATCACCGGCGAGCGAGGCGAGGGCACCCTCACGCGCAACGGCATCGAGGAGTACGTCTCGGACTGCGTGATCGTGCTCGACCACCGGGTGAGCGAGCAGACCTCGACCCGCCGGCTGAGAGTGCTGAAGTATCGCGGCTCCCTGCACGGCACCAACGAGTATCCCTTCCTGATCGGGAGCAACGGCGTCTCGGTGCTCCCGATCACCTCGATCGGGCTCCAGCACGAGGTCTCGCTCGAGCGGATCTCCAGCGGGATGCCCAGCCTCGACGAGATGCTCGGTGGCAAGGGCATCTACCGAGGCAGCTCGGTGCTGGTCAGCGGCACCGCAGGCACCGGCAAGTCGACGATCGCCGCGCAGTTCTGCGCAGCCGCCTGCTCCCGGGGCGAGCGGGCTCTCTACTTCGCCTTCGAGGAGTCGGCGGCCCAGATCATCCGGAACATGGGGTCGGTGGGCATCCAGCTCGATCGCTGGGTGGACAAGGGTCTGCTGCGGTTCCGCTGCGTGCGTCCCAGCCTGCTCGGCCTGGAGGCGCACCTCGCCTCGATGCAGGAGCTGGTCTCCGACTTCAAGCCGGACGTGGTGGTCATGGACCCGATCTCGGACCTGCTGCACGCGGGCGACGGCGAGGAGGTGTTCGAGATGCTCACGCGTCAGGTCGACTACCTCAAGAGCAGCGGCATCACGGGCGTGTTCACCAGCCTCAACCTGATCCGCGACTCCGAGAACAACGAGCAGCAGATCGGGTCGCTCATCGACACCTGGGTGATGTGCAAGCTGGAGGAGGGCGACGGCATCCGGCACCGGGTTGTCTACGTTCTCAAGTCCCGCGGGATGGCGCACTCGCAGGAGATCCGGGACCTCGTGGTCGACGGCGACGGCCTCCGGGTGACCGACGTCTTCCACCAGTCGGACGCCCTGCGATGACCGATCCCGAGGCTGTCCCCGACTGGCTGATCGACGACGACTCCGCCTCGAACGGGGAGGCGGCTGCCGGCGCGGAGCCGGAGACCTGGCACCTCCGGCTGTACGTCGCAGGGGAGTCGCCGAACTCGCTGGCCGCCTTCGCGAACCTCAAGCGGCTGTGCGACGAGCACATGAACCACCCCTACGAGATCGAGATAGTCGACCTGGTCCAGAACCCGCGGCTGGCCCGAGGCGACGAGATCCTCGCCATCCCGACGCTGGTGCGCCGTCTTCCCGCTCCGATGCGCAAGATCATCGGTGACCTCTCCGACACCGACCGGGTGCTCCTCGGCCTCCAGATGTTCCCCGAGAGCACCACATGAGCGACGCGCCGGAGAACATGCTCGCCAAGTTCGAGTCGCGGCTGAACGAGCGCGACGCGTCGTCGTACACGCTGACGCTCTTCGTGACCGGCGCCTCGGAGCTGTCCGGCCGGGCCATCGCGAACGTGCGGGCCCTGTGCGAGCAGCACCTGTTCGGCCGCTACACCCTCGAGGTGGTCGACGTCCTGCGGGACCCCTCGATGATGTCGACGTACGACGTGGTGGCGGCGCCCACCCTGATCAAGGAGTGGCCGCTGCCCAAGAGGATGCTGGTCGGGGACCTCTCCGACACCGCGCGGGTGCTCAAGGCCCTCGATGTCCGCCCAGAGCCTGCGGCTGGGGAGTCCACGGCTACGGAGTCCACGGCTGCGACGGTGGATCGAGCGAGATGACCCCGTCGAGCCCGGTCCTCGAAGAGCTGGAGGCACTGCGGGCCAGGCTCGCCGACACCGAGGAGACACTGCGGGCGATCCGCAACGGGGAGGTCGACGCGCTCGTCATGGGCGCGGTGGTGGGACAGGAGCGGCTGTTCACCCTGACCAGCGCCGACCGGACCTATCGCAACTTCGTCGAGGGCATGTCCGACGGCGCGGCCACCGTCTCGGCCGACGGCCTGGTGCTCTACGCCAACCAGGCACTCGCGGACCTGGTCGCGTCCACCTGCCCCCGCATCGTCGGTCGGCCCGCCGCGGCTCTCGTCGCGGAGTCCAGCCGGGTCCGGCTCGAGGGTGCCATCGGGCCGACGAGCCCCGGCGGCTCCATCGAGGTCGTCCTCGTCACCACGGCCGGTCACCTGGTGCCGGTGCTGCTCGGCTCGTCGAGGCTGGCCATCGACGGGGACCACGTCACCTGCCTGACGTTCACCGACCTGACGAAGGAGCGGGAGGCCGAGGCGACGCTGGCCCACACGGCGCAGCACGACGCGCTGACCGGGCTCCCGAACCGCACCCTGCTCACCGACCGCATCCAGCACGCTCTGGAGCGACGGGCCCGCAGACCCGGGCTGCTGGCGCTGCTCTTCTGCGACGTCGACGGCTTCAAGACGATCAACGACGCCCACGGGCACCAGGTCGGGGACAGCGTGCTGACGACCGTGGCGGCCCGGCTCACCTCTGCAGTGCGACCCGAGGACACCGTCGCCCGGATCGGCGGGGACGAGTTCGTCGTGCTCTGCGAGGACCTCCTGGACATCGACGCCGCGGCGATGGTCGCGAACCGGCTCGGCAGCGCCGTGGCCAAGCCGATCACCACCAGCGTCGGGGTCGTCGAGGCGACCATGAGCGTCGGGGTGGCCATCGCCGGGCACGGCGACGACGCCACCTCCGACACGCTGCTCAGGGACGCCGACGAGGCGATGTACAAGGCCAAGCGCCAGGGGCCCAACGTCATCGAGATCTTCGACGACACGCTGCGCACGATGGCTGCCTCCAGGCTGCAGCTGATGACCGAGCTGCGGCGCGCGACCGGCAACGGAGAGCTGCTGCTCGTCTACCAGCCCGTCATGGACGTGGCGGCCGAGCACATGGTCGGCGTCGAGGCGCTGATGCGCTGGAAGAACCCGACGCGAGGACTGATCGCGCCCGACGCCTTCATCCCGTTCGCCGAGCGCAGCGGACTGATCGTCACCATGGGCGCCTGGGCCGTGCGGGAGGCGTGCCGGCAGGGCGCCGCCTGGCTGGCCACCGACCCCGACGGCCGGCCGTTCACCATGTCGGTCAACGTGTCGGGGCGTCAGCTGACGCACTCCGCCAAGCTCGTCGACACGGTGAAGGCGGCCCTGGACGACTCGGGCCTGCTGCCCACGGCCCTGATCCTCGAGGTCACCGAGAGCGCGCTGATGGACGATGCGGAGGCGGCGCTGCGCGTCGTGAACGACCTGAAGTCCCTGGGCGTGCGCATCGCCATCGACGACTTCGGCACCGGCTACTCCTCCCTGCTCTACCTCAAGCGCTTCCCGGTCGACCTGCTGAAGATCGACCGGTCGTTCGTCGCGGGGCTCGGCGCGAGCCGCGAGGACACCGCCATCGTGCGCAGCGTCATCGACCTGGCGGCCGCCTTCGGCATCTCCTCGGTCGCCGAGGGCATCGAGACCGACGAGCAGCTCCGCGACCTCAGAGGGCTGGGCTGCGACTTCGGCCAGGGGTTCTTGTGGAGCCCCGGGCGAAGCGCCGCCGAGCTGGGCAGCCTGCTGCTGGACTCACTGCGCGCCGGCTAGCTGTGATGTCCAGGGAGGTTGGTCAGTCGGGTGACCGGTGGCTTGCC
>CAXSHL010000011.1:0-16759 GCA_964237315.1 uncultured Nocardioidaceae bacterium
GCAAGATCCAGACCCAGGAGGAGTTCTTCCACACCTTCAACACCCTGCACAACGCCAACAAGCAGATCGTGATCACCTCCGACCGCGCCCCCAAGCGGCTGGAGGCGCTCGAGGACCGGCTGCGCAACCGGTTCGAGTGGGGGCTGATCACCGACGTGCAGCCGCCCGACCTCGAGACCCGCATCGCCATCCTCCGCAAGAAGGCCGCGACCGAGCGGATGACGGCCCCTCCGGACGTCCTGGAGTTCATCGCCAGCAAGATCCAGACCAACATCCGCGAGCTCGAGGGTGCCCTGATCCGGGTGACCGCCTTCGCCAGCCTGAACCGGCAGCCGGTCGACCTGACGCTGGCCGAGATCGTCCTGAAGGACCTGATCCCCGAAGGTGGGGAGCCGGAGATCACCGCGGCGCTGATCATCGCCCAGACCGCGGCCTACTTCGGCCTCTCGATCGACGACCTGTGCGGTCCGAGTCGCAGCCGGGTGCTCGTCACCGGCCGGCAGATCTCGATGTACCTGTGCCGTGAGCTCACCGAGCTGTCCCTGCCCAAGATCGGCCAGCAGTTCGGCGGCCGCGACCACACCACCGTGATGCACGCGGACAAGAAGATCCGCCAGCTGCTCGCCGAGCGCCGCAGCGTCTACAACCAGGTCACCGAGCTGACCAACCGGATCAAGCAGCACGCCCGCCAGTCGTGACCCCGCCCGCCATGACTCAGCGCACCGGTGGGGCCGCCGAGGCTGGGGACGCAGCTGTGGGTTCCGGTCGTTCATCATCCACAAGCCTGTGCACAACCCCCACCTTCTCCGCGCACGACGCTCGTCGAACCCCCACCGGGCCAACTTGTGCACCCAGGTCTCCACAGCCCCCGGAACTTGCCACACCGGGTCTGACCTACGGGAACGATGGTTATCCACAGTATCCACCGCACCTGTTAACACTACTCACCTCTACATGTCCTGGTGATCGGCAATCACTACTCCGCCCCTCGGCCTGGGGACGACGGTCACCGACGGCCGCGAACATCGCGCTCCCCCTGCCACTGGTCGGCGGTGCGTGGCAGGATGCTCACCCCGGTCACCTGGCCGGACATCTCGCAGGAGGCCTCCACCCGTGAAGTTCACCGTCGAACGCGACGTGCTCGCCGACGCCGTGGCCTGGGCTGCGCGCAGCCTCCCGGTCCGGCCCAGCGTCCCGGTGCTCGCCGGCCTGCTGATCGAGACCGCCGAGGACGGTGACGGGCTGCAACTGTCCACCTTCGACTACGAGACGTCGGCCCGGGCGACGCTGCCGGCGACCATCCAGGACGAGGGCCGGGCCCTGGTGTCCGGGCGGCTGCTGGCCGACATCTGCCGGAGCCTGCCCAACAAGCCGGTCGAGATGTCCACCGACGGCACCAAGGTGTCCCTGACCTGCGGCTCGGCGCGGTTCAGCCTGCAGACCATGCCGGTGGAGGAGTACCCCACCCTTCCCGACATGCCCCAGGCCACCGGCACCGTGCGCAGCGACCTGTTCGCGCACGCCGTCGCTCAGGCGGTCACGGCCGCGGGCCGCGACGACATGCTGCCGGTCCTGACCGGCGTACGCATCGAGATCGAGGGGTCCTCGATCGCCCTGCTGGCCACCGACCGCTTCCGGCTCTCGCTGCGCGAGCTGCAGTGGGAGCCCGGCGCCACCGACGTCTCGGCGGCCGCACTGGTGCCCGCCAAGGTGCTCGCCGACACCGCCAAGTCGCTGACGTCCGGGACCGAGGTGACGATCGCCCTCGCCTCCTCGGGGGCCGGTGAGGGCATCATCGGCTTCGAGGGCGCCTCCGGCGGCGGCGTACGACGGACCACGACCCGGCTGCTGGACGGGGAGTTCCCCAAGGTCCGCACCCTGTTCCCGGCCGACCACGCCACCGTGGCGCGGGTGGACCGGGCCACCTTCGTCGAGTCGGTCAAGCGGGTGTCGCTGGTCGCCGAGCGCAACACCGCCGTCCAGCTGGCCTTCACCGCCGGCGCCCTCACCCTGGACGCCGGCAGCGGCGACGAGGCGCTCGCCACGGAGCAGATCGAGGCGTCGGTCGACGGCGAGGACATCACCACCGGGTTCAACCCGCAGTTCCTGCTCGACGGGCTGTCCGCGCTCGAGGACCCGGTCGTGGAGCTCGCCTTCACCCAGGCCTCCAAGCCGGCGGTGATGTCCGGGGTGGACAGCCTGGACGGCAAGGTCGACACGGACTTCCGCTACCTGCTGATGCCCCGCCGGCTGCTGACCTGACCCCGAGAGGGCGCCACCGGAGACCTGCCCTGGCCGCCGTCGGCGCTCGCGAATAGCCTGTGCACCGACGGGGCACACCGACCCCACCAGAGTCTCGACACCTCAGCAGCAGGGAAGGGAACGGCATGGACCTCGGTCTGATCGGGCTCGGCAAGATGGGCGGCAACATGCGGGAGCGGCTGCGCCGGGCGGGCCACACCGTGGTCGGCTACGACCGCAACCCGGAGGTCAGCGACGCGGACAGTCTCGAGGCCATGATCGAGAAGCTGCCGTCGCCGAAGATCGTGTGGGTGATGGTGCCGGCCGGGGAGATCACCCGCTCCACCATCCGCGAGCTCAAGGACCACCTCGGTGAGGGCGACATCGTCATCGACGGCGGCAACTCGCGCTGGACCGACGACATCGCCAACGGCGAGATGCTGGCCGAGAAGGGCATCGGCTTCATCGACTGCGGTGTCTCCGGCGGGGTGTGGGGCCTGGAGAACGGCTACGCCCTGATGGCCGGCGGCGAGAAGCAGAACATCGACACCGTGCAGCCGATCTTCGACGCCCTCAAGCCCGAGAGCGAGTTCGGCTGGGTGCACGCCGGCAACGTCGGTGCCGGCCACTTCTCCAAGATGGTCCACAACGGCATCGAGTACGCCGTCATGCAGGCCTACGCCGAGGGCTGGGAGCTGCTGCAGGCCGTCAACGAGGTCGACAACGTCACCGAGGTGTTCCGCTCCTGGCGGGAGGGCACCGTGATCCGGTCCTGGCTGCTCGACCTGCTGGTGGCCGCACTCGACGAGGACGACCACCTCGACCAGATCAGCGGCTATGCGGAGGACTCGGGCGAGGGCCGCTGGACGGTCGAGGCCGGCATCGACAACGCCGTGGCCACTCCGGCCATCACGGCCGCGCTCTACGCCCGCTTCATCTCCCGGCAGGACGACAGCCCGGCGATGAAGGCGGTCGCCGCGATGCGCAACCAGTTCGGTGGGCACGCCACCCGCACCGCTCCGCCGCCCGGTGGCGACAAGGCTCCGGACTGACCGGCGGCCTCCCCGACCGTGCACGTCTCGCACCTGTCGCTGCACGACTTCCGCTCCTACGCCGAGGCCGAGGTGCCGCTCCGTCCAGGAGTCACGGCCTTCGTCGGTCGCAACGGCCAGGGCAAGACCAACCTGGTCGAGGCGGTCGACTACGTCGCCCGGCTGGCCTCCCACCGGGTCGCCGGTGACGCTCCACTGGTGCGGTTCGGCGCGGACCACGCCGTCGTACGCGCCGCTGTGGTGCGAGACGGGCGAGAGGCCCTGCTCGAGGTGCAGATCAACCCCGGAGCCTCGAACCGGGCCCGGGTCAACCGGTCGCCGCTCCCCCGGGCGCGTGAGCTGCTGGGACTGGTGCGCACGGTGCTGTTCTCCCCCGAGGACCTGGCACTGGTCAAGGGCGACCCGTCCGAGCGCAGGCACTTCCTCGACGACCTGCTCGTCCAGCGGGCGCCCCGCTTCGCCGGGGTGCGCTCGGACTACGACCGGGTGCTCAAGCAGCGCAACTCGCTGCTGAAGACCGCTCGGGTGGGCGGACCCTCCCGCCGCGAGGCGACGCTGGCCACCCTCGGCGTCTGGAACACGCACCTGGCGCGGACCGGCGCCGAGCTGCTGGCCGCCCGGCTCGGGCTGGTCGACGACCTCCGGCCGCACGTCGCCCGGGCCTACCAGGCGGTGGCCGAGGGGTCCGGTCGGACCGATGTCACGATGACATACCGGTCGTCCTTTCAGCTGCCCGCACCGGTGCCGCCGGCAGCCGGGCCGGACCGCGACCAGCTGACTGCGGCGCTGCTGGCCGAGGTGGAGCGCCGGCGCGAGGAGGAGATCGAGCGCGGCGTGAGCCTGGTCGGGCCGCACCGCGACGACCTCCTGCTGCAGCTGGGTCCGCTGCCGGTCCGCGGCTACGCCTCGCACGGCGAGTCCTGGTCGATGGCGCTCGCGCTGCGACTGGCCTCCTACGACCTGCTGCGCGCCTCGGGCGACGACCCGATCCTGATCCTCGACGACGTGTTCGCCGAGCTGGACACCGACCGGCGGGACCGGCTCGCGGAGCTGGTCGCCGGCGCCGAGCAGGTGCTGGTCACCGCAGCGGTCCCCGACGACATCCCGGCGGTCCTCGCCGGCGCCCGGATCGACGTCGTCGACGGCAAGGTGCTCCCCGGTGTCGACTGAGGAGCCGCCCGCAGAACGATCTGCCGAGCCTCCGCCGGCGGGGGAGACTCCCGGCCATCACCAGAGCCAGGACCAGAGCCAGGACCGGGGCGACGACCACGACGACACCGGTCTCGACCTGGCCCGCAGCATCGCCCGGTCGCTGGCCAAGCCAGGCCTCCGCAGGCGTACGTCGACCCGCCGCCCTCCGCGCGTCGACCGGCAGGCGTCCGGGGCGCACCCCGACGAGCGGGACCCCCAGCTGCTGGACACCACCATCGGCCGGCTGATCGACGACCAGGGCTGGGGCACCGACGTGCGGGTGCACGGGGTGTTCTCCCACTGGGACACGATCGTGGGTCGCGAGGTCTCCCAGCACTGCCTGCCCGAGTCGTTCGGTCCCGTCGACGGCGGAGCCCGCCTGGTGGTCCGGACCGACTCGACTGCGTGGGCCACCCAGATGCGGCTGCTCGCACCCACGGTCGTCCGCCGCCTCAACGAGGAGCTGGGCGACGGCACCGTCACGGTCATCGAGGTGGTGGGACCGCGCGGCCCGTCCTGGAAGCGCGGGATGCGCTCGGTCCGCGACGGTCGCGGCCCCCGGGACACCTACGGCTGAGGCCTCCTGAGAGGCCGTGAGCAGCGATGTGCAGGCCCCGGGTCGGTACAGGGACTAGAAAGTCCCCCTGCCAAGCCGTCCTGGATGCCCTGTGAGGCCCACAATCGCCTCTTGCGCTCCGCTCCGGCCCCCGACGCCTGTGGACGAGAGGCCCGTTCGGGGGCTCTGGCGGGGTATACTTCGAACAGGTCGTTTCCCCCTGGGACGGCCTTCGCCATGTGTGCGCAGACGTGAAGAGGATGGCTCGTGGCCGACGAGATGCCCGCCAACACCCCGACGACCAGCAGCACCGATCCTCCCTCGACGGACGGCGTGCACGAGGCCGACCTGACCGACCTGGCGCCCGAGGCGGTGGCCGAGGCAGCCGCCAACCTGGCCCCCCGCACCGAGGGCCACGCGGTCGAGGCCGGCAAGTACGACGCCTCCGCTATCCAGGTGCTCGAGGGGCTCGAGGCGGTTCGCAAGCGCCCGGGGATGTACATCGGGTCCACCGGTGAGCGCGGCCTGCACCACCTGGTGCAGGAGGTCATCGACAACTCCGTCGACGAGTCGCTCGCGGGCTACGCCACCCGGATCCACGTCACCCTGCTGGCCGACGGCGGGGTCCGGGTCGCCGACGACGGGCGCGGGATCCCCACCGACGTACACCCCGTCGAAGGCATCCCGGCCGTGACCATGGCGCTGACCATGCTGCACGCCGGCGGCAAGTTCGGGGGCGGCGGCTACAAGGTGTCCGGCGGGCTGCACGGCGTCGGCGTCTCGGTCGTCAACGCCCTGAGCTCGCGACTCCAGGTCGACGTGCGCAACCGCGGCTACCACTGGCGGCAGAGCTTCAGCCTCGGCGAGCCGGACGGCCCGCTCGAGCAGCTCGAGGCGACCGACCTGACCGGCACGACCATCACCTTCTGGGCCAGCCCGGACATCTTCGAGACCACGACGTACTCCCTGGACACCGTGACCAACCGGGTCCGGGAGATGGCGTTCCTCAACAAGGGCCTGGAGATCACCGTCCGCGACGAGCGCCCGCGCGAGGCCGAGGTCGTGGACGCCATCCAGGACGACGCGCTGCAGGCCGACGCCGCACGTGCGGACGCCCTGCCCGACGAGGTCGAGCAGCCGCGCGACCCCCGCGAGGCCGCCTCCGTGGACAGCCGCACCGCCGAGGAGCGCCTCTCCGAGGGAGCCGTCGAGCGGGTGTTCAAGTTCGACCGGGGCCTCGTGGACTACGTCGAGCACCTCAACAAGCGCAAGGACAAGGCCCACCCGACCGTCATCGAGTTCGAGGCCGAGCAGCCCGACAACGGGATGAGCCTCGAGATCGCGATGCAGTGGACGCTCAGCTACACCGAGTCGGTGCACACCTTCGCCAACACCATCAACACCCACGAGGGCGGCACCCACGAGGAGGGCTTCCGCTCGGCGCTCACGTCCCTGATCAACAACTGGGGCGAGGAGTGGAACCTGATCAAGAAGCGTGAGGACCGGGTCTCCGGCGACGACGTGCGCGAGGGCCTCACCGCGATCATCTCGATCAAGCTCGGCGAGCCGCAGTTCGAGGGCCAGACGAAGACCAAGCTCGGCAACACCGAGGCGAAGGGCTTCGTGCAGAAGGTCGTCAACGACCAGCTCGGCGCCTGGCTCGAGCAGAACCCCGCAGAGGGCCGCGACATCGTCCGCAAGGCACAGGCCGCCGCCTACGCCCGGGTGGCCGCGCGCAAGGCCCGCGAGCTGGCCCGCAACCGCAAGGGCCTCCTCGGCGGCGGCGGGCTGCCCGGCAAGCTCGCCGACTGCCAGTCGACCAACCCCGAGGAGTGCGAGATCTTCGTGGTCGAGGGCGACTCGGCCGGCGGCTCGGCCAAGGGCGGCCGCGACCCGCGGATCCAGGCGATCCTGCCGATCCGCGGCAAGATCCTCAACGTCGAGAAGGCCCGCATCGACAAGGTGCTGGCCAACACCGAGGTCCAGGCGATCATCTCCGCGCTCGGCACCGGCATCCACGAAGAGTTCGACATCGAGAAGGTCCGCTATCACAAGATCGTGATGATGGCCGACGCCGACGTGGACGGCCACCACATCCGGACCCTGCTGCTCACCCTGCTGTTCCGGTTCATGCGACCGCTGATCGAGCACGGCTACGTCTACCTCGCCCAGCCGCCGCTCTACCGCCTGCGGTGGAACAAGCCGCACGAGCACGAGTTCGTCTACTCCGACGCCGAGCGCGACGCCCTGCGCGACGCCGGCATCGCGGCCGGCAAGCGGCTGCCGAAGGAGAACGCGATCCAGCGCTACAAGGGCCTCGGCGAGATGAACGCCAACGAGCTCTGGGAGACCACCATGGACCCCGACAACCGCCTGCTGCTCCAGGTCACGCTCGAGGACGCCGCCCAGGCCGACGAGATGTTCACGGTGCTCATGGGGGAGAACGTCGAGCAGCGGCGGTCGTTCATCCAGCGCAACGCCAAGGACGTCCGGTTCCTTGACATCTGACCGGCGCGTCGGCCCGGACGCCGCACACGGCCGTCGCCCCGGTCGCTTGGGCGGCGCGTCGGAAGCCGTCGGCTCCCGATCGCGACCTCCTGGTAGTCCGCAGCCGACGACTTCCGCCGCGGCCAAGCCCCTTGACGCTCCCCGGGGCGCCGTCCGCGTACGACGCCCGGGGTGGCTCCGCACTGATGGCAAGACACCGCACGACGCTACGACGCGAAGGATGACTCGTGACCGACAACACGATTGAGTTCGGGCAGCCCGGCAACAACGGCCGGATCGAGCCCATCGAGCTGCAGGTCGAGATGCAGCGGTCCTACATCGACTACGCGATGACGGTCATCGTGGGGCGGGCGCTGCCCGACGTACGCGATGGGTTGAAGCCGGTGCACAGGCGGGTGCTCTACGCGATGTACGACGGGGGCTACCGGCCGGACCGGGGGTTCTCGAAGTGCTCGCGGGTGATCGGCGACGTGATGGGGCAGTACCACCCGCACGGGGACACCGCGATCTACGACACGTTGGTGCGGTTGGCGCAGCCGTGGGTGATGCGGGCGCCGCTGGTGGACGGGCAGGGCAACTTCGGGTCGCCCGGCAACGACCCGGCTGCCGCGATGCGCTACACCGAGTGCCGGATGGCGCCGCTGGCGATCGAGATGGTCCGCGACATCGACGAGGACACCGTCGACTTCAACCCCAACTACGACGGGCGCTCGCAGGAGCCGGCGATCCTGCCGGCGCGGTTCCCGAACCTGCTGGTCAACGGGTCGGCGGGGATCGCGGTCGGGATGGCGACCAACATCCCGCCGCACAACCTGCGCGAGATCAACGACGGGGTGCAGTGGGCGCTGCAGCACCCGGACGCCACCCGGGAGGAGCTGCTGGACGCGCTGCTCGCCAGGGTCAAGGGGCCGGACTTCCCGATGGGTGCGCTGATCGTCGGGCAGAGTGGCATCGAGCAGATGTATCGCACCGGCCGGGGCTCGGTGACCATGCGGGCCGTGGTGGCGATCGACGAGGACGACAAGGGCCGCACGATCATCTCGATCACCGAGCTGCCCTACCAGGTCAACCCGGACAACCTCGCGGAGAAGATCGCCGACCTGGCGATCAGCGGCAAGGTCACCGGCATCGCCGACGTGCGCGACGACTCCTCGGGGCGCACTGGGCAGCGGCTCGTCGTGGTGCTGAAGCGGGACGCGGTCGCGCGCGTCGTGCTGAACAACCTGTTCAAGCACACCGAGCTGCAGACCAACTTCTCCGCCAACATGCTCGCGCTGGTGGACGGGGTGCCGCGCACCCTGACGCTGGACCAGTTCGTGTCCTACTGGGTCGCGCACCAGGTCGAGGTCATCCAGCGGCGCACGCGCTATCGGCTGCGCAAGGCAGAGGAGCAGGCGCACGTCTACCGCGGCCTGGTGAAGGCGCTCGACATGCTGGACGAGGTGATCGCGCTGATCCGTCGAAGCCCGGACGCCGAGGAGGCCCGCTCGGGCCTGATCGCGCTGCTGGAGATCGACGAGCTGCAGGCCAACGCGATCCTGGAGATGCAGCTGCGGCGGCTGGCGGCCCTCGAGCGGCAGCGGATCATGGACCGGCTGGCCGAGCTCGAGTCGACCATCGCCGACCTGAACGACATCCTGGCCAGCGAGGAGCGGCAGCGGCAGATCATCTCCGACGAGCTGACCGCCATCGTCGACAAGTTCGGCGACGAGCGGCGCAGCACGATCATCCCCTCCGACGGTGAGATGTCGATGGAGGACCTGATCCCCGACGAGGACCTGGTCGTCACGATCACCCGCGGCGGCTACGCCAAGCGCACCCGCGCCGACCTCTACCGCACCCAGCGGCGGGGAGGGAAGGGCGTGCGCGGTGCGACGCTGCGCGGAGACGACGTGGTCGAGCACTTCATGGCCACCAGCAACCACCACTGGCTGCTGTTCTTCACCACGGCCGGCCGGGTCTACCGGACCAAGGCCTACAACCTCCCCGAGGCCAACCGGGACGCCAAGGGCGGCCATGTCGCGGGCCTGCTGTCCTTCCAGCCGGACGAGAGCATCGCCCAGGTGCTGGCGATCCGCGACTACGACCAGCAGCCCTTCCTGGTGCTGGCGACCCGCAACGGGCTGGTGAAGAAGACCCGCCTGGGGGACTACAACAGCCCCCGCCAGGCCGGTGTCATCGCCATCAACTTCCGCGACACGGAGCCGGATTCGGGGGCAGACGAGCTGATCGGAGCCGAGCTCGCGAACGCGGAGGACGACATCCTGTTGGTCTCCCGCAAGGGCCAGGCGATCCGGTTCCGGGCCGACGACTCCCAGCTGCGGCCGATGGGCCGGGCGACGTCCGGGGTCACCGGCATGAAGTTCCGCGACGGCGACCAGCTGCTGTCCATGTCGGTGATCAAGGCCGAGCAGGTCGCCGCCGAGGAGGCCGCCGAGGCGTCCCACTCTGCAGGTCCCGACTCAGAGCCCGGTGAGTCGCCGGAGGTGGCGGAGCAGTATGTCTTCACCATCACCGACGGCGGCTTCGCCAAGCGCACCCGGATCTCCGACTACCGCCTGCAGTCCCGGGGCGGCATCGGCATCAAGGCGATGAAGCAGGACGACGACCGCGGCAACCTGGTCGGGGCGTTCATCGTGGTCGAGGGCGACGAGGTGCTGGCCGTCAAGCAGTCCGGCCAGGTCACCCGCAGCGCGATCGACGAGAACCTGCGACCCACCGGGCGGGACACCAAGGGCGTCCGGTTCGTCGGCGTCCGCGAGGGTGACTACGTCGCCGTCGTGGCCCGCAGCGTCGAGCGCGCCCCGGAGATCGACGAGGCGGTCGAGGCAGCAGCGGTCGAGCAGGACCGTGCCGCCCAGACCGGGGACGAGCTCGACGGCGCCGGCCTCGTCGATGCCGAGGACGTCGGTGACGAGACGGCCGAGGTGGACGATCAGGACACTGATGCCACAATCGACGATGACGAGACGCTGGAGGACGACACCGCGACCGGTGCCGGCTACCCGGTGGACGACGAAGACGACGAGGAGTCCTGATGGCCGACCGACGTGCGGACGACACGCCGCTGGCACCACCTCGACCCCTCTCCGGAGCCTCTCGCGAGGAGGCGAAGGAGCGTGCCGGCTCCTCGGTGAAGCCCGCGCCCGGCTCGGGCCCGGGAGCGGGCCCGGCCCGGTTCCCGACAGGAGCGACGTCCGGCGCCACCAGCGTCACGGCCCCGCCCTCTCGACCGGCCGCCGCGGCCCGTCCGCGGGGCACCCGCCGGGCCCGGCTCCGGCTGGTGCACCTCGACCCGTGGTCGGTGATGAAGACGGCGTTCCTGCTCTCCATCGCCTTCGGCATCGTGACCGTGGTCGCGGTCGCCGTCGTGTGGTCGGTGCTGAGTGCGGCCGGCGTCTGGGACTCGATCAACAAGACGGTCACCGACGTCCTGGGCGGTGACTCGGCGCAGAACTTCGACGTGAAGAACTACGTCGGCACCAGCCGGGTGCTCGGCTTCACGATGATCGTCGCCGCCATCGACGTGGTCCTGATCACCGCCATCTCCACGCTGGCCGCCTTCCTCTACAACCTGGCCGCCGCTCTCCTCGGCGGTGTCGAGGTGACGCTGGCCGAGGACGAGCGCTGATCGCTGCCCGTCCGCGGTGCCGGCCCCGGGAGGTTCCTGCCGGTTTGGGTGGCGCCCCGCCGGTGCGGTAATCTCTCCCGTCGGCTCGGCCACGCGGCCCAGCAGGATCATGTCGCCAGATCACCCGGGGCCTATAGCTCAGACGGTTAGAGCGCTTCCCTGATAAGGAAGAGGTCAGAGGTTCAAGTCCTCTTAGGCCCACCCCCGCTCCTCCGCGTGACACCCCCCACTCAGGGCGTGGTGGTGAACCAGCGAGTCGGCCCGTACGTCGTCCCGGCCGCCGTGCTGGCGACGTACCGCCAGTAGTAGCGCGTGCCGGACGCGAGACCGCTGAGGCTCTCGGTCCTCGCCTGCGCCATCGTGACCGCGGTGAGGGTGCCGCTGACCTCGGGATTGCCGAAGCTCGAGGTGGTGCCCCACTGGACCTGGTAGGTGCCGGCCAGGCCGCTGGTGCCGATCCAGCCCGGCAGTGCCGCACTCTGCGCGGTGACGGACTTGGCCTCACCCTCGGAGATCGTCGGCGGTCCGGCGGAGGTCACGGTGGTCCGCGTGCTGCGGCTGAGTCCTCCGGTGCCACCCCGCACGGTCAGCGTCGCCGTCCAGGTGCCCGCTGCATACGTGTGGTCGACCGTGGTGGGGTTGCCGACGCCGGTCAGGGGCGCGGAGCCGTCGCCGAAGTCCAGCGTCCAGCTGTCCACGCCTCGCCCCGTCGCCCAGTCCGCCCCCGTCGACTGGCTGAGGTCGAAGGTCTCTGCCAGCGGCGCGGGCCCGACCGGGGTGGCCGCCCGCAGCCAGGCCGACGGCGCACCGTTGGCGTAGGCACCGCGGGCGAGGTCACGGAAGGCGGTGCTGGCGGCATCGTCCGCACCGAGACGCCAGTCGCAGGTGCCGACGCTGTCGAAGTAGGAGACCGCGCGGAGGTTCGGCCAGCTCCGGAAGGTGGCGTCGGTGTCCCGCAGCCACTGCGCCCGGCGGCCGGGGTCGGTGGGGTCCGCAGCGGAGCCGTACTCGGGGAGGACGAGGGGCTTCCCGTGGGCGGACCCCCACTGGTAGAAGGGGCCGGCGGTGGTCTGCATCGAGGTCCACCCCGTCCCGCTCTTGCAGCCGCCGAAGTTGTAGGCGTCCGCGCCGATCCAGTCCACGACGTCGTCGCCGGGGTACCACGCGTCGGCGGTCGCCTTGAAGGTGTACGGCGTGAGGATCCAGGCGAACACGACGTTGCTGGCCCCGACGGAGCGGAAGACGCTCACGTAGTGGCGGAACGCGGCTACGTAGTCCGCCGAGGTGCCGTAGCCGGTGGCGATGTCCGGCTCGTGGTGGAACGCCAGGATCACTCCGCCCGGCAGTGCCGCCAGCGACGTCGCCTGCCGGCGGATGTCGGCATCGACCGCACCGGAGGCGACGCTGGCCCAGGGCACGATGACGCCGCTGCGGGTGCGCGGCTGGATGGACAGCAGGGGGACGCGGCCGATCGAGAGGTCCTGGGTCACCGTTCCGCTCGGCTGCGCGTCGTCCCAGTAGGCGTAGCTGCGGTCGATCCCGGTGGTCCGTCCGATGCGGGACTCGAGTGAGACCAACGACTGCGGCTGGGTCGTCTGCGACGTCGCCGGCTCGTGGGCGCCGTACAGCAGGCCGTTGCTCGGCGGGACCGGTGCGGGCGCGACGGCCGGCGTGGCCGCGGACGCGGCTGAGGGAGCCAGCATGACGAGGAGGAGGCCCAGGAGGGCCACGAGCGCCACAGCCCCCTTCAGGAGGCGGGGCGCCGGACGGAACGGGCGGCTTGTCATGTTATGGGCATCGGCAGCCTCCGGGTGTGACTGTAGTTCTCAGCGCCGGTGGACACTCGCCAGCTGGCTGCTCAGCCGATCCCGAACAGCTGCTGGAGCACGGAGGAGACGGTCCACTCCTCGATCTCCTGGCGGCTCCACTTCAGGTCCCGCGCCAGCTGGGCGTAGAGCTGGGGGCCGGTGAGCAGGAGGAGTACGTCGCGGGCGCGCTCGGGTGTCACGTCCGGGCGCAGCGGGTGCTTCTCGACGAGGGTCCGGACCAGCACCTCGTAGCCGTCCCGCCTCAGCCCCTCGTTGAAGTCGTAGCCCTCCCGGGCCGTCTCGTCGGCGAGCACCGTCCACACGAGCGGCGCGGCCCTGACCAGCAGGTCCATCGAGCCCGTCACCAGGGTGCGCACCGCGACGGTGACGTCGGGCTCCTCCTCGACCGCGCGCCACCACCAGGTCAGGTGGGGAGGGAGCCGCTCGGGTCCCAGGACCACGTGCTCGTAGACCGCCTGCAGCAGGTCGCCCTTGGTGCGGAAGACGAAGTACACGGTCTGCACCGCCACCTGCGCGTCCGTGGCCACGGCATCCATCGTGGTGCCGGCGTACCCGCGCTCCAGGAACGCTGCCAGCGCGGCCTCCACGATCCGACGCCGGGTCGCCTCCGCCTTCTGCTGGCGGGTCTCCCTGCGGGGGGACCCACCCTTGACATCGCCCACCTGCGGCACTCTACTAGTGCTCTCACTAGTGAGACCTCTAGTGAACTTTCCGGAAGGGCCCTCGCGTGCAGACTGACCTGCTGCTCCGTCGCTGCGGACTCGCCGCCATCGTCGGGTGCCTGCTGGCGATCCTCGGCAACGCCCTCCTCTTCGTCGTGGACCCGGCGGTGCCGGACGACCGGCTCAGCTATCCACTGACCCCGCAGGCCTATGTCCCCATGCAGGTGTTCTTCGCGCTCACGCAGGCGCTGCTTGCGGCCGGGATCGTGGGGCTGGTCCGCGCCGACCTGGTCCGGCCCGGACGGTCCCTGCGGATCCTCGGCGGCCTCGCCGTGGCCGGGATGCTGCTGACCGTGCCGGGCGAGCTCGTCCTCATCCTCGTGCGGCGGGCCGCGGCGGACGCCGGATCGGTCGACGCTGCGAGCAGCGTCTTCGGCCTTGGTGCCCTTCTCGCCGACATCGGCCTCATCGGCCTCGGACTGATGGCACTTCGTCAGCGGCGCTGGCCTCGACCGTGGGTGGCGCTGCCGCTGGCTCTCGGGCTCTTCCAGCTCCTGGTGGTCACGCCGGTGTCGTTCGCGATGGGCTTCGACAGCGTGGCCTCGAACGTCGCGATCGGCGTGGCCGACTCGCTCACCGGGCTCATCGGTGTCGCACTGGTACGCCGGTCGGCTGCCCGGCCCGCGGCGTTACCGGGATCAGACGGGCAGGACTGGACGGGCCGTGTCGAGGCGGGTGGGGCATCGTGACCAGGTCGCGAGCAGGAGGGCGGCCTGGTCGGCGGGCACCGGCCGGCTGAGGAGATAGCCCTGGGCGATGTCGCAGCCTCGTCGTGCCAGGTCCTGCCAGGCGGTCTCGGTCTCGACGCCTTCGGCGATCACCGTGAGCCCGAGGTTGCGGCCCAGGTCGATGATCGACTGGACGATGGCGGCTGCGTCCGGGCTGCCGGCCATGGCCAGCACGAACGACTTGTCGATCTTGACCGCGTTCAACGGAAGCCGTTCGAGGTTGGCCAGGCAGGAGTATCCCGTGCCGAAGTCGTCCATGGCGACCGAGATGCCCATGCCGGCGAACCGACGCAGGACGGCCTCGACGTGGGTGGGGTCGGCCACCACGGCACTCTCGGTGATCTCGAACTCGACCTCGCCGGGACGCACCCCATGGCGCTGGAGCAGGGCGGCGACGGTGTCGGGGAACGTGAGATCGGCCAGGTTGCGCGCGGAGACGTTGATCGCGAGCTGGGTCCGCACGCCGGCCTGGCGCCAGCGCACGACCTGGGCCATCGCGTGGTCGAGGACCCACTCCGTGAGTGGCTGGATCAGCCCGGTCCGCTCGGCGAGCGGGATGAAGGAGTCCGGCCCGACGAGGCCACGGGTCTCGTGCTGCCACCGGAGCAGGACCTCGAGGCCGGTGAGCCTCCCGGTGCCGAGGTCGGCCTTGGGCTGGTAGTGCAGCACGAGCTGGTCGGTCTCGATCGCCCGGCGCAGCTCGCCCAGCAGTGCCAGCCGGGCGGGGCTGTGCCCGTCGTCGCGTGCTGAGTAGGTCTCGACGCCGGTGTGGTGCTGCTTGGCGGCGTACATCGCGACGTCGGCCCGTTGCAGCAGGGTGTCGGCGTCCTCGCCGTCCTCGGGAGCAACGGCGATCCCGATGCTCGCCTCCACGGACAGAGCCACCTCATCGACCTGGATGGGCGAGGCGAGAGCGCTGAGGAGGGCGTTGGCGACCTCACGACCGACGACGGCGTCGGTCGCCGGGAGAAGCACCGCGAACTCGTCGCCGCCGAGCCGGGCGAGGGTGTCGCCTGCTCGGAGCTTGTCACCCAACCGCTGCGCCGCCTGCTCGAGCAGCAGGTCGCCCACGTGGTGGCCCAAGGTGTCGTTGATGTCCCTGAACCTGTCCAGGTCGAGCAGCAGCAGGGTCACCGGCCGGCCGTCGAGAGAGCCCTGCTCCAGGGCCTGGGCGGTCAGGTCGGCGAGCAGCAGGCGGTTGGGCAGCCCGGTGAGCCCGTCGTGGAGCGCGAGATGTCGGTTGTCCGCGGCCTGCTGTCGAAGTCTTCGCGAGGCCGACGCCAGGATCGGCAGCATCACGACGTACAGCGTGAGCAGTCCGCCGGCGAGAACCGCCAGCACCCGCCGGTGGTTGTAGGAGATGGCCGCTGCCACCGGTGCGTAGGGCAGGTACATCTCGAAGACGCCGGCCGGGCGCGAGCTGCCCGGGTAGAAGATCGGGACGTACACCTCGAGCAGCCGACCGCTGGTGCCGGAGGGCCGGTCGGAGCTCTGGGAGTCGAAGACCTCGGACGCCACCTCGCCGTCGAGCGCCTCGCCGAAGTCCTCTGAGGGCGGGTGCACCGTGCCCACGATCGACGGGTCGTCGGCCCAGAGCAGCACGCTGGAGGCGGACCACAGCCGGATCGCGACGAACGCCGCATGGTCGCCATGGGCTCCGGTGAGGGTGACGTCGAGGGCCTTCCGGTGCTCAGGTGTCAACCCGTCGGTGAAGTCCTCCGCACTCAGCCGTGGGGCGAAGGCGACGTCGCTGATCGCCTGTGCCGAGCGGCTTGCGCCTGCCTCCGCTTGCTTCTGCACGAGCCGGGTGAGCATCACCGACAGCGCCGCACCCAGCGCCAGGACCACGACGAGACTGAGCACGGCGAACCGCAGGGTCAGCGACCCTGGGCGTAACGGCACTCGTGCGGTCTTCATGGCCACGTCAGGAGCATCGACACCTACCTGTCCCGACTGAAGGCACCAACGCGGATGGGGTTCGCATGTCCATGCCAGTCGCGTGAATAGGGACGAAGCGGCCCGTTGCGAGGCGCGCTGACCGATACTGGTGCCACGCGAGCATCGAGTGGGTGAGCGATGACGGGACCGTCGTCTCGAGATGCTGTGCTGCCTCCATGGCCCGGCTGGCGCAGTGCGCTGATCGCCGTACGACACGTTCTGCCTCGAGGCGGGGCTCTCCCGCTGGAGACGTGGCGGCACCGGCACCGCGGGATCACGGCGCTGCTGTGGCTGCACGTGCTGGCCCTGCCGATCATCGGCGCCCTCCGCGGCGACGACCCGCGCGCAGAGGCAGGGCCCGTC
>CAXSHL010000011.1:16769-80834 GCA_964237315.1 uncultured Nocardioidaceae bacterium
GGTCACGCAGACGTCGAGGCCCTCGGTCAGGGACTGGCGCATGGCGCGCGCGCCTTCGTGGCGCTGCTGGCGGTGGGCGCCAGCATGCCGAGGTTCGGGGTGGCGGCGCGCTCGGCGATGTCCACCCTCGGCCTGGTGTCCTCGGCCGCGATCCTCGTCTTCCTCTTCGACGGCGCGACCGAGCTGCACTTCCACTACTTCGTGATCGTCGCCGTCGTGGCCCTCTACCAGGCGTGGTGGCCCTACCTGCTGGCCGTCGGGTTCGTGCTGGTCGAGCACGGCCTGGTCGGCACGCTCGCCCCGGGCCTGGTGTTCAACATGAACATGAGCGCCGGCCAGGCCTGGGGAACGGCGGCCGTGCACGGCGGGTTCATCCTCGCGGAGAGCATCGCCTGCGTGATGTTCTGGCGGGTCAGTGAGGACGCGATCGACAGCGAGCGGGAGGCACTCGACGCCGCCAGGGGCGCCCACCTCGACCTGGTCCAGGCGCAGGCACTCGCGAACATCGGCTCCTGGACGCTCGACATCGCCACCAACCGGATGAGCTGGTCCCGCCAGATGTTCACACTGTGCGGTCTGGACCCACGCAGCCACCTGCCGTCGCTCGCAGCCTCGCTGGAGATGATCCATCCCGACGACCGGGGAAGGGTCGCGAGCCAGATGCTGTCCGCGGTGAACACCGGCCGGACTCTCGACCTGGAGTATCGACTCGTCCGGCCGGACCAGGCCGTGCGCGACGTGCACGCGCTCAGCGAGCAGCCGGAGCTGGCTGACGGCACCAGTCCCAGGCGGTTCGGGACCTTCCACGACGTGACCGAGCGGAAGGCGCTGCAGCGCGAGATCGAGCATCTCGCGTTCCACGACGCCCTCACCGGGCTCGCGAACCGACGGCTGTTCCTGGACCGGCTGGAGCTGGCCCTGAAGCGACGGCCCACCACGGACGTGACGACTGCCGTCCTGTATCTCGATCTCGACGAATTCAAGGGCATCAACGACACGCTCGGACACAGCGTCGGGGACGAGCTGCTCCGGGTCACCTCGACGAGGCTCAGCGCGTCGGTGCGGGCGAGTGACACCGTCGCGCGGCTCGGCGGTGACGAGTTCTCCATCCTGCTGGAGCAGGTCGACTACGAGACCACGCTGCGGGTCGCGGAGCTGGTGGGTGCAGAGGTACGGCGCCCGATGCAGCTCGAGGGGACCACGCTCACCATCGAGGCGAGTGTCGGGTTCGCGCTGGCGGAGCCCGACTCGACCGCCGACGACCTGATGAGGAACGCCGACGCAGCCATGTATGTCATGAAGACCGGCAACGACACGACGCCGGGCGTCTTCCCGTCCGACCCGTCGCGCAGCTAGCGCTACTCCAGGACTACAGCGTCGCCGGCCCGCACGCGGCCACCGTTCACCACCGAGGCGTAGACGCCGACCTGGTTGGCGTTGTTGCGCGCCACCGTGCGCAGGATGCCGCTGTCCTTGGGCAGGTCGCCCTGCGGCAGGGTGACCATCACGCAGCGCGCGCAGGACCCGGTCACGGCCAGCCGCACCTCGTCACCGAGCCGCAGCGTGCGACCCACCCAGTCGTCCTCGACGAACCCGGACGTGCCGTCGCCGGTGTCGACCACGAGATTCGGCCGGAACCGCCGCGTCGCCATCTGACCCTCGGGGTAGAGCTCACCGAGCCGGGCCAGGGTCGCCGTGGTCAGCACGTGCAGGACCGCGGAGTCGAAGAACGTGCCCTCCGGCAGGTCGAAGTCGGTGACGGCGTCGCGCAGCTCCAGGAAGTCCAGGTCCGGCCAGAACTGCTCCGAGCGCGCCCGCCACCGGTTCCCGGTCGCCGAGTCGACCACGGGTACGTCGCCCTGCTGCACCTGTCGCAGGCGGACGTCCCTCCCGAGGGCCTCGGAGAGCACCGCCTCCGCGTCCTGGTCGGCGCTGCTCACCTCGGTGCCGTCCGGCAGGGTGATCATCAGCCTTGGGGTTGTGGAGCCGTCCTCGAGCGCGGCGGCGAACTCGAACAGGTGCGGCCACTTGCGCGGGTTCTTGGCCGTCGCCACCCTGTCGTCCTCGACGTCCACCAGCGCGTACGCCCGGTCCCCGCTGATCCCTCGAGCAGTGACCTCCGCGAAAGGGAGCTGCTCGCCGGCCATGGACTTGACCGGGTAGCGCCATACCGAGGCGATGGTTGCCATCGCTGCTCCTTCGGGGTCTTGGAGATGGTGTGAAGTGTCCTCCGCTCCAGCGGTCACGTGCCTGTGGGGGTCGGCGACCTGGTCCCGGCCACCGCAGGCGGTCGCTGTCGCCATTGGTAGAGTCGTCCGTCGCAGACCAGGGAAGGGAACCCGATGAAGAAGCTCGTCCTCGTCGCCGCAGCCGCGGCAGTCGCGGTGTTCGCCAGCCGCAAGGCAAAGGCCGGGCAGCGCGAGCAGGCCCTCTGGGCAGAGGCGACCGACGACGTCACCCGTTCCTGACGCTCGTCGCACCCGGGGGCCATGGCGCAATTGGTAGCGCACCTGCTTTGCAAGCAGGGGGTTACGGGTTCGAGTCCCGTTGGCTCCACTCGGTATAACCCCAGTTCAGAGTCACCTTTGCTCAAACCTTGGTCTATCCAAGTGCGACTGAAATCGGCCCCGTGGGGGACTGGTGGGGGAAGCGTCGCACTCGTTCAAGCCGACGCGAGGGCGTCAGGCCAGTCGACTGAGTGAGTTCGCAGGCCATAGCCCCTCGCTACGCTGTGCTCGTGGACGTCGGACTGGAGCGGCAGGCCGCTCACCCCATCGCAAGCGGCTCGCGCCGTAAAGATGCCCAGCCGAGGTCGCCTCGAAGAGCCCGGCGATGACCCCGCCTCCACCACAACGGTCAGCGAGAGGCTTGGCCGGAGCTCGCAGCTTCCGAGGCTGGTCTCGATCACATCCGGATGGTCGGGGGCTACCTGCGGCACAGGTTCGCGGTCGGCTGCCTTAGTGCGCGACACAGGAAGTCTGGCCATACGCTTCCCCGAAGCTCGTGTTTCTGTCATTCTGTTGGTGATCGGAGGTCCTCTCCACTACACCAGCAGGGTGTAACGGAACAGTTGGGCCTTGCCCCTCCATTGGGCGACCTCCGTGGCTAACCACGTTGAGGAACCTGAGGAGAACTAGTTAATGCCTGACATCTTGAGCACGGCTCCTTCCCGCCCCGCTGATATCAACACCGACATCTGCAGGCAGTACACGCCGTTCGTCGAGGGGATCGTGCAGCGGCTGCACGTGCCATCGGCCCTGCGCGACGACGCCCGCCAGGAGGGCTTCATCGGGCTGCTCGACGCCGTCGAGCGGTACGACGCCACCTCACCGGTGCACTTCGTCGTCTTCGCCAGGACGTACGTGATGGGCGCCATCACCCGCCGCATCTACACCCGCACGCAGTTGAGCGAGGTTGTCGACGAGGACCTCGGGACCGACGAGTCGTCGGCTACTGACACCTATGAGATCGAGTCGCAGGTGTTGCTCGCGGTATACCTCGAGGCCTGGATGGCGACCCTGTCGCCCGCCAACGCCCGCCTGTTGCGTCGCCTCTACTGGGACGACGCCACGACCGATGAGGTGGCCGCCGAGCTGGGCGTGACCCGGCGACGCGTCAATCAGATCCACCAGAGTCTCCTCCGCCAAGGCGCCAGCGCTCTCGCCGAGGAGGGGTGACAGTCCCGATGACTGTCGCCCCGAGAACCACCCTCATCTACACCCAGGAGACGAGCAGCGTCTCCAGAAGGAGTGTCCCGATGTCACAGCCCAACCTGTTCATTGAGAGCGAGTTCGACGCTCAGCGGGCCTTTGCCCACAAGATCGCCGCCTCCAACTTCGACTACTCGGTGGTCGTCGCTGGAGCGTTTGTCCGCGGCATGCGCGACGTCGGCTACAAGAGCGCCGGCTCCGCGATCAACGAGCTCAACGACAACGCATACCAGGCCGGCGCCTCCAGGATCTCGGTCTGGAGCAAACTAAATGGCCAGAAGGTCGAGGCCATCGCCGTCATCGACGATGGGCACGGCATGACGCCCGAGGCCGTCCGCCTCTCCATGCTGTGGGGCGGCACCCACCGCGAGGGATCGACCGATCTCTTCGGCCGTTACGGGTTCGGGCTGCCGAGTGCCTCGATCAGCATCGGCCGGAACTTTTCGGTCTACTCCAAGCCGCAGGGAGGCAAGTGGCACGGCGGCACCTTCGACCTGGACGAGGTGGAGGCAAACAAGTACACCGACTCCAACGGCCGCATCGTCATGCCAGAGGCGACTCCGGCGGACCTGCCGACCTGGGTGCTCGACGGGATCAAGCACAAGAATGCGTGGGGTACGCCGGACCTGGAGCACGGCACCGTTGTGGTCATCGAGAAGCCGGACAAGCTCCGTCCGATCACAATCACGGCCCTTGCTTCTCACTTCAAGCAGACCTTCGGACTCGTCTACCGCAACTACTGCGTTCAGCGACCGATCCTCGTGCAGGGAGAGAAGGCCACGCCCGTTGACCCGCTGTTCTTGACTCCAGGGGCGTGGCAGTACAACTACGACTCGCAGCGCGCCCGCGAGCTGGAGCCGGTCGAGATCAAGATGGCCAATAAGGAGACGGGTGCCGAGGGCCTCCTGACCGTCCGTTTCTCGCAGATGCCGTACACCTTCTTGCGGCTGGACCCCGAGAAGCCACGGGAGAAGGGTCAGCGCAACAACCCGAGGTTCTCGGTAGCGGACAGTAACAACGGCCTGATTGTGATGCGAGCCGGTCGTCAACTGGACGTGGTGACCACTTCGCGGGGCCAGGACGCGGACATCAAGTCCAAGTTCTTCGTCAACAACGATGACCGCACCTGGGCGGTGGAACTCAATTTCACGCCGACCCTGGACGACGAGTTCAGCGTCACCACCAGCAAGCAAGGCGTAAAGATGTCTCCCCGCATCTGGAAGGCGCTGGAGGACAACGGTGTTTTCGCCGCGATCCGCGAGATGCGGAAGAAGTACGACGAGGAGAAGGGCAGCTTCAAGACCCAGCAGGAGTCGAGCGAGGAGGAGAAGCTGGCTGGCGAAGAGGCCATGGAGGAGTCGGCAAAGACCACTCACGAGGACAAGTCGAACCCTGATAAGGAGCGGCGCGGCCGCGAGGGCTTCGACAAGGAAGCGAACCGGCGGGCGAAGGAGTCCGGTCTGCCGCCGGAAGCGGTCAAGCCGGCCCTCAAGGAGGAGACCGAGACACGACCGTGGATAGTCATGGAGGAAGGCCTCGGCAGCACCTCGACTTTCTACCGGCTCGAGCTCGTGGGCGGGCAGAAGCGCCTCTGGATCAACACAGGCCACCGCTTCTACTCGCAGGTCTACGCCGGGCCCGAAAGCACGCCGCTCACGCGTGCCCAGTGGCAGATTTTCCTGTTCATCCTCGGGGACGCCGAGATCAGCGGTTCAGAAGACTTGCAGGAGATCTACGAGGGCGCGCGGGTTCACTGGTCGAGTCGCTTCAGCGGCGCTCTCAAGAAGCTCGAGGACAGGATGCCGCCGGCCGCGCCATCAGACCCGGATGAGCCTGAGGACGCCGTCATCGTCGAGTCGCCGCTTTCAGCCTAGTCAAGCGATGCGGCGTGTGGCCCCGGGCTTCGGACCGGGGCCACCTTCGTCCCATCGCCCTACTCCCGATTTCCGACCTTTGCCTACTCGATCCCTTCCGAGCTATCGGAATTGCGGACCGAGGTCGAGACACTCGGACATAAGAGCCTGACGATTTGTGGGGCGGACTCGAGGCCTCGGCAGCAACGACATTTGGGCGGAGGAGCGGCCGTTTTCAGCGACCGATAGCTCCGCAACCGCGAGATGGCGGGCCTCGCCCGCGACCTCTCCGTTCCGGAGATTTCGCTACAGCCTCAAGACGATTAGAAGGTTTCGGTGTCGGGGGTGCCGAGGGTGCCGAGGCAGTGGCGGCATCAACGCCAGGTTCGTGTGCTGATGGCGCAATTTCCCCCCGCAGCATCGTTGATACGTGTTCGATAGTGACCAGCACCAATCCGACCACCGGTAGGAGTACCTCCAGGTGACCAGCGACAGCAATATCCTTAAGGCGGCTCTTGAGGCCAAGACGAGCGCCGACTTCGCGGCTCTGGAGAAGACCATGGCCAGCCGGGGCGCCGACAGATGGCGCCCCGTGGGCGACATGGAAGATAACTTCGGTGCGATTAACGCGGCGTCCGACAGCCGGCTAGCGCTCAACGAGCGCATCACCAACATGATTGACGCCGTCCTTGAGAAGGAGGCGCGCCTGAAGTACGGCACTGATCTCTTCGCGATGGCCGGTGCCATGGCCAGTCCTCTGGAGGCGGCGACCTTGCTGCTTGGCGTGCCCGCTGGCGGCGTGGGTGAGCTGTCGATCACCGACCGGCAGAAGTTGGCCGAGGATATCGCCATCGACTTCGTAGAGTCCGGTGTCGCTGAGCGCCCGACGGCAGTCATGCGCGACCGCGGCATCGGGCAGACGCCCGCGCGCCTTTCTGAGACGATCCTGTCGATCCACCGGGGCAACAAGCGCGACAAGCCGTTTCTCATGGGCATGTACGGCTGGGGCGGTTCTAACGCCCTGGGCTTCGCCGAAGGCGGCACGGTGATCGTTTCCCGGCGGCACCCGCAACTGCTTGACAGCGAGGCGGACGGTGTGGCGGTCACGATCGTGAAGAAGGTGTACACCAAGGAGATGCGTACGCCGGCGTACTTCTTCGCGGTGGACGATCAGAACAATGTGTTGTCGCTGGACGTAGCCGCTGCCGACGGGGCCGGTCTTGCCTTCGGCACTCAGATCACGCACGTCGAGTACGACCTGGGCATCAAGGGCCCTCTGCTGAACCAGTACAAGTACTACAACGCGGCTCTTTACGAGCCGGTGGTGCCGTACTACCTGGGGTCGAAGCGAGACATCGACAAAACGCCTGGACGCCGCACGATGGTCGGCGTCGGTGGCGCGCTAAAGTCGCGCGGCGCTGAGGCCGACAGCACAACGGGTACGAAGGTCGGCTACCAGAATCGCGCCACCATCGACCTCGGTGACGACGGTGAGATCAAGGTCCACGTTTGGGTCATCGATAAAGAGGGAGTCAAGCCAGGTGCCAACACAGCGTCGGCGTTCGTGGACGCCGACAGCGCGATCGTGGTGACCCTCAACGGCCAGCGCCAAGACTCCGGGAGGGCCGAGTGGATCAAGCGCGCCTGTAAATATCCTCACCTCTACTCTCGCATGATTATCGAGGTCGAGGCGGACTTCCTGAGCCAAGACGCCAAGATCCGGGCCTTTGCCTCCACTCGAGAGCGGCTGCGCGGCGCCATGCACGAGCGCATCTTTACGGAACTTGCCGACCTGCTAATCGGGGACGAGCAACTGCAAAGCCTCCAAGAGAAGCTGCGCGAGGAGTCGCTCAAGGACACCGCCAGCAAGGCGAGCGACAAGGACCTCAAGAAGCTGGCTAAGATCATCGGGAAACTCGGCGGGCGCACGGCAGAGGTCGACGTCGAGATCGAGGTCAACGCCGACGGCGAGAAGAGCAGCGACGGCGGCGGTGTCGGGCAGCCTCGTGATACGGACGATAGCGACCTGCCGGAGCTCCCTACAAAACTGGAGTTCGCGCCGCACGTACTGGTCGTGACCCAGGGTGGGACCAAGAAGCGACTGATGGTGAACCTCGACGCCAAGAATGGCTACATGCCAGACCACGACTCCGACCTGACGATCACGGTCGAGGGCCCGACTGGTGAAACCAAGGACGTCTACCCGACGACTCGCTCTCAGCTCATCGGCGGCATGGCCCAGTGGCTGGTAGCCGCAACGGAGGACGCGGAGCTCGGGGACTACAAGCTGACCGCACGGCTGAACGTGCCGGGCGGTGAGTTGATCGATATCGTCGAGCTCTCAGTGATCGGCCCGCGCGAGTCGGATGGCGGTTCGGGGCGTTCGGGACAGAAGAAGACCAAGAGAACCGTCAAGCAGGAGGTACCGGTCGGTCCGCAGGTGTCGTGGGTAGATAGGGACGGCTGGGGCACACATGGCTTTGATGCGCGGGCGGTTGGCCGCGTCGACGACAGCGGCAAGGGGGTCGACATCTACCTTAACGAGGACTTCGACAAGCTTCGGGATGTCCTGAACACCCCGACGTACACGCCGGCAGTGCAGCAGACTCGCAAGTCCGCTTACATGATCCCGGTGGCGCTGGGCCTCTACCGAATCCACGAGTTGGAGCAGAAGACGGAGCTCGACGAGGACCTGCTCAAGCAGCTCCGAATGATCGTGGCCGACTCTGTCTTGGTCGCCACTGACACCGACGGTCTCCTCGGCGAGGGCCTGGACGACGACTGATCACCTAGCAGCACGATTTCGCTGTTGGGGGGAACGGGCGGCTCAGCTCTGGGACACGCTTGCCTCCTCGGGAGGCTAGGGCCGGTCCTGCGAAAGCAGGCCGCCCGGTAGGCCTTGATGGACGCTGGGCACCGCGGCCGGTCCGACCGATCGCGGCCGGGTCGTGAAGTGTCGGAACCCGGGCTTACCGTCACTGTGGGGGGACCCACCAGGGCCTCGTGCTGCGCACCGGTGACCCGCTGGAGAGTTGCAATGACGAGATCGGGTCGAAGTCTGAAAGAATGATACTGATGTGATTCGAAGGGTGGTGGGACGGGTGGTTTCGAGGCACAAGGCGGGAACAGCGACGTCAGCGGAGACGTTTCGGCCGATGCGAGGCCACCGTGCGTTCCCGGTTCGAGACGTGCCCGTGGAGCGGATCCGCCCGGAGGAGGGCCTGGGTCGCAAGCGTGACCGCGACGGTCACAGGGAGCTCCAGCGGTCCATTCAACAATTCGGTGTTCTAACGCCGGTCACGGTGCGACCGGCACCTGACGGCAGTGGCGAATTCTTGCTTATTAAGGGACAGGGTCGGACGTTAGCCTGCCGGCTCCTGGGCGTTGCTACCGTGCCAGCCATCGTTGTCGACGACACCTATGCCGAGGCCGAGAAGGTGCAGCAGTTCTTAGTCGAGAACGTCGCGCGGCTGAAGATGCGCCCGGTCGACCGTGCACTCTTGGTTCAACGGGCACGTCAGGACGGCGAAGAGACGGCGGCCATCGCCAGCCGATTCGGCGTTTCGGCGTCCACCGTGCGCCGCTTGCTCGCTCAGCTGAACGGCGCCACGTCCCATGAGGTTGAGGCGCTGCGAGCGGGCGACGTCAGTCTGGCCATGCATGCGGTAATCGCTCGGCATGTCGACCCACCAGAGCGAGCAGCAGTATTGGATATCATCTCGGGTTTGGCGATTAAAACTACAGAGCTTGAAGCGCTTTTCGTCGCGCTTGGGTGGCAGCAACTAGCCGAAATGGCTGCCAATCGAGTCGGCGAACGCATTGCGCTGTTCAACTGGGCTTGCAACGCACTCGTCGACCTGCCCGCAGGCACGCTAAAAGAGAGGTTCCGCCAAGTCGCTCTCCAGTTCCCGACTGGATTCCAAAAAGTTGGTCAATCGTACGCGGTGATAGCCCAGTGAAGCTCATTGAAGTTGCACCTAGCGACCTGAAGCTTAGCCCCGAGCTGGTGCGGTCCGGTAGCTCGAAGTCATTCGAGGACCGGCTGCGCTCATCGGTTGACGAGATCGGTCTGGCCGAACCACTGAAGGTCGCTGCAAATCCCGACGGCGGCTTTCTCGTCATCGACGGGGCACTTCGTCTTCGAGCGATCCGGTCGATTCGCGAGAAAGACCCAACCCGTTTTGAGTCGGTCGCCGCGTACCTTCTCGACTACGGCCTCCGCTACGAGATCCGTTTCCAGTCCGACATCTACCAAGACTTGCTTCCCAGTCAACTCGCGACTCTGGTGGAGTACCTGCACAAGTCCGAGAACGTGTTGAAGGTTGACATCGCCCGCTACATCGGCGTCTCACCCGCCACCCTACGCAACTACACCGGTCTTTGGCGACTAATGGAGCGCGGGGGCCTATTCGCGCGCATCGTCGAGTTGATGGACGTGGGTGTGTTTCCCGCCTCCAACCCGTACGCCTGGCTCCGGCTCACGGATGAAGGACTCGAACGGGCGCTGCGCGAGAAGTTCGCGAAGGACGACCCAGATACTTGGATCTCCGCTGTGGCCGACGCAGCTCGTCTTGGGGGGACCGAGCGCTATCCGTTGAAGTACGTCGAGATGGTGACGGCAGCACTCCCGGCCGAGTGCTTCCGCGGTGGGGAGGATGTCCGGGCTATCAAGCGGGACCTGGGGCTACGGCGGGCTGTCGGTCAGACGACGCAAAGGGGGTTCAAGGAAGCTTGCACACACCTGTCGCGAGTTTCGAAGGCATCGGACGAACCGGTGCTTGCGGCCGCCGCGAAGTCGTTTCAGGAGTACCTAACATGAGTGCGATGGTCGACTGGTCAGACAATGCGTTCTTCGATGCTCCAGTGCGCGGATCGGTTGATGGAGGCACTACCTCGGCCGGCGATCTTTGGCACGGCATCAGCTCACGCTGGGGTCACTCGATGCACACGATGTGCTCTTACCACGGCATGTTTCCGGCGAAGGTCGCGCATCACTTCATTCAGCGGTACTCGCGACCCGGCGAAGTCGTACTGGACCCCTTCAGCGGACGCGGCACGACCCCGCTGCAAGCGCGGGTAGAAGGCCGCAGGGCGATCAGCAACGACCTCAGCCCGCTTGCATTCGTGCTGTCGAACGCCAAGACGGATCCACCTACGTGGGATGAGGTCAACGGATTTGTCGACGACCTGAAGCTATCGTTTGAGGCGCACAAGCGAGGTGTGCCCGACGTGTCGCCGGACATCCGGATGCTCTACCACGACAATACGCTGGCGCAAATCTGCTTTATTCGAGAGCGACTGCTCGCAAGAGCGCTGCCGACGTGGACTCGGAACGAGTTCATGTTGGCCGGTGCGTTAGCCGGGATCATGCACGGTGGCTGGCGGCGCGACGGCACGAGCCAGTACCTGAGCATCAGCATGCCGAATACGTTCAGCATGTCCCCGACCTACGTCGAGAAGTTCATCCGGGAGAATCAGCTTCAGAAGCTCGATCAAGATGTTTTTGAACGACTTCGGGACAAGCTCGCGCGCCTGTACCTCGACGATAACGCCGGCGAGTCCGGAAGCACCCACCACTCGGATGCGGCCACGCTGCTCTCAGGATCGAGTCTCGCACCGGGGTCGGTCGACCTAATCGTGACATCGCCGCCGTACATGCAAGTGGTGAACTACGCGCAGTCCAATTGGATTCGGCTCTGGCTGCTGGGCATCGAAGAAGTTGGCCGCGAGCAAGGCGAGGGCCGCAAGAAGCTCAACGCGGTGCTCGACCATCGACACACATACACCTCGTATTGCGAGTTTATGCGCCGCACCGCGTTCGGTATACAGCGTGTCCTGAAGAAGAACGGTGTCGCAGTGCTGGTCATCGGCGACGTTAAGGAAACGGGAAAGGATGACCCAACCCGGCTGGCAGCGAAGATGTGGAAGGACATTGAGTCGAAGACGGGCTTGCGCCAGGTCGACCTGGTCGAGGATGACTTGCCCGCTCGAAGCAAGGTGAGCCGCATCTGGGGCGAGACGAAGGGACAAGCGACCAATCGTGACTGTGCCCTGGTCCTCGCACACGTAGATGGGAATCCAGACCTCGACAACACCGAGGTCGACTGGGACGAGCCGTGGACGGACGGCGGCCCTGATGCCGCGCACGAGCGCCTCCGAGCATCCCGCATGGACTTGGAGCATTCCATTTGATCGCCATGAGACAGCGGCGTGAGTTGGTGGCGGTTCTAATGAATCCCCCTTCTCACAGCACGGGCGCGAGAAGTCGCAATGCGGTTGCCCGCGCGGCGGCGGTCTTGGGCTATGAATACGTCACGCTCACGAACCTCTGCGCGGGCCCGACACCGTCGGTCGTCGAACTGAGGGACTTGCACCGGGACGCCTGGGACCTGGCTCGAGCGGAACTGAGGGATGCGCTGTCGCGCGCTAGTGACGTTTTGGCCGGCTGGGGCGTGGCGGGCGTGGCGGGGGAAGCGCGGTGGCCCTTCAGAGCTCAGGTCACATGGCTTCAAGAAGAGGCGCAAGCCTTTGGTGTCGAGAGCTTCTGGATGTTGGGCGGCGAGCCACGCCATCCGTCACGCTGGCATCAGTACCTCTCCGATAGGTACGGAAGAACGTTAGGCGGATCGTTCGAGGAGCGGCTGGCACAAGCCCTCGTGAAGGTGCCATGCAGCAGTAGAACGGCCGCACTTCGTATGTGACCCTGGTAGACAGAACCACCCTCGGTGGCTTTACGTCGGTATAGACCGCCGGTGCACGATGGTCGACTTCGGCGCAGACTCCGCGGTCGCGAATTGGTTAGCTTCGGGGGCTACTACTCGTCCGCGCGGCGTTGGGTCGATCCTGCTTGCTGGTTGAGGCATGGGGGACACCGACCGCCCGGCATATCGACCGTCAATGCCTCGGAGCGGACCGAATTCGACAAATGAGCGCTCAGCGGAGAGGCTGCCACTCGTTCGACTCGTGGGTCTACTCAACTGCCGTAGCGCAGCTGCGGGAAGCGTCCTCTGGACCCTTCAATATAATCGCCGAGCGGCTCCACGACGACCCATTTACGTTTCAGCTCCTCCGCCATAGCGCCCGTTGTATTGCTGCCCCCGAACGGATCAAACACAAGATCACCCTCAGTGGTGAGGAACTTGATGAACCACACTGCGAGTTGTGCCGGCATCGGCGCCGGGTGGACTGTAAGGCCGCGCCGAGTGCAGTACTTCCGGTAGGGATCACCCGAGCCAGTGTTACTGAAATTGAAGACGTTTCCAGGGATAGCGCCGCCGTTGTCGGTCAAGAAGGACTTCTCGCCAATGGCATGGCCAGAAGCGCGAACACCAGAGTTCGTGCTGCCGCGCGTAAGCATCCGCTTCATCGCTTCGCTGTACGGCTTAAGCACCTTGCGCTGGTTGGTGGCAGGCCTTGGACTTTTAGCCAACCACCACACGTGCGTGTAGGTGTCCTTGACCCGGATGCGCTCGATGGTCACCCATTGAGCTGGCGATGGCAGTCGAGCCGGGTTGTTGCAGACGAAGTGTTGGCAGACATGCAGATCTCCGCGCTCGGCGAAGGCCAGAAGCGACTTGAGTGGCAGCAGAGACATTGTTGGCTGCCCAGGATCCCAGGCATTGCCGACCTCGATCACCAGCGACCCATCCGCTGTCAGCAGCTCAGCCAAGCGGGGCGCCAGATTGGCGAGCCATTGTAGGTAATCAACCCCTTGTCTATTTCCGTAGGCCTTCTGCCGCTTGAGAGGAAAGGGCGGGGAAAAGAAGATCAGTTGAAACTTGCCTTGATAGCTCTTCCCGAAGGTGTCCAGGAAGTCCTCCACCCGGGCCTGAAACATGGTGCCGAGGTCGGTTTCGTAGGCCACCGTAACGGCCTGAGCTGGAGCGCTACTTCTGCCTATGCGAGCGGCTGTCATGATGCGCAAACCTGACGGTCCCGATGGGCCGGCGTGTCCTTCGAGGCGAGGGGCCGAACATGGCTTGCCCTGCCGCTAGCGTTCAGCCAGTGGGTCTGCGCCGCCAATGACAGGTGGCTATGAACTCGGGAAGTGGCTCGACCTTGGTGGCTCGAACTTGTGGCGCGGCGAGCCGGTAAGGGTGCGATCACCCCACCTCGACGTGTGGGGCTAGTTGCACCGCACGGGCGAACTCTATGGCGCTGCGGAAGGACGCTGCGACGACTGCTTTGCAATGGCCCAGGCCCCCGCTGTCGATGAGTCCGTGGGGCGTGTAGACGCCCAATGGATGCGCGGCGTAGGGCGCAAGGACGAAGGAGATCGCCCAAGTGAACTCGTGAGGGTAGAGGAGTTCGGGTCCAGAGTCGTTGGTCTGCGGTTAGGCGGTGGACGGTGTGGAACCTTGCGGCGAGACGCGCCGCGAGCATGAGAGACATCGGCCTTCCTTCAAGTCGGTGCCCACTGGTTGGTGGACGGGCTCCCATAGGTTGTTCGCTGGCACACCTTGCCGCGCCGCTGATTGGCGCCACTGTGGATAACCTGCCAAACCGCGCAGCTGTGGATTGTCATCAGGAACTCGACCGGCCGGCAAGGCTTCTTGTTCATGCGGACTCGGCACTGCCGCATGACGAGCGGTACTGCGGCGATGCAACGGCTCTCGGAGGCCTTACTCGTCATGGACGCAGTGCCGGTTGACTAGGCGGCCGACGCGCATCACCGTCAGCTAGCAAACAGCCAAACCGCCTGCCGTCACGCGAGGAAGAAGCCTGACCCAGCTCTTGAAGTCTCCGACGCGACTGATGTCGATCATGACGACAAGTACCGAGTCCCAAACCGGACCGCTCCCCCACGCCGGCAGCGCCTTCAGAATCGAGCGGCACGCATGCTACGAAGGTCCGTAGATCGGTCCGCCCCTCGGGCGGGCCGTTCGTCGTTTCCAGGCTAATTGACGACGGCTGACGGGTGGGGACGAGGGCATGCACGGTGGGGTGAAGTTCTACCGCGGCTCCCCCGGTGCTGCGCGCTCCTACGTCGAGGCCGACCGCTCCCGCGTCGACGACTACTACCTCGCCGAGGGCACCGGTGTGGCTACCCGGCTCGTAGCGCTCGCTCCTGGAGTGGGGGGAGGTGTTGGGGGAGGTCCTCACGCGAGCGTGGAGGTCGGGGGGAGGTTGGATGGGGCGGCGTACGAACGCTGGGTCGCCGGGTACGACGTCGACACGGGCGCCGCGAAGGGACGGCTGCGAACCGACGCACGGGGGCTGCGCTTCGTTGAGGTGGTCGTGAACGGTCCGAAGACCTGGTCGTTGGCGGGGACCTTGCATCCCGAGATTGCGGCGGGGGTGTCAGATGTTCTGTGTAAGTCACTCGCGGCGTTTGCTTCGCCACCCCTGCGGATGAAAATGGGGGTGGACCGTCGCGCGTGGTGACGTCGTGCCTCTTTGGTGCCAGGAGCCCGTGTGTAAGTCTGACGCAAGGCCGTGTCGGCACCTCGGACTGTTGCCTGGTGAGCACGACGAGCAGAATCGTTTGTTTCGGCGGCCTTCGATCGCGCGGCGGCTCCTTCGTTTCGCTGAGGGAGGTTCTCATGGAGTTGATCGTTGAACGGTGTGCCGGGATCGATGTCGGGCAGGCCGAGGTTGTGGTGTGCGCCCGGGTCCCGGACGCTGTGACCGGGGTGGGTGCGGAGTTGGTCGCCAGCTACGGGACGACGACTCCGGATCTACTGGAGTTGCATGACTGGCTCGCTGGGCTGGGCGTCACGCAGGTGGCGATGGAGTCGACAGGGGTGTACTGGAAGCCGGTGTACTACCTGCTGGAGGATGACTTCACCGTGGTGTTGGTCAACGCGGCTCACGTCAAGCACGTGCCGGGCCGCAAGACCGACACGATCGATGCGGTGTGGCTGGCTCAGTTGCTCGCGCACGGGTTGCTGTCGAGCAGCTTCGTGCCACCCAAACCGATCCGGGCGTTGCGGGACCTGACGCGGTATCGCAAGGCGTTGATCAACGAGCGGACCGCTCAGGTCAACCGGGTCCACAAGGTGCTGCAGGATGCCGGCATCAAGATCACCACCTTCGCCTCCGACATCTTGGGTGCCTCTGGTCGGGCGATGATGCGTTCGTTGATCGCCGGTGAACAGGATCCTGCTGTGTTGGCGGACCTCGCCAAGGGTCGGATGCGGAGCAAGATCCCAGACTTGAGCAGGGCGTTGACCGGACGGTTCAGCGACCATCACGCGTTCCTTCTCCAGCGGATGCTCGACCACGTCGAAGCCGAGGAGGCCGAGATCGCCGACCTGGACGCTCGCATCGAGGAGCTGATCGCCCCTTTCGGCCCTCAGGTGGAGTTGCTGGCGACCATCCCAGGAGTCGACAAGCGATCCGCACAGACGATCCTGGCTGAGATCGGCACCGACATGAGCGTGTTCCCCACCCCGGGCCATCTCGCGTCGTGGGCAGGTATGTGCCCCGGTCAGCGGGACTCCGCCGGCAAGCGCGGCTCCGGGAAGACCCGCAAGGGCTCGAAGTGGCTGCGTGCAACCCTGGTGCAAAGCGCCCGAGCATCCACCCGCACCAAAGGCACCTACCTGCGCGAACGCTACGTGCAGATCCGCAGGCGGCGAGGGGACGCCCGAGCCGTGGTCGCGGTCGGCCACGAGATCCTGATCGCTGCCTACCGGATTCTGGAGACCGGCCAGCCCTACATCGACCCGGGGTCAGCCATCTTCACCGAGCGCTCCGCAGAGCGGGCCCGCCGACACGCCGTGGACAGGCTGCACCGGCTCGGCTACACCGTCACCCTCGAACCCACCCCTTCGGTTGCCTGAGCGCACTCCCTCAGTTCTATTTTCTGAGCAGTGGTTGGCTCCTGGACCGAAGGAGTGGACATGACGATGACGAATCGCGACGAGGAGCGAGGGCTGGAGCCGGGGCCGTTGGGGTCACCGCAGCCTGAGCCGCCCTCGGCGCGGGCGGTGGTCAACGAGATGCTCGAGGCTGGGCTTCTCGACGGGTTGATGAGTCGTATCGATGAGGGCAGTCTCCAGCTGACCGGTGAGGGCGGGTTCGTCCCGGAGATGATCAAGACCGTCCTCGAACGCGGCATGGCGGCCGAGCTGACCCAGCATCTGGGTTATCAACGCGGCGACCCGGCCGGTCGCGGGACCCCGAACTCCCGCAACGGGTTCACGGGCAAGACGGTGGCCTCCGAGGTCGGCGACATCGACCTGGAGACTCCACGGGACCGGGCCGGCACCTTCGAGCCGCGGCTGGTTCCCAAGGGCGCTCGCCGGGTCGGCGGGCTGGAGGAGATGATCATCAGCCTCTACGCCGGCGGGATGACGATCCGCGACATCCAGCACCATCTGGTCTCCACGATCGGCACCGACCTCTCCCACGAGACCATCTCCAAGGTCACCGACGCCGTCCTGGAGACGGTCAAGGAGTGGCAGGCACGACCGTTGGAGGAGATCTACCCGATCATCTACCTCGACGCGCTGGTGGTGAAGGTCCGCGAGGGCCACCAGGTGAGGAACCGAGCCGCGCACATCGCGGTCGGCGTCGACCTCGACGGCGTCAAGCACGTGCTGGGGATCTGGGTCCAAGCCGTCGAGGGCGCAAAGTTCTGGGCCGGGGTGTGCGCGGAGCTCCGCAACCGCGGCGTGCGTGACGTACTGATCGTGTGCTGCGACGGCCTGACCGGGTTCCCCGAGGCGATCGAGGCGACCTGGCCCCAGACCACCGTCCAGACCTGCGTAGTCCACCTGATCCGGGCCGCCATGCGGTTCGTGTCCTACAACGACCGCAAGAAGGTCGCCGCCGCCCTCCGCCCGATCTACACCGCCCCCACCGTCGAGGTCGCCGAGACCGAGCTGATCACCTTCGCCGACTCCAACCTGGGCAAGAAGTACCCGGCCGCGGTCGCGACCTGGGAGGCCGCCTGGGAACGGTTCATCCCGTTCCTGGCGTTCCCGCCCGAGGTCCGCAAGATCATCTACACCACCAACGCCATCGAGTCCTTGAACTACCAGCTCCGCAAGATCATCAAGAACCGTGGCCACTTCCCCAACGACGACGCCGTCATCAAGCTCCTGTGGCTCGCGATCCGCAACATCGAGGACAAGCGAGCCCGCCAACGAGCAAAGGAAAAGGGCCTGCCCGGCAACCAGCGCAAAGCCCCCGGCAAGCTCGTCGAAGGCCAAACCGTCACCGGCTGGAAAGCCGCCTACGGCGCCCTCGCCCTCAACTACCCCGACCGCATCCCCACCACCAACTAGAAACTTGGGCTCAGCAACCTACACACAAATCTTGACAGGCTCATTGCGGCCGCCTACGACGCGGCCCAGGACAAGGCTGCGGCCGAGATCGTCGGCTGGCTCGCCGAGCACGCCACCACCCGGATCGGCCCCCGAGGCCGTCAGGTCCAGGTCCCGGTCGAGCGTCTCGAGGCCGCGGTCGTGCGGCACTACACCTCGCGGGCCGGCGACCCGCACCGTCACCTGCACCTGCAGATCAACGCCCGGGTCTTCGCCGCCGGCTCCTGGCGGGGCCTGCATTCGGTCGGCGTGGTGGACAGCATCGAGGCCACCAACGGCATCGGGCACGCAGCAGTCGCCTGCGACCCCGACTTCCGCCGCTCTCTCGCGGCCCACGGCTACACCCTCGACCCCGAGTCCGGGGAGGTCGTCGAGCTCACGCCGTACGCCGGCGCGTTCAGCGCCCGAGCCGCACAGATCACCCGCAACATCGACCGCTACGAGGCCCAGTGGCGCAGCGAGCATCGCGACCAGGAGCCCGGCCCGACCCTGCGTCGGACCTGGGACCGTCGAGCCTGGGCGCAAGCCCGCCCCGACAAGGTCGTGCCCAAGGACGGCACGGAACTTCAGCAGCGGTGGGTCGAGGAGCTGCACCAGCTCGGCTTCACACCCCCGACGACCGGGGTGGAGCACCGTGCCGTCCCGATCGGGCGGGTCAACCGGGACGCGGTGGCAGGCCTGGTGCTCTCACGCGTGGGGGCGCGTCGGTCGAGCTGGAACGCCGCCGACATCCGCGGCGAGGTCGAGCGGATCATCGCGACCGTCGACATCGTGGCACCCGCGCCGGTACGCCACGAGCTGGCTGAGGACCTGACCGCCCGCACCATTGCTCGCTGCGTGCCGCTGCTCGCCCGTGACGACGTCCCCGAACACATCCGTGCCCTAACCTCCCACCAGGTGCTCGACGTGGAGGCCGACCTCGTCGCCCGACTCACGGCACGCGCCGACCAGCCCGCAACCAGCTGTGGGGTTGGAACCGTGGTCGCGGGGCGCGACCTGGACGCGGCCCAACGCCAGGTCGTCGCCGCATTGGGTGGCACCGCACAGCTTCTCGTGATCGAAGGCGCGGCCGGCGCCGGTAAGACCACTACCCTGGCCGCCGCCCGCGCGCTGCTCGAAATGCAGGGCACCCGGCTGATGGTGGTGACTCCAACCCTGAAAGCAGCCCAGGTCGCCCAGGACCAGCTCGGCGCCGACGCGTTCACCAGCGCTTGGCTGGTCCACCAGCACGGCTTCCGCTGGGACGAGGACGGCCACTGGACCCGCCACCCGGTCCAACGGGTCGACCTACCAGCGGAAGCGCGGCTGCTGCCCGGCGACCTGCTGCTCGTCGACGAGGCCGGCATGCTGGACCAGGACGTCGCCCGTGCCCTGCTCACCATCGCCGACGAGACCATGGCCCGGGTCGCGTTTGTCGGCGACCGCCACCAGCTCCCGGCCATAGGCCGCGGCGGTGTCCTTGACCACGCCGCCCGCTGGGCCCGCCCCGAGTCCTGCCTCGAGCTGGAGACCGTGCATCGCTTCACCGACCCGGAGTACGCCGACCTGACGCTCCTCATGCGCAACGGGCAACACCCCGGCGAGGTCTTCGACAAGCTCCACGAGCGCGGGCTGATCCAGATCCACCCCACCGAGGTCGAACGTCTCGCCGCTCTCACCGACGTCGACGGAACGATCATCGCGGACACCCGCGAACAGGTCGCCTCACTCAACGCCGCGATCCGCGACCAGCGCCTCGCCACCGGCGAAACACAGGCCGCTGGCACAGTGACCACCGCAGCCGGCGAGCGACTCGGCGTCGGCGACCAGATCGCCACCCGCCGCAACGACCGCAACCTCGGCGTCGCCAACCGCGACCGCTGGACGGTAACCGGCACCGACCACCACGGCGGACTGGCCGTCTGGGGCCGCGCCGGCGCACGCACCCTGCCCGCCGACTATGTGCGCCGACACGTCGAGCTCGCCTACGCCACCACCGTCCACGGCGCCCAAGGCGAGACCGTCGACCAAGCACACCTGCTCATTGGAGAAGCCACCGGCGCCGCCGCGGCCTACGTCGGCATGACCCGCGGTCGCCACCACAACACCGCCCACCTCGTAGCCCACAACCGCGACGAGGCACGCGCCCAATGGGTCGACGTGTTCAGCCGCGACCGCGCCGACCTCGGGCCCCGCCACGCCGCCCAGACCGCGACCGACGACATCGACCGCTACGGACCTCAAGTCCCGCCCCGAGCCACCGAGCTCGACGCACACACCGCCGACGTCGGTCCGCGGCGCCCACCAGAACCCCTGCCGTCCACACCGGCGCCCGGCTCCACATCCATCAGCCGATGACGAGCCGTGACGAAATCACGCGCAGTTGAGCACCGAGAGCCCCTGAAATGCCATTGGTCACTACGAGAGGACAAACGCCGACAGAGAAAGTGGCAAACATGAACCCTATCCAGATCCCCCAGGACTGGGACGACCGAGGACTAATCACTTTCGAGGAGTTCTGCGACCTGATCCGCACTCCACAACGCACCGTGCGCGACTGGCGCAGGCGCGGCATCGGTCCCCGATGGGCACGGTTCAACGGCTGCGGCCGCCTCTACATCACCGTCGCCGAAGCCCGCCGATTCCTCAACTCCGCGACCACGACTAGGCGCGAGGAGCGAATCGATGGCTGACAAGACGCTGCCGGTCTACCTCAGCCTCGAGGAGGCAGCCGAGGTCATGTCCTTGTCGGTCAAGACGATCCGTCGCCGCATCGCCGACGGCACGATCCCCGCCTACCAGTGCGGCCGACGCCCCATCCGCATCCGCCTCGACGAGCTCGAAGCCGCGCTGCGGCGCATCCCTTCGGCCCGGTGGTGAGCGTCATGACCGACAACGACGATTCGGCGGACTCGGCCAGCCAGGTGATCGGCTCTGCTCGAGCCGCTGAATGAGCGATCCAGCACCTGTGCAGAACGACTCTGAATAGACCGAGCATGACACCCGCCGAGGTCGACATCGCCTGGCGCACCCGGCCGATGGTGCCGCCGCACTCCCTAGGTCGCCCGGCAATTCGGCGCCATCCTCGCACGCGCCTAGGAGGACCACATGCTCGTGATGGACAGCCTGACCGAGATCGAGGACCCCGACCTAGCCATCGATACCGCTCGGCTTCACCTCGAGGGGGTCTGTGACGCCGCTCTCGACGTGTACCGATTGCTCGACGTCGCCCGCAATGAGACTGCCCACATCGGAGTAGCAGCACCCCGATCGTTCCACGGCCGGAGAACCGGCAACCACCGCAGTTGTGGGCCGGTAGACCTGGCCCGGGCATCGGGTGGTGACGTCGAAGACTGGTTGCGCGGATCGGAGCATGATCAGCTATGGCAAGCATCGGACTCGGCACGGTATCGGCCAGCCCATGCGCGGCGATGGGAATCCTCCCGCCCGCGCGGATCACGGCGGCTGTTCTGCCATTCCTTGCGAAAGGTTTCTGCTCGCCTCTCCCGGTGATGTTGCTGGTTCGAGTCAAGACCGAAGGTTGTCGCCGTGCCGCACGTCGCCGATCCGGTCCGACACGAACCGCAACCAAATGTTGACCGCGCCACCCATCTGCGTGAGGCGCTCAACCAGCTGCGTCAGTGGTAACCCATACTCGGCGACGAGGCGCTCGGCATAGATGTCCGACCGTCGCCGCATCTCCTCGATCGATTCTGTGGCCGCTGCGTCCTCGCGCGCGCTGCGGACAGAAAAGGCGAGAGCAGCAACGAGAGTGAGCACGATGATCCCAACTGAAACACCCGAATAGATGCTCACCCAGGTCGCCGCATCTTTCGCGGGCTGCAGCGCATTTATGTCGCCAGGGAACAACGAGTTGAGGGTATAGCGCACGAATGTCGCAAAGGTCGGTTCGGAGGCGTACTCGAACTGGTCACGCCCTAAGTGCCAAATGGCGAGGTTCACGACGGTGAAGATCGCGATGGCCTGAACAAACAGCAGTGCGATGCCCACAACGCTGAAGATCACCGCGGCGCCGCTCTTTCTATACTTTTCGAGCTGATCAGCCATGAAGTAGCCCGCCGCATAGATGCAGACAGCGCCGGACGCCTGCAATACGACATGGTCGACCTCGGCCTTCGAGAGTTTAACCACCTCGGGGCGCAAGTACTTCTCCGAGGGAGCGGCCAGGTTCTGGCCGCTAGCGCCCGTTTGCAATCGGCCTATGAGCCGTTGCTGTGCCCGTATGAACGACACGGGCCGCACGGCTGAAAGACAGGCGCGCGCCAACAGAACTGTCCACAATCCAAGTAGCCCGACTATCGCCAATATTTGCAGGCCGTCCCATGCGTCGACAGCGATAGCCAGAGCGCAGAAGGCGAATACGCAGAACGCGCCCACGGTGAACCGGATCGAACGCAACGTCACCCAAAGCATATTTAGAACACCGACGGTCGGCAACCATGTGCTCTGCCGCGATAGTAATCGCGGAACGTAAAAGGCGGACAAGATCAAAGGAAACAACAGGATATAGATGACTGCGCCGAGGTAGATCCAGCGGCGGAAGAGCAAGAGGGCCAGTGTCAGCGCAGCGAGAAAGAAGAAGAAGCGGTAGTCCAGCAGCCATTGCAAACCCGGGCTCACGCGAGAGACTACCCACCGATCAACGTCCCCGATGAACAACTTCGAAGGAACGTAGATCCAGAAGGCCACCGCTACCAACTTCAAGGTCCACCAGTAGGTCAGGTGTTTGACCTTCGTCCAACCAGTTTTCGGTACAGCCTTTTCAGCGGTGCCGGACTGGGAACCACGAGCGATCGCTTGAGAAGCTAAGTACTCCTCGAGGTCGATCTTCTCCCAGATAGTCTGAGTCGTTGTCACTGGTGCCCCCCATTCGGCGGGCACCTTACAGGAGCACCACGACGCTTGCCTGGCCACAGTGCAGGAATCCACGGCCTGGGATCGCGTCGGCGCCATTCGGCGCCGTCGTTGACGGATCCGGGACGCCGGCCAGCATCCGATCGCGCCCCTTCGTGCCAAATTTCCGCGGCAGTGCGTCGTCTTGCCACTCATGCGATCTGCAGGTAGGCCTTGCGCCCATGTCAGAGGAACACCCCATTTCGATGGTCTTAGGCGTCCAGCGAGGCCGCCGAAGCCGGCGGATTAGTGCACCGGCGAGACTGCCGGGCGCGGTATCTTGTCTAGGAGCGGAGAGCACTTCGTCTCACCTTGAACGAGTGGTGTCGTTCAAGGTGAGTTGGGACTGTGTTGGACGATCTCGGTAGGGTGCGGATCATGTTGACGATCCCGAAAGCAGAGATGTGAGTATCGGCATCGACGACTCGGACCTGAATGGTCCCTCGGGCTTCGGGAAGTCCGGCTCGGCACGGCACGTGGCGGCCCGGCTCGGGCTGCGCTACCTGGACACGGGAGTGAACTACAACCACACAACGGGGGAGGCTCGAAATAGCGATAGGGGCCAGATCGCGCTCTGGAGAGTCGACGCTGACTCCAACGAGGAGTCGTTCCCCGTCCGGCACAGCTGCTTCACGGGTGGCAACGATCCGTACAAGCGGCTGAGGACCCAGGCGTTGAAGTTCAAATCGACTCCAACGCCTGGGACTCGCTCAACCGAATTGTTTCCCGGCCTTGCCCTAAGCCGTTTACAGGAAAGGCTGGCGCAAGAGTCATCAGCGACTACGGCGACGAAGTCATCCAGGTGTTCGAGGTGAGCTGATGGCTTGGAAACAGCCGTGGCTTTGGGAAGTCCGAGACTTGAGCGGACCGGACCGGGCGACGCAATTACTAAAGACCGCTCGAGATCGCAATGATCGCGCGCTCGTTGTGGATCTTTCCGACGTACGGCGCGTCTATCCGAACGGGGCAGTGCCCTTCGCAGCAGCGCTGGCATTTCTGCGTCAAACGTCAGCTCAGAGCATAAGCGTGCGTTTCCCAGAGGATTCCTGGATACGGCACCTCGAGGTTCCGCAAACGATCGACACGTTCGACCCCTCACTTGGAGACACGCTAACCCACTCGGTGTGGAGATACGACACCGAAGCAGATGCACAGAAGTTGACCAACATGTTTATGGAAGCGTTGACCGACCAGGTGCAGTGCGAAGAAGGAGTGATTGACGCAATCACCTGGTGCCTGTACGAAGTGATGGACAACGTCTTCGCTCACAGCCGTGCAACTTGTGGTTTCGTGATGATGCAACTCCACAGAGAACGTCGAAGGTGCGTTATCGCGGTTGGAGATACAGGCATCGGCATTCAGCGCTCGCTCGCCGAGAGCCGGGCTGCCCCGCTAGAAGTCCTGCGTGATCCGTCCGCCGCAATCGAGTTCGCCCTTCAGCAGGGCGCCACAAGCAAAGGTGGAGCTCATCAGGGGAACGGGCTTTATGGACTTCGGCGGACCGTGGAAGTCAACGGTGGGGAATTGAACGTTGCCTCGGGCTGGGGGCGATGGGAAAATCGTGGTGGCGAGGTCAGGATGAATACGGACCGGTACCGGGTGCTGCCCGATCAGGAGATGCACCAATCGACACTTGTTGATTGGCAGTTGGATTGTTCCACGAAGGTGCGCATCGATGAGGCGCTAGGCAGTCGGCGAGGGATGAACGATCTCCTCGAGTCGATCGAAGATGACGAAGGCGTCCATCGAGTGTCAGTGAGTGAGATTGAGGAGTCCTTGGGCTCTAGGAAGCTCGGTGCTGAGATACGTACGCGCCTCGAGAATTACTTGAACGCCGGCGCTCAGTTTGTGGTCCTCGACTTCAAAGGCGTTGGCGTCGTATCATCCAGTTTTGCGGACGAAGTGCTTGCCAAACTCGCGCGTGGGATGGGTGAACTTGAGTACCGGCGCCGCGTGTTCGTTGACAATGCGTCGGTCACGAACAGGGCGTTGATCGAACGGGCCATATCGCTTCGTTTCGAAGGGTCGGAGACTGGACAATCGTGAGTCGCGTACGGGGGCGCAGGCAGTCCATGGTCAGTACGGCGAAGGGTCTTTGTAACTCGCGCGTGCCCGTGCTGGCGAACGGCTGGTCGCCTCGGCAAGCGCGATTGGACACTGTCCGGCAGGTCGGGAGGCGCGCCAGGCGCCAACGGTTCATAAACGGCGTGTTGGTTCGGTGACTGGGCGGGTTTGTGATGGATCAGCGCGAGTTCGCCGACACGAGCCTTGCCCGCCTGCCCGGTGAATTTGGGTCGGTTGTCGGTGCGTAGGCCTGTCAGGGTGAGCTGTGCTTACGTAGCGCGTGTTGTCTTGATCAGAAACGCAGCCCGGGGCGTAGTCGATCCGCAACTCGCAGATGCCACCGACGACCGGCTTCACCTCGCCGGGATTCCCTGCGATGAGTCGATCGAGTCGGATCTGTATCCGTTTCGCCGCGCGACGGTCCTTGATCCATCTGTCGAAGACATTGGTCTTGACAACGTTCATCGATGTCAACTGTAGTTCACACCTGCGAGATCGCCAGCGGGCCCTTATTTGGACCGATCCTTGGCCCAAGTTGCGTACGTCTCGCCGATCTGGTCGGCCAGTCGCTTGTCACGGTCGAGGGTGGCGTGCTGGTAGATCGCCATCGCTGCCTGCGAGGCGTGGCCGGCCCGCGCCTGAAGCTCGGCCGCAGTCGCGCCGTGCTGGCCGGCCATGGTCAGGGCTGTGTGCCGGAGGTGGTGGATCGTGAGGTCGGGTCGGCCGGCCGCCTTGCGGGCCGGCCGGTAGCGATCCATGAGGTAGCGGACGCTCATGTGATCAGTGCGATCGCCGGGGAACAGCAGACCTCCAGGCCCGGCCGCACAGTGCTCCCGCAAATGCTTCTGGAGCATGGGCAGGAATGGCGGCGGGACGTGGACGGTCCGGACGCCGCTGGCCGTCTTCGGCGCGCTGACAACGCGCCCGCACTTCGGGCAAGCACCGGGGGCATCCGCAACGAAGTCCTTGTCGACCTTGCGGCTGACCTTGATCCGGCCGGTGACGCCGTCGACATCGGAGCGTCGCAGCTCGAGCAGCTCACCCTCGCGCAACCCCACGAACGCTGCCAGGACTATGAACAACCGCAGGTGTTCAGGCATGGCGTCGCTAATCACGGCGATCTCGTCGAGGGTGGCCGGCACGGCAATGCGCCTGACTGGCGCAGACCCGGCGCCGCGAATCTTCGGCGGCGCCCGGTCGATCAGCTCCTCCTCCTCGGCCGCCTGCAGCATGGAGCGCAGCAAACGGTAGGCGGCCGCGTTCGTCGCCTCGGTCTTCGGGTTCAGCGAGGCCCGCCACGCCTTGATCTCAGAAAGCGTCACCTTCTTGAGCGGCATCTCGCCGAAGTACGGGTTGATCCTGGTGGACAGGAGTCCCTTGTAGCTGTGCACCGTGGTGGGGCGCAGTCCGCGCTCGCCCAGATAGCGCTCGGCGAAGGTCCTCACGGTGTTGTATGACGCCTCGCGCTTCTTCCTCGCCTCCACGATCTTGCGTTGCGGCGGCGGCGTCCACCGGTCGCGGTCGATCAGCGTCCTCTCGGCGGCCAGCCAGGCCTCAGCGTCCATCCTGGTCGCCAGCGTGCGCGAGAAGCGCGAGCCGTCCGGCATCGCATACCGGGCCCGGAAGGTCACCGTCTTGTTGGCGGCGACCCGCCGCTCGACCTCGCCGAATCCTCTCTTGTGAGCCATGTTCCGAGCCCTCCTGTGCTGTCGAAAGCCGCTTGGGGGAAGCCACCCCCTAACCCCCTGCTAGATGCTGCCGACAAGGCAGGGGGATAACTGCCAAATTGACCCCCAAACTCATGGGGGACCTGTGGGGGAAAGGACGGCCTTTTCTGACCGATCCTGTCCCCTCGTGTCGCACGTTTCCGCAGGTCAGACGCAGTTTACCCCTGTTGCAAAAGCAAATTTGCAAGCAGGGGGTTAGGGGTGGGAGTCCCCGTGGCTCTACACAACAAGAGCCGCAGTCGCGTCAAGCACGGCCGCGTATCAGGTTCGTCCGATGTGGTGCAAACAAGGTTTGCTTCCAGGCGAGAGCAAGTCCGCGACCGGCGATGCCGCCGTGGCTTCTCCGCGACAGCGCATATTGGCTATTTCATGTTGCAGGATGCGCTTCAGAGCAGTTGCAGGATGCGCTCTGCCAACGAATGTCGGTCCGAATCTTCTTGGCGGATGCGGCCCTCGGCCAACGCCATGTGCAGAACATTCCGCAACTTTTCTTCCTCCGCAGGTGGAATACCGTGCGCAACCGCCCGTTCCGCGGCTGAAAGGCCGTGCCACTGCTCCAGTGCCGATCGCGGCTCATTGATGGCTTCGCAAATGCCGGGAACGTAAGCCATTGCAGGATCGCGCTGCATGAGTCTGAGAGCGACGACGCGGCTGCCCTCGCTGCCTTCCTTGAATAAGTCGCCGACAATCTCAGCGTCGAGAACCTGAGGCGCAGAGCGCATTGCATCTTCGAGCAAATTTTCGAGTCTCTCAGTTCGGTGCCATCCTGAACCCATCTGCGAGCGAATGCGTTCGTAGCTTCTACCGGTGGCCGCCGCAATCTCCCGAAGTTCGGCGGCTTGACGACGAAGCCGTTTCGCCTCCTCGTGGTCACCGTTTTCGTCGGCAGCCACCGCAGCATGTTCCTTGACCTTGGCGGCGGCCTGCGCCCGCATACCGACCTTCATGCCTGCGGCCTCGATGCTCTCCAGTCGCTCCGCGAGCACCGCCACAACGATCAGCACAACGCCAGCAGCGATCAAAGCAGCCGTTCCGGAACCGTTCGACGTCTTGAAGACCGCCACGGCTCCGGCCAGCAGAACAACGGTGCCAGACAGGCCCATGGCCCAACGAAGGGCGACCGGCGCTGTGCTCACCAGTGACTCGAAATTGGTCTCGTCTGTGCTCGCCCCAGCCATGAGGCTAAGTGTCCACGCGCCAGGCCTTCGGTAGCCAGCGACGGCGTTCACTGATTCACGGTCTTTCAGCGACCTCTCGGCGGCCGGCCAGGCCTCGGCGACGCCGAGGTCACCCTCGCCCGATGCCCTACGCGGAGCGGTATCGTCGCCGGGTTGCAGGTCAGGGGCTGCGGGGCCGGCTGGGCAACGCCGCGGGCGCGTTCATCAGCAATATGCGAAACCCCGACCTCCGTCGCGCCCAGCTTGAAGGGCACAGAGGACTTCGTGCGCGCGCTGTGGGTCTTCGCGCGCGAGCCGACCGGGCTGGGACTTGCGGGCGATCTCGTCCACGTCGAGTGGTTCCCATCCGGCTCCTAGGTCATCGAGCAGGGCGAGGCCGCGACGACGATGTAGTTCCTGCCGTCCGGTCACGTGGAGATCCGGCGGGAAGACGAGGACGGTCGCGTGCGGAGTCGACCGGTCGGGTCCTGGGCATCGACGTCTCGGACTTCGGCGGCCACAAGATCCGCGCCACCCAGTACCCGATCGATCCGAGCATGTTCCCCGATCCGATCCTGCGAGAGATGTTCGGCGTCGAGTACTTCACGCAATCGTGTCGGACGCGGACGCGGACCAGCTGAGCCGAGAGATCACGACGTACGACGCGGAAGCCGGCTCGACCCTGTTCGAGGAAGGTGACCCGGCAGACGGTGTCGCGGCGATCCTCGAAGGGACCGTCGAGGTCACCAAGCACGGCCGGGTCCTCGCGACGCTCGGCCCGGGGTCGGTCCTCGGCGAGCTCTCGGTGTTCACGCTCTCCGCCACCCGCACCGCCACCGCCCGGGCGACCACGCCGGTGCGGACGATCAAGTGGCGCGCGGACGACGTCCGGGGGCGCCTCGCCCGCCACGAGCGTCTCGCCACAGCGATGGTTGCCGACATGGCGTTCGTGCTCGCGGTACGCCTGGACCGGTGGACGCAGGACGTCATCTCGCTGCTCAGGGTCGACGGGACGCGGCTGCCGGTCTCCGAGCTCGAGCGTTTCCGGAGCCATGCTTTGGAGTGGCCAGCGGTCGGCTGCTCCTGTGTCGGCTGCCCCGCGACGCTCAGGTCGTCGGCGTGGAGCCGCCCGCCACCTCGTAGTTCCACACCTCGCTGTGGGTCGAGACCGGGCGGGGTGCGTCACCGCCCGCTCGCTCGACCGCTGACCGGTGACCCTCGGTGAAGCCGGGCGAGCTCACCCACGCCTGGAACGACGCCTCGTCACGCCACCGGGTGATCACCAGCCACTGCTCTCGGTCGTCCGTGGGGCGCAGCAGCTCGAAGCCCAGGAAGCCGTCGGCGTCGTCCACCGCGCCGGCTCTCGCGGCGAACCGGTGGGCCAGCTCGTCGCCGGAGCCGTGGGGGACGGTGATGGCGTTGATCTTGATCGTGGTCACGGGTCCCAGGTTGCCAGTGCGTCCCTGACCGGGGCCAATGGTCTCGTCAGGTGGCGATGTCGGGGTAGGGCATCTCGATGTGGGCCATCGCCCGGGCGTAGGCCCTCTGGTACTCCAGCGGGCCGTGGTCACGCTCGAACATCGCGATGAAGAGTGTCAGCGTGAGGAACGGGTGTGCCCCCAGCTGGAACAGCGTGACGTAGTCGTGCTCCCGCAGACAGCGTCGCTCCTCCTCGGTGAACGCCAGCCAGGTGGTCTTCTCGTCGAGGGTGCAGTTGAGCAGCTTGCCGGCCATCTCCTGCTCCCACCAGGTCACGGTGGCGACCGGGTCCTCGCGGTAGCACTCGACCAGGTCCGGGTCGCGGTCGACGGTGTAGAGGAACTTGTCGAGCAGGTACTTGCTCATGCCGGGACTCCGTCCGGGTACCAGGTGAAGTAGGCCTCCATGGTGTGGAACAGGTCGAGGGAGTCGACGTGGTCCGCGCGGACGCCGTCACCGGCGACCCCCATCATCAGCATGAAGTCCATGAACCCGTGCGTCGCGTTCCCGGGGTGGTGGAGGCTGTCGAGGGTCACCTCCTTGAGGCAGCCCTCGATGTCGCCGGCGGCGATCCACTCGACCGCCCTGCGGTCGAAGTCGGGGTCGGGTCCGTGCTCGCCGAACTGCCGGGGTCCGCCCAGCTCGAGCGAGAGGTGACCGGTGCCGATGATCGCGACCCGCTTGTCCACCGGCCAGGACTCCACCAGCTGGCGGATCGTGCGTCCCAGCTCCACGAACCGCTTCGGACGCGGCAGCGGCGGCGCGAAGATGTTCGTGTAGATCGGCACGATGGGCAGGTCGGCCTCGGGGCGCAGCGTGATGATCGGGCAGGTGATGCTGTGGTCGATGCGCAGCTCGTTGCTGAAGGCCAGGTCGAAGTCGGCGTCCAGGCCCTCGCGGAGGATGTGCGCGGCGAGGTCCTCCTCACCGCGCAGCGTCATCCGGGGGAGACCGAACTCCCGCTCCTCGTTGTAGAAGTTGGCGTCGAAGAACGGCGCCTTGCCCACCAGGAACTGGGGCATGTTGTCCAGCCACAGCTGGTGGAAGTGGTCGCTGCCGACCATCACCAGGACGTCGGGCTCGGCCTTGGTGAGGGTCTCGCGGAACGCCTCGATCTTGGCGACCCACTCGTCGGCGAACGGCGGCCGGTCGTCGCCGGTGGCCGTGCTCGCCCGGTAGTAGAACGGGTGGTGGGTCGAGGCGATGACCGCTGCGACGGTGGCCATGACTGCTCCTGGGGAGGTTAGAGGGACGAGTCGGTGCCGGGGTCGACGTACACGGCGTTGCGGTCGACGGTGAGGTAGGCGTCCATGCCGATGGGGCGGCGTCGCTCCTCGGCGATCTGTCCGAGCAGGCCCGCCGCCCGGGCCAGGAGCGCGAAGCCGCGCAGCAGCTCGACCGGGAGCCCGAGGTCGGCCAGGGCCGCTCCGCAGACGCCGGCGCCGTTGAGCGGGAGCCGGCGGCCGAGCACCTGCTCGTGCACCCGGCCGATGGCCTCGAAGAGCCGCAGGTGCGGCCCATGGAGACCCTCCTCGTCGGCGATCGCGATGAGGACCGGCGTGCGGGGGTCCTGCACCTTGTGGACCGGGTGCCCGAGACCGGGCACGAACCGCTTCGCCTCCCGGGTGGCGGTGACCGCGGCGAGCGCCAGCCGGTCCCATCCCTGGTCGTCGACGGGGAGGTCGCCCTGCTGGTCCGCCAGCACCCGGTGCAGGTAGGCGCCGCAGTCCTCCGTCACCCCGAGGAAGCGGGAGCCGCCCCCCAGGAGTCCGGCCGCCAGGGCGCCCTGCAGCGAGTCCGGGGCCGAGAGGTACGTCAGTCGCGCCGCGATCGCGGTGGGGGTGAACCCGTGGTCGGCGAGCGCCACGAGCACCGCCTCGAACACCCGCGTCTCCGACGGTGTCGGACGGCGCATGGCGACCAGCCAGAAGGCCAGCTCGCCGAAGCCGACCTTGCCCATCAGGTCCTCGGTGAGATTCTGGCCGAGCAGCCGGATCTCGTCCGCGGTCGAGGTGCCCAACGAGGTCGGGAAGGACAGGCCGTCCGCCGGATCGGTCATGAGGTGTGCTCCTCGTCGATGGGCCGGGCCAGCCACCGGCGGATCTCGGCGCCGTGCTCGTCGAGCGAGGGCGGCGGGAGCCGGTAGTCCGGCGGCGTCTCGGAGAGCGTGATCGGGTTGCGCACCGAGGGTACGGCGGAGGCTTGCTCGCCCACCTGGACGACCGGGTCGAGGCCCACGTCGTCCGCGAACGCCACTCCGCCCTCGACGGTGTTGATCGGACCGCAGGGCACCCCGACGGCGATGATGTCGCGGAACCACTCGGTCGTCGTACGGTTGCGCAGCCGCTCCACCAGCAGGGGGCGGAGCTCGTCGCGGTGCTCGGTGCGGGCCTCGTTGCGGCTGAACCGCGGGTCGTCGGCGAGCTCCGGCGCGCCGAGCACCTCGACCAGCTTGCGGAACTGGGTGTTGTTGCCGGCGGTGATGATCAGCTCGCCGTCGGAGCACGGCAGCGGCTCGTAGGGGAACAGGCTGGGGTGGCTGTTGCCCATCCGCAGGGGCACGACGCCGCCGGCGACGTACGCACTGGACTGGTTGACCATCCCGGAGAGGGCGGAGGAGAGCAGGTTCACCTCGACGTGCTGGCCGCGGCCGGTGTCGTGACGGAGGTTGAGCGCGGACAGCACCCCGATGATCGCGTGCAGCCCGGCCATCACGTCGAAGACGGAGATGCCGGCTCGGTAGGGCTCCCCGTCCGGAGGGCCGGTCAGGCTCATCAGGCCGGAGATCGCCTGGACGATGAGGTCGTAGCCCGGCAGCACCGCTCCTCGGGGACCGCTGCCGAAGCCGCTGATGGAGGCGTAGACCAGCCGCGGGTTGGTGGCGGCGACCGTCTCGTAGTCGAGCCCGAACCGGGCCAGCCCGCCCGGCTTGAAGTTCTCGACGAGCACGTCGGCCCGGCGGGCCAGCTCCTGGGCGACGACGAGGTCGTCGGGGTCCTTGAGATCCAGGGCGATCGAGCGCTTGTTGCGGTTCACGCCCAGGTAGTACGTCGAGACGCCGTCCCGCACCGGCGGCTGCCAGCTCCGGGTGTCGTCGCCGGCCGGCCCCTCGACCTTGACCACCTCGGCCCCGAGGTCGGCCAGCAGCATCGTCGCGTAGGGACCGGCGAGGATCCGCGAGAAGTCTGCGACCAGCAGGCCGGCCAGCGGCCCCGACCCCTGGGTCGCGCTGTCCCCGAGCAGGTCAGCGGTCATGGCGTCCGACTCCTCGACAGGTGATGGAACGGACAGTCGTCCGTCAGCGCTGTCAGTGTCACCGCGGGCCAACAGCGCTGTCAAGGAGGGGTCGACGGGAACGAGCCGACCCTTGACATGTGGTCCCCGTCACCTCCAGGGTGGACAGCGCGACCGGCATCCGGACACGTGTCCGGCATTGACCTGGAGGCGATGATGACCGATCTCGACCTGGAGGCGCCCGAGTCGGGCCGACCCGTGCTCCTGCGCGGCGGGACGGTGCTGACCATGGACGACGCGCACACCGTGCTCACGGACGCGGACGTCCTGGTGGTCGGCGACCGGGTCGCAGCGGTCGACACGGCCCTCGAGGCACCGGAGGGCGCCGCTGTCATCGACGCGTCCGGAGGCATCGTGATGCCGGGGATGATCGACACCCACCGGCACATGTGGCAGACCGCGATGCGCGGGTACGGCGCCGACTGGACGCTCACGCAGTACTTCGTCTGGTACTACCTCGAGCACGGCAAGGCCTTCCGGCCCGAGGACGTGCACGCCGGCAACTTGCTGTCCGCCTGGGACGCCCTCGAGGCCGGCGTGACCACCACCGTCGACTGGTCCCACGGGCTCCAGACGGTCGACCACGCCGAGGCGGCCGTCGACGCGCTGCAGGCGGTCCCCGGCAGGTTCGTGCTCGCCTACGGCAACATCCAGGCCGGACCCTGGGAGTGGACCGCCGACCCCGCCGTCAAGGCGTTCCTGGAGCGACGACGCACCGGAGCCGGTGACCTGTTGGGCTTCCAGCTCGCGTTCGACGTCACCGGCGACCCGGCCTTCCCGGAGAAGGCCGCCTTCGAGGTCGCGCGGGACCTGGGCCTCCCGGTGACCACCCATGCGGGTGTCTGGGGAGCGACCAACGACGACGGCCTGCGGCTGATGCACGACAACGGCTTCATGACACCCGAGACCGTCTACGTGCACGCGGCGACGCTGAGCACCGACTCCTACCACCGGATCGCGGCCACCGGCGGCTCCGTGTCGGTGTCCACCGAGTCCGAGCAGAGTGCCGGACAGGGCTACCCGCCCACCTGGCAGGTCCGCAAGCACGACATCCCGGTGTCCCTGTCGATGGACACCAGCGTGTGGTGGAGCAGCGACCTCTTCTCGGCCATGCGTACGACGCTGGGCGCCGACCGGTCGCGCGAGCACCTCGAGGCGCACGCGCAGGGGGAGACCGTCACCCACGTGCACCTGCGGGCCGAGCAGGTCGTCGACTGGGCGACCCGCGGCGGCGCCCGGGCACTCGGCCGCGACGACCTCGGCAGCCTCGAGCCGGGGAAGAAGGCCGACGTGGTGCTGATCAAGAACGACTCCTCACCGGTCTCGTTCCCGCTGCTGAACCCCTACGGGCACGTCGCGTTCCAGGCGCAGCGCGGGGACGTGCACACCGTGCTCGTGGACGGCCGCGTCGTGAAGCACGCGCACCGACTGGTGGGCGCCGACCTGACCGCCGTACGAGCCGGCATCGACGCCACCGTCGAGCACCTGCGGTCCTCGATGGGGGAGGAGGCCTGGGTGCAGGGGATGAACCCGGACCTGCCGCGCGACGAGGTCCTGGACAACCCCTACCAGTACACCGACTACAAGTCCGACTCGACGCACGACGCCCGAGGCAGTGGTGGCCGGTAGAGGCGCAGGGCCGGAGTTCGTCGAGTCCCTCGCTCGGGGCCTGGACGTGCTGGCCTGCTTCGACGCCGACCACCCCGCGATGACCCTCACCGAGGTGGCCACCGCCGCCGGCCTCGCCCGGCCCACCGCCCGGCGGCTGCTGCTGACGCTGGAGGAGCTCGGCTTCGTCCGCTCGACCGGCGGGGCGTTCGCGCTGACGCCGCAGGTGCTCACCCTGGGGATGGCATACGTCGGCTCGCTCGGCCTGTGGGACATCGCCCGACCGCACCTGGAGTCGTTGGTGGCGCGCACCGGGGAGTCCTCGTCGATGGCCCAGCTCGACGGCTCGGACATCGTCTACGTCGCGCGGGTGTCGGTGCCCAAGATCATCGCCCTGCGGGTGGAGATCGGCACGAGGTTCCCCGCCGTCCAGACCTCGCAGGGCAAGGTGCTGCTGGCCGCGCTCGGACCCGACGACCTGGCGGCAACCCTGGACCAGCCGAGTCGCGCCGGACTCCCGTCCTACATCGGACGCTCGGCGGAGCAGCTCGCCGACGAGCTCACCCAGGTGCGAGCCAGGGGGTGGGCGCTCGCCGACGAGGAGCTCGCTCCCGGCGTGCGGTCGGTGGCTGCGCCGGTCCGGGACGGCACCGGCACCGTCCGGGCAGCCATGAACGTCACCGTGCACGCCGCCGAGACCCCGACGGACCGGCTGCTGGAGGAGCACCTGCCGCTGCTGCTGCGCACGGCAGGAGACGTGAGCGCCGAGTGGGCGCTGTGGCAGTCGCGGCCGCACGTCGAGCTGCGCAGGCCGACTCGGCAGCGGCCGGCGAGCACCGCCTGACCCGCGCGAGCCGCCTCGTCCAGTGAGCGGTCGCGGCTGCTGACTCACCTCCGCCGCCACGCCGCCACGCCGCCACGCCGCCACGCCGCCACGCCGCCACGCCCCCACGCCCCCACGCCGCCACGCCCCCACGACATGTCGACATTTGACTTAGGGGTCGGGCCAAGCGGCTGCGGATCCGGATGATAGTCAAATAAACTGTCATAAATACCGCGGACACAGCCGTTCGCAGTTCTGCACATCCCCCTCATCCGGTCCCACGCCCCCGGGAGCAGTATGACCCTGTTGCAGAACGACTCCGGCGCGCTCACAGAAGCCGAGGCCGTCCGGCCCAGCGCACCTGTGGACGTCGCTCCACGCCCGAGCCGTGCCGTGCGAGCGCCCCGGTCGTTCCGTCCCGACATCGAGGGCCTGCGAGCGGTGGCTGTCCTCATCGTGGTCATCTACCACGCGGACCTCGGCATCTCCGGCGGGTACGTCGGTGTGGACGTGTTCTTCGTCATCTCCGGGTTCCTGATCACACGGCAGCTGGTGAAGCAGGTCGAGGCCCGCGGCGTTGCGGCGCTGCCCACCTTCTACGCGCAACGGGTGCGCCGGCTGCTCCCGGGCGCTGCGGTGGTCGTCGTCGCGACCGTCGTCGTGGCGCGGTTCTGGGCGCCCGTGCTGCAGGTCAAGGGCATCGCCACCGACGCCCTCTTCACCACCTTCTACGCGCTGAACTACCGGCTGGCGGAGCAGGGCACCGACTACCAGCACATGGGCACGGCCGCCTCGCCCTTGCAGCACTTCTGGTCCCTGGCCGTCGAGGAGCAGTTCTACTTCGTCTGGCCGATCCTCATCGCGGTGCTGCTCGCGGTGGGCCGTCGGCGCGGCCGGCTGCTCGTGGTGCTGGCCATCGTGACGGTCATCGTGGTGTCTTCCCGGGCCTCCGTGCAGATCACCGAGAGCTCGGCGCCGATGGCCTACTTCTCGCTGCACACCCGGGCCTGGGAGCTCGGGGTGGGAGCCCTCGTCGCGCTCGCCGCCGGTCATCTGGCCCAGCTGCCGCGCTGGCTCGCCGGAGTCGCGGCCTGGCTGGGACTGGCGTGCATCGCGCTCAGCGCTGTGATCTTCAGCGACGCCACCCCCTTCCCCGGGTCGGCCGCCTGGCTGCCGGTGGGCGGCACTGCGTTGGTGATCGCCGCCGGCACCGGACCTCGCGTCGGCCTGGAGCGGGTGCTCGCCGAGCCGCTGATGCAGTGCCTGGGCCGGATCTCCTACGCGTGGTACCTGTGGCACTGGCCGATGCTCGTGCTGGCGCCGTTCGTCGTCGGGCACGACCTGTCGGTCCTCGAGCGCTGCGCGGTCATCTGGGTCTCCCTTGTCAGCGCCGTCCTCACCTTCTTCTTCGTCGAGGAGCCGACGCGGCGGATGCGGGTGCCCACGCTGCGATGGCTCGGCATGGGCGTGCTGCTGTCCGCAACCGTCGTCGGGGCGTGCGTGCTGGTGATCGCCAACCCCCCGAGCACCACCGGCTCCGGGAAGTCGGCGGACCTCGCCTCCACCGCCCAGGGCAGGCAGGCACCCAGCGTCGTACGGCGTGCGGTGGCTGCCGGTCTGCTCACCGTCCAGGCGCCCAGCAACCTCACGCCCCAGCCCGCCGACGCGGCCGACAGCATGCCGCACCCCTCGTCCGAGCCGGGCACCCACAACACCTACGACACCCTGTGCCACGCCGCGTTCACACAGGTCGAGCAGGGCGACTGCGTCTACGGCGACGCGAACGCGAAGCGCACCGTGGTGCTGTTCGGCGACTCCCACATGGAGCAGTGGTTCTCCGCCGTGAACACCATGGCGCTGGAGAAGCACTGGAAGGTGGTCACCTGGACCAAGGCCGCGTGTCCTGCAGCCCGGCTCACCGTTCCCAACCCCGCGCTGAACCGCGACTACACCGAGTGCGACGAGTGGCGGGCGGCGACGATCGCGAAGATCCGGGCGCTCCACCCCCAGCTCGTCCTGGTGGGACAGTCGGAGAACGTCGCTTCGTCGTCGGTGCCGCCGGCCACCTTCGCCGCCGCGACCGTGCAGACGCTGACGGACCTGCGCGAGGGCACCGACACCAAGGTCGTCTACGTCGCGGACATCCCCATCCCCGGCACGGACCTGCCGGCCTGTGTGGCGGCCAACCTCGCCGACGTACGCCCGTGCACCTTCGACCGGGCCAAGGCCTACACCTACCCGGACCGCCACCAGGCGATCACCCCGGCCGTGCGAGGAGCGGGCTTCGGCCTGGTGGACCCGGTCAGCTGGTTCTGCTCGCGGACGAAGTGCGCGGCAGTGGTCGGCAACGTCCTGGTCTACCGCAACAGCTCGCACATGACCGTTCCGTACAGCCGCTGGCTCGCGCCGGCGCTCTGGCCCGCCGTCCAGCGGGCAGCACGCACCGCCAAGGAGCTCTGAACCATGTTCATCGCCATCCTCGAGCTGCGTCACACCCTGACCCAGCACGGGCACCTCTACCTCTTCTCGGTGTTCGTGCTGCTGACCTGGCTGGTGTGGATCCTCAAGGTCAACCTGTCGCGTCGCTACCGGCCCTGGCTGCCGGACTTCGCGACGACCACCAGCGTGGTGGTCCCGGTCGTCGACGAGCCGCTCCCCCTCTTCCGCGACGTGCTGCGGCGCATCGTCCAGCAGGCGCCGACGGAGATCGTGGTGGTCATCAACGGGCCGCGGAACCCTGACCTGGAACGGGTGTGCGAGGAGTTCGGTCGCAAGGTCCGGTGGAAGTGGACGCCGGTGGCCGGCAAGCGGAACGCGGTCCGGGTGGGGGTCAAGGTCACCCGAGGCGACGTGGTCGTGCTGGTCGACAGCGACACCATCTGGACGCGGAGCACGCTTCGCGAGCTGGTGAAGCCGTTCGCGGAGCGCGACGTCGGTGGAGTGACCACCCGGCAGCGGATCCTCGACCCGCGCCGCTGCTTCCTGACCCGGTGGGCGGACTGGCTGGAGAACACCCGAGCCCTCTACTCGATGCCCGCCCAGAGCGTCCTCGGCACGGTCGGGTGCCTGCCCGGTCGCACCATCGCGTTCCGCCGTGACGTGCTGGAGGCCTCGATGAGGGAGTTCATGACCGCCCGGTTCCTCGGGGTCTTCCTCGAGGTCTCGGACGACCGCACGCTGACCAACCTTGCCCTCAAGCGCGGCTACCGGACCGTCTACCAGTCCACCAGCCTGGTCTTCACCGACGCCCCCGTGCACTACAAGAAGATGATGAAGCAGCAGCTGCGCTGGTCACGCGGAAGCCAGTACAACACCCTGCGGATGCTGCCCTGGATGCTGAAGAACGCGCCGATGCTCGCCTTCTTCTTCGTCAGCGACATCGTGATGCCGTTCCTGCTGCTCACCGTCGTCGCCGCGTGGGCGCTGCGGATGGCGGGCGGCAACGACGAGAACCTGTACGCCGGCATCCTGCAGCTGCCGGGACGGGCCTACACCCTGCCGGCCATCGTGGTGATCACCGTGCTGTTCTCGACGCTGTCGATGGCCCTGCGACAGCTGCGGCACATCGAGGAGCAGCCGTCGGACCTGCTGTGGATGCCCCTTTACATCTTGTTCAGCACGCTGTTCCTGATGCCGCTGCGGGCCTACGGCTTCCTGCGGCTCGGACACATCGGCAGCTGGGGCACGCGGTCCGACGCCTACACCGCGGACCAGGCGGAGCCGGTCGCGTCGAAGGTCAAGCCGGCCACCTCGGGCGACCCCCGCGCCCTGATCCCCTACCTGCTCGTCTCCGCCATCGTGCCCCTAGGAGTGTTGTTCGATGCCCAGCTCTTCTGACCTGTCCCCCGAGTCCCCCGGCGGGTCCCCCGGCCCGGTCGACCCGTCCGCGGTCGAACCCTCTGGGCCGATCGGCCCCGACGACGGGATCCACGAGTCGAACGGCGTGTACGAGTCCGACGACGGCATCTACGACGAGGACCCGGAGGACTCCACGCGCGGTGCCTGGCGGCTCAGCCGGCTGAACATGGGGCTGCTGTCCCTGTCGGTCGCGGCGCTGTCGGCGGCGCTCTACGTCTCCCCCGCAGGCAGCGACGTGCGGGACAAGGTCCAGCAGGCGCTGCCGGGCAGCACCGTCGCCAAGGTGATCGCGGATCCGCCCCTCCCGTCCGGCACCCCGTCCGGCACCCCGTCGTCGTCCGCGACTCACCCGGCCACCCCAGGTGCGGGTCGTACGACGGGCGGTGCCCGTCCGACGAGCAGCGGTGCGTCGACCGGGAGCGGGGCGTCGGGCACCCGCGGCACGGTCAGCGGCGTCTCGGCGCTGTCACCGTCGACGACCGGTGGCTACCACGGCTACGGCAGCACGTCGGGTTCCAGCGGCGCGGGCGCATCCACCCAGCCGACCTCGAAGCCGACGTCGAAGCCCACCTCGGCGCCGACCCTCAAGCCCCCGGTGCCGACGTCGAAGCCCAGCCCGAAGCCGACTCCCAAGCCCACGCCGAAGCCCACCCCGAAACCCACGCCGACGCCCGCCGCCCCCGCCGCGCTCACCAAGTGCTACCAGTTCACCTGGCAGCAGGACGCGCAGAGCGTCTACCTGCAGAACCTGTCGGACCCCTACGGTCTGGACGCGAACCCCGGTCCCAACGACGGGGACGGCCTCGCGTGCACGGGACTGCCGGTGGACCCCGCCCGGACGCCGTCCACCCCGGCCGCGGCCTACTCGCCACCCAAGCCCACCGTGGCCGCCAAGCGGGCCCTGGTGTCGCCCGCCAAGGACTACTTCGGCTTCATGCAGGACGGGGTGCACGGAGACGCGGCGGCGCTGCAGGGGCTGACCACGAGCGCCGGCAAGGCGCCGAGCACCAGCGGCTGGTTCTCCTCCTTCGACGAGCCCTACCACCCGGACCAGGTGGCGCAGTCCTGGAGCCGCGGGGCGCTGCCGGTGATCACGTGGATGCCGACCGACGCGGACGGCGGCACGTCGCAGTACAGCCTGAACTCGATCATCAACGGGGACCACGACGTCTACCTGCGCCACTACGCAGGTGACGTGGTCCGCGAAGGGCTGCCGGTGTCCCTGCGGTTCGGGCACGAGATGAACGGTGGCTGGTACCCCTGGTCCGCCGGCCAGAGCACCTGGAATAACACCCCGGCCAAGTACGTCGCTGCGTGGCAGCACGTTTGGCAGGTCTTCGACGACGTCGGCGCCACGCAGGACGTGATCTGGCTCTGGTCGCCGGCCCGGGTCGACAACCTCAAGCCAGGCGCCGCGGGGATGACCAGCCTCGCGGACGACTACCCCGGTGACAAGTACGTCGACTGGGTCGGCGCGACGGTCTACCTCCGGCTGGCCAGCGTCGACGGGCCGACGTACGCAGCCACGTTCGAGAAGACCGTCGCTGCTCTGAAGGCGGTGACCGACAAGCCGATCTTCTTCGGCGAGATCGGTGCGGCGCAGTCCGAGGCCGGAGTGGACCGGACCACCGTGAAGACGGAGTGGATCCAGAACGTCCTGACCGGATTCGCTGAGGACGACCAGGTCGTCGGCTTCCTCTGGTTCAACAACGTCGCCGCCACCGTGATCAACGGGGCCACGGTGACCAACGACTGGCGGTTCGACGCGACGCAGGCCACCCAGGAGGCCTTCAAGGAAGGGATCGAGTCGCCGGCGTACGCAGAGGGGATGGCCCCCGACTGAGCCGCAATGAGGCGCCCACCCCCGTGCACGTCCCCTCAGCATCCGTAGGAGATCCGTCATGAAGCTGTCCGTCATCGGCACCGGCTACCTCGGGGCCACCCATGCCGCGGCGATGGCCGCACTCGGCCACGACGTGCTGGGGCTCGACATCGACCCGGGCAAGGTCGCCCTGCTGCGAGAGGGGCGCGTCCCCTTCCACGAACCGGGCCTGCCCGAGCTGCTGAAGGAGATGCTCGCGACGGGCAGGCTGCGCTTCACGACCGACTACGAGGAGGTCGGCGCCTTCGCGGACGTGCACTTCCTGTGCGTCGGCACGCCGCAGAAGAAGGGCGAGTACGCCGCCGACCTGACGTTCGTGGACGCGGCGGTCAACGCCCTGATCCCGCGGCTGCGGGCCGGCAGCCTGGTGGTGGGCAAGTCGACCGTCCCGGTGGGCACGGCCGAACGGCTCGCCGCGAGCGTCGCCGCAGCGGACTGCGATCTCGCCTGGAACCCCGAGTTCCTGCGGGAGGGTCATGCGGTCGACGACACGCTGCGGCCGGACCGCGTCGTGATGGGCGTCGACGCCGAACGCTCCGAGAAGACACTCCGGGAGGTCTACGCGCAGATCGTGGACACCGGCACCCCGGTCGTCGTCACCGACTTCGCCACGGCCGAGCTGGTCAAGGTCGCCGCGAACGCCTTCCTGGCCACCAAGATCTCCTTCATCAACGCGATGGCCGAGATCTGCGAGGTGGTGGGTGCCGACGTCACCCAGCTGGCGGACGCGATCGGGCACGACGCCCGCATCGGCCGCAGGTTCCTCGATGCGGGGCTGGGCTTCGGCGGAGGCTGCCTGCCCAAGGACATCCGCGCGTTCATGGCGCGCGCCGGGGAGCTCGGCGTCGACCAGGCGCTGGCGTTCCTGAAGCAGATCGACGACATCAACGTCCGCCGCCGGGCCCGCACCGTCGACCTGGCCAGGGACATGTGCGCCGGATCCCTCGCGGGCATGCGCGTCGCGGTGCTCGGCGCGGCGTTCAAACCGAACTCCGACGACATCCGCGACTCCCCCGCGCTGGACGTGGCGCTGGCGACCCAGCAGGCCGGGGCGGCCGTCCGGGTGTACGACCCGGTGGCGATGGACAACGCCCGCAAGGCGTTCCCGACCCTGGCCTACGCCGCGAGCGCCGTCGACGCGGCCCGCGATGCCGACGTCGTGCTGCACCTGACGGAGTGGGAGGAGTTCACCGCGATGCACCCCTCGGCCCTGTCAGCCGTGGTGCGCCAGCGGCACATCGTCGACGGTCGCAACAAGCTCGACCGTGAGCTGTGGACCCGGGAGGGGTGGACCCACCGGAGTCTCGGCCGGCGCTCGATCTAGCCCAGCGCGGACAGAGCCGGCCGGAGGAGACTCCGGGGCGTTGACTCTCGGGTGCGAGCGGGGTCAGATGCGGCTGCGCCCGGCGCTCCCGCTGATGGCGCGGCGCCGGGAGGAGCCCTCGAACACCCCGACCAGGGCCACCGAGGAGATCACGGCGACGATGAATCCGAGGATGTTGAGCTCCCACACGCTGCCGGTGCCCAGGAGGCTGGCGACGACTCCGCCGATGACCGAGCCGGCCAGGCCCAGGAGCAGGGTCATCCCGATGCTGAGGTCCTGCCGGCCAGGCTTGATGAGTCGGGCGAGTGCGCCGATCACGAGGCCGGCGACGATGAAACCGATCATGTGCATGTTCCTTCACTCGGTGGACTCCGGCCGCCACCAGGTGCTGGTCGCGTTCGGTGGGTCCTGTCTGGTGCGCGAGCCGACCGGGACACCCGACCGGCGCCCTGGCTGGTGTGGGCACCCCGGTCGGTCGCGCTTCTCCAGTGTGCCCGGGAGGAGGGCGCTGGAGAATGGGGGCTTCCCCCGATCTCTCCCTGAAGACCAGCCTGACCGGGAGTCCTCAGCCGAAGCCGATCGTGCTCCGGCCGTCGCTCTCGGCCCCCGGACGGACCAGGATGCTCGAGGTCGGGCTCGGGTGCTCGGTCGCGACCGGCGCCTTCTGCCGCCTGGCATCGATGCGCTCCAGCTCCTCCTGCGCGCGCCTGACCCTCCTGAACAGCTCGCGTCGCTCGGCCGCCACCGGCATCAGCACGGCGCCCCAGTGGTCGAGCTCGTGTGTCGCGTCGCTGCCGTCTCGGGCCTCGGCCGCGTAGATGATCCAGTTCAGAGCGGCGATGATCACGGCCAGGAAGACGGCCAGCACCCACCCGGTGCCCAGGTTGATGCCGGCAGCGGCAGCGTCGCCCGCGACCCGGACCAGCACGACGGCCGCCACCAGGCCGAGGAGGAGGACCAGGAGGGCCTGGTGGCCCATGGAGCTGACCAGAGAGCTGCCCGGGGAGCTGTCCCGTGAGCTGCCAGAGCTGGTCCTGCGGGCGGGGCTCGACGCGTCCTCGCTCTGGCTGTCCAGCCGGGCCGTCGTGCCGATCCAGCGCAGCGTCACGGCCAGCCCCACGGTGACGATGGTGGTCATGACCAGGGTGGTGAGCGTCTCGGCAGGGGTGTCCAGCGGAGCGCTGAGGGAGACGTCGAAGACCAGGGCGAGGAACAGACCGACGATGATGAAGTCGGTCGCCAGCGGGAGCAGGGCCAGCAGCTTCACCCCGCGAGAGATGCGGTCGTGCCTCGTCGAGCCGTCCTCGACGTCCTGGTCGATCAGGTTCGTCAGCATCTCGGTGCGACGCTGGGCGTAGGCGACGGTGTAGGCACCGCCGCCGCGGCCCGCTCGGTAGCCGCGCACGGTTCGCTGGTCCAGCTCGGCGATGTCGGCAAGGCCCCGAGCGACCTGCGAGGTGAGGTGCTCGACGCGAAGCTGCTGGTCGTTGGTGGTCGTCTCGTCGCTCATGACACTTCTCTCTGTGGGTGGGGGCAGGCGTCGTCGCTGAGTGCGTCACCTCGGAGGCGGATCTCCACGCGGCGGTTCAGCGCCGACGAGGCGCTGACCGTTCCGTCGGCGTTGCGGTCGGGTGCCACCGGTCGGCTCTCGCCCAGGCCCACCACACGCAGGATCGATGCCGAGGGAACGCCGAGCTGACGAAGCCTCACCGCGACCGCTGCCGCACGCAGCCTGGAGAGTCGGAGACCGTCGCCTGCGTCGACGTCGGCGGTGTGTCCGGAGATCTCGGCGATGGCCAGGTGCCCCCTCGCGCTCAGCACCCTGGTCACGACGGGCCGAAGAGAGGTGTCCGCCCCCGGGTCGAGCGCGGCGCTGTCAGGTGCGAAGAGCAGGATCGACGGGATCCGGATCAGCTCCCGGCAGCGGGACGGCGTGCGGACCCGCTCGACGGAGGGCAGCTTCACCACCGGGACGGGCGCGGTCGATCGCGCCGGCAACCCCGAAGGCGGGTCGTTCCGGACGGTGCAGTGGGCCCCGGCCGCGCGACATACCCCGAGATAGCTCGCGACCAGGACCTTGCGCAACGGAACGGGCAGCGACGGCTGGGTGCCCGCAGCGTCCGACAGGTTGTACAAGGTCACCTGGTGCCCGGCGAGGTACTGCGGTACGGCGTCCTGCGACCTCAGGGCGTCGGCGATCGACCTTCCTGAGGACGGCCACCCGAGCTGCCGCAGATCCAGCGGGGCAACGGTGCTGACGCCGGAGCTGAGCACCACGATCCGGGCCCGCGGACCTTCCCGGCCGGCTCTGTCCATGGTGCCGAGGAGGTCGAGCCCGGGAGTCCTGGCAGCAGCGGCCGCCACCAGGCTGGCGAAACCGTCGACGATGCTCTCGGCCTTGCGACTGCGGAGCGCGGCGTTGTGCTCGACCCTGGAGCCGCGCATCGGGGTGAGGTCGTATCGCCGGGCCGGGCGGCCCTCCACCACCAGGGCCACCGAGGCGCCGTCCACCTTCTGCGAGTGCAGAGCAAGCTCGAGCAGCTCGTCGTGCTCAGCCCGAGGCAGCCGCACCGCGGACTCCGCTCCCGTCGCCGTGGCCACGAACACGACGGAGGGGACCGCTGTCGTGGGTCGGGGACCCGCTTCGGCGTTGCTGAGCTGGGTCGTGCACGCCGAGGTGATGAGGGCGAGGGCCAGCGCGAGCACGCTTCGTGAGGCTCGCCGGCCGCGAGGCGACGGTGCTGGGGCGAGTCTCATGTGACGACGGTAGGACACCATCCTGGGTGCTGACAAGCCTCTTTGGTCGACTCTTCGCCATACTGGAAGAAAAGTCGACCAGTAGGGCCTGTTGGCAACCGTCGTGGACAGACCGGTGCGATGCGTGGGTCCTGCCACTCCAGGTGGGCTAGGATCGGAGCTTGTGACCTCAGACATCGCCCTGGCTCATCTCGTGGAGGAGATGCATGCGTTCCAGCCGCTGAGGGAGTCGCTGTCCGAGGTGGTGGCCGACCAGTTCCGGGAGCAGATCGCCCTCGGCTGGTGGCCCGTGGGCCAGAGGCTGCCGGCCGAGCGGGAGCTGGCGAGCGAGCTCAACGTCAGCCGGGAGACGGTGCGCCAGGCGGTGCGCCTGCTCACCGAGGAAGGCGCCGTGGTGTCCCAGGGACCGCGCAGCGCCCCGGCCGTCGCCCCACCCGGTCCTGCGGCGTCGCAGGAGAGGCTCAAGGATCTCGACTACCGGTGGGAGGAGTTCTTGGACCTGCATGCCCTGCGCATCAACCTCGAGGCCCGCACCGCCAGACGCGCCGCTCGACACCGCGAGGACGAGCACCTCGCCCTGATGATCAAGGCCCAGGGAGAGATGAGGACCGCCCTCGCGCTGCACCGGACCGACCTGTTCCGCGCCGCGGACTCGGACTTCCACCTCGCCGTCGCACTCGCGAGCGGCAGCAAGTTCCTGCGCGACGAGGTGCGCAAGATCCGGGCCACCTTGTTCCCGCCCCTGGACGAGCTCAACGACGCCAACAAGCTGCACATCTCGATCGAGGAGCACGACCAGATCCTCACCGCGATCGAGGACCGAGCACCTGACCGGGCGGCCGAGCAGATGACCGTCCACCTGCAGCAGATGGGGCACCGCCTCGCCGACCTGGTGGGTCAGCCTGTCGACAGCGACCCCTCGCCGATCTGACGTCAGCGCGGCAGCATGTCGCCGCGCTGGTCGACGAGCGGAGCAGGGGCGGTGAGCCGCCAGGCCTCGAACGTCAGCTCGGCGAGCTCGTCCCGCTCGACCCCCTCCAGGCGTACGACGACCCAGCCGAACCCGCCGGAGGTGAACTGCACCTCGAACGTCTCCGGACGCTCGGCCACCAGCGCGAGCTGCTCGGCGATCGTCTGCTTGAGCCCGACCGTGAGCGTCGGCTCCCAGACGTAGCCGAAGGTCCGGTCGCCCACCGCGATCCTCCAGTAGCGGCCGTTGTCACTCCGGGTGACCTCGGGCAGCTGCTCGACCAGCTCGAAGACGTCGGTGAGGGAGCAGCCGGCCACCCGGACATTGTGTCCGAGCTGGAGGCAGGGGGACGCACCGCCTGTATGGACCGCTGCCCGGATCGGCCAGCGGCGAAACGGGTCGAAGCAGGTGCGCTCGGGACAGATCGACATTTTGCACGTGCAACCAATGGTTGACAGGTGCGGGGACCGGGAGAAACGTGCCTGGGATCCCATGGAAAGGGGTCACCCGTGAAGCAGCGCGAGCTTCCTCGCCGGACCGTCCTGAAGGGTGGCGCCGCGGGACTTGTAGGACTGTCCGTGGTGGCGATGTCCGGACCGGCGGCGGCCTTCCCGGGATCCGGCCCGCGCGACGTGGTGATCCCGTGGCTCGACCAGCCCGCCCCGATCCCGGTGCCGGCCCAGGGCATCGCGGGACGTCTGCTGGTGTGGGAGGACCTCGACTCAAGGCACACGCCGAACGAGAAGTTCTTCACGATCAAGCACTACAACCTGCCGGCACTCTCCACGGTCGACCACCGGGTGAGCGTCGAAGGCCTGGTGGCGAACCCTCGAGCCTTTTCCGTCTCGGACCTGCAGCAGCTGCCGCGCACGTCGCTCGACTTCACCCTGGAGTGCTCGGGCAACCACGGTCTGCCGTTCCTGACAGGGGCCATCGGCACCGCCCGCTGGGGTGGCACGTCGCTGCGTCGGCTGCTGAGGCAGGCACGGCCGCTCGACGACGCCGTGGAGGTGGTCTTCTGGGGGGCCGACGCCGGCACGGTCACCATCAAGGACGACTCCGGAGTCACCGGAGGCGGCCTGACGGGTGTCGTCAAGGAGGGCACGAGCGAACTCACCATCACCGAGCAGTTCGCGCGCAGCATGACCCTCGAGGATGCGATGAGCCCGGACAACCTGCTGTGCTACGAGATGAACGGGCAGCAGCTGCCGACCGAGCACGGGCACCCCGTGCGACTGATCGCGCCCGGCTGGTACGGCGTCGCCAACGTCAAGTGGCTGAGTCGGATCCAGGTCACCGACCGGCGCTACGAGGGCCGGTTCATGGCTCGCGACTACGTGACCATCCGGGAGACGAAGCAGGCCGGGAACGCTGGAAACACCGTGTGGACGTTCACCTCGGTCGCGCAGGACCGGCTGAAGTCGGCGCCGGCGAAGGTGGTGCGGCGCGGCGACGACTACTCCGTGCTGGGCGCCGCCTGGGGCGCACCCATCGCCCGGGTCGAGGTGCAGGTCGACGGGGGACCGTGGGCTGCGGCGCGGCTGCTGCGACACCGGTCGCGGACCGGCGGACCTGGCTTCGCATGGGACTTCTGGAGCTGGCACTGGCCCTCTCCGACACCCGGGGAGCACACCATCACCTCCCGTGCGTACGACGAGCAGGGCCACGTCCAGCCGACCCCGGCCGACGACTCGATCACGAACCGGAGGACCTACTGGGAGAACAACGGGCAGGTCCAGCGGCGCGTCCGCATCTGAGCCGCGTCAGGTCAGCACCCGCACCGGCTCGCCGGCACGGAAGGCCAGGATGTCCTCGACGGCCTGCCCGTAGAACCGGCGGTAGTTGTCCTCGCTGACATATCCCAGGTGCGGCGTCGCGAGCACGTTCGGCAGCCGTCGCCACGGGGAGTCCGCAGCCAGCGGCTCCTGGTCGAAGACGTCGAGACCGGCTCCGGCGATCCAGCCCTCCGACAAGGCCCGCAGCAGCGCCGGCTGGTCGACGATCTCCGCCCGCGACGTGTTCACCAGCAGGGCCGTGGGCCGCATCGACCGGAGCTCTGCCTCCCCGAGGAGGCCCCGGGTGCGGTCGCTTAGTCGCAGGTGCACCGAGACGACGTCGCTCGTGGACAGCAGCTCGTCCATCGACGGCACGAGGCGCACGCCCACCTCCGCACACCGTGACTCCTCGAGGTGCTCGCTCCAGGCCTGCACCGACATCCCGAAGGCCGTCCCGACGCGAGCCACCCGCGACCCGATCTTTCCCAGCCCCAGCAGGCCCAGGCTCTTCCCGGCCAGGTCCAGGCCGACGGTGTGCTGCCAGCCGCCGGCGCGCACGGACGTCGCCTCGTCGACCAGTCGGCGCGCGAGCCCCAGGACCAGTGCCCAGGTCAGCTCGGCCGGCGGGTCCGAGGAGCTCGCCGTGCCGCACACCACGACACCGAGCTCACGCGCGGCGTCGAGGTCGATCGACGCGTTGGCCATCCCGGTGGTCACCAGCAGGCGCAGGTCCGGGATCTCGGCGAGCAGCTCGCGTGGGAAGGCGGTCCGCTCGCGCATCGCCACCACGACAGGGCAGCCGGCCAGCGCCGCAGGCACGTCGGCCGGGGCCAGCGGTGACCGGAGCACCCGGACGTCGTACGTCTCGGAGACGCTGGTCCAGTCCGCAGACGTCAGCGCCACGCCCTGGTAGTCATCGAGCACCGCGCAGCCCGGCATTCGCGCCCGCGTCATCCGGTCCTCACGCGCTGCATCCTTGCGCCCCGGGTCGGTCAACGGCAAGATACCCGGAACCCGCCCGCTGATACGGAGGCCTGATGCGCAGTCCGACCGGTGTGCGCACGATGGCCGGCCTGCTGTGCCTGTTCCTGCTGGCCGCGTGCGGCGTGACCCGCGGCGACGACAGCCGCGACCTGTCGATGCTGATTCCCAACAGCCCCGGTGGCGGCTACGACCAGACCGGCCGCGCCGCCGTGGACACCATGGAGCAGCTCAAGGTCACCGGGGGCACCTTCGACGTCACGAACATCATCGGCGCAGGCGGCTCGGTGGCGATGACCGAGCTGATGAACGAGAAGGGCGACGAGAAGGTGATGATGACCGTCGGCCTGGGCGTCGTCGGCTCGCTCTACTCCTTCGGCAACCAGTTCAAGGTCACCGACGCGACACCGCTGGCCCAGCTGATGGAGGAGTACGAAGGCGTCCTGGTCCCGGCCGACTCGCCGTTCAAGACCATGGACGACCTGGTGCAGAAGTGGAAGGCCGACCCGCGCAGCGTGGTGGTCGGCGGCGGCTCCTCCCCCGGCGGACCGGACCACCTGTTCCCGATGCAGCTGGCCGACGCGCTCGGCATCAACGCCCGCAAGGTCCGCTACATCACCTACGACGGCGGCGGTCCGCTGACCAGCGCCCTGCTGGGCAAGAAGATCCAGGTCGGCTTCTCAGGCCTCGGTGAGTTCGAGGGCCAGATCAAGTCCGGTGACCTGCGGGTGCTGGCGGTGTCCGGCAGCGAGCGCATCAAGACCGACGTTCTCAAGGACGTGCCCACGCTGACCGAGTCAGGCGTCAAACTGGTGTTCGTCAACTGGCGCGGGGTTCTCGCGCCGCCGGGCATCTCCGCGAAGCGCCGCGACCAGCTCATCGACGACCTGGTCACGATGCACGACAGCCCCCAGTGGCACAAGACGCTCGTGAAGAACGGCTGGATCGACACGTTCCGCACCGGTGACGACTTCGAGAAGTTCCTGGTGGCACAGGACAACCGCGTCTCCGGCACCCTGACGAAACTGGGTCTCCTATGAGCACTGCGCAGAAACCGCCCGCAAGTCAGCCCGTCCAGCCCGAGCAGGGTCACGACGAGGGCGTCGACAAGGCGCAGTACGGCATGGCCGTCCTGCTCGCGGCGCTCGGCATCTACACGATCATCGACGCGACGACGCTCAAGGTCGGGTTCGCCGACCCGGTCGGCCCGCGGGTGTTCCCCTACCTCATCGGCAGCGTGATGGTGCTGCTCGCCGTACTCCTCGCCGTCGCCACTGCCCGAGGCGACCGCGGGGAGCCGGAGGAGGGCGAGGACATCGACCCGGACGCCAAGCCGGACATGATGACGGTGCTCAAGCTGGTCGCGATCCTGGTGTTCAACATCGCCACCATCGACTTCCTCGGCTGGGCGATCACCGGCGCGATCCTGTTCGCCGGATGCGCGTGGGCGCTGGGCAGCCGGACGCTCCTGCGAGACGTCGTCATCGGCGCGGTGATCTCGGTCGGCTCGTGGTACTTCTTCTACTCCGGCCTGGACATCCCGCTCTCGCCCGGCATCCTCGACGGCATCTTGTGAGGGGCGGTCGCTGAGATGGACAGTCTCGAGCTGCTGTGGGGCGGACTGCAGGCGGCGCTGACCCCGACCAACCTGCTGTACGCCGCCCTGGGAGTGTTCCTGGGCACCTTCGTCGGCGTGCTCCCCGGCATCGGCCCGGCGATGGCGGTGGCCCTGCTGCTGCCCGTGACCAACGGGATGCAGCCCACACAGGCGTTCATCATGTTCGCGGGCATCTACTACGGCGGGATGTACGGCGGCTCCACCACCTCGATCCTGCTGAACACCCCGGGTGAGTCCGCGTCGGTGATGACGGCCATCGAGGGCAACAAGATGGCCAAGAACGGCCGAGCGGCGCAGGCCCTGGCCACGGCGGCGATCGGGTCGTTCGTGGCCGGCACCATCGGCACGCTGTGCGTGGTGTTCTTCGCCCCGGCGATGGCGAAGGTCGCGGTCAAGGTCGGCGCCCCGTCGTACTTCGCGATGATGCTGCTGGCCGTCGTGCTGGTCACCAGCGTGCTCGGGTCCTCGAAGCTGCGTGGGTTCATCGGGCTGTTCCTCGGCCTGACCATCGGGCTGGTCGGGCTCGACCTGTCCACCGGGCAGCCGCGGCTGGACTTCGGCAGCGCCCTGCTGGCCGGCCGGATCGACGTGGTGGTCGTGGCCGTCGGCATCTTTGCGCTCGGCGAGGCGCTGTGGGTGGCCGCCCACCTGCGCAGCCGGCCGCTGACGATCATCCCGGTGGGGCAGCCGTTCATGGGCCGCGAGGACTGGAAGCGCTCGTGGAAGCCGTGGCTGCGAGGCACGGCGCTGGGCTTCCCGTTCGGGGCGATCCCCGCCGGTGGCGCCGAGACCCCGACGTTCCTGTCCTACCTGCTTGAGCGGCGGCTCGCGAAGAATAAGGACGAGTTCGGCCATGGCGCGATCGAGGGCGTCGCGGGACCTGAGGCCGCGAACAACGCGTCGGCGGCCGGCACGTTCGTCCCGCTGCTGGCGCTCGGCCTGCCCGTCACCGCGACGGCGACGATCATGCTGGCCGCGATGCAGGGCTTCGGGATCCAGCCGGGTCCGCAGCTGATGGAGAGCGAGCCCGACCTGGTCTGGACCCTGCTGGCCAGCCTGCTGATCGGCAACACCCTGCTGCTGGTGCTCAACCTGCCCCTGGCGCCGGTGTGGGCCAAGCTGCTGCAGACGCCCCGGCCCTACCTCTACTCCGGCATCTTGTTCTTCGCCTCGCTCGGTGCCTACACCGTCAACCAGCAGCCGTTCGACCTGTTCCTGCTGCTGCTGTTCGGACTGCTCGGCTTCGCGATCCGCCGGTTCGGCATCCCGGTGCTGCCGCTGATCCTCGGGGTCATCCTCGGCCCGCTGATGGAGGTCAAGCTGCGCGAGGCGCTGGCGCTGTCCGACGGCAGCCCATCCGGCCTGTTCAACGAGACCCTGGCAGTGCTCATCTACGTGGTCATCGCCCTCGCCCTGGTCGTGCCAGCCGTGCTGGAGCGGCTCCGCGGTGAGCCGGACACCCCGCAGCACGAGCGAGAGAAGGCGTTGAGCGACCGATGACGATCGTGGTGGGCTACCTTCCCAACGAGTACGGCCGGGCCGCCCTGGCTGCCGGTATCTCCGAGGCCCGGCTGCGCAAGGCCAAGCTGGTGGTGGTCAACGGGACGAAGGGCGACGCCTGGGTGGACAGCCACTTCGCCGGCGAGGAGGGCGTCGCCGAGGTCGAGGCGGAGCTGGCGTCGCTCGAGGCGGGACACGAGGTGCGGCAGGCGGTCGGCGCGGACGTCGCCGACCTGGTCCTGGACGTGGTCCGGGAGACCGACGCCAGCCTGCTGGTCATCGGCCTGCGGCACCGCAGCCCGGTGGGCAAGATCTTCATGGGCAGCACGGCCCAGGAGCTGCTGCTCGGCAGCCCGTGCCCGGTGCTGGCCGTCAAGCCGTAGCCACGACAGGGTCTGGGCCCCGGCACGGCACGGTCCGGCCCGGCACGGCCCGGCCCGGCACAGGACTGGGCGACCGCATTCGCGGCCGCCGGGCAGCGTCGCTGGGCGTGCCCGTCGTCCTCACCGGGGTGCGCAGCCGTGTCTAGACCGGTTGGGCGATATCAGCCGAAAGTGTCGGCGCTCGCTGGTGAAGTGTCCTCATGACCGCACAGCTGATCGCTCCCGAGCTGCACCCGTTGCAGACGGTGCGCGCCTGCGCTGTCGCGGTCCGCGAGGCGTTGGATGCGCTGCCGCAGGGGCCGCTGCCGGCTGATGGCGACGCAGTCGACTGGCTGATCGAGGAGGTGGTCGAGCAGGAGCGGCGGTTGGCCGAGCTGAGGCTGCGGTTGATGCAGGTTGCCGAGGAGCAGCGGGAGGCCGACAAGGTCGCGGCGTCCGGGACGGACGCCTGGTTGGCGGCACTGACCGGCTCGTCGCGTGCGGTGATGGCAGGCGGACTGTGGCTGGCGCGCACCCTGGACGAGCGCTACCCGGTGGTGCGCACGGCGTTCGCCCGCGGAGACCTCTCCGAGGAGCAGGTGCAGGTGATCGTGCGGGCCGCTGAGCGGGTGCCTGACGGAGTCACCGTCGAGGATCGGGACCGGGCGGTCGCGGCGCTGGTGGGCAGGGCTGTGGCGCAGCGGCTGGATCCCGGGCGGCTTCGTCGGGTGGCCCGTCGGATGTTGGACGCCGTGTCACCGGCGGCTGCGGACCTGCACCAGAAGGCGCTGCTGGAGGGCGAGGAGCGTCGAGCGCAGCTCGAGACCTGGATGACCCTGCACGACAACGGCGACGGCACCTGGGCAGGACGGTTCGTGATCCCCGCCCTGCACGCACACCTGCTGCGCACCGTGCTCGAGCACCTGTCCGCACCTCGACGGCTGGGCCGCGCTACGCAGAGCGGTCAGGGCGGTCAGGGCGGTCAGGGCGGTCAGGGCGGTCAGGGCGGTCAGGGCGGGCACGCCGTGGTCGACGAGTCGGTGCCGTGCGTCCTCAACTGGTCCGAGCGCCTCGGCAACGCTTTCACCGAGCTGGTGGAGCATCTGCCCACCGACGGTTTCGCCAACCACGGCCGGGTGGGTGCGACCGTGATGGTGCACCTCGACCAGCAGCACCTACTCGACGGGCTGGCGGCGGCCCGGCTCGACAGCGGCTCCGACATCAGTGGCGGCGAGGCTCGGCGGCTGGCGTGCAACGCCGGCCTGATCCCTGCCGTGTTCGGCGGGCCGTCCGTCCCGCTCGACCTGGGTCGGGAGACCCGGCTGCACACCAAGGCCCAGCGCGCCGCGTTGTCCGCCAGCTACGACACCTGCGCGGCTGAAGGCTGTCGAAGACCGTTCGCGTGGACCGAGGTCCACCATCGGACACCGTGGTCATCCGGCGGCCGCACCGACCTCGACAACGCGATTCCGCTGTGCGGGTGGCATCACCGACGCGTGCACGACCCCGACTACCGTCACACGATCCTGCCCAGCGGCGAGGTCCGCTACCGACGGGCAGGGGCGGCACGGTCTGCTGCCGAAAGGCCTGGTCGGCGGGCTCAGGAGCGAACTGGGTAGCAGCTTGCTGTTGGCGTCGGGCTTGGCCGCATGCCCGAGTCGGCCGCGTTGCATGGTACGACCGGGCCATCTTCTGCAACTGCGCCATCGAGTGCGCCGCTGTTCGGGTAACGCCCGAGCGAGCTCCGTCACGAAGGGATGGACGCCTGAGGGGGCGCCGGTTGGAGCCGGCGACCTTGCCGCCCAGGTCGAGCAGGCCTACAGAAACCTCGCCGCCGCGCTAGCAGGCGTCGGCGCCGGCTTCGAGCACGTCGCGAAGCTCACCGTCTACGTCGTCGATTGGCACCCCGACATGATGGGTGCGCTCATCGCCGGCGCCGTCCGCGCTGCCGAAGACCTCGGACTCGACATCGTCCGGCCAGTCACCTTGATAGGCGTCGCCGCGCTAGGCGAGCCCGACCTGCTCGTCGAGGTGGAGGCGGTCGCGGTCATCGAATGACCAGGTACCGCTCTCCGGAATGGGGTGAACGATCGGCGAGGTCTGGGGGGTCTGTGGGGCGCACGTAGGCTCGGGCGGTGTCGTTCCGCGTCCTCCTCGCGCCTCGCATGCTCGCGCTGCACGCGTTCGCGGTGCTGGCGGTGGTGGCCGCGGTGCTCCTCGGGCTCTGGCAGTACGGCGTGTGGCAGGACGGTCGCAAGGACCAGACGACCTCCAAGGTCGACGCCGCTCCGGTGCCCCTGGACTCGGTGATGACCTCGGACCAGGCGTTCCCCCGCACCGGGGTCGGGGAGCCGGTCACCCTGGCCGGGCGGTGGCTGCCCCGCTCGACCCTCTACGTCAGCGGCCGCGAGCTGCGAGGCCGGACCGGCATCTGGGCGGTGACCCCGGTCGCGGTGTGCGGCACGGACGCGGCACGCTGCGCGAAGGCACCGGCCGTCCTCGTCGTACGCGGGTGGGCTGCGTCGGTCCGGCAGGCGCCGCCCCCGCCGAGCGGGCCGGTGCGGGTGACCGGCTGGCTGCAGCCCGGGGAGGGCACCGACGACCCCGACCCGAACCCCCGTGACGACGTGTACACCTCGCTCCGGGTGGCCGACGCTCTCCAGCGGGTGCCGCAGGACCTGTACGGCGGCTACGTGATCGCACGCACCCTGTCCCCCACCAGTGAGGGACTCGCCTCCGTCACCCCGGCCGCGCTGCCCAAGGCGTCGGCCTTCACCTCGGTGCGCAACCTGCTCTACGCGCTCGAGTGGTGGTTCTTCGGAGGGTTCGCGGTCTACGTCTGGGGGCGCTGGTGCCGTGACGAGGTGAGCCGGGTCACCGGAGTACCTTCGGAAGCGTGAAGACCGTGCTCACCTGGTATCGCGTGCTGGCCACCGTCGTCGGCATCTCGATCATCCTGCTGATCGTCGTGGGGCTGCCGCTGAACAACCTGCACAACGTCTCGCCGGGGATCTTCCCGGTCGGCAGCAGCGGCCAGCAGCTCGGGGACGACATCAGCAAGTACCTCGGCACCGCCCACGGGTTCATCTACATGGGCTTCCTGTTCGTGGCGTTCGTGCTGTCCCGGATGGCCAGGTGGTCGATCGCGTTCACGCTCGTCACGCTGCTCTGCGGGACGATCCCCTTCCTGTCCTTCTGGGCAGAGTTCCGCGCCGTCCGGCAGGTCGAGGGTCTGCTGGCCCAGCACGGCCGGCCCCACGACCCGGTCACCACCTGACCCAGGTGACCTGACCTGTGAGCGAGCCGACCGCCGGTGAGACGGCCTTCGTCCTCGGCGGCGGCGGGTTGCTCGGCGCTGTCGAGGTCGGCATGCTGCGCGCGCTCCTCGAGGCCGGCGTGCAGCCGGACCTGATTCTGGGCACGTCGGTGGGAGCGCTGAACGGCGCGCTGGTGGCCGCCGACCCGGGTCCCGGGGTGATCGAGCGGCTGGTCGACCTGTGGCACAGCGCGGTCTCGACCGGCGACGTGTACGGCGACGGGGCGGTCCGCCAGGTCCGTCGTGCCGTCCGCACCGGCACGCACCTGCACTCCAGTGAGCCGCTGCGCGACCGGCTCGCCCAGGAGCTCGGTGACCTGTCCTTCGCCGAGCTGGCCGTGCCCTTCCAGTGCTGCGCCGCGAGCATCGAGCGCGCCGCCGAGCACTGGTTCACGACCGGCCGGGTGGTCGAAGCGGTGATGGCGTCGGCCGCCGTGCCCGGTCTGCTGAGCCCGGCCGAGGTGGACGGGGAGCACTACCTCGACGGCGGCATCGTGAACTCCGTGCCGGTCGGCCGGGCGGTGGAGTGCGGCGCGCTCCGGATCTTCGTCCTCCAGGTGGGCCGGGTGGACCGGCCGCTGAAGCCGCCGCGCCGGCCCTGGGAGGTGGCCCGGGTGTCCTTCGAGATCGCCCGCCGGCACCGGTTCCACCGCGAGATGGCCTCGCTGCCCGCGCACGTCACCGCGCACGTGCTGCCCACCGGAGGCGGCTCGGCCCGCGACGACTCGCTGCTGGCCTACCGGGACTTCCGGGCGGTGACCCGCAGGATCGAGGAGGCCTACGTCGCGTCCTCGGCCTACCTGCGAGAGCACCTGTGACGCGCTGGTTCCGGCGGCTGGTGCTGGCCCCGGCGCTGATCGCGATCACGGTGGCGCTGTGGACGACGATCCCGCTGTGGCTGCTGGGTGCGGTCGTGCTGTCGCCCGTCGTACCGGGGCGGATGCGGCCGTTGCGGCTGCTGTCCATGCTGGTGCTGCACCTGACGCTCGAGAGCGTCATGCTCGTCGAGCTGTTCGGGCTGTGGATCGCGTCCGGGTTCGGCTACTTCATCAGGCGGCCGTTCTTCCAGCGGATCCACTACGACATCGTGGTGGCATACCTGGTGATCTTCTTCCGCGAGGCGCGACGCGTGGCCCGGCTGGAGATCGTCACCGAGGGCGAGCCTCCCGACGCCTACCCGGGGGAGCCGCTGCTGGTCTGCTGTCGGCACGCGGGGCCGGCCGACTCGTTCACGCTGATCTACGCGCTGATGCACTGGTACGGCCGCGAGCCCCGCGTGGTGCTCAAGGAGACCGTCGCGTGGGACCCGGCCATCGACGTGCTGCTGAGCCGGCTGCCCAACCGGTTCATCTCGGGCAAGCCGTCGCGGGGCACCGATCTGGAAACCCAGGTCGGGCAGCTGGCCGCCGGCCTGGACCACAACGACGCCTTCGTGATCTTCCCCGAGGGCGGCAACTTCACCCCGGAACGCCGTCAGCGGCAGATCGACCGGCTGCGCTCGCTCGGGCTGGAGTCGATGGCGCGACGTGCGGAGGGGATGCTCAACGTGCTCGCACCCCGGCCCGGCGGTCTGGTCGCCGCGCTGGATGCGGCCCCGGACGCCGACGTGCTGCTGGTCGCCCACACCGGCCTGGACCACCTGTTCACTGCGGCCGACATCTGGCGCGAGCTGCCCATGGACAAGCAGATCATCATGCGCTGGTGGCGGGTGCCTCGCGAGGACGTGCCCGAGGGTCGCGACGAGCGCATCGAGTGGCTGTTCTCCTGGTGGGAGACCATCGACGACTGGGTCGCTGCGAACCGTCCCAAGGACCTGCCCGTGGGTGCCGGGCTCAGGCCCGGTGGGACGGGTCGACGTCGATCTCGGTGACCGGGTTGTCCGGCGTGCTGGCGTCGTGGGGCACCTCGGTGGCGTCGGCCACCGCCTCGCCCGGGCCGGCCGCGGCGGTGTCGGTGGCGGTGTCCGCCCGGTGGGCACCCACGTCGGTCACCGGCCCACCCGTGGACGACGGCGTGGGAGCCGGCGGCGGGGTGTAGGAGGACTGCCAGCTCGTGGTCGGCTGGCGGTTGCCGAGCAGCCTGGCCACGGCGAAGGCGGCACCGCCCAGGCCGAGGGCGATCAGCACGTTGCGAGCGGTGTGCTTCTTCGGCGGCGGGGCGACCTCGCCCTTGATCGCCGTCGCGAGCGCCCTGGTGCGCTTCACGGCCTCGGCGCGGGCGTCCTCGGTGGCGTCGTCCAGCGCGGAGATCGCCGCCGTGACCACCGGGACCACCTCTCCGGTGAACGCGTCGCGGACGTCGGCGAGCACCGGGCCGGCCTTGTCCAGCACGGGCGAGGCGCTGTCGCGGGCAGAGGACAGCACCGGCCCTGCCTTGTCGAGGGCGTCGGAGAAGTACGGCGCGGCCTTGTCGCGGGCCATCACCAGCACCGGAGCGGCCTTGTCGCGGGCGTCCACCAGCACGGGCACGGCGCGGTCGCGGGCGTCGATGAGCACCGGCACCGCCCTGGACCGGGCCTCGGTCAGGGCGTCGGCCAGGGCGGGACCGGCCTTGGCGGCAGCTGCGGCCAGCACCGGCGCAGCCTTGTCGCGGGCGTCGGCGAGCGCCGGCCCCGTCTTGTCCCGAGCGGTCCCGGCGTAGGACGACACGGCGTCGGCGATGTTCTCGCTCAGGTCGCTGGCTTGGCGCTGCAGCTTCTTCTTGCCCATGAAGGGTCCTCTCTCTCGGATCGGGGTGTTGCCCTGTCCGATCCCGATCATGCCTGCACCCCGGGCGGGAGGGAACACCGGGTTGGGCTGCGTGGGAGGATCGACGGGACCCGGCCGGCAGACAGCCGGCGGCCCGTCGGCGATGACTGTCGGCCGTCGCTGCCGGCGGCACTGCCGGCGGTCACCATCGGCCCCCGGCCAACCCCCAAGCGAAAGGCGGCGTGGTGTCAGAGACCTACGCGACGTTGAAGACCAACAAGGGCGACATCGTCATCCACCTGTTCGACAACCATGCCCCGAAGACCGTCGAGAACTTCGTCGGGCTGGCGGAGGGCACCAAGGACTACTCGGTGCCCCAGACCGGCAAGAAGTCCCCGGAGCCGTTCTACGACGGGGTGATCTTCCACCGGGTCATCGAGGACTTCATGATCCAGGGCGGCGACCCGCTGGGCACCGGCACCGGCGGGCCGGGCTACACGTTCAAGGACGAGTTCCACCCCGAGCTGCAGTTCGACCGCAAGTACCTCCTCGCGATGGCCAACGCCGGCCCGGGCACCAACGGCTCGCAGTTCTTCATCACCACCACCCTCACCCCGCACCTGAACAACAAGCACACGATCTTCGGCGAGGTCGAGGACGAGAAGAGCCGTGCGGTCGTGGACGCCATCAACGGCACCCCCACCCGCTCCGACCGTCCCGTCGAGCCGGTGGTCATCGAGTCGGTCGAGATCGACCGGCGCTGACCTTCCCGACCCCTGGCCGATGAGCACCCCCGAGACGCCGGCGACCGGAGCCTCCGAGCAGGAGGCCCCGGTCTGCTACCGGCACACCGACCGCGAGGCACACATCCGGTGCCAGCGCTGTGAGCGCCCGATCTGCCCGGACTGCATGCAGCCGGCCTCGGTGGGCTTCCAGTGCCCGAGCTGTGTGCGGGAGGGGGCCCGCGGCACCAGGACCGCCCGGACGCCGTACGGCGGGCAGCGGACGGGCAACCCGGCGCTGACCTCGCAGGTCCTGGTGGCGATCAACGTCGTGGTCTGGGTGCTGATCCTGGCCACCGGCTACCGGAGCAGCCCGCTGGTCGACAAGCTTGCGCTCACCCCGCTGGGGGCCGTGTTCCGCCTCCCCGACGGCTCGACGGAGCTCGTCCGCGGGGTCGCCGACGGCGCCCCCTGGCAGCTGCTGACCTCGATGTTCACCCACGTCGAGATCTGGCACCTGGGCTTCAACATGCTGGTGCTCTGGACGTTGGGCCCGCAGCTGGAGCTGGCGGTCGGCCGGATCCGGTTCCTGGCGATCTACCTGGTGTCGGGGTTCGCCGGCAGTGCGTCGGTGATGTGGTTCTCACCGGAGCACGGGTCCACGCTCGGTGCGTCCGGGGCGATCTTCGGGATGCTGGGCGCACTGCTGGTCATCGCGGTCAAGGTGCGCGGCGACGTCCGGGGCATCGCCACCTGGATCGGCATCAACTTCGTGATCACGTTCCTGCTGGCGGGCATCTCCTGGCAGGGACACGTCGGTGGCTTCGTGGGTGGGCTGCTGGTGGGTGCGGCCGTCGTCTACGCCCCTCGCGGCCGGCGCGCGGTGTGGCAGGTGGCCGGGGTCGGCGCCGTGGCCGTGCTGGTGGCGCTGGCCACCGCCCTGCGCATCGCGCAGCTGGCCTGAGCCTCGCCAGCCCCTCCGGGGAATCACACGGCGGTTGTACACACTGTTGATAACTCCTGTGGACGAAATTTCACGCGTGTCATTCGCCGCTCTCCGGCACCGGGGCCGGGGCTACTCCCAGTGGGTGGCGTAGATGAAGCCGACCGCCATGAACCCGATGCCCACCACGAGGTTGTACTGGCTGAGGTCGGTGAGCAGCGGCACCGTCATCTGCTGGCCCGTGATGTAGTAGACGACGATCCAGATCAGCCCGAGCAGGAAGCAGCCGAGCATCCCGACCACCACGCCGCGGCCACGACCCAGCGGCGTGGAGGGATGCGAGGCGAGCGCCAGGCCGAGGAAGATCAGCCCGAAGCCGACGAGGTAGTTCCACTTGCCCAGGTCGCCCATCGCGGTCAGCTTGGTGCCGGCGGTGTCCGGGCCGGCGACCGTCACGTAGACCACCAACCAGGCGATCCCGACCAGCACCAGCAGGGCGCAGATCGCGGTGCGGACCACCGAGATCGGCAGGACGGCCGGTCCGCCCAGCCGGCTGGTGCTGCTGGTGCGGGACGTTCGTGAATCGGACACGCTCAACTCCTGGATGGCTGACGACTCGGCTAGCCTAGTCGCCGTCACCGTTGGCCGACCCCGAACGACCCCGCCGTAGAGAGCCACCATGTCCCCGCACTCCCGCCGGCACCTCTGGTGGAACCGGCTGTCGGCGGCCTTCGCCACCCGGGTCCGCACCCGTCGCACGCGATCGCGGGGCTGGCGGCTGCTGGCGCCGGCGGTCTTCGTGCTCGCCGGGCTGCTGTTCGTGACCAGCATGGTCAGCTCGGGAGGCGCCGACCTGCGAGCCGGGCGGTACGACGACCTGGACGGCCTCGCGAACGCCGAGGCACGGGACCTCGAGGGCCTGCAGGCGCAGACCGCCGACCTGAACGCCGACATCAACCGGCTCACCAAGGACCTGGGCAGCACCGCCGCGGCCGCCGAGCAGCGCCGCGTCGACGCATTGACGGGCCCGGCCGGGCTCTCCGCCGTGCACGGCCCCGGCCTGACCATCACCCTCGACGACGCGCCCGACGACGCGCTGAAGGCGGCGGGCAGCAACGTCAGCCAGCTCCTCGTGCACCAGCAGGACATCCAGGCCGTGGCGAACGCCCTGTGGGCCGGGGGTGCCGAGGCGATGACCATCCAGGGGCAGCGGGTGGTCGCCACGACCGGCATCAAGTGCGTCGGCAACACGGTCGTGCTGCACGGCGTGCCCTACTCCCCGCCGTACCACGTCTCGGCGATCGGCCCCGTCGGCCAGATGCTGGCCGCGGTCAACCAGAGCCCCTACATCGCGCTCTACCTCGAGTCGGTCACGAAGGGCCTCGGGTGGAACGTGCGCGTGGACCCGACCCTGGACATGGCGGGCTACGACGGCTCCACCGAGCTCGAGTACGCACGACCGGCCACCGGGGAGAGCAGCGGCAGCCGGAGCTGAGGGCGCCGACCCGAGGGGTCTGGGCGTGCGGACGCGCCGGGTCGGGCTAGGCCGGTGGCGGCACCGTCGGCGTCGGGGTGGGCGTCGGGATCGGGGTCGGGATGGGAGTCGGGGTCGGGGTGGGGGTCGGTGCCACGTATCCGGACACGGTCATCACCACCGTGGTGCCCTGCGGCTGTGCGGTGAAGGCGGCCGGGCTCTGCTGCAGCACCGTGCCCTTCTCGGCCACGGTGGTGGTGTCGGTGACCGCGTCCACCTTGAAGCCGGCATCCTCCAGCCGCCGGCGGGCGTCCGCCTCGCTGAGCCCCACGACACTGGGCACCTCGGTGGGACCGGCCGAGAAGAAGACGGTCACCAGGCTCCCGGTGGAGACGGTGTCCGCGGGGTTGGGGGTGGTCCGCGTCACCGTGTTCTGGTCCGCGTCGGACTTCTCCTTGACCAGCTTGACCTTGAGACCCGCGTCCGTGAGCTTCTGGCGGGCGGTCTCCTTGTCCTCGCCGATGACGTAGGGCACCACCACGTCGGGACGGCCCGTGGACACCGTCAGGTCGACCGCGCCGGCGGCGGTGAGGGTGCTCAGCGCGTCCGGGTCCTGGGCGATCACGCTGCCCTTCGGCACGTCGTCGGACGCGGCCTGGCTGACCGTCCCCACCGTGAGGTCGGCCGCCTTGATCCGCTGCTCCGCCTGCGCCTGGGTCATGTTGACCACCTGGGGGACGGTCTTCTCCTGCGGCGAGGCACTCAGCAGCACCTGGCCGATCACGACCGCGAGCGCGATGAGCACGACGGTCGACACCAGGGTGACGATCAGCGGCCACCGCTTGCGGCGCTCCGGCACCTGCTCCGTCGTCGACACCACGTCGAACAGCGCGGTCGGCGGGTCGCCCGCGAACGACCCCGCCCCGTCCACGGGTACGACGGGCGCCGTCACCGGCTTGCCCGCCAGGAACCGCTCGATGTCCGCGCGCATCGCCGCGGCGCTCTGGTAGCGGTCCTCGACGCCCTTGGTCAGCGCCTTCATCACGATCGCGTCGACCTCGGGCGGCAGCTCGGGGTCCAGGACCGAGGGCGGCGGGGCGTGCTCGCGCACGTGCTGGTAGGCCACCGAGACCGGGCTGTCGCCGACGAACGGCGGCCGGCCGGTGAGCAGCTCGTAGAGCAGGCAGCCGGTCGAGTAGACGTCGCTGCGCGAGTCCACGCTCTCCCCGCGAGCCTGCTCGGGGGAGAGGTACTGGGCCGTGCCGACGACGGCCGCCGTCTGCGTCATCGTCGAGGACGAGTCGGCGATGGCCCGGGCGATGCCGAAGTCCATCACCTTCACGTCACCGCTCGGAGTCAGCATCACGTTGGCGGGCTTGATGTCGCGGTGCACGATGCCGGCGCGGTGGCTGTAGTCCAGGGCGGCGAGGATGCCGGAGGTGATCTCCAGCGCCCGCTGCGGGAGGATCTTGCGACCCTCGCGCAGGATGTCGCGCAGGGTGCGCCCGGCGACGTACTCCATCACGATGTAGGGCTGGGGAACGCCGTCGGCGGACAGCTCCTGGCCGGTGTCGTAGACCGACACGATCGAGTGGTGGTTCAGCGACGCCGAGCTCTGGGCCTCGCGGCGGAACCTGGCCTGGAAGACCGGGTCGCTGGCCAGGTCGGTGCGCAGCCGCTTGATGGCGACGACGCGCCCGAGCCGCACGTCGGTGCCCTTGCGGACCTCGGCCATCCCGCCCCGACCCAGCAGCTCACCGAGCTCGTAGCGGCCGCCCACCCGCTGACGCGAGACGCTCGGCTGGTCGTTGCTCATCGATCCCTGCCCTTGTCGCTGGTGCCCGCTCCCGTCGGCGACGCTCCCTGCGCCTCCGGCCCGACCGGCTTCTGCTGACCGTTCCCGTTCCCGTTCCCGTTCCCGATCCCGTCGCCCGACCCGTTTCCGTTCCCGTTTCCGTTCCCGTTTCCGTTCCCGTTGCCGTTGCCGTTGCCGTTGCCGTTGCCGGGCCCGCCGCCGTCGGTCGGCGTGGCGCTGGGCGTCGCGCTGGGCGTGGGAGTGGGGCTGGCGGTGGGACTCGAGGTGGGGCTCGAGGAGGGACTCCCGCTCGGCGTGGTCTGGCTCGGTGTCGCCGTCGGCGCCGGCTCGGCGAAGTAGGTCAGCGTGACGCGCGAGCCGTCGCGCACGGTGCCCGAGGGGTTGACCCCGGCGACCGTGCCGGGATCCTCACCGCCGGGGTTGGCCACCGACCGCTCGGTCACCTTGAGGCCCAGCTTCACCAGCGCCGCCCGGGCCTCGCCGCGCGGCCGGCCGACGTAGTCGTTCTCGTCGATGTCCACGTCGGCGGCGGCCGACGGGCGGGGGGTGCGACGCGCCGTGCTGGTCGCCTTGGTGGGGCTGCCCGAGGCGGTCGGGGACGCGGAACCGGCGCCGGGGTCGTCGGCAGTCCCGTCGTCGCGCCCCCGAAGGGCGAAGAACAGCACGACGGCCAGCACCGCGACCAGGGCCAGCGACACCCAGGGCAGCCAGCCCGGCAGCCCCCGCCGTCCCCGACCGTTCGGGTCGTCCGCGGGTCCGCCGGAGACCGGAGCCACGGGGCCGGCGCCGGTCCAGCCCCCGGCGTCCTCCTCGCTCGCGGCCACCGGCCGGTCCACCTGCGTCGGGGCGTCGGTCTCGGCGGTCTCGGGGCTCACCTGGCTCGGGCGGGCAGGCACCCCACCGCCGCGCATCGCGACGGCGAAGTCGCGGACCGAGGCGAACCGGTCCGCGGGGTTCTTGGCCAGCGCCACCCGCACGGTCTCCCGCATCGCGGCCGGCACGTCCTCGGGCAGCGGCGGCGGCTCCTGACGCAGGTGTGCCAGCGCGATGGAGACGGCCGACTCGCCGGTGAAGGGTCGGGTCCCGGCAAGGCACTCGTAGAGCACCACGCCGAGGGAGTAGATGTCGCTGGCGGCGGTCGCCGACTTGCCCTCGGCCTGCTCGGGGGAGAGGTACTGCGGGGTCCCGATCACCTGCCCG
>CAXSHL010000012.1:0-38099 GCA_964237315.1 uncultured Nocardioidaceae bacterium
CCGGCGGGTGCCGCTGAACGCCTCCAGCCCGCGCCGCAGGTCGGTGAAGGAGAAGCCCAGCCGCAGGCCCGCGGCCAGGGCGGCCATCGCGTCCAGGACGTAGTGCCGTCCCGGGATCTGCAGGGTCAGCTCGCCGAGCCGCCGGCCCCGGTCGACCACGGTGAACCGCGACGTGGCACCGGAGAAGGTCAGCCCCTCGGCCCGCAGGTCCGCGGAGGCGGACTCGCCCACGCCGACCACTCGCAGGCCCTTCTCGCGGGCTTCCAGTGCCAGGTCGGCCGCGCCGTCGTCGTCGACGCAGGCGATCAGGAAGCCATGCGGGTCGATCCGGTCGAGAAACCGTGAGAAGGCCGCGTGGTAGGCCTCCTCGCTGCCGTAGTGGTCGAGGTGGTCCGCCTCGACGTTGGTGACCAGCGCGCCGTAGGGCGAGTAGACCAAGAAGGCGCCGTCGCTCTCGTCGGCCTCGGCGACGAAGATCCTTCCCGACCCGTCGTGGGCGTTGGACCCGGACTCGTTGAGCTCGCCGCCGATCGCGAACGACGGGTCGGCGGCGCAGTGCTGGAGCGCGACCGTGAGCAGCGAGGTGGTGGTGGTCTTGCCGTGCGTGCCGGCGACCGCCACCACCTGCCGGCCCTTCATCACCGACTCGAGTGCTGCCGACCGGGGCAGCATCCGCAGCCCCCGGTGCTCGGCCTCGACGACCTCCGGGTTGTCCTCGCGCACGGCGGTCGACACGACCACGGTGTCCACGTCGTGCACCTGGGAGGCGGCGTGCCCGATGTAGCAGCGTGCCCCCAGCGCCCGCAGCGCCTCGAGCGTCCGGGACTCCCGCGCGTCGCTGCCGCTGACGCTCAGCCCGCGGGCGAGCATGATCCGGGCGATGCCGGACAGGCCGGCGCCGCCGATGCCGACGAAGTGCACCCGGCCGAGCTGGTCCGCGGGCAGCAGCTCGTCGGGGACCGGGACCCTCACCGCCGTCCCTCCCGCGCCGCGGCCAGCACCATCCGGGCCAGCTTCTCGTCGGCGTCACGCGGGATCAGCCCCGCTGCCGCCGCCGACATCGCCGCCAGACGCGCCGGGTCGCGCAGCAGGTCCGGGACGACCGAGCGGACCCACTCGGGGCTCAGGGCCGCGTCGGACACCAGCAGCCCGCCGCCGGCGTCGACCACCGGCCGGGCGTTGAGCTCCTGCTCCCCGTTGCCGATGGGCAGCGGCACGAAGACGGCCGGCAGCCCCACCGAGGCGACCTCCGTGACGGTGTTCGCTCCGGCGCGGCACAGCACCAGGTCGGCGGCGGCGTAGGCGAGGTCCATGCGGTCGACGTACGGGACGACGATGTAGGGCGCGCCACCCTCGAGCACCCCGCCGGGGACCGACACCTCGCCCTTCGGCCCGGCCACGTGCAGCACCTGCACCCCGGCGGCTCCCAGGTCGCCGGCGGCACCGGAGACGGCCTGGTTGAGCCGGCGCGCGCCCTGGCTCCCACCGGTGACCAGCAGCGTGGGCAGGTCAGGATCGAGCCCGAACTCCTGACGGGCCTTCGCGCGCAGCGCCGCCCGGTCGAGCGTCGAGATCATCCGGCGGATCGGCAGCCCGACGTACGACGCGTGCCGCAGCGGTGTCCCCGGGAAGCTGGTGGCGACGTACGTCGTGAGGCGAGCGCCGAGCTTGTTCGCGATGCCGGGCAGTGCATTGCCCTCGTGGACGACGATCGGCGCGTGCCGGCGCCGGGCGGCGAGGTAGGCCGGGACCGAGACGTAGCCGCCGAACCCGACCACCACGTCTGGCTGCACCCGGTCGAGCACCTCCAGAGCGGCGGTGAACGCCCCCCGCAGCCGGGCCGGGACCCGCGCCAGGTCGGCCGAGGGCCGCCGCGGCAGCGGCACCGGCGGGATCATCTCGAGCGGGTAGCCCGCCTCCGGCACGACGCGGCCCTCGATGCCTCGTGGGGTGCCCAGCGCGGTCACCGACACCGGGTCGGCGGGGTCCTCCAGGCGGCACAGGGCGTCGGCGGTGGCGAGCAGCGGGGAGGTGTGCCCCGCGGTGCCGCCCCCGGCGAGCAGCGCCCTCACCGGGCCGTCACCGGGCCATCACCGGTCATCACGGGGCCATCAGCGGCCATCACCGGGAGCGCCGGGACAGACCGCCCCCGGCGTTCACCCCGGCGGACCGGCGCCGGCGACGGTCCCTGAGCGCTGCGCGGGCACCCGGCTCCGTGCGCGCGAAGGAGACGAGCAGGCCCAGCGCCACCAGGGACGGCAGCATCGCCGACCCCCCGTAGGACACCAGCGGAAGCGGCAGACCGATCACCGGCAGCAGGGCCAGCACCATCCCGATGTTGATGACCATCTGCGCGGTCAGCCAGACCGTGATCCCGGCCGCCATGTAGCGCACGAAGGGATCCTTGGTCCGCACCGCGACCCGGAGCCCGGCATAGGCGATGGTCAGGAACAGCCCCAGCACCAGCAGGGTGCCGACCAGCCCCAGTTCCTCACCGAGCACCGCGAAGATGAAGTCGGTGTGCGCCTCGGGGAGGCCGCCCCACTTCTGCTGGCTCGCCGAGATGCCCTTGCCGAAGATCCCGCCGCTGGACATCGCGAACAGGCCGTGTGCGGACTGCCACCCCGCGCCCTGGTAGTCCTTGAACGGGTCGGCGAAGTTGGTCAGCCGCTGCAGGCGCTCGGTGTTGGTGGTGGCGAGGTAGAGCGCGACCACGCCGACGGTCAGCAGGGAGCCGACGAACAGCCGGGCCGGAGCGCCGACCACCCACAGCATGCCGAGGATGATCGCCATCAGCACCAGCGCGGTGCCCAGGTCGCCCTGGAAGACGACGAGGCCGGTGACCACCCCGGTGACCGGCACCATCGGGATCAGCGCGTGCTTCCAGTCCCCGAGCATCCGCTCCTTGCGGGCGTAGAGGTCCGCACACCACAAGATGATGGCCAGCTTGGCCAGCTCGGAGGGCTGCATGGTGAGCGGACCCAGCGCGAGCCAGTTGCGGTTGCCGTTGACCTCGAATCCGAGCGACGTGCGGGTGAGGTAGATCAGCACGGCGGACCCGAGCAGGGCGGGCCAGGCCAGCAGCCGCAGCAGGCGGTGCGGCACCCGGGAGGCCACCAACGCCACGGGCAGGCCCAGCAGCACCCAGGTCAGCTGCTTGCCGAAGACGTGGTAGCTGTTGCCGTAGATGCGGAAGGAGTAGACGCTGGAGGCGCTGAGCACCTCCATCAGCCCGATCGTGAGCAGCAGCGTCGAGGCGGTCATCAGCAGGTAGTACGACGCCAGCGGCCGGTCCAGCAGCTGACGGACGGAGTCGCTCCAGCTGGCCAGCCGGCCGGTGACCCACCCGACGAGCGGGGAGCGGGGCTCACCTGTCGTCGTGGTCACGCGGGTGTCCTCCTCGGGTGGCCTCTCGGTGCCTCAGCGGTCACGGCGTCGGTGCACCGCGGCTGCGAAGGCATCCCCGCGAGCGCCGTAGTTCGCGAACATGTCCATGGACGCACACCCCGGAGCGAGCAGCACGGTATCCCCTGGCTGGGCCAGGCCGGCGGCCGCTCCGACGACGCGGTCCATGACAGAAGTGTCGTCGCCGTCCACTTCGATGACGGGGACATCGGGTGCGTGTCGCGCCAGGGCCGCCGCGATGACGGCCCGGTCCCGCCCGAGCAGCACCACGCCACGCAGCCGGGGCGCCACGGCGGAGACCAGGTCGTCGAAGGCGGCCCCCTTAGCGAGCCCGCCCGCCACCCACACGACCGGGTCGAACGCCTGCAGGGACGAGCGTGCCGCGTGCGGGTTGGTCGCCTTCGAGTCGTCGACGTAGCGGACCCCGGCCACCTCGGCGACCTCGGCGATCCGGTGACCGGCCGGCACGAAGGAGCGCAGCCCGTCCCGCACCGCGGTCGCCGGCACCCCGACCGAGCGCGCCAGGGCGGCCGCGGCGAGCGCGTCGGCCACGAAGTGCGGGGCGGGCGAGGCGAGGTCACCCAGCGTGCACAGCTCGGCTGCGCTGTGCTCGCGCTCCTCGATGAAGGCCCGGTCGGCCAGCACGTCCTCGACGACGCCGACCATCCCCACCCCGGGCGTGCCGAGCGTGAAGCCCACCGCCTGGGCACCCTCGGCGACGTCGGCCTCCCGCACCAGCCGCTCGGTCTCGGGGTCGGCGACGTTGTAGACGCACGCCGACCGCACCCGCTCGTAGATCCGGCCCTTGTCGGCTGCGTAGGCCGCCATCGTGGGATACCAGTCCAGGTGGTCCTCCGCGACGTTGAGCACGGCGGCCGCGTGCGCCGACATCGTCGAGGTGTAGTGCAGCTGGAAGCTGGAGAGCTCCACCGCATAGACGTCGTACGACGCGGGGTCCATCACCGCCTCGACGACCGGCAGGCCGACGTTGCCGCAGGCGATGCTGCGCAGGCCGCCCGCACGGAGGATGGCGTCCAGCATCTGCACCGTCGTGGTCTTGCCGTTGGTGCCCGTGACGCAGAGCCACACCCCAGGACGGTCCGGGTCGCGCAGCCGCCAGGCCAGCTCGACCTCGCCCCAGACCGGGACGTCACGACCACGCGCAGCCTGCAGCACCGGAGCGCTCGGCGGAACGCCCGGAGACGTCACCACCAGGTCCACGCCGGCGGGCAGGGTGGCCGTGGCGCCCTCGCCGATGTGCACGTCGGCGCCGAGCACCTCCAGGAGCGTCGCCTGCTCGCGCTGCCGCTCGTTCGCCGACTCGGCGAGCACGGTCACCCCGGCTCCCAGGTGCAGCAGCGTGTCGGCCGCCGCGAAGCCGGAGGCTCCGATGCCGACGACGACGGAGCGGACCCCGCTCCAGGACGTGCGCCGACCGAGGGCGTCCAGCTCGGGTGGGGAGCTCACGCGCCGGTGACCCACTCGGCGTAGAAGATCCCGAGCCCCGCCGCGACACAGATGCCGGTGATGATCCAGAACCGGATGACGACCGTGATCTCGTCCCACCCCTTCAGCTCGAAGTGGTGGTGCAGCGGCGCCATCCGGAACATCCGCCTGCCGCCGGTGGCCTTGAAGTAGCCGACCTGCAGGATCACCGACAGCGTCTGGATCACGAACAGGCCGCCGAGGACGGCCAGCAGGAACTCGGTGTGGGTGAGCACCGCCATCCCGGCCAGGGCCCCACCCAGGGACAGCGACCCGGTGTCGCCCATGAAGATCTTCGCGGGTGAGGCGTTCCACCACAGGAAGCCGAAGCAGGCACCGGTCAGCGCCGCGGCCACGGCGGCGAGGTCGAGGGGGTCGCGCACGTCGTAGCACTTGTTGCCGGCGGTGATCGCGCACCACTGGTTGTTCTGCCAGATGTTCACCAGCGTGTAGGCGCCGAACACCATCGTCGAGGCACCGGAGGCCAGGCCGTCCAGGCCGTCGGTGAGGTTCACCGCGTTGCTGGAGCCGGAGATCATCACCAGGATCAGCAGCACCACCAGGACCGAGGGCAGCGTGAGGTTGTCGAAGTCGCGGGTGAAGGACAGGTGTCGGGACGCCGGGGTCTGGCCGCGGTCGTCGGGGCGGGTCAGCGCCAGCGCCGCGAACACGACGGCGACCAGCGTCTGGCCGGCGATCTTCGCCTTGCTGCGCAGGCCGAGGCTGCGTTGCTTGGCGATCTTGATGTAGTCATCGAGGAACCCGACCGTGCCGAGCCCGATGAGCAGGAACAACAGCAGCAGCGCGGAGTACGACGGTGCGTCGGCGGTGATCAGCTTGGCCAGCAGGTAGGCCGACACCACGGACAAGATGATCACCAGCCCGCCCATCGTCGGCGTGCCCCGCTTGGTGTGGTGGGTGGTCGGACCGTCGTCGCGGATCAGCTGGCCGTAGCCCTTGGTGGTCAGCACCCGGATCGCCACCCGCGTCCCGAGCAGCGTGAAGATCAGCGAGAGGCCGCCCGCCAGCAGGATCGCCCTCATCGGCCCGTTCCTTCAGCTGGCCCGTCGGCCGGCCCGTCAGCCGGCCCCTCGGCCAGCACTGCCTGCGCGACCTGGCTGAGCTGCACGGCGTTGGACGCCTTGAACAGCACGACGTCACCGGGCGCCAGGTGCCTGCGCAGCCAGTCGGTCGCGGCGACGGTGTCCTCGACGAACACCGACTCCTCGCCCCAGGACCCCTCCAGCGTGGCGCCGAGGTGGATCGGCCTGGCCGCTGCGCCGACCACCAGCAGCTGCTGGATGTCCAGACGCACCACCAGCCGGCCGACCGCGTCGTGCTCGGCCAGCGCCGAGTCGCCGAGCTCGCGCATCTCGCCCAGCACGGCGACGGTGCGGGACCCGGGTCGCCCGCGGCCGACCGCAGCGAGGGCCTTGAGGGCGGCGCGGACCGAGTCCGGGTTGGCGTTGTAGGCGTCGTCGATGACGGTCACGCCGTCGAGGCGCTCGGCGACCTCCATCCGTCCGCGCGAGGTGGCGGTGGCGGACCCGAGGGCCTCGGCGACGTCCTCGAGGGACAGACCGAGGGCCAGCCCGGCCGCGGCGGCAGCTGCCGCGTTGCCCGCGTGGTGCTCACCGACCAGACCCATCGAGACGCGGGCCCGCTCCTCACCGGCGTGCAGGGTGAACGACGGGCGCCCGAGGTCGTCGACAGCCAGGTCCTCGACGCGTACGTCGGCATCGTCCGTGCTGCCGAACCTCACCACCCGGGCCCTGGTCCGGGCGGCCATCGCGGAGACCAGCGGGTCGTCGGCGTTCAGCACCGCCACCCCGTCCTCACCCAGCGCCTCGACGAGCTCGCCCTTGGCCTGGGCGATCGCCGCCTGGGAGCCGAACTCCCCGATGTGCGCCTTCCCGACGTTGAGCACCACCGACACGTCCGGCGGTGCCACGGCGCAGGAGGCGCGGAGGTCCCCGACATGGCGGGCGCCCATCTCCAGCACCAGGAACTCGGTCGCCGCGTCGGCACCCAGCACGGTCAACGGCAGGCCCAGCTCGTTGTTGAAGGAGCCGAACGTCGCCACCGTCCGGCCCGCGGCCGCCAGCACCTGGGCCAGCAGGTCCTTGGTGCTCGTCTTGCCCTGGGACCCGGTCAGGGCCACGACCCGCACCCCCGGCAGCTGGGCCAGCGAGTGCCGGGCCAGCACCGCCAGGGCGGCCACCGGGTCCTCGACCAGCACGCCGGGCATCCCGGTGTCCCGCGAGGACAGCACCGCGGCGGCCCCGGCCTCGATGGCGGCCGGGGCGTAGTCGTGGCCGTCCACGCGCTCGCCGACCACCGCGACGAACAGCCCGTCGCGCTCCGCGACCCGGCTGTCCACGAAGGCGGGTCCGGTCACGGTGACGCCGGAAGCGCCATCGTGGACAGCCGAGTCGTGGACCACCGTGCCGCCCACCACGGCGGCCAGCTCGGTCAGGGTCAGGGGGATCATCGCGCGGCCAGCTCCTCGCGGAGCACCTCGCGGTCGTCGAACGGGAGCGTCGCCCCGCCGACCTCCTGGCCGGTCTCGTGGCCCTTGCCCGCCACCACGACGGTGTCACCGGGGCCTGCCATCCGCACGGCGAGCCGGATCGCCGTGCGCCGGTCGCCGATGTCGTGCACCTCGGCCCGGGCGGGAGCCGGCACGTCCTCGGCGCCGGCGCGCACCTGGGCGCGGATCACCGCCGGGTCCTCGCCGCGCGGGTTGTCGTCGGTGACCACCAGCACGTCGGCCAGCCGGGCCGCTATGTCACCCATCATCGGGCGCTTGCCCGCGTCCCGCTCCCCGCCGGCCCCGATCACCACGATCAGCCGACCGGTCGTGAGCGGCCGCAGGGCACCCAGGGCGGCCTGCACCGCGTCCGGCTTGTGCGCGTAGTCGACCACCGCCAGGAACGGCTGACCGGCGTCGACCTGCTCGAGCCGTCCGGGCACCCCACCGGACCGACCCATCGCGTCGGCCATCTCGGCAGCGTCGAACCCTGCCTCGCCGAGCGCCGCGAGCGCGCACAGCGCGTTGGCCACGTTGAACTCGCCGGCCAGCGGCACCCGCGCCGGGAACGCCGTCCCGTCCGGGGCGTGGACGGTGAACGTGGACCCGGTCAGATCCGGGCGTACGTCGCTCGCGTGCCAGTCCGCGCCGGGGTCCTGCAGCGAGTAGGTGCGCACCGGCACCTGGGCCTCCGAGGCCAGCCGGCGGCCGTGGGCGTCGTCGATGTTCACCACCCCGAGCCGCGAGCGGGCTGGGGTGAACAGCGACGCCTTGGCCAGGTAGTAGTCCTCGACGTCGGCGTGGAAGTCCAGGTGGTCCCGCCCCAGGTTGGTGAAGCAGGCGACGTCGAAGACCACACCGTCGACCCGCCCCATCACCAGTGCATGGCTCGAAACCTCCATGGCGCACGCCGTCACGTCGTGCTCGACCATCACGGCGAACAGGGCGTGCAGGTCGGGCGCCTCGGGGGTGGTCAGCGAGGTCTTCACGTCCGTGCCGGCGACCCGGGTGCCGACCGTCCCGACCACCGCTGCCGTGACGCCGGCCGTGGTCAGCGCTGCCTCGGCGAGCCGCGTGGTCGTGGTCTTGCCCTGCGTGCCGGTCACTGCGACCAGCCGCATCCGGGAGGCGGGATGGCCGTAGATTCGTGCGGCGAGGGCGCCGACGACGTCCCGCGGGTGCTCAACGACCAGGACCGGCACGTCCGGGCCGAGGTCGGGGCCTGCGTCGGGGCCTGCGTCGGGGCCTCCCTCTTTGCCTCCGGCGAGCCCACCTTCGAGCACGGTGAGCCCGGCCGGGTCGGTCAGCACGGCCACCGCCCCGTCGGCCACCGCCCCGGGCGTGAAGCTCGCTCCGTGCGCGCGGGCGCCGACCGGGGCGACGTACAGGTCGCCGGGCTGGACCCGCAGCGAGCTGATGGTGACCCCGGTGACGCTGACCGAGGCCGCCGCGGCGGTGCCACGGAGCTCGACCAGGTCACGGCCGAGCCACCTGGCGACGTCCCCGAGCGGGGTCGCCACCGGGCTGGTCGGGCGCAGCGGGACCGGGTGGGGCACGCCGGAGAGGCTACCGGTCCGGCTCACCACTCGATGGTGGGCGTGGGCGGCCTGGTTCCGGTCGGCGGCACGGCGTACCTCTGCAGCAGGTAGCTCATGATCGTGTGGAACGCGGGCCCGCCGATCGAGCCGCCGCCGCCGCCGTTCTTCGGGTTCTTGACCATCACGTAGACCAGGAACCGCGGCTTGTCGGCGGGCGCGAACCCCACGAACGAGGCGATGAACTTGTGCGTGGAGTAGCGCCCGCCCTTGCCCACCACCTGGGCGGTGCCGGTCTTGCCGGCGACCCGGTAGCCCTCGATCGCCGCCACCCCGGCGGTGCCGGTGTCGGGGTTGGTGACCGCCTCCATCATCGTCGCGGTCTGGCGGGCGGCGCGGGCGCTGACCACCCGGTGCTCGGTGGTGGTGTCCGACCCGACCACGGCACCCTCGGAGGTCTTCGCCTCGCCCTTGACCAGGCTGGGCGCGACGTAGACGCCGCCGTTGGCGATGGTGTTGACGGCGGCGGCGATCTGTACGGCGTTCACCGAGACGCCCTGGCCGAACGCGATGGTGTCCTGGCTGATCTGCGCCCAGTCGCGCCAGTTGCGGAGCACCCCGGAGGACTCGCCGTTCACGCCGATGCGCGTGGGCTGCCCGAGCCCGAACGAGTGCAGGTAGTCATAGAGCTGCCGGTGCGTGAACTTGCTGGCCGCCAGCACGGTGCCGATGTTCGAGGACCGGGCGACCACGCCGGTCAGGGTGTAGTGCAGCGTGGGGTGGGAGAACCAGTCGTGGATCACCCGGTCGCCCCGCGGCAGCACGGGCGGCACAGTGATCCGGGTGTTCGGAGTGACCTTGCCGGCGTCGATGAGCGAGGACATGGTGAGCACCTTCTCGACCGATCCCGGCTCGTAGGGGTCGCGCAGGGCCGGTGAGCCGAGGTACTTCGCGGGTGTCAGCGACGGCTGGTTGGCGTCGAAGGTCGGGTAGTCCGCGAGTGCGAGCAGCTGACCGGTCCGGGTGTCCATCACCACCGCGGAGCCGGAGTCCGAGCGCGACTTCTGCACGGCCGAGCGCAGCACGCGCTGGGTGTACCACTGCACGTCCCGGTCGATGGTCAGCGTGAGGTCGTGGCCGCTCCTCGGCGCCACGGTGCTGTTGTCCCCGAGGGGGATGCGGTTGCCGCCGCCGACCTCGTAGGTCGCCGAGCCGTTCCTGCCGGCGAGCATCTTGTCGAACATCAGCTCCGCACCCTCGCCGGCCTGGCCCTCGGCGTTCATGAAGCCGACGAGGTTGGCGGCGACGTCGTCCGCGGGGTAGGAGCGGACCGGGTCGCGGCGGGTGTCGATGCCCTGGAAGCCGTGGGCGGCGATGGCGGCCACGATCGAGCGGGCCGCGGTGGCCGGGACCCGGCGGGCGACGTACTGGAAGTGGGTGGCGGGCTTGCTGAGCCGCTGCAGCACGTCGAAGTAGTCCAGGTCGAGGCGCCGGGCGATGATGGTGGCGATCGCGCTCGCGTGCTTGCCGGTGAGCGTCGGGTCGGCGACCAGCATCAGCCCGTCGACGGAGTCCGCGAGCGGAGTCCCGTTGCGGTCCGTGATCGCGCCCCGGGTGGCGGGCAGGTCGACGGTCACGACACCTTCGGCGTCCGCCTTCGCGGCGTACGCCTTCGCGTCGACGCCCTGGAGCTGGAAGAGCCTCGCCGCGAACACCGACACGATCATCGCGATCAGCACGAAGCCCACCCGCAGCCGGACCAGCGACGTGCCGCGGAGCCGACGAGGCCGGCGCGGCCGCCGGCGGGGGGCGCTGCGGCGCGGGCCTCGCTGCCCCGGAGCGGGGCGGCTGCCGTCGGTCAACGCGGGCTCCCCTGGGGCTGGGTCGAGGCGGTCTGGTCGTTCGGGTCCTGGGGCTTCTTTGTACCCGTCGCCGAGGCTGTGGCGCCGACCGCCGCGCCGCCGGCGGTCGGCTTCCGTGCGCCGGGTGCCGCCTGCACGATGATCGGCTTGGGCCGGAGGTTCGCGGGCTTCCTGGTGGGCAGCGGGGTGATCCGGAGCTCGTCGTCGGCCGTCGCGGGCAGCGGGTCGCCGAGGACCTTCCCGTCGCCCAGCCGGATGAAGGCGGGCGCCGGGGGTGGCACCATGCCCATCCGCTTGGCCTGCAGTGCCACCCGCTGCGGGTTGCGCAGGGTGTCGAGCTGCATCTGCAGGGCCTGTCGCTCGGCCGCGAGCACCTGGGCCTTCTGCTCCAGGGCCGTCGCCCGGAACGACGCCTGCTGCATCGAGGTGTTGAACCACAGCAGGCCCGCGACCCCGCCCACCAGCAGCAGGGACACCAGGGTCACGAACGGGACGCGGGCCGCGCGACCGGACCGACCCAGTCGTGGTCGAGGCACGACGGTGAGCCGGGCCCGCTCGACGGCGGCCTCGGCGAACCGCGGCACCTTGGTGCGGGCCTGGTCCATCAACGTGCTCATCGGCGTCCCTCTCTGGTCGGGCTGGTCGGGCTGGTCGGGCTGGTCGGGCTGGTCGGGCTGGTCGGGCCGGTCGGGCGACGGCCGTCCCGGCCTCGGAGGCGCTCGACCGCACGCACCCGCACCGACGCGGCGCGGGGGTTTGCCTCGACCTCCTGCGCGGTCGCCTTCTCGGCGCCGCGGGTCACCAGTCGTAGGGCCGGCTCCTGACCCTCGGGCACGAACGGCAGGTCCGGCGGGACGGTGCTGCGGGTGACGCCCGCGAACACCTGCTTGGTGATCCGGTCCTCCAGGGAGTGGTAGGACATCACCACCACCCGGCCGCCCACCCCGATCGCCTCGATGGCCGCGGGCAGCGCCCGCCGCAGCGCGGACAGCTCGTCGTTCACCTCGATCCGCAGCGCCTGGAACGTGCGCTTGGCGGGGTGGCCCCCGGTGCGCCGCGCGGGGGCGGGGATCGCGTCGTAGAGCAGCTCCACGAGCCGGCCCGAGCGGTCGAACGGCTGCTTGGCGCGCTCGCGCACGACGCTCGTGGCGATGCGTCGGGCGAACCGCTCCTCGCCGTACTCCCGCAGGATCCTGGTCAGCTCGTCGACCGGATAGTCGTTCAGGACGTCCGCGGCGGTGCGCCCGGCCGTGTCGTCCATGCGCATGTCCAGGGGTGCGTCCTCGGCGTAGGCGAAGCCGCGCTCTCGCAGGTCGAGCTGCATCGAGGAGACGCCGAGGTCGAACAGCACCCCGTCCACCTGCGGATGACCCAGCTCTTCGAGGACCTCGGGGAGCTCGTCGTAGACGGCGTGCACGAAGCTCACCCGGTCGCCGTACGGCGCGAGGCGGGTCCGGCTGCGTCGCAGGGCGTGCACGTCGCGGTCGATGCCCAGGACGTGGGCCTGCGGGCAGCCGTCGAGCACCGCCTCGGCGTGTCCTCCGAGCCCGAGGGTGGCGTCCACGAGCAGCGTGTGGTCGCGCTCTCCCGATGCCGTGCCGAGCTCCAGGGCGGGGGCGACCAGGGTGACGATGCGCTCCGCCAGGACGGGCACGTGCCGGGCGTCGGTGTCATCCGCGCCCATGACTCGCCCGGGTGCGGGGTGCCTGCTCGGGAAGCGTGCGGCTCATCGGTTCGACCCCTCGTGCTGCGGTGACGGTGCCGGGCTCTCGGTGAGGGATTCGCCGGGCCAGGTCCCGGCCCGCTCACCGCCGGCCCTTCTGGCACCGGGGAAGGTGTGCCAGACGGGCCGGCGAGGAGCGGACGCGAGACCTCGTCCTGCGACTCCGCCTGTAGTGGTGAGCGGTGTAGTGGTGGGGCGTAGTGGAGCTGGGTGCTGCTGGGTGCTGCTCAGACGCCCGGGAAGACCTCCTCCGAGAGGTCCGCGAACGCCTGCTCCTGCTGGTCGGAGTAGGTCTGCCAGGCGGTGGCGTCCCAGATCTCGATCCTGTTCATCGCGCCGATCACGATGCAGTCCTTGACCAGGGACGCGTAGTCCCGGAGCAACGGCGGCACGGTGATCCGGCCCTGCTTGTCCGGTGTCTCGTCCGAGGCGCCCGCGAAGAACATCCGCACGTAGTCCCGGGTCGCCTTGTTGGTCACCGAGGCCTCGCGCAGACGCTCGGTGAGCTTGCTGAACTCCTCCATGGACCACACGTAGAGGCAGCGTTCCTGCCCCCTGGTGACCACCAGGCCCTCGGCCAGCTCGTCCCGGAACTTCGCCGGGAGGAAGAGCCGACCCTTGTCGTCGAGCCGGGGGGTGTAGGTGCCGAAGAACACCCGGGCACCTCCCGTATCGATGGAATCCCGCGAGGGCGAGCGTCCTCTCCCCCACTGCGCACCACAGTACCCCACTCCCCTCCACCGTCAACCATTTCGGGGCTGTTGGAGCGTCGCCGGGACGCCTGGTCCGGGCCTAATCGCGGACAGCCGCTTGAGCCATGAGGTTGACTGTCCAGTGGACCGTGTCGGGTGCAGAGGGGCGCCCGTGCGTCCGCGACCGCGCAGGTGGGAGACCGCCGGCGGTCACGACGCCCGGACGACCGCACGGCCGCGGACGGCGTGGCGCACCGCGGCCGCTGGACGCGACGGAGAAAGAGGACAGCGTGAGCTCAGCCCAGGACGCCGGCACGACCACCGGGACGACCGCCGGGACCACTCTCGGGACCACCACCGGGACGCTGGCTGCGCGCGGTCGGTCGGCCGGCTCGGGCGGCGCTGACCTGGACACGCTCGGCCGGGTCACCGGCAGGATCCGGGCCAGCATCGAGAAGGTCATCGAGGGCAAGCCCGAGGTCGCCGAGCTGGCGCTGGTGGTGCTCCTCTCCGACGGCCACCTCTTGATCGAGGACGTCCCGGGCGTCGGCAAGACGATGCTCAGCAAGGCGCTCGCCCGCTCCATCGACTGCACGGTGCGCCGCATCCAGTTCACGCCGGACCTGCTGCCCTCCGATGTCACCGGGGTCTCGATCTTCAACCAGGACACCAGGGAGTTCGAGTTCCGGCCCGGCGGCATCTTCGCCAACATCGTGGTCGGCGACGAGATCAACCGGGCCTCGCCCAAGACCCAGTCCGCCCTGCTGGAGTGCATGGAGGAGAAGCAGGTGACGGTGGACGGGACGACGTACTTCCTGGACTCGCCGTTCATGGTGATCGCCACCCAGAACCCCATCGAGATGGAGGGCACCTACGCCCTGCCCGAGGCGCAGCGCGACCGGTTCATGGCACGGGTCTCGATGGGCTACCCGGTCGAGGCCGCGGAGATCGCGATGCTGGACACGCACACCGGAGGCAACCCGCTCGACGACCTCGAACCGGTCGCGGACGCCTCGGAGATCCGCAAGCTGATCGACATCGTGGCCCAGGTCTACGTGTCCGAGGCCGTGCAGCGCTATGCCGTCGCGATCAGCACCGCGACCCGGAGGTCGTCCGAGCTGATGCTCGGTGCGTCGCCGCGGGCCACCCTGCACCTGGTCCGCGCCGCCAAGGCGTCGGCTGCCATGGCCGGGCGGGACTACGTGCTCCCCGACGACGTAGCGGGGCTGGCGGTGCAGGTGCTCTCCCACCGCCTGCTCACCACGGTGGAGGCCTCGATGAGCGGCCGGACCCCGGAGGCGGCGCTGCGCCAGATCGTCGCCGGAGTCGCGATGCCGGAGAGCCCGCGCGGGTGATGGGCCAGGCACGACATGCGTGAGGCCCTCGCCGCCATGACCACCCGCGGACGCGCTTTCCTCGCGGCGGGCGGCACGGCCCTGCTCTGCTCCTTCTTCCTGGGGTACGACGAGCTGGTGCGCGTCGGCGCGCTGCTCGTCCTCCTGCCGCTGGCCACGGCGTTCTTCCTGGGTCGCAGCCGCTACCGGCTGGGACTGGTGCGCTCCCTGTCCCCGGCGCAGGTGACCGCCGGTCAACAGGCCAGGGTGCAGCTCGACCTCAGCAACGACGGCCGGATGCCCACCGGGCTGCTGCTGCTCGAGGAGCAGCTGCCCTTCGCGCTGGGCACGAGACCCCGCTTCGTCGTGGACCAGATGGGACCGACCTGGAAGCGCACGGTGACCTACCAGGTGCGCGCGGACGTCCGCGGGAGGTTCGTCGTGGGGCCGATGAAGGTCCGGCTCAGCGACCCCTTCGGGCTGGTCCGGCTCGAGCGCACCTTCCAGAGCACATCGACGCTCGTCGTCACCCCGCCCGTCGTGCCCCTGCCGGCGATCCCGCTGTCCGGCGCGTGGACGGGGTCGGGGGACAACCGGCCACGGGCGTTCGCCGCCGGGAGCGCGGAGGACGTCACCGTGCGGGAGTACCGCCGCGGCGACGACCTGCGCCGGGTGCACTGGCGCAGCAGCGCCCACGCAGGCGAGCTGATGGTGCGCCGCGAGGAGCAGCCCTGGCAGTCCCGGGCCACGTTGTTCATCGACAACCGCACGTTCGCCCATCGCGGCACGGGTGCCGGCTCGTCGCTCGAGTACGCCGTCGCGATGGCGGCCTCGGTCGCCGTACACCTGGTCCAGCGGGGGTTCACCGTCCGGCTGGTGTCTGCGCGAGGTGAGGACCGCAACGCGCTCTGGCACGAGCACGGCGCGATGTCCGCCGAGACCGCGCCGCTGCTGGAGTCCCTGGCCGTGCTGACCCCGACGCCCGAGCCGCACATCGACTCCCGCTGGCTGCCCGAGGCGGGCCACTCGGGGCTGCTGGTGGCGGTGCTCGGGGACATCGAGGACACCGACGCCCCGTCGCTGATCCGGATGCGGCACTCGGCTGCCGGTGCGATGGCCGTCGTCCTCGACGTGCCCGCGTGGGGACGCAACCCCACGTCCGGGGCGTCCTCGACCGAGCGGCACACCGCGTGGCTGGCTGCGCACGGCTGGCGCGCGGTCGTCGCAGCGGCCGACGACCCGGTGCCGGCCGTCTGGCAGGAGCTCGGTGCAGCCGGACGCACCGGGACCACCCGGCCCCGGCTGTCCGCGATGGCTCCCGAGGTGACGCCGTGACCACCCAGACGACTCAGACGACGCAGACGACCCCGACGGCCCAGGCGGCCCCGACGACCCAGACGACCTTGACGAAGCTGCGGGACTTCCGCCCCGCCACCTTGCTGACCTCGCTGGTCGCGGCTCTCACCACCTGGGTCACGCTGCTGGCCTGGTCGCCGTTCGCGGAGCGGCCCGCGGGCTTCCTGGTGCCGTTGCTGGGGGGCTGCCTGCTCGTGGCACTGTCCGGGGTCCTGCTGCGCTCGGCGAGGCTGCCGACCGCGGTGGTCCTCCTCGGCCAGGCACTGGTGGTGCTGATCTGGCTGCAGCACCGGCTCTCCCCCGACGCCGTCCTCGATGGCCTGCTGCCGACCCCGGGGTCGGTGCTCGGCGTGGTGGACGCGGTCAACACGGCCGCCCTGGCCTCGCAGAACTACGCGGCACCGGTGCCGGCCACGGTCGCGGAGTTCTACCCGCTGCTCATCGTCGCCGGCGCCGCCACCGCTCTTCTGGTGGACCTCCTCGCGGTGGGCCTCCGTCGGGCGCCGCTCGCCGGACTGCCGCTGCTGGCCGTCTACACCGTGCCGATCAGCATCCTCGACGGCGGCGTCTCCTGGGTGAAGTTCGCAGCGGCGGCCCTGTGCTTCCTGTTCCTGATCGCCGCCTCGGAGGAGGAGCGGCTCGCCCGGTGGGGTCATCCGCTGGAGCCGGCCGCGAGCGCCGCCCGGGTGCCCGGCGAGGCCGCGCCGGGGCAGCCGGTGCGGGGTCAGGCGATCTGGTCCTCGGCACGCAAGATCGGCTTCACCGCCACGGCGCTCGCGGTCGTGGTGCCGGTGCTGGTGCCCACCTTCAGCGCCAGCCTGTTCGGTGGTGGTCGCGGCGGGAACGGTGGCAACGGCGACGCGGTGTCCATCTCGAACCCGATGGTCGACCTCAGGCGCGACCTCACCCAGGGTGCCGACGTGAACGTGGTCGCCCTCCAGACGAGCGACCCCGACCCGTCGTACCTGCGGATCTCGGTGTTGAACAGCTTCGACGGCAGCGCCTGGCGGCCCTCCGGCCGGGACATCCCGGTCAAGCAGCGGGCCGACGGCGCACTGCCCCCGGCTCCCGGCCTGGCCGCCGACATCCCGTCGAAGACCTACGCCACCCGCGTCGAGGTCACCAGCGCCTTCTCCTCGCGCTGGCTGCCCACGCCGTACCCGGTGACCTCGCTCACCGCTCCCGGTGACTGGAGGTACGACCGGTCCACCATGGACTTCATCAGCGCCAAGGAGGGCCAGACGACGGCGGGGCTCAGCTACCGCCTTCGGTCCCAGGTGCTGAACCCCTCGGCGGCGCAGCTGGCCGACGCGCTCGCGGCGCCGCTGTCCGTGTACACCCCGAACACCGCCCTTCCCGACAACCTGCCCGCCTACGTCCGCCAGCTGGCGCGCAGCGTGACCGCCGGCAGGATCAGCCGGTTCGAGCAGGCTGTCGCGCTGCAGCAGTTCTTCCGCGTGAACGGCCACTTCCGCTACTCGACCCGGCGCTCACCCGGCAACGGCACCGACGACCTGCTGCGGTTCCTGCGCCCCGGCAAGGACGGCCGGGTGGGCTACTGCGAGCAGTTCGCGGCCTCGATGGCGCTGATGGGCCGCACGCTCGGGATCCCCTCCCGGGTGGCGGTCGGGTTCCTGCGCCCGGACCGGACGGGCCTGGACACCTACGTCTACAGCACCCACGACCTGCACGCCTGGCCCGAGATGTACTTCGGCGGGGTCGGCTGGGTGCGGTTCGAGCCGACGCCGCAGAGCCGGGCCGGCGGTGTGCCCGGCTACACCACCCAGCAGATCGACCGCGCGCCCGAGGCCAGCGCCAGCAGCGTCCCGTCAGCGGCCGCCTCGGCGAACCGCCCGGACAGGTCGGCCGCGGACCAGGCCGCGGACCCGCAGGCCGGCGACGGGTCGTCCTCCGCGGGTCTGCGGCTCGCCGGCATCCTGGGCGTGCTGATGCTGGCCGCACTGCTCCTGCTGGCGCCGCGGTCGGTGCGCAGCCTGGTACGTCGTCGCCGCTGGGCCGGCGCGAACGGTCCCCGACCCTGGGTGGAGGCCGGTTGGCGAGAGCTTCGCGACACCGCCACGGACCTGTCGATCCCGTGGGACGACCGGGTCACGCTGCGGCGGGCGGCCTCGCAGCTGCAGGGCGACTTCGGCCGTTCCGAGGCCGACCCGAGCGTCAGCTCGACGGCCCGGCGCGGTCCCGAGGCCGACCCTCGTGCGACGTCGGCCCTGGCGCGGCTGGTGGCGCTCCTCGAGCGGGCCCGCTACGCGCGGGAGCTGCCGCCGGACGCGACCACACTGGACGAGGTCAGGGCCGACGTCGAGGCGTGCGTCTGCGCAATGCGCGCCGGAGCCGGACGCGCGCGTCGGTTCCGCGCGACCTGGCTGCCCCGGTCGCTGCTCACCTGGACCGGGCGCAACCGGCACCAGGAGCCCACCGTGCCACTGCTGGGTGAGCAGGGCGTGGACCGGACCGTGAGCACCGGAGTCTCATGACACCCGCTCCCGGCGACCCCGACCGCGGGGTCACGTCGAGCACCCGTTGACGGGTCCTGCGCCGGGCCGGAGGATCCGGTGACGGTCGCGCCGTCGACTGGGGTGGGGTCAGAAGCCGTTCTGGTCGCGGCGCCGACGCCAGCGCTCCTCGAAGCGCTGCATCATCGACCCGGACGAGGACGAGCGACCACGGGAGGGGCGCGAGGCGCGGGGAGGGCGCTTCTTGGAGCGCGCACCCTCGATGACCGTGAAGTGAGGGTGCGATCCCGTCTGAGCGGAGCCAGGCTGCTCGACGACGTGGTTCTGGCTGCGCCAGGAGCTCAGCGCGATGTAGGCGGACGCCAGCATCACCACGAACCCGGCGATCCCCACCGGGATGAGCTTGGTGACGGCACCAGTCATCAGCACGGCGACCCCGACGACGAACACGCCGCCGGCGAGGATCGCGCGTCGGCGCGCGCTGGCTCGTAACGTCGTCCCTCGCATGGTCGACGCGAGCTTCGGGTCCTCAGCAACCAGGGCCCGTTCCATCTGCTCCAGCAGACGCAACTCTTCTTCCGAGAGCGGCACTCTGTCCTCCCGCCAACAAGTCCTGGCCCCAGTCTAGGCAGCCGTTGTGACAACCGGTACCCGCGCCCACGAATCACACACGAAATCGGCCGGCTGTGACCTGCTCAGACGGACTCCAGCTCGGTCAGCCGGTCACGCAGGGTGATGGTCGCGCGCCGGTGCACCTGACTCACGCGCGACTCCGTGACGCCGAGGACGAGCCCGATCTCGGCGAGCGTCAGGCCCTCGAAGTAGTACAGCGCGATGATCACCTGGTCCCGCTCCGCGAGCTGGTCCACGACGCGCATCAAGGACGCGTTCACGTCCCCCTGCTCGACGTGGTGGTCGGCGGCCTGGGAGAGCTCGTCCGCGAGGTCGAAGTCGTCGAGGTTCGCGTGGTTGGAGCTGGCCTGGCGACTCAGGTCCCGCAGCTGCTGGACGGGGATGCCGGCCTCTTGGGCGATCTCGGCGTCCTCCGGAGCCCGCCCGAGCTTGAGCTCGAGCGCCTTCTGGGCACGCACCACGATGCGCAGCTTGTCGCGCACAGAGCGTGGCACGAAGTCCATCGATCGCATGCCGTCGATGATGGCTCCGCGGATGCGGGGCACGGCGAACGTCTGGAAGGACAGCCCCCGCGCCGGCTCGAAGCGCTCGATGGCGTCCATGAGCCCCAGGACGCCGTCCGAGACGAGGTCGTCCTGCTCGACGGTGTCGGGCATCCGGGTGCGCAGGCGACCTGCGACGTACTTCACGAGCGGGGCGTACTGCAGCACCAGGCGGTTGCGGAGGCCGGGGTCCTTGGTCGCCCGGAACTCGCGCCAGATCTGCTCGAGGTCCTCGCCCGGGCTCACGGGGACCCGCCGCTCCGGCTGGACCCGTTGTGCGGGGTGGCGAAGGCGATCAGCGCACTGGACGGGTCGCTCTGGTAGCGCACGATGAGCTCCGCCGTCGCCGCGTCCAGGTTGCCGTGCAGGGCGCGCCGGTAGTCGGTCAGCTGCGCCTCGGCCGACCGGAGGCGGGCGACGGCCTCCTCGATCGCCGGCTTGTCGTTGGGGTCGAGCTCGGTGACCCACATGTCCGACAGGATGGGCAGCTCGGGCAGGTCCTCGGCCGCGCGCACCGAGACCAGCGCGGTGCGGGTGCGACCGGTGCCGGTGTCTCCCAGGACCCGGATCAGCTCGTCGAGCCGGAGCGGCCGCTCGTGCTTGGACTCCGCTTCGAGCACGTCGATGCGCGCATGGACCAGGCGGCGCCAGTAGGAGATCTTCTCCTCCTCCTCCGACAGGCGGCGGCGGTAGAGTCGCAGGTCGACGAGGGACAGCTGCTCCCAGGCGTCGGGGGGTGCGGCGCCCTCAGCGAAGGCCAGGCCCCCCTGTTTGTCTCCGAAACCACTCATGTCGTCGCCGTCCCCAGGTTGTGCGTCGGACCGCCCTGCCTCCCAAGGCAACCTTCTGTCACGTTCTCATAGGGGACGGAGCCGTATGGGGTGCATGACGAGATTGGGGTGCGGCAAGCCGGTGCCAGCTCACTACTCGGCCGAACGGTCTGCCGAGAAATAGCCCGATCGGACTATCAAGACTAGTCACCTGTGCTGCCGACGCTTATATATGACTGCCCTGGCCGTCGTACCGTTCCTGGGAGACGGAACGCCGGCTCTGGGCACGCACTCCCGCGGACGGCACCCCCCCAGCCAACCGCGGCGCTGGCTCTCTTCCCCCGGAGACCAGCCATAGCGGCCCCGGTTCCCCCCAGGTACCGGGGCCGCTGCTCTGCCCCCGCCCGGCGGGCCTGGCCGATCACCAGGGGATGCAGGACGTGTGACGCCCTCAGCCGGGACTCAGGCCCGGTCGCCGCCGAGCAGGGTCGCCGGGCGGACCGCCGCGACGCCGAAGCGGCGGGCAGCACGGTCCACCGCGACGTCGGCCTCCGACCAGCCTCGGTCCCGCTCTCCGAGCACCAGCTGTCGCTGCACCGTGCCCCGTGGCACCAGCCCTTCCACCCGCACTCCGACCAGCCGGATCCGGGCCCGCTGCAGGCCGAGACCGGTGAACAGGTCGGTCGCGGTCCGATAGACCTCCTGCGTCACGTCGGTGGCCTCGCTCCGGGTCTTGGAGCGGGTGATCGTGGTGAAGTCGGCGAACCGCACCTTCAAGGTCACCGTGCGCCCGGCCACCCCGGCCGCACGCATCCTCGTCGCCACCTTGGCCGAGAGCCTGAGGATCTCCCGCATCAGCACCGACCGGTCGTCGGTGTCGCGACCGAACGTCTCGTCGGCCCCCATGCTCTTGTCCGGCTCGTCGTGTCCCCGCCGTGCGGTCACCACCCGACGGTCCTCGCCCCAGGCGAGCTGGTGCAGCTGGCGGGCCATGCCCACCCCGACCGCTCGCTGCAGGGTTCCGAGCGGGGTGTGCGCCACGTCGCCGACGGTCCGCAGGCCGAGGCGGTGAAGCAGCTCGGCGGTCTTCTCCCCTACTCCCCACAGCTCCCCCACGTCGAGCGGATGCAGGAACGTGGTCACCGCCGAGGGCGGCACCACGAGGATGCCGTCAGGCTTGGCACGTCGGCTGGCGAGCTTGGCCACCGCAACCGTGGCCGCCATCCCCACCGAGCAGGTGACGCCCTGCTCGTCGTAGATCTTCGCCCGGAGCCGCTCCGCCATGGAGTACGGCGACCCGAGCCGGCGCATCGACCCCGACACGTCGAGGAACGCCTCGTCCAGGGACAGCACCTCGACCAGCGGGGTGACCTGCCGGAAGTTCTCCATCACCGACCTCGACACCAGCTCGAAGATCTCGAAGCTCGGGGACACCACCACGGCGTTCGGGCACAGCCTCCGGGCCCGGGTCATCGGCATCGCCGAGCGGACGCCGTAGGTGCGGGCCAGGTAGTTCGCGGACAGCACCACCCCTCGGCTGCCCCCTCCCACCACGACCGGGACCGAGTGCAGCTCGGGACGGTCCCGGACCGCCACGGAGGCGTAGAAGGCGTCCATGTCGACGTGCAGGATCGGGCACTCCCACGACGCCCGCTCCTCATCCATGGCCCCACCCGGCCCTCCGACGCCGAAGGCGTGCGCCGCGACGGCGACGGGACCCGGCAGGAGACGACTCAGCGACGGGTGGCGAGGGTGTGGATCTGGGTGCCGAGAGGGAGGTACTCAGGGCGGGTCGCCACCGCCCGCTCGAGCTCGACCAGGGCCTGGGCAGCACCCGGCTCGAGGTCGACCATCGAGCTGGGAACCAGGTCGACGAACACCCGGACCGCATGCATCGCCTCGACGTCGAGCCCAGCCTCGCCGAGCGCCGCGGTGATCTGCTCGGCGGTGAAGCGGCGCTGGCCGACTCCCCCCGGCTCGTCGGTCCGGAACTCCGTGCCGTTGCGGGCCGTGGGGCCTGGGTGCGGCGGCGGCTGGGCGGGCTCGAGCAGGGCTCGAGCCTGCGCGAAGTGTCCGGCCATCGCGCGGGCCACGACCGCTGCGTGCCGCTGGTTGACCAGCAGGCTGAGGGTGCCACCGGGCCGGAGCACCCCTGCCAGTGCCGCCAGGGCGCTGGCCGGGTCGTCGACGATCTCCAGGACCCCGTGGCACAGCACCACGTCGGCACCCGGTCCGGCGCCCGGTCCGCTGTCCGGTCCGGCGCCGGACCCGCTGTCCGGGCCACCCGGCACCAGGTCGACGAGGCCGAGAAGGTCGTCGAGGTCTCCTTGACGGCCGGTGACCCGGTCGGCGACCCCACTCTCCTCTGCGCGTCGCGCCAGGATCGCCAACGCGTCGGGGCTGGGGTCGATGACCACGACCCGGTGGCCGAGCTCGGCGGCCCGGACAGCGAACCCACCCGTGCCGCCGCCGATGTCGACCACGAACGCCGGTCGCCCCGGCTCCTGGGCGTCGAGCACCGCACGCAGGGCGTCCCACACCACAGCCGTCCGGGCGGCACTGCGACGCTGGAGGCTGCCCGGTCGCTGGTCGGCTGGCATGGCGCCCACCCTAGGCGATGCCCTCCGGTGGCCTGCCGGCTAGCCACCAGAGCTCCCGGAGGACGAGTGCCAGAGCTTGCGGGGCGCCTCGGACGCCGTGTCGGAGGCGGCCCGGCGAGGCGCGGTCTTGGCGTCCTCCCCAGGCGGCTTGATGTCGGCGTAGGGCGACATCACGAACCCACTGGAGTGCACCAGGACCCGACGTCGACCCATGCCGCCGGCACTCGACCCAGCACCCGACCCGGCACCCGACCCGGCACCCGCACCCGTTGCTGCCTCGTCCGCGCCGGTGCCCGGAGCGTTGCCGGTCGTGGGCCTGGCGATCACCGGACGGCTCGACCGACTCTCGGCAGCACCCTGCACGGCGCCTTCGGTGACTCCCTCGCCGAACCCTTCGGGAATGGCTGCCATCACCTCGCGGACCGCGTCCAGGCCGCCGTCGCGCCAGGCCTCGTGCAGCACGGGCAGCTCCCAGCACCCGGTGGCGCGCAGGGAGACGCCCTGCCGCCCGGTGCGCCGGAGCTCGCCGCGGACCACCAGCAGCCAGGAGTGGAACACCGTCGCGGCATAGGGACCCTGGACGTCCTCGAAGAAGGTGGCGTCGACCGGACCCGTCGAGTCGTCGAGGGTGAGGAACACGACCCGCCGCCCGGACCTGATCGGCGGTGTCTGGGTCGCGACCTTGACCCCGGCCACGAGGAGCTCGGACTTGCTGCGTCGGCGCAGCAGGTCGGCCGAACGGGTCACCCCGAGGGCGTCGAGGAACGGGTCGTAGAACTCCACGACGTGCCGGCTGGCGTCCAGGCCGAGGATCTCGAGCTCCGCGCGGACCCGCTCGGAGTCGTTCATCTCGGGCAGCCCGCTGACCTCTCCGTCGACCGGCGCGTCCCCGAGGTCGAACGCGAGCTGCACCGAGGTGACCGGCGCCGTCCTCCGGGTCGCCTGCGACTGCCGGGCCGCCTGCTCCCACACCCCCGCCTGCTGGCGGCTCGGGTGCAGCTGCGACGGCTGGCCGCCGGGCTGCTCCCACGGCTGGTCCCCGCTCCTGCCACCGCGCTGGTCACCCCACTGGCCACCGCGCTGGCCTGCCGGCCGGCTCTGTCGGAGCTCCTCACGGCTCCGGTCGCGGACCAGGTCGTCGGAGCTGTTGCCGCGTGCTGCGTCCTGCGCGCGCTGGACCGCGGCCACCCGACCGCCTGGCGGAGCCCCTCGGGCCGCGAGCCCGCGGCCCCGACCCTTGCTCGCCCGGTCCACCGCCCGGGTGTGCCGGTCGAGGTCGGCCACCTGGAGCAGCAGGTCCCGGCGGGTGACCTTGCCGCGGCGACGTACGCCCAGACCGGCGATCGCACTGCCGATCCCGTAGATGCTGTCGAACCCGCCGGCCAGCACCAGCCGTTCGAGGACCGGACGCGACACCTGCGCGCGGTGCCAGAAGTCGGTGAGCGAGTGGTAGGGACGCGCTGCGACGATGCGGTCCACCTCGGCCTCGGAGATGCCCTTGACCTCCGAGAGCGCCAGCCGGATGCCGTAGGCGCGACCGTCCGGCAGACCCGGACCGGGCGCGCGCCGGGGCGACTCCCCCATCACCTCGGGAGGTGGCTCGTCGTGGACGCCGACCCGCTCGGTGACGAAGGTCTTCTCCGAGGCGTTCACGTCGAGCCCGAGCACCGCGATGCCGAACTGGCGTGCGTCGTCGAGGATCAGCCGTTTGGGATACATGCCGGGGTCGTGGGTGAGCACTCCGGACAGGAAGTGCGCCGGGTAGTGCGCCTTGAGCCAGGCGGACTGGTAGGTGGGCAGCGCGAACGCCGCTGCGTGGGCCTTGCAGAACCCGAACGACGCGAACGCCGCGAGGACCTTCCAGATCTCCTCGACGAACCGCCGGGGATAGCCGCGAGCCATCGCCCGCGGGAAGAACCACAGCTTGGTCTCGGCCATCCCCTCCACGTCACCGAGCGCCCGACGCGCCTCGTCCGCCTCGGCCAGCGTGCAGCCGGCGAACTGGGAGATCATCTCGATCACCTGCTCGTGGAAGACCACGACGCCGTGCGTGGGACCGATGATCGGCCGCAGGTCCTCATGGAGGTAGCGCGGTGCCCGCCAGCCCTGCTTGGCCTCGAGGTACGGCGTGACCATGTCGCTCTTCACCGGCCCGGGACGGAACAGCGAGATGTCGGTGATGATGTCCTCGAACGACTCGATCCCGGACTTGCCGACGAGCTCCCGCTGTCCCGGTGACTCGATCTGGAAGCAGCCGAGGGTCTTGGCCTGCGAGATCATCGAGAACGTCGCGTCGTCGTCGAACGGCACCTGCTGCTCGTCGTCGATATCGATCCGCACCCCCTCGAGCCGCTCGATCTCGTCGACGGCGTGCGCCATCGAGGACTGCATCCGGATCCCGAGCACGTCGAGCTTGAGCAGGCCGAGGTCCTCGACGTCGTCCTTGTCGAACTGGCTCATCGGGAAGCCTGCGTAGGAGGCCTCCACCGGCGTGCGGTCGAGCAGGGTCGTGTCGGACAGCAGCACTCCACACGGGTGTACGGCGATGTGGCGGGGCAGCCCGTCGAGCCGCTCCACCAACCCGAACAGCAGGTCGAGCCGTTGCTCGCCGAGGCCGGAGGCCCGCAGCTCCGGCAGGTCGCGCAGCGCGACCCGGGCGTCCCGGGCCCGGATGTGCGGGAACGCCTTGGCGATGGCGTCGATCTCACCGACCGGCATGCCGAGTGCGGCGCCCACGTCGCGCACGGCGTGCCGCACGCGGTAGGTGTCCATCATCGAGACGCACACGCACCTCTCGCCGCCGTAGCGGTTGAGGATCGCCTCGTAGACCTCGAGCCGGCGCGCGGACTCGACGTCGACGTCGATGTCGGGCAGGGCCTGGCGCAACGGGGACAGGAACCGCTCCATCAGCAGGTTGTGGCGCAACGGGTCCACACCGGAGATGCCGAGCAGGTAGTTGACCAGGCTGCCCGCGCCCGACCCCCGGGCGGCGCAGCGCACCCCCATGTCCCTGACCAGGTCGGTGACGTCGGCAACGGTCAGGAAGTAGGGGGCGTAGCCCAGGCCGTCGATGATCTGCAGCTCGTCGTCGAGCCGCTTCCAGATCCGCGCCCTCGGACCACTGCCGTAGCGGCGCCCGATGCCCGCCTCGCAACGGGCCCGGAGCACACCGCCAGCGCCGAGTCCGCTTCGCTGTCCTCCTGCTCCCTCGGATCCCAGCTCCTGCGTCGCGGATCCGGCGGCGAACTCCGGGAAGTGCACCTCACCCAGCCCGAGGTCGGAGCGTGGGTCGAGGGCGCAGCGGTCCGCGACCGCCCGGGTGTGGGCGAGGAGGCGCTGCGTCTCGCGCCCGCTGTGTGACCCGAGGCCGGCATAGCGGCAGATCTCCTCGGCCACCTCGGCCATCTGCTTCCCGGACTTCAAGAACCCCTCGGCGTTGCCCCGGGAACCGCCGGAGTCGACGTGGCGGAGGTCGGCCGAGCCGAGGGGCACCAGCCGGCGGGCCGCGTCGAGCACGTCGACCGTCGAGGCGTCCAGCCGGTCGGCGTAGCGGACGGCGTTGGTGAGCACCATGCCGAGCCCACGCGACCGGGCCAGTCCCGCCATCCGGGCGGCGTGCGGGGCCGAGCCCGGACCGGCGCCGGAGAGGCGGTGGGAGACCAGCTCGACCAGCAGGTCGGCCCGGTCGACCACCTCCAACCAGGGTCGCAGCACGGCCTGCGCGAGGTCGTCGCGCCGTAGCGTCGCGGCGCGGCCCAGCTCGGAGCCCGGCCCCAGCATCACCAGCACGTCCCCCGCCTCGACCCGACCGGAGATGTGCTCCGCCACCAGGTCGAGGGTGCTCACCGGACGGCCACGCTCCCCGGCCAGGTGGGTCGCCGAGACCAGTCGGCAGACCGCCGCCCAGCCTCGTCTGCTGCCGGCCAGGAACGTCACCCGCGGCAGGCCCTGGTCGGCGCGGAACGCGCCACCTCGCGCCGGCGTCCTCGGCTGGCTGCCGACCGGCCCGCTTCCCGGCTGCCCGCTTCCCGGCTGCCCGCTTCCCGGCTGCCCGGTCCCCGGCTGCCAGGAATGCACCGGCGCGACAGCGAGGTCGACCCCCAGCACCGGCCGGATCCCCCCCTGCAGGCACGCCTTGGCGAACCGGACCGCCCCGTAGGCCCCGTCCCGGTCGGTGAGGGCGAGGGTGTCCATCTCGTGCTCGACGGCCCGCTCGACGAGCACGTGGGGGTGGGAGGCGCCGTACTGCAGGGAGTAGCCCGAGGCCACCCGCAGATGCACGAAGGGATCAGGCAACGTGGTGCCTCTCCCCGTGACCAGACCCGTGACCAGACCGGTGACCCGACCCGAGTGACAGCTCGGCGGGGAGGAGCTCGGGGACGGGGACGTGCCGAGTCATCCCGAGGGACTCCTCGACCAGGCCGAGGAACCGGTCGGCATCGCGCACCAGGTCGTCGGCCTCCCGCTCGGTGACCGCTCGTCGGGAGCCGGACTCCGCAGCCGCCCGCTTGGCTGCTCCGGCGGCGAAGAACGCGGCCCACTCGCTGAACTCGGGAGCGATCTCGGCGAGCAGCACCCAGGCGTTCTTCTGCTGCCTGCTGCGCCGCGGGGAGCTGGTCGGGGTGGCTCGCGCGGCGAGCAGCGCAGCGGTGGCCCGCAGCGCCGCGACGTGGGCACACGCATAGCGCATCGGGATCTCGGAGGTGGTGATCGCCTCCTGCAGGGAGGACGCGGCCCGGGCGAGGTAGGAGTGGGTGGCGGCCGGCAGGTCGAACGGGGTCGCCCGGGTCTGGGTCCGGACCTGGGCTGGGGTCTGGGTCTGGGTCTGGGTCTGGGTCTGGGTCTGGGTCTGGGTCTGGGTCTGGGCTGGGGTCTGGGTCATCGACTGCCTCTCAGTCCAGGCACCGGGTGAGCCGCCAGCTGCCGTCGGCCCAGTCGAAGACCAGGTCGAAGACTCCCCGACCGAGGTCGACCGCCATCCCCCGAGCGGCCTCGACGCGCCACACCTCGCGCTCGACGGCCAGGTCGGTCATCGTGCCGATCCCCTCACCGGCCCGACTCTGGTCGGCCCCGTCACCGGCCCCGTCGTCACCGAGCACGGCGTGCACACCCCTGGACTGCCACCACGGCCCGGTCTCCACCCACTGCGCCACCACCGCATGCACCTTCCAGAGGCGCCCCTTCCACACGAACTGCTCCGGACCTTCGACGGGGGCGCCACCCGCTCCGGGCACCTGCCCTTTGCGCACATCCACCGGGTCGTCGTACCGTCGCATCTGGTCGCCCTCCTGCTCGGTCCGCCGGACGGGAGTAGGGTCGAAGACGCTCTCACCCGGCGGTCGTTCGAACACTTGTTCGAACAGACCTCACGGTACACCCGTTCTCCGACAGCCCGTCAAGAACGAGTCCGGGTCCAGCCGGCTGGGGGCTCGGGGGTGGGGCTGGAGGCTTGGGGCTGGGTCAGAGCCAGCGCCGGACGCGGCTGGTGTACTCGACGTACGCCGCTCCGAACTTCGCCGCCAGGTAGCGCTCCTCGGGCACGACCGCGCCCCATTGCAGGAGCCCCCACTCCACCGGCAGCGCTGTCAGCGCCCACAGTGACGCAGCCAGGAGAGCCACCCCCGCCGCCCCGGCGAGCAGTCCGAGGTAGAGGGGGTTGCGCGATCGCGCGAAGGGCCCACTGTCGATCACCGTCGTGGTCGCGTCACCCGGCAGCAGTGCCGTGCGGTGCCTCGCGATCAGCACGAGCGCCCAGCCGTTCCAGACGATGAACGCGATGACGAGCAGCCATCCCGACGCAACTGTCACCGACGAGGCGACCAGTGGATCGCCCACCGACCCCGACAGGACGAGGCCGAGCCCGAGGGGCCCACCGACTGCCACGGGGGGCCACATCCGGAAGGAAGGACCATGATCGGACGTCACACCCAGGAGTATCGCCTGTCGAATGTGCGACCAGGCGTTCGTGGAGTAGGTGAGAGGCGGCCGAACGGGCCGCTGGAAGACACCACTCATCGCGAAGCGAGGATCTGACCATGACCGCGACCTACACCTGGGACATCTTCTCCACCCTCGACGGCTACGGCGCCTACTCCGAGGACGGCGACTGGGGCGGCTACTGGGGCAAGCAGGGCCCCGAGCTGCTCGAGCGGCGTGCCGCCCTGTTCGCAACCGAGCAGCGCATGGTCTTCGGGGCGACGACCTTCCGGGAGACCGCTGAGATCTTCACCTCGGGTCTCGACCCGAACACGCTCGACGAGTGGAACGTCCGGACGTTGCGCATGCCGACGACAGTGGTGTCCTCCACGTTGCACGAGACGCTCGGCTGGCCGGACGCGACCATCGTCAGCGGCGACGCCGTCGACATCGTCACCCGGCTGAAAGCGGAGTCCGACGTGCCGCTGCGCTCGCAGGGCAGCCTGTCGCTGAACTGGGCGTTGATGGCCGCCGGGCTGGTCGACCGCCTGCAGGTGACGATCTTCCCCGCCGTCTCCGGACGCACCGGGACCAACCCCATCCTCGGGGGCGCGGACGACTTCGACCTCGAGCTGCTCGAGAGCCGGACACTCGACGGACACACCCAGGAGATCACCTACCGTCCCACGCTCCGGTGACGGAGTCGCAGATGACCGACACCAACACGCACGCCCGCACCGTTCTCGAGAACACCGCCTATGTGGTCCTGGCGACCGCCGACGCCGCGGGGAATCCCTGGGTGACCCCGGTCTGGTTCGCCTCGGACGGTCTGGACCGCTTGTACTGGCTCTCGGCTCCACGCACCCGGCACTCCCTCCTCATCGAGCAGCGTCCTGCTGTCGCCCTCACCGTCTTCGACAGCACCGTCCCGCCCAACGAAGGCACAGCGTTCTACGCCACCGCTCACGCGCGGCTCTGCCCGGATGAGGACCTCGACCACGGCTTGCACTGCCTCAACCGGCGCGCGCTGGAACAGGGCATCGACCCTCTGGGGCACGAACACGTGACTGGCGACGCGCGTCTGCGTCTCTACGTCGCCGAGATCATCGAGGCGTGGGTGCTCGACCAGGACGCCGACGTCGACCGACGCGCAGAGGTCCCGCGCTGACTCGGCAGCCCGGGCACGGGCGGTACGACGATGCGCTCGTGGCCACGCGCAGGACCGGCGCGGGCATGGGCTCCCGACCGCCGTCACGGTTCAGCCTGCTGCACCGGACCCAGGCGCGCCCCCGGTGGCAGGGATCGATCGAGCGAAGGTCGCCAGGGTCTTGAACTCCTCTCCTTCCAGGACCCGCGCAGTGACGGAGAACGGGAAGCCGGTGACCCCGCGGGTGCTCACCGCGTAGGCACCCCCAGCCTGGTCGTGGACGACCCACTCGCCGCCGTACGCTCGCACGACGACCTCGCCGAGGTAGGAGCCGACCAGCTTCCACCACAGGTCCAGCCGGTCACCGACAAGTCCGCCCTCGCCGCGTAGTCGAGCGCAGACCGCGTCCAGGGCATCGAGGGAGTCAGGCGTCCAGTCGAGAGAGACTGCGAACTCCGTCTCGACAAGGCTGACGCACTGTTCCGCGATGGCCTTCAGGCCTGCTCTGTCCACGCTCACGGTGCATGGTCCCAGAACGACGACCGGCACGACGTCTGATCCACGCTGACCGCCAGTCGCAACGGACCGAGGGCGGCCACCGCCACCGCACCGGGCGTCTCTGCATCGGTGCGCAGCTGCTCGTCGTATGCCGCGAGAAGGCCATCGGGATCATCCACGTCGGCCATCCTCGCGACCTCGTGGCTGGGTCACCAGGGGTGCTCCACGACGTGTGGCAGTGGCACGAGGAGCTCCAGGTGTCCGCGATACTGACCGCCATGAGCTCCCAGAGGTTCCACGCGACGCTCCGGCTGCACGGCCGGACGGCGACCGGCATCGCCGTACCACCCGAGGTGGTCGAGTCCCTGGGAGCCGGCGGGCGACCGCCGGTGCGGATCACGCTGCACACCTCGGCGGGGCCCTACACCTATCGCAGCACGGTCGCGCCGATGGGCGGCGAGCACCTGGTCGGAGTCAGCGCCCAGCACCGCGCGGCCGCCGGCGTCAGCGCGGGCGATGAGCTGGACGTCGAGCTCGAGCACGACACGGAGCCGCGCGTCGCCGAGGTGCCCGAGGACCTGGCATCCGCACTCGCGGCGGACGCTGAGGCGCAGCACTTCTTCGCGGGGCTGTCATACAGCCACCAGCGCGCGTACACCGAGTGGATCGAGGGTGCCAAGAAGCCGGAGACCCGCTTGCGACGCGTCGGCCAGGCCACCGAGATGCTGCACGAGGGGAGGAAGCGGTGAGCGACCCTGCCGCGGTGGCCCGGTTCCGCTCGGCGCTGGAGGCCCGGGGAGGCACGGGGCGCATCGTCGTGCTGCCCGACTCCGTCCACACGGCAGTGCTGGCCGCCGAGGCGCTCGGTTGCCAGGTCGGCGCGATCGCGAACAGCCTGCTCTTCGACGCCGCCGGCTCACCGGTGCTCATCTTGACCTCTGGTGCGCACCGGGTGGACACCGGCAAGGTCGCCGCCAGGATCGGCGTGACCGAGCTGCGGCGAGCGAAGCCCGAGTTCGTGCGCGCGCACACCGGCCAGGTGATCGGGGGCGTGTCCCCCCTCGGACATCCGGCGCCGGTGCCGACGTACATCGACCCGTGGCTGCGGCGCCACGACACGGTGTGGGCCGCGGCCGGCCACCCCGCCGCGGTGTTCTCCACGACCTACGACGAGCTGGTGTCCATGACCGGCGCTGCCGAGACCGACGTGGAGTGAGTCCGCCGAGCGGTCCTGTCGGAGCGCGTCGCTAGGGTCACGTGCATGTCGGGCGTGGTGGTCATCGGAGGAGGTTTCGGTGGCGCGGCCGCGGCCGCCCGGCTGGCCAAGCTCGGCCACGACGTCACTGTGGTGGAGAGGCTCCACCGGGTCGGTGGTGCCGTGGGTGTGGTCGAGCGGGACGGCTTCTGCTGGGACGCGGGGCCGTCGTCGACCGCTCTGCCGGCCGTCCTGCGCGACCTGTTCCGCAAGTCCGGTCGGCCGCTGGAGCGCGAGCTGGATCTCGTGCCGGTGGAGCCGATGCGTGAGCACCGGTTCGTCGACGGCACGGTGCTGGCGCTCCCCTCGGGGTCCCGGTCGGCCCAGCTCGAGGCGGTCGAGGCCTCCTTGGGCGGGGGACTCGGTCATCAGTGGGTGGACTACGTGCACGCCTACGCCGACACGTGGGACCTGCTGCGGCGCGCGTTCCTGGAGAGGCCCTACTCCGCCGAGCACGTGGACGTCGGGACACGGGCACTGCTGCGCACCAGGACCTCCCTGCACCGGACCGTTCGGCGCCGCCTGACGGACAGCCGGCTGCGGGCACTCGCCCTCACCTCGACCGTGCTGGACGGCCAGGACCCGCGCCACGTGCCGGCCTGGACGGGCATGTGGTCCTACGTCGAGCAGAACTTCGGCGTGTGGACCGTTCCGGGCGGGTTCGGGACGCTCGCCGCACTGCTGGCCAAGCGGCTTGCGGAGCGCAAGGTGCAGGTGCTGCTCGGCACCACCGCACTCGACCTGCGGCTGCACGGCGGCCGGGTGACGGGTGTGCACACCGACCAGGGCACCCTCGACGCGGACGTCGTGGTGTGTGCCGTCGACCCGCAGGGGCTCCCGGCCCTCGCCGCCTCACTCCCCCGCAGCACGGTGGCGCGCCCTCCTGCCGTCACCCACCTCGGCCTGTCGGGGCACGTGCCGGACCTGCCGCTCGAGGTGGTGCTGCACGGCGATCCGACCCTGGTGGTCCGCACCCACGGCACCGCACCGGCGGGCGCGGCGGCCTGGACGGTGCTGGCGCGCGGCCAGCCCGTCGGGGACGTGGTGCCCGCGCTGGCGAGCCGCGGGATCGACGTGCGTGGACGGGTCGAGGTGCGGGTGGACCGCTCCGCCGAGGACCAGGTGCGGGAGCTGGGCGGATCGCCGTACGGCGTGCTGTGGCGGGGCCGCACGACGACGGACCACCAGCTCGCGCCTGTGCCGGTGACGGGCGTCCACCTGGCGGGCGTGCACGCCGCAGCGGGAGCGGAGCTGCCTCTGGTGGGGCTGGCCGCCGCCGTGGTGGCGCAGCGGATCGGGGCCGCCGAGCGGTGATGCCTAGCCGACGGTGCTGCCGAGTCCGGCGTAGATCTCGCGCGTCGCCCTCGACCGGTTCAGCGTGTAGAAGTGCAGGCCCGGCGACCCTCCCTCGAGCAAGGCGTCGCACATCTCGGTGGCGATGGCGATGCCCTCGGCGCGTACGGCGGCCGGGTCACCGTCGTAGCGCGACACCCGGTCGACGACCTCCGGCGGGATCTGGCGGCCGGACAGCTCGGTCATCCGCTGGATCTGCGGCAGGCTGGTGATCGGCATGATGCCGGGCAGGATCGGGATGTCCACGCCGACTGCGGCGCACCGGTCCAGCAGGGCGAAGTAGTCCTGCACCCGGAAGAACAGCTCGGTGATCGCGAACCTGGCACCCGCGTCCTGCTTGGCCTTCATCACCTGCGCGTCGCGCTCGACGCTGCCGGCCTCCCGGTGCCCCTGGGGGAAGGCGGCCGCCCCCACGCAGAAGTCGCCGAGGGAGGTGATCAGCTCGATCAGCTCGGAGGCGTAGCTCAGGCCACCGGGTGTTGCGGTCCACGGGGTCCCGGGGCCTCCGGGCGGGTCGCCGCGCAGGGCGAGCACGTTGTGCACGCCTGCGTCCGCGTAGGAGCCGATCACCGAGCGCAGCTCCTCACGCGAGTGCCCGACGCAGGTCAGGTGCGCCATCGGCGTCAGCGTGGTCTGGGCAGCTATCCCCTCGGTGACCCGGATCGTGCGGTCCCTGGTCGAGCCGCCGGCGCCGTAGGTCACCGAGACGAACGTCGGCCGCAGGGCCTCCAGCTCGCGCAAGGCCGTCCACAGCGCACGCTCACCCTCCTCGTCCTTGGGCGGGAAGAACTCGAAAGAGATGGAGCGTCCGCCGGCTGCTATCAGGTCGCCGACGCTGGGTGCGCCGTCGGCGGAGGTCGAGGGGGTAGGAGGCGCCATACGCAACAGCATAGGTGGCCCGGACCTCGCCTCGGGGCAGGCTCCTGCCCTCCGGACGCACTGATGAGAGGCGACCGTAGGCTCGCCTGCGTGACCCGGACCCCGCCACCGTGGGACGCGGACGCCTTCCGCGCAGCCATCCAGTCCAGCCTCGAGACGTTCGTCGACGACCAGGCCCGTCTCCTCGAGCCTCTGGGAGCGGACGCCGGACGGCTCCTGGCGGCGGCGCGCTCGTCGGTGTCGGGAGGGAAGCGGCTGCGTGCGGCCTTCTGCTTCTGGGGATACCACGCCGTGTCGGACCCGGGCGAGGACGAGCCGGCACTGCTGCGGGCCTCGGCCGCTCTCGAGCTGCTGCATGCCAGCGCGCTGGTCCACGACGACTACATGGACTCCTCTGCCACCCGGCGGGGCCGGCCGGCCACGCACAAGGCGTTCGAGGCGGTGCACCGTGACCAGGGCTGGCCGGGCTCCGCCGAGCAGTACGGCGCGGCGGCGGCCATCCTCCTCGGTGACCTGCTGCTGTGCTGGTCCGACGAGCTGCTGCGCGGCTGCGGGCTGCCCCACGAGGCCGTCCGCACCGCGCTCGGGTTCTTCGACACGACTCGCAGCGAGGTGATCACCGGACAGTTCCTGGACGTCTCGGTGCAGGCACGCGGCACCTCCGACGTCGACCAGGCGATGCAGGTCCTGCGCTACAAGTCCGCGAAGTACTCCGTCGAGCGGCCCCTGCACGTCGGGGCCGCGCTGGCGGGTGGGGACGTCGGCGTCGTCGAGGCGCTCACCCGCTTCGGCCTGCCGCTCGGTGAGGCGTTCCAGCTGCGCGACGACCTGCTCGGGGTGTACGGCGACCCGGCCGTCACCGGGAAGCCCGCCGGGGACGATCTCACCGAGGGCAAGCGCACCGTCCTGGTGGCTCTGACCCTGCAGCGGGCACCGGCCACGGACGCGAAGCAGCTCGACGAGGCCCTCGGCTCACCGCTGAGCAGCTCCGAGGTCGAGGAGCTGCGCCGGATCATCACAACGAGCGGCGCCCACGACGAGGTGGAGCGACGGATCCACGAGCTGACCTCCGCCAGCCTCGGGGCGCTCGACGAGGCGCCGGTCACCGACCGGGCCCGGGAGGTGCTGCGGGACCTCGCCGCCGCCGCGACCCAGCGCGCCATCTGAGCACCTGACGGCGTCCACCGCCCGACCGGGTTGATGGTGCTGACCACGCCGCCGGGCCGACCTGGGCCGCAGGGTCAGGCCTTGGCGGGTAGCTCCGGGACGTCGAGGGCGGGACCCTCGCCGCGCAGCAGGACGGCGAACGGGCAGCCGCGGTCGGCGTTGGCACGGCCACCGAGCACGCTGAGGGCGACGTGGAACGCCTGCTCGTCGTGGCGGGCCAGCGGGCTCCACCCGTCCCAGAGCATCACCACCCCCTCCTTGCCCGGGGCCTCCACCTCGGCGAGGCAGTCCGAGAGGGCGTCGAAGCTCGCCGCCCGGTCGTCCGTGAGGTCGAGCGCCTGGGCGGTGACCTTGAGGAAGGTCGCCTTGTCCTCGACGGTCCAGCCGTCGAGGTGCACGAAGTCCCAGCCGGCGTGCTCGACGGCATGCCTGACGTCAGGGACGTGTGCGGCGCTGTGCCACTGGTAGACGTCGGCACGGTTGTGACCTGCCAGGAGTGCTGCGAGTCCGCTCATCTGCCCGAGGCTAGACCGTGCGCCGTCCTGCGGCCAGGTCAGAAGGCCATGGCCTGGGCGCGACGCTTGACCTCGGCCCCGCGGTTCTCGCGCAGAGCGTCGATCGGACGGCCCGGGAGCGTGTCGTCGGGCGTGAACAGCCAGGTGATGATCCCCGGGTCGTCGTACCCGCCGTCGTGCAGCACCGTGCACACGCCCGGCACACCCTTGACGACTGCCCCGTCCGCGATCAGCTCCGCCGGCACTCGCTGGCCGGCTCCGGGCGTGGGCACGACGGCTGCCAGCTGGTGCTCGCGGATCAGCTGGCGGACCTTGCTGGCGCTGAGGTGGAGCAGTGCCCCCGCCTCGCTCCAGTCCAGCCACTCGCCGACGAGTTCGCTGATCTCTGGGCTGCCGGTGCCGGTGGTGGTGCCGGTGGACACGTCGCTGTCGGGCGTTGCTGGTTCCTGCACGCGGTCAACTCTGCCATGGCTGCCATCGGCTCACCAAGACGTCCTCCGCTTGACCACATCTGTCACATAAGCAACAGTTCTCCCACCCGTAACAGACGTTGCTCGACGTCGCCCAGCCACGCCGTCAGCAGCCAGACGAAAGGGACCCTCCGGTGACCACCCAGGCGACCTCACCCGGCGCCGGCCGGCTGTCCCGGCTCGCCAGAGCCGCGACCGCCGCCGGAACGGCTGGGGTGCTCGTCCTCGGCGGAGCACTGACGACCGTCGCCAGCGCTGCGCCGTCGGCGCGCTCGGGCAGCGAGCTCGCTCGGACCGCCGGCGCGGGCGGACACGGCTGGCCGGGACATCCGGGCCGCCGGATACGGCTGTACCGCGTGCAGCGCGGTGACACCGCCACCGGCCTCGCTGTCCGCTTCCACGCCTGGACCGCCGAGCTCCGCGCGCTCAACCACCTCGGTCCGTCGGCGCCGCTCTTGGTCGGTCAGCGGATCCGGATCCCCGTGGTGGTCGCCGCAGCGCGCCGCGCGCACCAGCACCCGGCCAAGCACCCGGCCAAGCACCCGACCAGGCACCCGACCAGGCACCCGGTCAAGCACCCAGCCAGGCACCGGCCCAAGCCGTCCCGCCCGAAGCCCTGGCGGCAGGCCGACGCGAGCCGGCAGCAGGTGCGCCGGGTGATCGTGCGCACGGCCCGACGGCACCGGGTGGACCCGCATCTCGCACTCGCCATCGCCTGGCAGGAGTCCGGGTGGCAGCAGCGCCGCAGGTCCTCGGCAGGCGCCATCGGGGCCATGCAGGTGCTGCCGAGCACCGGCCGCTGGATGTCGCTGTACGTCGACCGCCGGCTCAACGTCTACAGCCTGCGCGACAACGTGACCACGGGCGTCGTGCTCGTCAAGATGCTGCGCGGGCACACCAGCCGCCGAGGCACCATCGCGGCCTACTACCAGGGCCTGGGCGCCCTGCAGCATCGCGGCGTGTACCCCTCCACCCGCAGGTACCTGCGCAACGTGCTGGCCCTGGACCGGCTCCTCCGCCGGGGCTGGGACCCGCTCTGAGACGACTGCGGCTCGCCACGCCGACCGCAGGTCACGGCCTGGGAACCACCGCAGACCCGCCTAGAATGCGTGCGTGAGCCGGGGCCTTCCCCCGCCGCCCGGCCACCCTACGGAGGACAGCCGTCGTGGACCGGACCGTCACCGACCCCCTGAGTGGGCGCGTCCTGGACGGTCGATACCGCATCGGGGCCCGGATCGCTCGCGGCGGGATGGCGACCGTCTACCAGGCCACCGACCTCCGGCTGGACCGGGTGGTCGCACTGAAGATCATGCACGCGGGCCTCGGCGACGACGACGACTTCGTCGGTCGCTTCGTGCGCGAGGCCCGTGCCGCCGCCCGGCTCTCCCACCCGAACGTCGTCGGGGTCTTCGACCAGGGCGACGACGACGGGACTCTGTTCCTGGCCATGGAGTACGTCGACGGCGGCACCCTGCGCGACCTGATGCGCGAGCAGGCTCCGCTGCGTCCGTCCACGGCTCTCGCCCTGCTCGACCCGGTGCTCGCCGCCCTCGGCGCCGCCCACCAGGCAGGCTTCGTGCACCGCGACGTGAAGCCCGAGAACGTCCTGCTCGCCGACGACGGCCGGGTCAAGGTCGCCGACTTCGGGCTCGCTCGAGCGGTGAGCGCCGAGACCCAGCACACGACCGCCGGGGTGCTGATCGGCACGGTGTCCTACCTGTCCCCCGAGCTGCTCGTCGACGGTCGTGCGGACGCGCGCAGCGACGTGTACGCCGCCGGCGTGCTGCTCTACGAGATGCTCACCGGGCGCAAGCCCCACGAGGCCGACTCGGCCATCCAGGTCGCCTACAAGCACGTGCACGAGGACGTCCCCCCACCGTCGCGGCTGGTGCGGGGCCTTCCGCCGTACGTCGACGCGCTCGTGGCCCGAGCCACCGCCCGCGACCGCGACCTGCGAC
>CAXSHL010000012.1:38109-80240 GCA_964237315.1 uncultured Nocardioidaceae bacterium
CGACGCCGCCGCCGCGCGCGCCGCGATGCGCACCCACGTCCGGCGCTCGGGCGAGATGGTCGCGGACTGGTTCGAGCGCCAGCAGGGTGACGAGTCGCGACCGCGACCTGCGACCGGCAGACGCGCGGGTGCTGCTCCGCCAGGTGCGCCGGGTCCGCGCCGCGCTCGACGAGGGCGTCGTCGACGACCCGGAGCTGACCTCGGACCTCGCCCCGTCCGTGCCCGTGCAGCGGTGGGGCGACGACATCGACTACGTGCGTGAGGACCTCGAGGACGCGCCGGTCGTGCTGACCTCGGCCCAGGCGACGCACCGCGGTCCGGGCGGACGCTTCGAGGACACCAGCGTGATCACGGGTGCTCGGTCGGTGGCGACGGCGACCCCGTCGGGGAGCTCCTCACGACCCGCCCAGCCGGACCCTCCTCGCTCGGCGACCGAGCCGGCGGGTCGGCCCCGACGTTCCAAGCGGGGACCGCTGCTCCTGGTGCTCGTGCTGCTCCTCGCGACGGCCGCCGGTGTCGGCGCCTGGTGGCTCGGGGACGGGCGCTACACGACCACCCCTGGCCTGCTGAACCTCTCCGCGCGCACTGCGGAGGCACGGCTCGACGCAGCAGGGCTGGGCCTCCAGGTCGCCGGCAAGGCCTACTCCGAGACGGTCCCCGTCGGCCGCGTGGTCAGCACCGACCCGGCCGGGGGCGAGCACGTCACGCGCAACGGGACGGTGAGCGTCACGCTCTCGCAGGGCCCGGAACGGCACCGGGTCCCGCAGCTGCGAGACCTGAGCCTGGACCGGGCGCAGGCGGCGCTGCAGGACGCGCGCCTCAGCTTCGGGGAGGCGACCTACGTCTTCTCCGAGACGGCGGCCAGAGGGGTCGTCGTGCGCTCGGAGCCCCGGCCCGGCATCCCGCTCAGGCGCGACGCGGCCGTCGACCTGGTGGTGAGCAAGGGCCCCCACCCGGTCAGGGTTCCGGACTTCAGCGGCAAGGACGCGGACGACGCGAGCAAGGCGCTGGGCAGGCTGCACCTGCGGGTGGACCGCTCGGAGATCAACAGCGACACCGTCGAGAAGGGTGACGTGGTGTCCCAGAGCCCGAACCGCGGCCGGCTGTTCCGCGGGGACAAGGTCACGCTCGTCGTCTCCAAGGGCCCGGTGCTGGTCGACGTACCCCGCGTGGTCGGCACCAACGCCGACGCCGCCGAGGCGGCCCTGGCTGCGGCCGGGTTCTCGGTGCGCACCGAGAAGGTCGAGTACTACATCGCGCTCGGCGTCGTGGTGAAGCAGAGCCCGGGCTCGGGTGACCGCGCTCCCCGGGGCAGCACGGTGACGATCTACGTCGTGTGAGTCGCCCGGAACGGCGCCCATCCGCGCGCGTGCGGAGGGGTCAGCGAGTGCGCCAGCGGTCGTAGATGCGAGGACTGGCGGCCAGGAGGACCAGGGCCGCCAGGGTGCCGAGGACCCAGGCGACGTTGAGCGCGTTCCACTCGAAGCGTTGGGTGCCGTCGTCGCGGATCGACGCCGAGGAGTTCCTCGCGTCGGCACCTGCACCCGCCTGGTCGCTCGCCGCGGACTCCGTGCGCGCCGCGGGAGTGGCGCCCGCCGGCGAGGCAGTCGCGCTCCCGGCTCCCGGCCGGGAGAGGGCACTCGGCGAGGTCGCCTCGGCCAACGGGCCGAGCAGACCCTCCGCCGCGGTCGTTCCGGAAGTCGGGGAGAGGGAGGTGGTGGGGCCGTCGCTCGGGAGCACGTTCGGCCCCGCACCAGTCGTCGACCCAGGGGTGCCGGCCGGCGCAGTCGGGTCCGCCCCGGCAGTCTGACCGGGAGTCCCGCTCGTGGCCCCACCGGGCCTGGGCGACGATCCCCCGGAGGGACCGGCTGTGGATCCCGCCGTGGTCGCTGGACCGGACGGCGACGCAGCCCCCGTGGTCGGGGCAACCGTCGGACCGTCGCTGGGAACCGAGGTCGGGCTCTGGGACGGGACCGGGGTGGGGCTGGAGTGCCCGGACGGGGATGACGGGGGCGGCTCGGGGCTCGTGCTGGGACCGCGCGTCGGCTCGGTCGTGGGGCCGGGCGACGGGTCGGGGTCCGAGCTCGAGGACGGCTCCGGATCCTGACTCGGAGTCGCCGACGGCTTGTTCTGGGTCGGGCTCGCGGACGGCCTGGGCGACGAGCTCGCCGACGGCCTGGGCGACGAGCTCGAGGACGGCCTGGGGCTCGAGCTCGCCGACGGCCTGGGCGACGAGCTCGCGGACGGCCTGGGGCTCGAGCTCGCCGACGGCCTGGGCGACGAGCTCGCCGACGGCTCCGGATCCGCGGTGGGACTGTCGGACGGCGTCGGAGCGAGGAGGCTGACCCGGGGCAGCGACGAACCGGCGTGCGCCTGGACCTGGCCTGCGGCGAGTCCGCTGTCGGCTGCGCCGGCCGCAACGGCCGCGGTCGCGGGCTCGGCCCACCCGAGCTGCGTCGCCGCCAGGACCCCCGCTGCGACGAGACCGGCAGCTCGTCGTCGACTCGCGCGGCGGAGCGGCGTCTGCGCGTCGTCCAGCCGGCTGCACGTGGCCGCCCGACTGCGCGCCGGGCGTGCGGCAGGTGACTGGACGCGCCAGCCCCGATCGGCTCGGTTCATGTGCGGGCCCCCTCCGCCGCGTGCGCCGCGGCGATGGACCCCGCAGGCGCTCCGCAGCATGGCTGCATCTCGTCGCGCAGCGGATCCTCCACCCCTGGACTCCGGACGCTGCACGGTGGCAACGAGACGTTCCCGTTGCGAGGCGAGATTTTACCATTCCCGAGCGCTGGGCGGTACGTCGGCGCGCGCACCGGTGGGGCGCCTGTGGCTGACGTGCCGTTCAGGCGGGCCGACCCACGACGCCCCTCGTCGGCCGCGGCGTCGACGTGCAGGCTCGCATCCGCCGCCTCGGCGGCCGCGTCAGCGCGACTGCCACCAGTCCCGCAGCCCAGGACCTGCCGCGAGCAGGACCAGCGCCACCAGGGTGGCGCCCGTCCAGCCGGTGTCCAGCGGCGTCCACGAGGAGCGCTGGTGCTCCGGGGCGCGGACCTGGTGCTCCGGGGCGCGGACCTGGCGCCAGGAGAGCGTCACAATGCCGCCCACGCCCGACGGACTCCGCCCGCTCGGACTCGGACGCGGACGCGAGCTCGGCTGAGTCTGGCCGGCCTGGTCGCTGCGCGCCACCCGGTGCACCTCGATTGGCGGCGCGGACGCGGCCGACGCAGGCGGCGCCCCGACCAGCTCTGCCGAGCCGCCCAGCACCACCGCGACGGTGAGGGCGGCCACCCGCTGGGGCAGCTCCCTCCCGCCACGTCGCTCCCGACCTGCCGAGGCGACAGGAGGCGGCCGCCGGCCGACCCAGGGGGCAGGACCTGTGCGGTCCTTCGCGGATGCGTCCATGTGACGGCCTCCCGTCGCTCACCCACGACCCTGCGGTCGCACGTCCGGTTCTCACAGCGTCGGTGCGCGTCGCCCTCGCAGCAGGCGATCGGAGGCCCGCGCGCGGACGTCACCCGTCCCGGCCGAGCCGGTCCCGAACCTCATTTCCTGTCCTGATGTGCTGCAAGACGCGATGGAAGGCGCCCGACGTGGAGGAAATTACCATCGCCGGTTCGGCCTGCACACCAGGTGGTGGCCGTGCCCCGGCGAGCCGCAGCACGCGGATGACCGTCACGGTCTGGCACTCAGCGGACCGGCCGCTCCTGCACCGCCTGCAGGTGCAGTCGGTACAGCCGGGCCGCCTGGTCCTGGGCGCGCTCGATGAGCCTCTCCAGCTCCACGACGTCGGCCCGCTCGTCATGCACGGTGATCGCTCGAAGCACCTGCCAGCAGGCGAGCTTGCTCTGGACAGCGGCCCGCAGCCCCTCGAGCTCGATGACGTCGGCGAGGGGCGATCGGCGCACCAGGTAGCCGTTCGGCTTCAGCCGGCCGGCCTTCTCCCCCAGCTACCCTAGGGTTGCCATCGGCCGGCTCTCGGGGACCTCCAGTCGCCGCATCAGCGCGCGCAGCGACTCGAGGTCTCCGCGGGACTCGTCGCGTAGCCGGGTCAGCTCCTGGGCCCGCTCCTCCGGATGGCTTCCGGCTGCCCGGCGGAACAGCTCGATGCCCGCCGTCGCCAGCGTCAGGTGGTCGTTGAGGTACGTCGAGAGCGAGCGGGGGTCGGTCATGGGCGGCTGAGTACCCAGGCCGCACGGCACGAAAACCGCTAGCGCAGCACCTTGGCCAGCACGGCCGCCGATGTCTCCACGTCGGCACGGCTGACGTCCAGGTGAGTGACCAGCCGCAGCGCCCGCGGCCCGACCGCGGACACCAGCACGTCGTGATCGCGCGCCGCCGCCACCACTGCAGGGGCATCTGGTACGTCGACCACCACGATGTTCGTGTCCACGACAGCAGGGTCGAGGCCGCACGCATCTGCAAGCAGGCGCGCGTGCTCGTGGTCCTCCGCGAGCCGCTCGACGTGGTGGTCGAGGGCGTAGAGGCCTGCCGCCGCGAGGATCCCGACCTGGCGCATGCCGCCTCCGAGCCGCTTGCGCCACACCCGGGCATCGGCGATCGTCTCGGTGCTGCCCACGACCAGTGACCCGACCGGCGCCCCGAGACCCTTGCTCAGGCAGACCGCGAGGACGTCCGCGCAGCCGCCGTACTCCGCCAGCGGGGTGCCGGTGGCCACGTGTGCGTTGAAGATCCGGGCGCCGTCGACGTGCACCCCGACACCGCGCTCGTCGGCGAACCGGCGGACCGCCTGCATGTCCTGGATCGAGGTCACCGCGCCGCCGCCGAAGTTGTGGGTGTTCTCGAGGGCGATCGCCCTGGTGGCCACGAAGAACGGCCCCATGTCCGGGGCGAACATCGAGGCGATCATGTCCAGCTCAACCGGGCGCCCCACCCAGGTGCGCATCGTCAGGCCGGTGAAGGCCGCGTGCGCGCCGAGCTCCGCGCGGGCGATGTGAGCGGACGACTCGCAGAGCACCTCCTCGCCGACCCCCACCAGGGACCGCACCGCGAGCACGTTGGCCATGGACCCGGTCGGGGTGAACAGCGCCGCCTGCTTGCCGAACAGGTCGGCGACCCGCTCCTCGAGGACCCGGACGGTGGGGTCCTCGCCGTAGACGTCGTCACCCACCTCGGCCGTGGCCATCGCGGCGCGCATCGCCTGCGTCGGCCTGGTGACGGTGTCGCTGCGCAGATCGATCATCGCGGGTCCCTCAGGTGCTCGGGGCGTTGGACGGGGTGGCCTCCCGCAGCATCTCCGCGACCAGGAACGACAGCTCGAGGGACTGCACGCGGTTCAGGCGCGGGTCGCACACCGACTCGTAGCGGTTGCCGAGATCACCCTCGAGAAGCGCCTCACCGCCGCCCACGCACTCGGTCACGTCGTCGCCGGTCAGCTCCACGTGCACGCCACCCGGCCAGGTGCCGAGCATCCGATGCACGTCGAAGAACCCCTGCACCTCGGCGATCACGTCGTCGAAGCGCCGCGTCTTGTAGCCCGAGGAGGCCTCGAACGTGTTCCCGTGCATCGGGTCGCACACCCAGCCCGCCGAAACGCCCGCAGCGGTGACCTTCTCGACCAGATTGGGCAGCCGGTCGCGGATCTTGCCCGCACCCATCCGGGTGATGAAGGTGAGCCTCCCCGGCTCGTTGTCCGGGTTCAGCCGCTCGGCCAGCGCGATGGCGTCGTCGGGGCTCGTGGTCGGGCCCAGCTTGACGCCGATCGGGTTGCGGATGTGCGAGAGCAGCTCGACATGGGCGCCGTCGAGCTGACGGGTGCGCTCGCCGATCCACACGAAGTGGCCGGACACGTCGTAGGGCTGCTGGGTGCGGGAGTCGATGCGGGTCAGTGCGTGCTCGTACTCCAGGATCAGCGCCTCGTGGCTGGAGTGGAAGTCCACCCGGTGGAACTCGTCGGGATCCGCGCCGATGGCCTGCATGAAGGTGAGTGCCCGGTCGATCTCCTTGCCGACCTTCTCGTAGCGGCGCCCCACCGGGGAGTCGCGCACGAAGTCGGTGTTCCAGGTGTGCACCTGCCGGAGGTCGGCGTAGCCGCCGGTGACGAAGGCCCGCACCAGGTTCAAGGTGGCCGCCGAGCAGTGGTAGACCTCCACGAGACGCTGCGGGTCGGGGACCCGGGACTCGGCGGTGAAGTCGAAGCCGTTCACGGCGTCCCCGCGGTAGGCGGGCAGCGTCACACCGTTGCGGGTCTCGTCATCAGAGCTGCGGGGCTTGGCGTACTGGCCGGCGAGGCGACCCAGCTTCACCACGGGCACGGAGGCGGCGTAGGTGAGCACGACCGCCATCTGCAGCAGCACCCGGAGCTTGTTGCGGACGTTGTCGGCGGTGACGCCGTCGAACGTCTCGGCGCAGTCACCACCCTGCAGCAGGAAGGCCTCTCCGCGCGCGACCGCGGCGAGCTTGGCCTTGAGCTCGTCGCACTCACCGGCGAACACCAGCGGCGGGACGCTGCGCAGCTTGGCGACGGCGGCGTCGAGCGCGGCCGGGTCGGGCCAGTGCGGCTGCTGGGCGGCACCGAGGGTGTGCAGGTCCTCGAGCGTCGGCACCGTGGGAACGGGCGTAGGAGTCACCGCTCCAGACTACGGCCCCCCCACAGCGCGAGGCCGCCGGTGCGAAACGCACGAGACGCTCAGCCGGGCTTGATGATGTCCAGCCGTTCGAGCAGGGACAGCACGGTCTCGGCGAAGGCGTTGCCGGCGGTGCACTCGCGCACGACGTCCCAGTCGACCTGCTCGCGTAGGGCCCGAGCCACCGGCAGGACGCCGCCCAGGTCCAGGTAGTGCTCGTCGAGGGCCAGCAGCTTGCTGGTCAGCACGTCCGTGCCGGCGATCACCGGCATCTCCACCGACAGCACCTCCAGCACCCGGGCGTCCGACAGGGTCTCGTCCAGCGGGCGCCCCGAACCGCGATGCAGTACGTCGACCGTCACCCCGTCGCAGCTGACCTTGAACAGCCAGTCCTCCGGTGGCTGCTCCACCTGCAGACCCGAGCGCTCGAGCTCCTCCTTGGCCCGTACGACGTCCTCGGCCCTGATCAGGAAGTCCACGTCGTGGCTCGGCTCCGGACCACCCAGCGCCCAGGCGGCATACCCACCGGCCAGCGCGAACGGCAGGTCGGTGGACTTGAGGGCGACGGCGACACGTTTCAGCCCCTCCCGGAGGGCATCGTTGTCGGTCATGGCGGGGCGGTACCCCGTCGCCACGCCGGCATCCTGTGGCATGAGCCCGCCCGGCCCGGGAACTGCCCCGAGGTGCGCATCGCGACGTTCAACATCCTGCACGGGCGTTCTCCGGTCGACGACCAGGTCGACCCGGAGCGCTTCGTCGAGGCGGTGCGCGCGCTGGACGCCGACGTGCTGTGCCTGCAGGAGGTCGACCGCAACCAGTCGCGGTCACGGCACTCGGACCTGACCGCGGCCGCGGCCGACGCGATGGGGGCCCGTGAGCACCGCTTCGTCGCCGCACTCTCGGGCACCCCCGGTGCGACCTGGCTGGCGGCCACCGGCGAGGAGCAGCCGGACGCGGCGGCGTACGGGATCGCGCTGCTCAGCAGGTACCCCGTCAGCGGCTGGCAGGTGCTGCGGCTGCCGCCGGTGCCCGGACGAGCGCCTGTGCGGTTCTCGGGGCGCTGGCGACCCGAGTGGGTCCGCGACGAGCCGCGGGTGGCGGTGCTGGCCGAGGTCGACACCCCCAGCGGCGCGCTGCGGGTCGCCACCACGCACCTGAGCTTCATCCGCTGGTGGAACCTGCGTCAGCTGCGCCTGCTGATGCGCTCGCTGCGGGACGGCGCCGCCCCGCTCGTGCTGACCGGCGACCTGAACATGGACGCGCAGCGGGCCTCGGACCTGACCGGCCTGCGGCCGCTGGCGACGGGACTGACGTTCCCAGCCGACGACCCCTCCGAGCAGCTGGACCACATCCTCACCGACGAGCCGGGCCTGGTGACCCGCCGCGACGAGGTGGTGCGGCTGCCGCTGTCGGACCACCGTGCCCTGGTCGCCGACGTCCAGATGCCGGGCTGACCCGGTCAGCCAGCTCAGCCGGGTCCTTCGGCGGAACCGGGCTCCGTCATCCTGCTCATCGCGGACGCGGTCCGCTGGTCCGGCAGCACCCTCGCAGCTGCGGTCTGCACCTTGTTCATCAGCCGCCCCGCCACCACATGGTCCTTGCCGGCCATCAGCGCCTCGAAGCCGTCCCGGGCGACGTCGTCGGGATCATCCTTGCCGTCCATCGCACCCAGCTTCGTGTCCACCATGTCCGCGCGCTCGAAGAAGTCGGTGTCGGTCGGGCCGGGCATCAGCGAGGTGACGGTGACGCCGGTGTCGGCCAGCTCGACGCGGATGGCCTCGGCGAAGGAGTGCACGAACGCCTTCGACGCGGCATAGGTGGCGTGGAACGGTCCGGGTGCAGTCGCAGCGATCGACGAGGTGAACAGCAGCCGGCCCTCGCCGGCCCGCACCATGTCCCGGGTCAGCAGCTTCGCCAGGTGCACGGTGGAGCGGCAGTTCAGGGCGGCAGCGGCGATGTTGCCGCCGCTGGTGGCCGCGTGGTGCAGCGCCGTGACGCCGTCTGCGGTGGAGAGGTCCAGCTGCTCGGCGACGACCGCGCTTCCGGTGGCTCGCAGCGCGTCGGCCGTGTCGTGGATCGCGTCGTCGTCGGCGGCGATCACCAGGTCGAAGCCGTGCTCGGCGAACTCCCTGGCCAGCGACCGTCCGATCCCCGTCGACGCGCCGGTCACCAGCGCCAGGGGGCGGGTCTCGCCGGTCATCCCGCCCGAGTCCCCGCCCGAGTCGCCGCCGGGGTCGCCGCTCGGGTCGCCGCTCGCAGCACCGGCGGCTGGGAAGTCGACGTCGTCGGTCATGGGAGGGCTCCTCTCGGTGGGTGGAGAGGCGCGTACCCATCCGGAGGGCCGGCACTCCCGTCAGCCGGAGAGCCCGGCACTCCCGTCAGCCGCTGAGTGAGTCCACGTCCCCAACTGCCTCAGCCCCACCACCACGGGTGCGCACCGCAAGCACCAGGGCCGACGGAGACCTCGGGTCAGCCTGTCGGCGCGTCACGGCCGCTTGTGCAGCAGCAGCGGTAGCACGACGGACGCGCCGGCCCGGCGCAGCGCGGCGGCCGCGACGGTCACCGGCCACAGCGAGGAGGACGCGTCCACCACGAGCAGCACGGCCCGCCCGGCCACGGCGCCGGCCGCCGGAGCGGCGTCGAGGTGGTCGCGCCAGAAGGCCGCCTCGTCCGAGGAGCTCAGCTCACGCAGGTCCGGAGGTGCCGCCGGACCCGACATCGAGGCCCGGTCGAGGTGCCCCACCGCAGCAAGATGGTCGGCCACCGAGGACGTCAGCTGCGGAGACCCGGTGGCGGTCAGGTCGACGACCACCTCGGGCCGTGCGGGCCACGAGGCCCGCCACTGCGACAGCAGCCGCACACAGCCCTCCAGGACGTCGTCCGGGGCCGGGGCGTCCCGGGCGAACACGGCGGCGATGGTCTCCCGCCACTCCGGCGCGTCGGCGAACACCAGGGTCCGACCGGTGGCGTGCGACTCGTCGGCCGGGATGCGCCCACGGGAGCCGAAGGCTCCGCCGGGCCACATCTTGCGAGGCTCGAGCAGGTGCACCTGCCCCCGAAGCAGGGCCGTCACGGTCCGCACCGTCTCGGCGGACGCAGCGCCCTCGAGATCGGCCGGCAGCCCGCCCCGGCACACCGAGCACCGGCCGCACGGCTCTGCCGCCGGGTCGTCGAGCGACTCCTGGAGGAGCTCCATCAGGCAACGTTCGCCGCGCACGTAGGCCCGCATGATGTCGGCCTCGCGGCGACGCACCGCGACCACGCCGGCGTAGTGCTCCGCAGGGAACACCCACTCGACGCCCGCGCCGACCCAGCCGCCCTCGACGCGCTCGACGACCCCGTCCACCGCGAGCTGCTTGAGCATCAGCTCCACCCGGCCGCGGCGCACCCCGGACTGGGCCTCGATCGCCACCACGCTCAGCGCTTCGCCCGGCGACCGGTCCAGGACGTCGAGGACCGCCCGCACCTGCTCGGGGACCGGGATGGTCGAGGTCGCGAAGTACTCCCACACGCCCGCGTCCGCGTCGGAGGGCAGCAGGACCGCGTGCGCGTGCTCGATCGCCCGACCTGCGCGGCCGACCTGCTGGTAGTAGGACACCGGCGAGGGCGGCGCCCCCACGTGGACCACGAAGCCCAGGTCCGGCTTGTCATAGCCCATCCCGAGCGCCGAGGTGGCGACCAGCGCCTTGAGCCGGTTGTCGCGGAGCGCGTCCTCGAGGTCGTGGCGCTCCGCGGCCTCGAGCTGGCCGGTGTAGGCGGCGACCGGCACCGTGTCACCGTGCACGTCGCGGATCGCCGCCGCGAGCCGCTCCGCGTCGGCGACCGTCAGCGCGTAGACGATGCCGGACCCGGGGAGTCGTGGTAGGTGGTCGACCACCCAGGCGTAGCGCTCGAGGGGTGAGAGCCGGTCGACCACCGAGAGCTCCAGGCTGGCGCGCGCCAGCTGCCCACGCAGCACCAACGTCGACTCCGCGGGGTGGGTCACGTCGCCGACGACGTCGCCGAGGCCGCTGCCGAGCTGCTCGGCGACGTCGTCGGTGACCCGCTGGTTCGCGGTGGCGGTGGTGGCCAGCACCGGGGTGGTCGGGTTGAGCCGCTGGAGCACGTCGGACACGCGGCGGTAGTCGGGTCGGAAGTCGTGGCCCCAGTCGGAGACCGCGTGCGCCTCGTCGATCACCAGCAGCCCCAGCCGCCCGGCGAGACCGTCCAGCACCCGGCGGCCGAAACCTGGATTGGCCAGCCGCTCCGGCGAGACCAGGAGCACGTCGAGCTCACCGCCTCGCAGGGCCGCCTCGATCGCGGACCACTCCTCGACGTTCGAGGAGTTCAGGGTCGCTGCGTGCAGCCCGGCCCGGCCCGCGGCGGCGACCTGGTCGCGCATCAGGGACAGCAGCGGCGAGACGACCAGCGTGGGCCCGAACCCCTCGGCCCGACGGCACGCGGTCGCGGCCCAGTAGACCGCCGACTTCCCCCAGCCGGTGGCCTGCACCAGGAGCACCCGGGCACCGTCCTCGCACAGCGCGGCGACGGCGGTGGCCTGGTCGTCCCGCAACCGGGCGTCCGGCCCGGCCATGGCGCTGATGACCCGGGCGGTGACGGCGGCACGGGCCTCGGTCAGCGGAGTGGTCGGTGTGCTGGTTGCGCCGGGTGAGCCCATGGCACCAACGTAGGCGCTGGCGCCGACAGCCGGCCTTCCTCGTCCACAGGGTCCTGCTCGGGGGACGGCCGGGTCGGGGTCGAGGACCCGCTCCTCCCCGTCGTACGGCCGGACCAGCACCTCCCCGGCCCGCGGTGACGGTCGGGCGGTCAGCCGAAGAAGACCTCGGCCTCGGCGTACTGCTCGGGCTGCACGAGCTTGAGCTCCCCGGTGCCCTCGGTGAGCGGGATCCGGACGATGTCGGCCCCTCGGAGCGCCACCATCTTGCCGTAGTCCTTGTCCGCGACGGCGGTCACCGCGTGCAGCCCGAAGCGGGTGGCGAGCCAGCGGTCGAAGGCGGTCGGCGTCCCGCCGCGCTGCACGTGCCCGAGCACCACGGCCCGCGCCTCCTTGCCGGTGCGGGCCTCGATCTCCCCGGCGAGCCGGTCCCCGATCCCGCCCAGGCGCACGTGCCCGAAGGCGTCGGTCTCCCCGCTGACCAGCGTCATGTCACCGCCGTCGACCGGCATGGCTCCCTCGGAGACCACGATGATCGGGGAGTAGTGCGACTTGAACCGGGTCTCGACGTAGGCGCAGACCTTCTCGATGTCGAACGGCTGCTCGGGGATGAGCACGACGTTGGCCCCGCCGGCGATGCCGGAGTGCAGGGCGATCCACCCGGCGTGCCGCCCCATCACCTCGACCACGAGCACCCGGTGGTGCGACTCGGCGGTGGTGTGCAGCCGGTCGATGGCCTCCATCGCGATGTTCACCGCCGTGTCGAAGCCGAAGGTGAAGTCGGTGCCGGACAGGTCGTTGTCGATGGTCTTGGGGACGCCCACCACGTTGACGCCGAGGTCGGCGAGCTTCGTCGCCACGCCCAGCGTGTCCTCGCCCCCGATGGCGATCAGCGCGTCGACGCCGTTGGAGGCGAGGTTCTCCTTAATCCGCTCGACACCGTTCTCGATCTTGAACGGGTTGGTGCGCGAGGACTTCAGCACGGTGCCGCCGCGCGGCAGGATCCCGCGCACCTGGTCGACGCCGAGCGGGGTGGTCGCGTTCTCGAGCGGCCCGCGCCAGCCGTCGAGGAAGCCCACGAAGTCGAAGCCGTACTCCCCCACACCCTTGCGGACCACGGCGCGGATCACCGCGTTCAGGCCTGGGCAGTCGCCCCCACCGGTCAGTACTCCTACACGCATGGCCACCGGGCTCCTCATCAGCCGTGAAGCGATGTCTTGACGGTCGTCACGACCCTAGCGACCCCGACTTGGTACGGCGATCCCGGGTTAGAACGTTCCAAATGGTGGGCGAGGCGCGCCCGACCACCGTCGATCACCAGGGGATGCAGGACGTCTGCAGACCCGGTGCGGCGGTCGCGCGACCACACGGACGTGCACTCGCCCCCGGATCAACACCCCGTCAGGCGTGACGGGTGCCGAAGCAGCAGGCGACTGCACGTCCGAATGGTCGTTCCTACCCGAGATCGCCGAGAGCGGCCTGCGCCTGCTCCAGCGCCTCCTGCGCCTCGGCGTACCTCTGCTCGGCCCGCTGCTGCTTGTCCGCTGCCGCAGCCGCCTCGTCGTCCAGCCCCTCCAGCGCATGCTCCAGCTCAGCCACCCGGCGCCGCGCCTGGTCCAGCTCGTCGGCGGCCTGGAGCGTGCCGGCCTGGATCCGCTTGGCCCTCTTCTGGGCCTTGCGAAGCCGGCGCTGCGCTTCGTCCGCGGCCTGGACCGCCCGGTCCACCTCCTCCTGGGCGGCCTGTCGCGCGGCCTCCCGAGCCTGCTGCTCAGCGTCCGGCTCCGGCTCGGGCTCCGGGACGACGCTCAGCCCCGCGCGGTCGGCCGGCTCGGCGGCGCGTCCGGCGGACGGCTTCGCCCGCGGCCGTGCCGTCATCCCGATGGCTGCCGGCACGGCGACGGAGTCCACCACGTCAGCGCCACCGACCCCGGTCGCCTCGAGGGCACTGACCAGCATCCCGCTGCGCACGGCGGCGGCGGCGTCCTCGTCGATCATCGCCGCGTGCAGCGTCGCCTGCACCTGGTCGGCCACCGCCTCGGTGACCTTCTGGCCCAGCTCGCCGGCCAGCACCCGGCCCTGGTGGGTGACGGCTGCGGTGAGCTGACGCCGTTGGCGGGTCAGCTCCCGCAGTGCCTCGCCGTCCAGGTCCGCCTGAGCCTGGCGGAGCGAGGCGCCCAGCTCGAGGACCTGGGCCATCTGCTCGCCCTGGTGCCGCATCATCATGTTCACCACCCAGGCCGCGAGCGAGGGCTTGCGGAGCTCGGTGACCCGCGTGGCAAGGTCCTTGTCCCCGTCGGCCTTGGCCTGCTTGGCGCTCTGGTTGCGGGTGCCGGTGAACTCGGCCGGCGAGAGGGAGTACAGCTCCTCGGCGATGCTCAGCAGCGGGTCGGTGGCCACCACACGAGGATAGGGCGGTCACTGCCGGGTCAGCCGTCCCCGATCCCCCGCTCGATCCCTTCGTCGATCCCCTGGTCGATCTCTTCGTCGATCCCCTGGTCGATCGCGTAGCGGACCAGCTGCACCCGGTTGTGCAGCTGCAGCTTGCGCAGCGTGTTCTGGACGTGGTTCTGCACGGTGCGGTGGGAGAGGAACAGGCGCGCGGCGATCTGCTTGTAGGACAGGCCCTTGGCGACCAGGCGCAGCACCTCGGTCTCCCGCTCCGTGAGCTGCGGCGTGGCCGGGCCGGCCGTCGCCCGAGGCGCGTCGGAGAGCCGGCGGTACTCCCCCAGCACGAGACCGGCCAGCCCGGCGGTGAACACGGTGTCCCCCTCCGCGACGCGACGTACGGCGGACAGCAGCTCCTCCCGCGACGCCGACTTCACCAGGTAGCCCGTCGCCCCGGCCTTGACCGCCTCCAGGACGTCGGACTGCTCCCCCGACGCGGAAAGGATCAGCACCCGCACGCTGGGATCGGCCGCCACCAGCAGGGCCGTGACCTCGACGCCGTTCGGCGCCGGGATCTGCAGGTCCAGGACCACCACCCGGGGGCGTACGGCGTTCGCCCGGGTCACCGCCTCGGTCCCCGTGGCAGCCGTCGCGGCGACCGTGAACCCTGCCTCGGAGAGGTCCCGCGCGACGCTCTCCCGCCACATCGGGTGGTCGTCGACGACCATCACCGTCACCGGCTCCGGAGACCCACCAGCGCGAGCACCGCCGGTCCCGGTCACCCCACGCCCCCGGGCCGGACGTAGCGTCCCCGGCGGTGCACCAGAGGCGTGTCGGCACCCTCGTCGAGCTCCGGGTCGAGGTCGTCGCCCGCCCGGCCGATGCCCACCTCCTCCACCACACCCTCCAGAAGCACCGACCAGCCGACCGCTCGCCCGGGCCCCTGGAGGCGGATCCCCGCCCAGGCGCTGACCCCGTCCAGCCGGGGACCCCACGCCGTGTCCGTCCAGGTGCCCAGCCGGAACACCCCTCCGGGGGCGGGAGCAACCCCGGCGAAGGCGTCGGCGAGGTCCCGGTGCCGCCAGGACAGCAGCGCCACCAGCGCCGTACCCGACTCCTCGGCGGCGAGCGCGAAGTCGGAGTCCGGGTCGACGAGCCCCAGCACCCGAGCCGGGTCGCCTGCGGCCACCAGCACCGAGGAGACCGTCAGGCCCGCTCGCGCAGGACCGCTCCCGGTCGTCCAGAGCGTCACCGCACCCCCCAGCCGCCCTCGCAGCCGACGAGCGGGGTCCCGCTCGGACTCGGGCTCGAGGAAGGGGTGCCCGGAGTGGATGGTCACGGTTGCAGGCTAGGGCACGAGACGACCGGATCCGCCCGCCCAAGATTTTCCCAAGAGGTCGTTGATTGATCAGCGATTCTGGCCCTGATGACCTGATACTGGTCTCGGAGGTGCTCATATGGTCGAACTGGCGACGCTGTCCTACCTGAAGCCTGCCCGCCCTGACGACAACGACTTCCTCTACGAGGTCTTCTGCACCACCTGGCAGGACGAGGTCGCCGCCCTTCCCAACCAGAACCTCGCGCGGCACGTGCTGCGCATCCAACACACCGCCCAGGAGCGCCGGTTCGACAACCGCTACCCTGGGCACCGGCGTTTCGTGGTCTCCCACGGCGACGAGCGGGTCGGTCGCTTCTACCTGTTCGCCAGCGGCTCCACGCTGAACATCGTCGACCTCACCCTGCTGCCGCAGTTCCGTCGGCGAGGGATCGGCACCCGGCTGGTGCTCGACCTGATGCGCGAGGCCGCCTTGGACGGCCACCGGGTCAGCATGCAGGTGGCGCGCCGCAACGGGGTGTCGCTGGACGTCTACGCCTCACTCGGGTTCGACCTGGTCTCCAGCGACGACCTGGACCACTACTTCGAGTGGCCACCGGCGTCGGCGCCCGCCGACGAGATCGTCAGGCAGAGCTCCCACTCCGTGCCCTGACCGGGTCCGGTCACCAGGTCCGCGACACCGCCGATGGCCGCCATCCGGCCCTGGATCGACGCAGCGACGCCCAGCCGTCCCTCCCGCCTGGCCTGCTCCAGCCGGCCCGACGGGATGCCCGGCCCCTCGTCGCGGACCGTGACGACCACCGTGTCCGCCACCCGCTCCACCAGCACCCAGGCGGGTGCCTCGGAGCCGACGTGCCGGGTCACGTTGTCCAGGCAGGCGCGTACGACGGAGCGCACCTCCTCGACCACGTCACCGGGCAGCAGCACCTCGCCACCCGGTCCGGACACCGTGACCCTGCGGGAGGCGAGCGAGGACAGCGCCGAGACCAGGTCGGCCGGAGCGGACCCGGACCCTGACCGCCTCCCCTCCGGACCGGCCACCGGCGCGAGGAGGTTGCCCTGCACCAGGGCGCGCAGGGCGACCTCCTGGTCCCCGGCCAGCCGCCCGAGCTCCGCCGCCTCCCCGCCCAGCTCGGTCCCGCGGCACTGCACCAGTGCGAGCACCTGCAGGACCCCGTCGTGGACGGCACGAGCCAGCCGGGCCCGCTCGGAGAGCACGGCCGCGATGCGCTCGGCCTCGGCACGGGCCTCGCTGGCCTCGCGGATCAGGCTGGTCGAGTAGCCGACGACCCCGGCGGCGAGCAGCAGCAGGAAGATGTTGCCCCACGTGGTGCCGGTGACCGAGGTGCGCACCGAGAGGTCGATCCCCGACATCACGAGCGCCGCCCCCAGCCCCCAGGCCCAGCCGCGCGCGACGGCCCAGGCCAGCACTGCGGTGATGATCCAGAAAGACGGCATCGTCGAGGCGTGCCGGTCCATCATCGCGTCGCTCTGCACGTACGGCGTGGCGGCCAGCGCACCCGCCGCGACCAGGAAGTCCACGACGATCAGCGGCAGGCCACGCCGACGTGGCTCGTCGTAGGCCCAGGTGGCCACCACCGTCCACCCCACGATGACGGCGATCACCAGCCACCCCGCGACCGGGTGGTCGAACTCCCGCCAGCGCGAGACGTCGAGCAGCACGACGTACGTCGCGACCACGAGGCGCAGCACCGCCAGGGCCCGGAACAAGGTGGTCTCCACCTGGGCCGCCACCGGGTCGAGAAGGCCGCCGCGATCGGCCGGCCGTGGCATCCTCAGGAGGCTTTGAGCTGCGTGTCCCCGGGTGACTCGGGGGCTGCGCCCATCATGTCGGGCGACGGCTCCTTGCGGGCCTCCTTGTCGAGGACCTTCGCGCGCGCGGCGTAGATGTCGACGTACTCCTGGCCGGAGAGCCGCATGATCTCGTACATGATCTCGTCGGTGATCGAGCGCAGGATGAACCGGTCGCTCTCCAGGCCCTCGTAGCGCGAGAAGTCCAGCGGCGCGCCGAACCGGACGACCGGACGGGTGATGGCCCCGAACTTCTTGCCGGGCGGGGCGACCACGTCGGTGCCCACCACCGCGACGGGGATCACCGGCACCTTCATCTCCAGCGCGAGCCGGGCCACCCCGGTCTTGCCGCGGTACAGCCGCCCGTCGTGCGAGCGCGTGCCCTCGGGGTAGATGCCGAACAGGCCGCCCTCACCCAGGATCCGCTTCGCGGCGGCCAGCGCGCCCTCGGCGGCGTCGGCGCCCGACCTGTCGATCGGCACCTGCCCGGCGCCGGAGAAGAACTTCTTCTGGAACCAGCCCTTGATGCCGGGGCTGGTGAAGTACTCCGCCTTGGCCACGAAGGTCACCCGACGCTGCAGGGTGAGCGGCATGAACAGCCAGTCGGCGTAGGAGAGGTGGTTGCTGGCCAGGATCGCGGCGCCCTCGGCAGGGACGTGGTCGGCGCCCTCGGTCTGCGGTCGGAAGACGAGCTTCAGGGCGGGTCCGAGGACCACCCACTTCAGCAGCCAGTAGAACAATGGGTCCCTCTTCCTGCGTCGTCGAGGACGGGTGTCCAGCCGTGGGCCAAACCCTAGCCCTCGGCACCCCCGCGTGCGACGATTCACACCTCGGTCGTCTCGGCGATTCATCCGCTGAGACCAGGCCAGCAGCCGACGTAGGAGCAAGCCCGTGTCCATCGCCCCCTCCGCGGAGCCCTTCCACGCCGACGCGGTCCCGGCGCCGAGGGACGGACAACGGGTCGGTGTGCTGCTCGTGCACGGCTTCACCGGGTCCCCGGCCTCGATGCTCCCTTGGGGCCGGCACCTCGCCGAGCAGGGGTACGCCGTGTCCGTGCCGCTCCTGCCCGGGCACGGCACCACGTGGCAGGACCTGAACAGGACCGGCTGGGCGGACTGGTGCTCCGAGGTCGAGCGAGCCTTCGAGAAGCTCCAGGCCAACGCCGACCAGGTGGTGGTCGGCGGCCTGTCCATGGGAGGCGGACTGGCCCTCCAGCTCGCCGCGGACCGCGGCCGCGAGGTCGCCGGGGTGCTGCTCGTGAACGCCGCCGTGCACCTGGACCGCCGCGACCTGGTCGCGCTACCCGTGGTCAAGCACCTCGTACCCTCCCTGCGGGGCCTGGCAGGGGACATCAAGAAGCCGGGGGTGGAGGAGCACGGCTACTCCCGCACTCCGCTCAAGGCCCTGCACTCGATGCTGACCGGCTGGCGGACGCTGGTGGAGGACCTGCCCAGGGTCACCCAGCCCCTCCTGATCTTCCGGTCCACCGTCGACCATGTCGTGGACCCGTCGTCGGCCGCGCTGATCCGGGCGCGGGTCTCCTCGCGGGACCTGACGGAGCGAATGCTTGAGAACAGCTACCACGTGGCTACGCTCGACAACGACGCCCCGATCATCCTCGAGGAGTCTGCCCTGTTCGTACGACGAGTGACGGGACCATGACCTCTCCCGACGACGTGCCGCTCGACGGTCCCAGGGACGGCTCCCGGGACGAGTCCCGTGACGACCCCGCGGAGGGAACGCCCCAGGGCCCGGTCGAGCCCGCGTCCCCCTTCGGGCCCGACTTCGACGAGGACGCCGCCTGGCGGCTGATCGTGGAGAACTACGGCGAGCGCCCCCAGGTGGGCGGCGGCGCGACCGACCTGGGGCCGGCGTCGCCGGTGGAGTCCGCACCGCCGACCGAGCCGCTGAGACCGGACGAGCGAGAGCGATCGCCGCGCCCGGACGAGGACCGCAACCTGTTCGACCGCGCCTACCTCGACGCCCTCGAGTCCGGCTACCGCGGGCCGCAGGACGAGGCCGGTGACCGCGCCGGGCTCCGTCCTGAGGAAGCCGGCCGCAGCGACGACCACGACCACTTCGTCCCTCCCGAGCCGCCTCCGGTGCCGAAGGGCACGCCGGCGCGACGGCTGGCATGGGTGGGGCTGTTCGCTCCGCCGCTGCTGATGATCCTGGCGGTCGTCTTCGACTGGGCGCTGCCTACCTGGCTGTCCATGCTGCTGGTGGCGGGCTTCGTCGGCGGCTTCGTCTTCCTGGTGATGACCATGCCCCGCGACGGCGGCGACGGCTGGGGCGACGGCGCGGTTGTGTAGGGTCCGAGCGGCCCGCCCGCGCACGTCGGGGGACGAGTCGCGACCCCGTCAGGAGGGTGCACGTGCACGCGAGTGAGACCGTCGAGGTCACCGGGCACCTCATCGACACCGGCATCCTGTCCCGCGTCCTCGACGACATCCGGGAGTACGGCGGGGACTGGGTCATCGACCGCTTCGACGTCGGCCACGAGGCCGCGGACCTCTCCAGTGCGAACATCACGGTCACCCACCAGGACGAGGAGGCCCTCGAGCGGCTGTTGATGCGCCTGCAGACCCGCGGCGTCAACCAGGTGAACTCCGGTGAGCCGGACGTGTCTCCGTGCGAGGTCGACGGGGTGTTCCCGGACCACTTCTACTCGACCACCAACCTGGCGACCCGCGTCCGGATCGGCGGCCGGTGGGTCGACGTGGAGAACCCGGAGATGGACTGCGGCCTGGTGGTGGACTCCTCTGGCGGGACCCCCCGGGTCTTCACCGTCCCGATGTCGGACGTGAAGGCCGGCATGCAGGTCGTGTGCGGTGTCTCCGGCATCCGCGTGGACGCACCGATCATGACCAAGGCCGAGGGCTCGTTCGGGTTCATGGAGTCCGACGTCTCCAGCGAGAAGCCGCAGGCCGTCCTGGTCCGCCAGGTCGCCGACGGCATGCGGGAGGCCAAGGCGGCCGGCACGAAGGTGCTGTGGGTCGGCGGGCCCGGCGTCGTACACACCGGTGCGGCTCCTGCCATGGTGGCCCTCGTCGACGCCGGCTTCGTCGACGTGCTGTTCGCCGGCAACGCCCTGGCCACCCACGACATCGAGTCCTCGCTGTTCGGGACCTCCCTCGGGGTGGACCTGGCGCAGGGGCGCGGCGTCGAGCACGGCCACGAGCACCACATCCGGGCCCTGAACACGATCCGCAAGGCGGGCTCCATCAAGGCGGCCGTGGACTCGGGGGTGCTGACCGGCGGCATCATGCACGCCCTGGTCACCGGCGGCAAGGAGTACGTCCTGGTCGGCTCCGTGCGCGACGACGGACCGCTGCCGGATGTCTACACCGACGTCCTCGACGGCCAGCGGGCGATGCGCTCGAAGCTCCCCGGTGTCGGCTTCTGCCTGATGGTGGCGACCATGCTGCACTCGGTCGCCACCGGCAACATCCTGCCCGCGTCCGTGCCGCTGGTGTGCGTGGACATCAACCCGGCCACGGTCACGAAGCTCGCCGACCGTGGCTCCTCCCAGGCCCGTGGCATCGTCACCGACGTCGGGCTGTTCCTCGAGCAGCTGGCCGGCGAGCTGGTGGACGGCTACCGGACCGCCCGCACCTGAACCAGCAGCTGGGTCAGGGTCGGCGCGCCAGGTCGGCGGCGCCGATCATCCCGGCCTTGTTGCCCAAGGTGGCGGCCCGGATCTCCAGCTCCGGCCGGTAGTGGCGTCCGGTGAGGTTGGCCCGGAAGGCTGCGCGCACCGACGTCAGCAGCAGGTCGCCGGCCTCCGAGACGCCGCCGCCGATCACCACGACCGCCGGGTCCAGGACCGCTGCCAGGCTGGCGATGCCCTCCCCGAGCCACCGGCCCAGTGCGTCGAGCTGCTCGCGGGCGAAGTCGTCCCCGTCCCGGGCTGCCTCGGTGATCAACGGACCGGTGATGGCCTCCACGTCCCCGCCGGCCCGGTCCAGGAGCGAGCGGGCGATCAGGGACCCCTCTCGTGCCGCGTGCCGGGTCTCGCGCACGAGCGCGTTGCCGCTGGCGTACTGCTCCCAGCAGCCCCGGTTGCCGCAGCCGCAGATGCGGCCGTCGGGCACGACGCGCATGTGCCCGATCTCCGCTGCGACGCCGAACGCGCCGCGGTGCAGCTCGCCGTTCAGCACGATCCCGCCGCCGACGCCGGTGCCCACCGTCACCAGCAGGCTGTCGGAGACGTCGTGGGCGGCACCGAACGTGAACTCACCCCAGGCCGCGGCGTTGGCGTCGTTCTCGATGACGACCGGCAGCGCGATCCGCTTCTCGAGGTGAGCACGGAGCGGCTCGTCGCGCCAGGCCAGGTTCGGGGCGAACATCACCGTCGACCGCCGCGAGTCGACGAAGCCCGCGGCACCGACGCCGACACAGGTGACCTCGTGCTGCGCACGCAGCTCGTCGACCAGGTCCTCGATGCTCTGCTCGATCGCGTCCGAGTCGGTCGCCGGCGACTCCCGTCGAGCCGTCGACAGGATCGCGCCCCGCTCGTCGACGACACCGCCCGCGATCTTGGTGCCACCGACGTCGATGCCCACGCTCAGGCCCATCAGTCGTCCTCCCAGTCGTCGTCCAGGTCGATCTTCTCCACGGGATCGTTCTTCTTCCGGGCGTCTCGCCTCTCGCCCCGGTCGGGCACCGGTGTCGCGAGCAGACCGGACACCGCGTGCATCAGGGAGGTCGCGGCCGAGACCAGGTGCTGCCGGACCTCGGGTGGCGTGCCGCGCACGGCGGCGATGACCTGGCACACCGGACAGTACCGGCAGTCCGGCCCCCCGGTGGCGATGTGCTCGTTGACCCGGTGGGCAGCAGCTGCGGCGGCCGCCGCGGCCGCGCCGAACGACGTGGTCCGATCGGCGCCGGTGATGTCCTCGGTGATGGCCCAGTCCTGCAGCGCGGCGAACAGCTTCGCCGCCTCCTCCTCCATGCTGCCGAGGAGCTCCTCGTCGCCCGGAACGCGGGCATGGTCGGCATGGTCGGCATGCTCGGAATGGTCGGCATCCTCGGCACGGATGTCCCCGGGACCGGTCGGGCCGCTCACGCGGAGTCCTGGCGGCCCGCTGCGAAGCGGACCTTGAGCGCGCCGCCGTCGATGCGGGCACCGACCACCGACTGACGACCGAGCGGACCGGGGAGGGCGATCAGCCGCCGGTAGGAACCCACCGTCACCACCAGCTCGTCTCCATGTCGGGTGAGGTCGATGTCGGACTTCGCCACGAACGGTAGTGCGAGACGCAGCGTCGTGCCCGTCCGGGTGCGGGTGAACGTCATCGGGCTCGGACCCCGCGGAGGCGCCAGCGGGTCGTCGGACCCGTAGGCCGCGTCGGCCAGGTCGCGCAGAGCGGTCACCCCCACCGGCTCGACGGGCCGGTACGACGAGCGCCAGACGGGCAGTCCGGTGAAGGAGTGCTCGACCTCGACCAGGACGGCGGCCTGTGCCTGCGCCCAGTTGCGTCGCCACTCGTCGGCACCCTCGGCCAGGAACACCCGGTTGGCGACGACCCCGTCGACCCGGTAGCCGAACAGGGACAGCGTGGTCAGGGACCGCCGGGCCTCGGCCACCACGACGTTCTCCGGGGTGAGGACCAGCCGGACGCTCGCGTCGTCGCCGGTCAGGATCTCGCGGACCTCGAGCAGGTCGCGGTGCAGCGACTCGACCGCGTCGAAGACGGTGTCGTGCGGCATCGGCACGCCGGTGGCCCTGGCGAGGACCGGGCGCAGGACGTGGATCACGCGCCGCTCCGCGGAGAGCAGCCGGTCCAGGTACCACCCGAGCGCCTCCGGCAGGGCGAGCAGCCGAAGGGTCTCCGCCGTGGGCGCACAGTCGACGACGACCACGTCCCAGTCCCCCGATCGCACCTGGGTGCGCAGCTCGAGCAGCGCCAGCACCTCCTCGGCGCCGGGCACCACCGTCAGCTCCTCGGCGGTGATGGGGTCCGAGCCGGCGGCCTCCAGGACGGTCCGCAGGTAGCCCTGGATCTCCTTCCAGGAGCGCTCGAACCGCTGCTGGGCGTCGACCTGCTGGACGAAGAGGCACTCGTCCACCCGGGTCGGCTCGGGCCCGACCGGCACCCCGAAGGCATCGCCGAGCGAGTGGGCCGCGTCCGTGGAGAGCACCAGCGTCCGGTGCCCGTCCGCGGCTGCGCGTGCCGCCGTACCAGCGGCTGCCGTGGTCTTGCCGACGCCGCCCTTGCCGGTGAAGAGGATGACCCTCAAGACCCCGCCAGGGACTCGACGCGCCTCTTCAGCCCCTTCAGCGCCGTGTCGATGATGACCTTCTCCGCCTTGCGCTTGAGCATGCCGATCATCGGGATCGTGATGTCCACGGCGAGCCGGTAGGTGACCTCGGTGCTTCCGTCACCACGTGCGTCGAGCTCGTAGGCGCCGTCCATCGCCTTGAGCATCCGGCCCTCCACGAGCGTCCAGGAGACCGACTCGTCACCGGTCCAGTCATAGCGCAGGGTGTAGGCGTCCTTGATGGGGCTGGCGTCCAGCTCGAAGTACACCTGCTCGGGACGCGACCCGTCGCCGGTCGCACCTCCGGACGCTGCCGGCAGCGGCTCGGCCCTCTTGACCCCCTGCGCCCAGACCGGGTAGGAGCCGAAGTCGGAGATGACCGCCATCACCGACGCGGGGTCGGCGGAGATCACGATGCTCGAGGTGGTCTGCTCGGCCATGGCTTCGTGCCCTTCTCCCACAGGTGTCCGCGCCGTGCCCGGGCACGACCTGCGACTGCACTGGACTCGCGAGCGTATCGGATCGGCCCGGCGTCGTCCGCGCGCACGTCGCACCTCGTCGGGACGCCGTACGACGGTCGCGGTAGCGTCGCGGTTCGAGGAGCATCCGAGGATGCAGCAGAGGACCATCGCAGGAGCAGAGCCGGCGGAAGGGTCGTCGAATGCGTGAGTTCGAGAGCCCGGCCACCTATGTCGTCCCCCAGCTCGGCAACCTGACCGACGACGTGGTCCGCAACGGCACCGAGCACGGCGACACCGTCGTCTTCGGCGTCCCCCGGGGGCGGCAGTGGGACGACGTCACGGCGGCCGAGTTCCTCACCGCTGTCCGCGAGGTCGCCGGTGGGCTGGTGCTGGCGGGGGTGGAGCCCGGGGACCGGGTGGCGCTGCTGTCCCGCACCCGCTACGAGTGGACGCTGGTCGACTACGCCATCTGGTTCGCCGGGGCCGTGACGGTGCCGCTCTACGAGACCGCCTCGGCCGAGCAGATCGAGTGGGTCCTCACCGACTCGGGCAGCACGGCGATCGTCGTGGAGACCGAGGAGCACCTGGCCCGCCTCGACCGCGTGCGACACCGGGTCCAGTCCCTGGAGCGCGTCTGGTGTCTCGAGCGCGGTGCCCTCGGGACGCTCGCCGAGACCGGCCGGGCCTATCCGGCCGACGACTTGGAGCGCCTGCGGACCACGGCCCGGCCGGACTCGCTCGCCACCATCGTCTACACCTCCGGCAGCACCGGGCGGCCCAAGGGCTGCATGCTCACGCACGGCAACTTCATGTTCGAGCTGGGCGTGGCGACCGAGGAGCTCGACGAGCTCTTCGCACGAGACGACGCCTCGACGCTGCTGGTCCTCCCGTTGGCGCACGTCTTCGCACGGGTGATCGCGGTGGGCGCCGTGCGCGCCCGCGTGCGCCTGGGGCACTGCGCCGACGTACGCACCCTGAGCGCCGACCTGGCGGAGTTCCGCCCGACGTTCCTGCTGGCGGTCCCCCGGGTCTTCGAGAAGGTGTTCAACCTGGCCAGCCAGCAGGCTGCCGCCGACGGCCGTGGCCGGGTCTTCGACCTCGCAGCGCGCACGGCTATCGCGTTCAGCAGGTCGCTGGACCGCGACGAGCGTCGCCTGGTCCCCTCGCTGCTGCTCAGGATGCGGCACTCGGCGTTCGACCGGCTCGTCTACGCGCGGCTCCGTGAGGCGTGGGGTGGCCGCTGCGAGTTCGCCGTGTCCGGGGGTGCCCCGCTGGGCGACCGGCTCGGCCACTTCTACCGCGGCATCGGCCTCCCGGTCCTCGAGGGCTACGGACTCACCGAGACGACCGCGGCAGTCACCGTGAACCGTCCGGACGCACTGAAGATAGGCACGGTCGGGCGCCCGCTCGCAGGCACCTCGGTCCGCGTCGCCGACGACGGCGAGCTGCAGGTGAGAGGTGCCCAGGTATGCACGGGCTACTGGAGGAACCCTGGCGCCACCGCGGAGGTCCTCGACGACGACGGCTGGCTGCGGACCGGAGACCTGGGTGAGATCGACGACGAGGGCTTCGTTCGGGTCACGGGCCGGCAGAAGGAGATCCTGGTGACCACGGGCGGCAAGAACGTCGCGCCCGCCGTCCTGGAGGACCACATCCGGGCGCACCCGCTGGTCAGCCAGTGCATGGTCGTCGGCGACGGCCGCCCGTTCGTCGCGGCGCTGGTCACGATCGACGAGGAGGCCTTCGTACCATGGGCGGCCGCCCACCACCGGAGCGGGAGCATCGCGGACTCGGTGGACGACGTCGAGCTGCGCGCGGAGATCAGGACAGCGGTCGACGCGGCCAACCGGGCGGTGTCCCGCGCGGAGTCCGTGCGCCGGTTCGTCATCCTGCCGGTGGACTGGACCGAGGAGCAGGGACAGCTGACGCCCAGCCTGAAGGTCAGGCGCACCATCGTGCTCCAGCAGTTCAGGCGCACCGTCGAGGACCTCTACGCTCGCTGAGCAGGCGACGGCCGGGGTCGGCTCCGCGGCACGACTTCCGCCGATCCTGAGACGCGGGAAGGGTGGCTGTAGAACCCTTCGAGGAGATGGCGGTCTCCAGAAGGCCACCCGCCGGGGCCGGCACACCGCTGTGCGCCGGGTCTCGCCGCACCTCGACCAAGGACGACGCCATGGGACGCTGCCGGTCCGTGGGGTCGGGCCGGTGAGGTCGCGCGAGCGGATCGCCATCTCGAGCCGCGTCTTCGGGCTCGGCGCCGTCCTCACCGGATGGCTGGTGACCGGTGCGGGCTCCTCGACGCGATCGGTCGGGCTCGTGGTGGTCGTGGGCGGGCTGTCCACCTACGCCACCTACGTCACCCGGCGTACGACGTTGGTGCTGCTGGTCACCGAGACCACGGCGATCGCCCTCGTGCTGGGGACCGACTTCCCGCACTCCCGGTTCCTGATGCCCTACCTGGTGGTGCTGGCCTTCCTCGGCGGGCTGTTCGGCAGGCTGCCCGGCCTGCTGCTCACGATGTCGGTCCAGCTGCTCGGGCTGGTGCTGGTGCCCCTGCTGACCCGAGGAGCGGACGGCGGCGGTCAGCATGCGGTCGACCTGGCCGCCTGGCTGCTGACGATCCTGGGCGGCGGACTGGTGGGGGTGTGGGCGCGCAGCGCCGGCCTGTCCGGCCTGTCCGGCGACGGTGAGGACCACTACGAGTCGGCACGGCAGCTGTTGACGCAGCTGCGCACCGTGACCCGACGGCTGTCGGCCGGGCTGGACAGCGAGGGGATGGCCGCGGCCCTGATGTCCACGATGCACGAGCGTCTCGGGGACAGCGTGGATGCCGTCTTCGTGAAGATGGAGGGCTCGTTGCTGGTCCCCCTCGCCTACCGGGGGGTCGGTGCCCAGCAGCTCCTCGCTCCCAACGACCTGCTGGTCGAACGGTGCTGGCACGAGATGGCACCGGTGCAGGCAGTGGTCCCGGCCGGCCCCGCGCAGGGACGCCACCGGGTGCTGCTCCCGTTGCGCGTGGGCAGCCGGATGATCGGCGTGGCGGTGTCCGCCTCTCCCGAGCCGGTGGCGACGGAGGACGTCGCCGGTCTCCTCGCCGAGGTCGACGCGCACAGCCGCCGCCTGGACACCGCCCTGGTCTTCGACGAGATCCGCACCCTCGCGACCTCCGACGAACGGCACCGCCTGGCCCGGGAGATCCACGACGGCATCGCCCAGGAGGTGGCCTCGCTCGGCTACGTCGTCGACGACCTGGCCTCGGTCACCGATGACCCGGTCGCCGCCCGGGCGCTTCGCGAGCTCCGAGGAGAGCTGTCGCGCGTGGTGGCGGACCTGCGGCTGTCGATCTTCGACCTGCGCAGCGACGTCTCGGCGACCAACGGGCTGGGGGCCGCCCTGTCGGACTACGTCCGGCAGGTGGGTGCGAAGTCCCACCTCACCGTGCACCTGACGCTGCGGGAGGCGCCCAACCGGCTGGCCCCGGCCATCGAGGCCGAGCTGTTGCGGATCGCCCAGGAGGCGATCACCAACACGCGCAAGCATGCGTCCGCAGACAACCTCTGGGTGGACTGCTGGACCGACCCGCCACGGGCCGGTCTGGTGATCCGCGACGACGGCGCCGGGATCAACGGACGGGGCAACGACTCGTTCGGCATCTCGATCATGCGGGAGCGTGCGGAGCGTATCGACGCCACCTTGGAGATCGACGGCTCCTCGACGGATAGCGGCCACGGCACTGTAGTAAAGGTTATTGTAGCGAGCACCAGCCCGCCCTCACCGAAAGCCGCTCCGCCCCATGGCCGACCCGTCCACCAGCGTGCTCCTCATCGACGACCATGACCTCATCCGTCAGGGTCTCGCTCACGCGTTCGAGAGGGCCGAGGACTTCGTGGTGGTGGGGCAGGCCGAGACCGCGAGCGAAGGGCTGAAGAAGTTCGTCGACCTCGAGCCCGACGTGGTCGTGACCGACGTACGCCTGCCCGACGGCACCGGGCTGGACCTCGTCCGCGACATTCGCTCACGCGGCCACGACACCGGCGTGGTGGTGCTCACCATGTACGCCGGGGACGAGCAGCTGTTCGCTGCCCTGGAGGCAGGGGCCTCCGCCTTCGTCGCCAAGGACGCACCCTCCGACGAGGTGGTGGCTGCGGCCCGGCACGCACTCGTCTCTCCCCGCTCGTTCGCCGCGGCCGACCTCGCGGGCGCCATGCGCCGACGCCTGACGCCGACCGGTCCGCAGCTGACGCACCGCGAGTCCGAGGTGCTCAGCCTGCTCGCCCGCGGCTTCTCCGTGTCAGCCATCGGCCGCGCGATCTTCGTCAGCGACTCCACCGCCAAGACCCACATCTCCAAGATCTACGAGAAGCTCGGCGCCTCCAACCGCGCGGACGCGATCATGAAGGCGGTGCGCTCGGGACTGCTGGCCGACGACCTCCGGGACTGAGCAGCCAGCCCTCATGAGGACTCGGGCGGACCCCACATCGCCTGCAGGTCGCGAGCACAGCCGTCCCAGGTCCAGCTGACCACTGCGTCGCCCGGGCCACGGTCCCGCCGCTCGTCCAGCAGCTCCACCAGTGCACCCAGCAGCTCGTCTGGTCCTGCCACCACCCGGGCCCGCTCGTTGTCCGCGACCGCCTCGGGCGCCCCTCCTGAGCGACCGACGACGACGGGCAGGCCGCAGGCCTGCGCCTCGAGGGCGACGATCCCCCACGCCTCGGGCTCCAGACCCCACCGCCTGGTCCGGCAGGGCATCGCGAAGACGTCACCGGCGTCGGTGTAGGCGGCCACGTCCTCCCACGGCACGCCGCCGGTGAACACCACGGTGCGCTGCACACCGAGGTCGTGGACGAGCCGCCCGAGGCGGTCGCGGTCGGGCCCGTCGCCGACGAGCAGCAGCACCGCGCCCGGGAACGACCGGAGGACGTCGGGCCAGGCCCGGACCAGCGCGTCCTGGCCCTTGCGGCGCACCATCCTCGCCGTGCACACCACCACCGGCACGGTGGACCCGACACCGAGCCGACTGCGCACGCCGGCCCCTCCGCAGCCGGGATGGAACCGCGCGGGGTCCACGCCCGGGGAGAGCCGGGCCATTCGGCACCGGGCCTCGGGGGAGAGGGCCGGTGCGATCCGGTCCCGGCACCATTCGCTGACATAGGTCAGCACGTCGACCGAGTCGCCGATGCGTCGCAGGAGCCGGCGGGTGCCCGGCAGCCGTGCCCACCACACCTCGTGACCGTGGGTGAGAGCGACGATGCGCCGGGCTCCGGCTCGGCGCAGCCTCGGCGCCAGCAGCCCCAACGGTGCGCTGGCCCCGAACAGCACCCGGTCGCAGCCGTGCCGGGCCAGGACCGCGGCCACCCGCCTGCCCACCGCCGGCGTCGGCAGCAGGACGCTGCCGGGGTCGCGGTAGACGGGGAAGCCGAGTCCCGCGTCGTGTTCGCGGTCCCCGGGCATCGCGGCTGTGTAGACCACCACCTCGTCGACCGGCATCCGCTCGCAGAGCGCGACGACGAAGGACTCGATGCCGCCGCGACGGGTCGGGAAGTCGTTGGTCACCACCAGGACCCGGCTCATCGGGCGGCGAGCCGGCGCAGGTCGTCGCGCCAGGCGGCGGTGAAGGTGGCCTGGTCGGTCCCGAGCACGGTCCGCAATGCGGCGGGCACGGACGCGCCACCGTCCACGGCCCGGTAGAGCCGGACCAGCCGGCGCTCGCCGTACGTCCGACTCAGCAGCCGACAGGCCAGCCAAGCCGACTCGTACGACGCCCCCAGCCCGCTGTGGTGTGCGTCGAAGTCGGAGCTGTCCGGGAGGTGCGCGGGAGCTCCGTGCGCGCGCACCTGGGCGAGGATCTGGCTCGCGGCCACGGTGACGGGGATGCCGACGTTGTCCAGGGCCACATAGTCCGCGAACCCCTCCAGCAGCCAGGTGGGCATCGTCGACAGCGCGGCGCCGGTGGCGACGTGGGTGGCCTCGTGACTCATCACGATCTGCGAGGCGTGCGGTCCGAGCGGGTCGAACACCCGCGCGTTCACGAAGATGTGCACCGGCGCGCCGGCCCGGGCGGACCCGTCCTCGGTGGTGGTCACGGCGGCGATCCGGGCGTAGCTCGACGATCCCGACCCGAGGACCCGGGCCAGGCCGCCACGGTCACCGGGCACCTCGACGACGAGGCGTCCGGTCCATCGCGGCAGCACCCGGCGGACGGCGGTCACCGCCCGGTCGGCCAATCGCGAGTACTCCGCGGCCGGGTGACCGCCGGACGTCACGACGAGCGACCGGGAGGTCCGCGCGACCGACACCGCACCGAGCAGCCAGAGTGGCTCGACGACCGGCTGGTCCCCCGCCGGGGAGTGCCGAGCGGTCAGGAACCGGGCCGACGCGCCGTGTCTGCCTCCCGACAGTGTCATCGGCAGCCGGACGGAGGCCTGGCCCCGGTCGACGCCGCGGAGCCGCCACCGCACCTGCACCTGCCCGACCCACGCGTCCGAGGCTGCCGACGGCTGCCCGGAGGACGGCCGCGTCGGGTCCGTGGCGACGTAGCGCATCGAGAGGTCGGTGACGCCGAGGGTGCGGACGTTGTGCACCAGGGTGGCCAGCTCGCGTCGCGCCGACCGGTCCGCACCCAGCGCGGTGACCTCCGCCCGGGTGCCGTGCCCAAGACGACGGGTGAGGTCGAGGAGCAGCATCGCCGCAGCGGCCGGACGCCGGTCAGTAACGACTGGTCCCCCTTGCGACCCGTCACGGGGCGCGCCGGTCGGTGAAGGGCGCACGAGGAGGACGCCGACTCCTACGGCGACACAGCACCCGAGAACCAGCAGCAGGACCGGCCACCTGCGACGCGAGCCGGCCGACCGATGTGGGTCAGCCGGGCCGGACGGCACCGCTGTACGGCATGTCGTTCACACCGGAGATCCGCACGCCGGCACCCGGGTTCAGGGCGTTGACGATCTGTCCGTTGCCGATGTACATCCCGACGTGACTGACGGGGCTGTAATAGAAGACCAGGTCCCCCGGCTGGAGCTCGGGCTGGGACACCGACCTGCCGGAGCCCGTCTGGGCGCTCGAGGAGTGCGGGAGAGCCACACCGGCCTGCGCCCAGGCCATCATGGTGAGGCCCGAGCAGTCAAAGGCGCTCGGCCCGGCTGCGCCGTAGACGTAGGCCTTGCCGATCTGAGCCATCGCGTAGCGGACGGCTGCCGCGGCGCGTCCGGAGGCCGGAGCACTCGGCGCCGCGGCGGACGCACTGCCACCCGCCTGGGCCGCGCGGTCCTCGGAGCGGCTGGCGCGTGCGGCGGCGCGCTCCTTGAGCGCCTTGAGCAGCTTCTTGGCCTCGGCCGCCTTGGTGTCCACCTCGGCCTTCTCCGCGCCGAGTCGACGCTTGGTGGCGGAGATCCGGGAGAGCTCGGCCACCGACGCAGCCTTCCGCATCTCGAGCCGCTTCGCCTGGACCGCGAAGTCCGCCATCATCTGGGTCTGCTGGTCGTCGTAGGCCGACACCGTGGTGAGCCGGTCGATGAAGGCGTCCGGGTCGTCGGAGAGCAGGACCTGGGTGGTCGAGGTGAGCGCCTGCCCCTGGTACTGCGCCACGACGGAGGAGGCGACCTGGTCCCGGACCGTCTCGACCTTCGTCTGCTGCCGGGCCAGGTCGGCGTCGAGGGCGCGGAGCCGGGAACGCGACTGCGTCATCGAGAGCCGGGCGTCGTTGTAGCGCTCCGAGGCCTGCTCCGCCTGCTGGTAGAGCCGGTCGACGCGCGTCTGCACGGTGTCGATGTCGGGCTGGGCGGAGGTGGGTGCGGCGACCAGCATCGAGCCGCCGAAAGCCATGACACACAGGGTCGCGAGCGTGCGCGCGCTGCGCTTGGGTCCGTCGGTCACGAGCGGACGAGCTCCTCTTTGTCTGACGTCTACCGGGTTAGCTGACGGGTGCGGGCGGCAAAGAACCCTACGCAGGAGACGACCACTGCAGACCTCACAGAAGTCGCACTCTGAGCGATTAACCCCAGGAACATGGTTCCCCGGCTCCGACGACGGCGGCCCCCGGCCCTCGTGCGGACTCAACGCGGCGCCCGAGTCGACCCGGTCGGTCGGCTTGTGCGGGCACCAGCCCCTTAGGCTAGGGGTCGTCCGCCCGAGGGGCAAGCGACGCCGGTCACACCGCGGCGACGGCCGCCTCACGCCGAGGCGATGTCCGGTCCGGGCAGTGGCGCCACCATCCGCAGGGGAGGCACCAGCCCGGAGTCGGCGAGCACGTCGAGAGCCCGCTGCTCGTCAGCGTCGAAGCCGAGCTCCGGTGGTGGACCCAGGAGCACCGTCACCACGCAGTCGTGGCAGGCCAGTCCCCGGACCAGGCAGGTGTCGCAGTCGATGTGCACGCTCGTGTCGGTCATGGTGTCCTCCCACGGTGTCCCCTCGGCTGAGAGGTCGTCGTGCGGAGGACTATCCCAGGGGCCTCCGACAGTTTCCCGTGGACAGACTTCGGGGACGCTTCCAGCCGGCACCTGCGTGCGGCGGGGTCAGACCCGGGACAGCAGCCGGCTCAGGGCGGGGGCCGCAGCCACCCGGGCGCCGTCCCGGAGCACGTCGCGCGCCACCGCCTGGTCGCTGGTGACCACCACCAGCGGCCGACCCCGGGGCTCGGCGGCGACCAGCTCGCGGATCAGGTCGTCGGCGATCACTCCCGGCGGGCTGAAGAGCACGCGGACGCCGCGGGGCCGGTTCACCAGGGGCCGCTCGGTCGTCTCGGCGGCGTCGAAGACGACCGTCACCTCGGCGCCGCTGCGCGCCACGAGGGGCGCCAGACCGCCCAGCAGCCGCTCGCGCTGCCTCTCCAGGGACAGGTCCGGCCAGGCGGTCTTGGTGACGTTGTAGCCGTCCACGACCAGGTGCACCCTCGGCAGCATGAGCAGCTGGTCGAGGAGCGCCGGGTCCGCGGAGGACAGCGAGGACTGACCCGAGGACCCTTGGCTGCCCTGCTCGGCCACGTGCGCCTCCACCGTGTCGGCAGGGGATCCCTCGACGGCCGGGAGCGCCAGCTCCCGCCGCAGGCCCTGGGCCGTCTCGAGCAGCGTGTCGAGGAGCAGGCGCGCTCGCATGGTCTCGGTGCTGCGCTCCAGCCGCTCAGCCCTGCGCCCCGCCTGGAGGTCGCGCTCCAGCGCGTCCGTGCGGGCCCGCAGCCGGCGCAGCTCGGCCTCCTGGTCCCCGGCCTGGGCCGCCGCCGCAGCGGCCACCTCCGCGAGCCCCGCGGCCGCGCGGTCCGCGGACTCCTCCGCGGTCCGCACCCTCGCCCTCGCGTCCGCGAGCCGGTGACGAAGCTCGGCGTTCTCGCTCTTCACCAGGGCCAGCTGGTCGCGGTGGCGGCGCCGCACCTCCTTCAGCTCCTCGGTGGCCGCGTCCAGCTGGCGCCGCAGCCGGTCGGCGCGCTCCGTGCTCCCGGCGGTGACCGCGTCCCTGCGGCGGGCCTGCGCCGACTCCGAGGCCGTGGACACCGTGGAGGCCCAGCCGTCAGGTCGCAGCAGGTAGGCGACCGCAGCAAGGTCAACCGGATCCGCCGCCGGTGCCTGACGTCCCTCGTCGAGGGCTCGGCACAGGTCCGGCAGCACGGTGCGCACCTGGTCGGCCACCCGGTCGCGGAAGTCGTCGTCGAGCGACAGCACGGCCGCGATCTGGCTGGCCGCCAGCCGCGCTCGCCGCGCAGGTGCGAAGGCCGCGACGCGCCGCAACGACACCGGGACCTGGTCAGGCTCCAGCCGGCCGAGCGCATCGGCGGCCAGCGACAGCACCCGGGTCCGCACCACGTCGGGCAGTGGGGCAGCCGGCTCGACGTCGTCGGTCACTGCTCCCCCACCCGGCGGCTCACGACGCCGACGTGTCGGCTTCCGCGCGGGTGACGACCTCGACCGCATCCGAGCGGCCGCACCATCGGCAGGTGACGTCGGACACGTCCTCCTGCTCGGTGCGTGACTCCTCGACGCGATGGACGCCGGCGAGGTCGAAGTGCCAGTACTCCGTCGTACGCCGGGTGAGGGTGACGTCGAACCGGGTCAGGTTGCCGCACGCACCGCACCGCCAGCGGGTGTCGGCGTCGGGAAGGGACGCGGCCATCGGCGGGCCTCCTGGCATAGGTTCGCGCCTTGGTGGGGGCGCTGCTCCAGCGTATGCCGCGTGGCGGAGCGGTTCCGTCGGTGGCCACCTCTAGCGTCTGGCTCGTGACCGGCCCGATGACCACCCACCCGAGCGGCACCCCTGCGCCCGCCCGGTCGCGGTGGGAGACGCAGCGGAGCTTCGACGAGCTGGGTCGCCCGCTGCGCGACGTCACGTTCTGCGTCGTCGACCTGGAGACCACCGGAGGCTCGGCCGCGGCCGGGTCCATGATCACCGAGGTGGGTGCGGTCAAGGTCCGTGGCGGCGAGGTCCTCGGGGAGTTCCAGACACTGGTGAACCCCTACCAGGCCATCCCGGCCTTCATCGCGGTGCTGACCGGCATCACCGACTCGATGGTCGCGACGGCTCCCCGCATCGAGCAGGTGCTCCCGCAGTTCCTCGAGTTCGCCCACGGGTGCGTGCTGGTGGCCCACAACGCGCCGTTCGACGTCGGCTTCCTCAAGCACTTCGCCGAGCAGCAGGGCCGGCCGTGGCCGCGGTTCGAGGTGCTCGACACCGCCCGGCTGGCCCGCCGGGTGATCACCCGTGACGACGCCCCGAACTGCAAGCTGAGCAGCCTGGCCGTGACGTTCAACGCGACGACCACCCCCAACCACCGCGCCCTGTCGGACGCCCGCGCCACGGTCGACGTGCTGCACGGGCTCATCGCCCGGCTGGGCAACCTCGGCGTGCACACGCTCGAGGAGCTGCAGACCTTCAGCTCACGGGTCACCTCCGCCCAGCGCCGCAAGCGCCATCTCGCCGAGGCGCTCCCCCACGCACCGGGTGTCTACCTGTTCCGCGACGACCGTGGCCGGGTGCTCTACATCGGGACGTCCAAGGACCTGCGGACCCGCGTCCGCACCTACTTCACCGCCTCGGAGACCCGCACCCGGATGGGCGAGATGGTCGGGCTCGCCGCGTCGGTGCAGGGCATCGAGTGCGCCACTCCGCTGGAGGCCGAGGTGCGCGAGCTCCGGCTGATCGCGGAGCACAAGCCGAAGTACAACCGCCGCTCGCGGTTCCCCGAGCGGGTGCACTGGATCAAGCTGACCCGCGAGCCGTGGCCCCGGCTCTCACTGGTCCGGCACGTCATCGACGACCAGGCGGACTACATCGGTCCCTACTCCTCGCGGCGAGGCGCCGAGCGCTCGATGGCCGCTCTGCACGAGGCCTTCCCGATCCGCCAGTGCACGCCGAGGATGCCCAAGGTGCCCTCGATGAGCGCGTGCGCACTCGCCGAGATGGGCAAGTGCCTCTCGCCCTGTGACGGCAGCGTCACGCCCGCGGACTACGCGAACGTGGTGGCCCAGCTCCGCGGATCGCTGCACGAGCGGCCCGACCACGTGGTCGCCGCCCTGTCCCGGCGGATGGAGCTGCTCTCCTCGGCCAACCGGTTCGAGGACGCCGGGTCGTGGCGGGACCGCCTCAGCTCGTTCCTGCGCGGGGCCGCCCGCACGCAGCGGCTGCGGGCGCTCACCCGGTGCCCGGAGCTGGTCGCGGCACGCCGCGAGGACGGCCGCTGGTCGGTGCACGTGGTCCGGCACGGGCGCCTCGCGGCGGCCGGCGTCATCCCGCCCGGTGCGCCGGCCGGCGCCTGGGTCGACCAGCTGCGCGCAGGCGCGGACACCGTGGTCCCGGGCCCCGGACCGACGCCGGCCACCACGGCCGAGGAGAGCGAGCGGATCCTGCGCTGGCTGGAGTCGGAGGGGGTCCGGCTGGTGCATGTCGAGGGCGAGTGGAGCTGCCCGGTCGGTGGCGCCACCAAGCACCTCCGGGTCCACGACGCGGTCGAGCAGTCCCGCGTCTCCCTGGTGCCCTTCGACGAGCGACGCTCGGGCCGGACGGTGCACCAGCCGGTCCGCTAGCGTGGGCTCCATGATCACCGCCATCGTTTTCGTCAATGCTGACGTCGCGCGGATCCCGGAGGTCGCCGAGGAGATCGCCGCCATCGACGGCGTGAGCGAGGTCTACTCGGTGACCGGCCAGATCGACCTCATCGCGCTGGTCCGGGTGCGCAGCCACGACGACGTGGCGACGGTCGTGGCCGACCAGCTCAACAAGGTGACGGGCGTGCTGTCCACGGAGACCCACATCGCGTTCCGCGCCTACTCCCAGCACGACCTGGAGTCGGCGTTCTCGCTGGGCCTGGACTGACCGGCACAGGACGCGGGGCGCTGACCGGCGCCGGACGCGCCGGTTGACCGGCCGACTACGCGGTCCGGCTGGCCTCGATCCAGCGCTCGAGCGTGGTCCGGGCGGCACCTGAGTCGACCGAGGTGCGCGCGCGCTCGATGCCCGCCTCCAGCCGGTCCAGCGGGTCACCGGCCTCGTCCGCGTGCACCGCCAGGGCGGCGCCCGCGTTGAGCAGCACCGCGTCCCGCACCGCGCCGGTCCCGCCGGCCAGCGTCCGGTGCACTGCGTCGGCGTTCACGGCCACGTCCCCGCCCTGCAGCCCCTTGGTCGTGCCGCCGCCGAGGCCGAACCGGTCGGGGTCGACGACGAACTCCGTCACCCCACCGTCGGCGACCGCCCACACCTGCGACGTGGTGGTGGTGGTCAGCTCGTCGAGGCCGTCGTCGCCCCGGAAGACCCAGGCATCGACGCCGCGACGAGCGAAGACGCCGGCCATCAGGGGCGCCATCCGCAGGTCCGCGCAACCGACCGCCTGGGCCTGCGGTTTCGCGGGGTGGGCGAGGGGACCGAGGATGTTGAAGGTCGTGCCGACGCCCAGCTCTCGCCGGGGCACGGCCGCGTGCCGCAGCGCCGGGTGGAAGGCGGCAGCGAAGCAGAAGGTGATCCCGACCTCCTCACCGATCCGGGCCACCGCGGCCGCCGGGAGGTCGAGCCGCAGTCCGAGGGCCTCGAGCACGTCGGCAGAGCCGGCCTTGGAGGAGGCCGAGCGGTTGCCGTGCTTGACCACCCGGGCACCGGCTCCGGCCGCCACGATGGCCGCCATGGTGGAGATGTTCACCGACATCGAGCGGTCCCCGCCGGTCCCGACCACGTCGAGGACCCGTCCGGTCACCACCATCGGGGCCGCGTGGGCGTACATGCCGTCCACGAGGCCCTGGATCTCCTCGACGGTCTCACCCTTGGCGCGCAGCGCGACCGCGAAGCCGGCGATCTGGGAGGGCGTCGCCTCGCCGGACAGGATCTCCGACATCGCCCACGCGGTCTGCCGGGTGCTCAGGTCCTCGCCACCGATGAGCGCGGTCAGCACCTCGGCCCAGGAGTGCTGGGGCCTCGTCGGCGACTCGTCGACGGGAGCGGGGGAGGCCATCGACGGGCTCAGTGGCCGACGGCGGGTGCCTGCGCGGACGCCTGCCGCGCCCGGAGCAGCCGCAGCACCGTCTCGGCGAGCTGCAAGGGGTCGATCGGGTGCGGCACGGCGCCGTCCGCGCGTGACCAGGTCGCCAGCCAGGCGTCCTGGGGTCGCCCGGTCAGCACCACGATCGGCGGGCACTGGTAGATCTCGTCTTTCATCTGCTTGGCGATGCCCATGCCCCCCGCCGGCACGGCCTCGCCGTCGAGGATGGCGAGGTCGATCCGACCGGAGTCCATCTGCTGCAGCACGACGGGCTCGGTCGCCACCTCGACGTACTCCCCCTCGGGAAGGTCCGGGTGAGGACGTCGCCCGAGCGCCAGGATCACCTGGTTGCGGACGTCCGCGTCGTCGCTGTAGACGAGGATCTTCAGGCGCTCGTCGGATGCCGGGTTCGTCACCCGAGCGACTCTACCGGTCCCCCACCTGCGGAGGTACGGCGTGCCGCCCGGACCCCGGCCGGTCCAGCACCCCGGGGCGTGCACACGGCCGCACGCCGATCTCGTGAGGATCCGGCAGGGGGTCGGGGTGCCGGAGTTGGGGACTGCCAGCCATAATGTGTCCGTGGCCTCAACTGCTTCGGTGATCCCCGCCTCCCGCCTCCACGGGCACCACGACCGGCCGAGCATGGTCAGCGTCGGGACCATCGTGTGGCTGTCCAGCGAGCTGATGTTCTTCGCTGCGCTGTTCGCCAGCTACTTCACGATCCGTTCCGTGTCCACGCAGCTGTGGGCGCAGGAGACCGCGAAGCTCAACGTGCCCTTCGCGTCGGTGAACACGACCGTCCTGGTGCTCTCCTCGCTGACCTGCCAGCTCGGTGTCTTCGCGGCCGAGCGGGGGCAGGTCGGGCGCAGCGGGTCGGTGTTCGACATCAAGGGGTGGGGTCTGCGCGAGTGGTTCGTGCTCACCTACCTGATGGGGGCCTTCTTCGTCGCCGGCCAGGCGACCGAGTACGTCTCCCTGATCGAGGAGCACATCACCATCCCCTCGTCGGCCTACGGCTCGGTGTTCTACCTGACCACCGGCTTCCACGGGCTGCACGTCACCGGCGGGCTGATCGCGTTCCTGCTCGTCCTTGGCCGCACGTTCATCGCGCGCAAGTTCACCCACGAACAGGCCGTCAGCGCCATCGTCGTGTCCTACTACTGGCACTTCGTCGACGTCGTGTGGATCGGCCTCTTCTTCACCATCTACGTCATCCAGTAACCCCCCGAGCAACGACCGCAGCCGGACAGCGACGAAGGACAGCGAAGGACACTCGTGCGACTCCTCACCGACCGCCTCTCACGCAAGCGCCGGAGCCCGCTGGCCGGCCTCGTGGTGGTCCTTCTCGGGCTGCTGCTGACCGGTGGCGCCTACGCGCTGCTCTCCCCCGCCTCGGCCGAGACCTCCCAGGCCGACCAGTCCACGGTCTCCCAGGGGCGCCAGCTGTTCCTCGTCGGCTGCTCCTCCTGCCACGGTGAGAACGGCGAGGGCATCGTGACCAGCCGCGGCACGCAGTACGGCCCCCCGCTGGCCGGCGTCGGAGCCGCGGCCGTCGACTTCCAGGTGGGCACCGGCCGGATGCCGATGGCCCGTCCGGGTGCCCAGGCCGAGAAGAAGAAGGTCGTCTACAACAAGGACGAGATCTCCGCGCTGGCGGCCTACGTCGCGTCCCTGGCCCCCGGGCCGGCCATCCCGGAGAAGTCGACGTACGACACCTCGGGGGTCGACAACGACTCCATCGTCAAGGGCGGCGAGTTCTTCCGGACCAACTGCACCGCCTGCCACAACTTCGCCGCGGCCGGCGGCGCGCTGCCCGGTGGGAAGTACGCCCCCTCGCTGAGCGGGGTCAGCAACAAGCACATCTACGAAGCCCTGGTGACCGGTCCGCAGCAGATGCCGGTGTTCTCCGACGGCGTGCTCAAGCCGAGTGAGAAGCGCGACATCATCGCCTACCTCAACAGCGTCAGCAAGAACCCGAAGTACGGCGGCTCCAGCCTCGGCTCCTACGGACCGGTCAGCGAGGGCATGTTCGCCTGGCTGCTGGGCATCGGGGCCTGCGTCGGCTTCGCGGTCTGGATCGCTTCGCACTCCACTCGCTCGACCCGCTCCAAGAAGGGAGCAAGCGCATGACCGGCGACAACCGGGAGGCGGCCCGCGGCAACCAGTCGGCGGTGGCCACCCAGCCCGAGAGGGACCGCCACGGGCAGCTCCCGGCGACGTACGACCCGTTCTCCGACCCCGGCCTCGAGGAGCACGAGCCACGCCCGACCGACGTCGACGAGCGCGCCGGCCGGCGCGCCGAGCGTCAGATCGCGTTCTGCTTCCTGCTCTCCGCCTTCTTCGTCGTGCTCTTCTGCGTCTCCTACTTCGTCTTCCAGATCGGCGACAACCCCGACGAGATCATGGGGTACGGCGCCTCCAACGTGACGCTGGGCCTCTGCCTCGGGATGGCCCTGCTGCTGATCGGCATCGGCGCCATCCAGTGGGCCCGCAAGCTGATGAGCGACGTCGAGGTCGTCGAGATGCGCCACCCCACCAAGTCCAGCGACACCGACATCGCCGACACCCTCAAGGCCCTCGACCAGGGCGTCAGCGACTCGGGCATCGCCCGACGCCCGCTGATCCGCAACTCACTGATCGGCGCGCTCGCGATGCTGGGGCTGCCTGCCGTCCTCGCACTCCGCGACCTCGGCCCGCTTCCGGGCAACAAGCTGTCGGTCACGGTGTGGAAGAAGGGCATGCGGGTGGTCAACGACGTCGCCGGCACCCCCATCAAGCCCGAGGAGGTCGAGATCGGGCAGCTGATCAACAGCCAGCCCGAGATCCTCTTCGCCAAGGACGACAACGGCGAGCCGGTCTACGAGGGCACTGAGCTCCTGGACGCCAAGACCAAGGCCTCGACGATCGTCGTACGCATGAAGCCCGAGGACATCACCCCGTCGGCGGGCCGCGAGAACTGGGGGGTGAGTGGCATCTTGTGCTTCTCCAAGATCTGCACCCATGTGGGCTGCCCGATCTCGTTGTGGGAGCAGCAGACGCACCACCTGCTGTGCCCGTGCCACCAGTCGACCTTCGACTTGGCGGACAACGGTAAAGTCATATTCGGACCGGCCGGAAGGCACTTGCCTCAGCTTCCGCTGATGGTGGACGACGAGGGCTACCTCGTCGCCCAGAGTGACTTCACGGAGCCGGTAGGCCCGAGCTTCTGGGAACGCGGTGACCGGTGATGAGCACAGCAACCACGAACGGCAAGACGGCTGCTCGGGTCGAGAAGACCAACCCGGTGGCGGGACTGGCCACCTGGGTCGATGACCGCACCGGCATCGCGGGTGTCGCGAAGAAGCAGGTCCGCAAGATCTTCCCCGACCACTGGTCCTTCATGCTGGGCGAGATCGCCCTGTGGAGCTTCGTCGTCCTGCTGCTGACGGGGACCTTCCTGACGCTCTGGTTCAAGCCGAGCATGGGCGAGGTCGTCTACAACGGCTCCTACGACCAGTTGCGCGGCGTGAACATGTCGGAGGCCTACGCCTCCTCGCTGTACCTCTCCTTCGACGTGCGCGGCGGCCTGCTGATGCGGCAGATCCACCACTGGTCCGCGATGCTGTTCATCGCCGCGATGTTCGTGCACATGATGCGCGTCTACTTCACCGGCGCCTTCCGCAAGCCGCGTGAGATCAACTGGGTCATCGGCTGCCTGCTGCTGCTCCTGGGCAGCCTCGAGGGGTTCACCGGCTACTCCCTGCCCGACGACCTGCTGTCGGGGACCGGGCTGCGGGCGGCCGGCGGCTTCGTGCTCGCCATCCCGGTGGTCGGCACCTACATCTCGTTCTTCATGTTCGGCGGAGAGTTCCCCGGCGACGACATCATCCCGCGCCTCTACACCGCCCACGTGCTGCTGATCCCCGCCGTGCTCGCTGCGCTCGTGGGTCTGCACATGCTGCTGCTCGTGTTCCAGAAGCACACGCAGTACGCCGGTCCCGGCCGCACCAACGACAACGTCGTCGGCTACCCGATGATGCCGGTCTACGCGGCGAAGGCCGGTGGGTTCTTCTTCATCGTCTTCGGCATCTCCGCGCTGATGGGCGGCCTGATGTCAATCAACCCGGTGTGGCGCTACGGGCCCTACGACCCGTCCCAGGTCACGGCGGGCTCGCAGCCCGACTGGTACATGGGCTGGCCCGACGGCGCCCTGCGCATCATGCCCGGCTGGGAGACGCACCTGTTCGGCTTCACGCTGAGCTGGAATGTGCTGCTCCCGATCATCGTGCTGCCTGGTCTGATGTTCACGATCCTGCTGATGCTGCCGTTCATCGAGAACTGGATCACCGGCGACAAGCGGGACCACCACCTGCTGCAACGCCCGCGGAACGCACCCACGCGGACCGCCACGATGGTCGCCCTGATGACCTTCATCGGCTTGCTCTGGGCCGCCGGCGGCAACGACATCCTGGCCATCAAGTTCGACCTGAACATCAACTACATCACCTACTTCATGCGGGTGATGGTGTTCGCCGGCCCGGTGATCGCGTTCCTGATCACTCGGCGCTGGTGCATCGCGCTGCAGCGTGCGGACCAGGCCCGCCTGCTGCACGGCTACGAGAGCGGCGTGATCATGCGCTCGCCCGAAGGTGCGTACGCCGAGAAGCACCTGCCGATCCCGACCGGCGAGACCTTCGCGCTGGCGAGCCGGGAGCACGACGACGTCCCGGAGATGCCGAGCAAGGCCGACGAGAACGGCGTGGCCAACCACAAGGTGCAGCTGATGAGGCTGCGGGCGCGACTGGCACGGTTCTGGTACAGCGGCAACATCGAGACTCCGACCCGCGAGGAGCTCGAGGCGGCGCGGCACCACGCCGACCACGAGCTCGAGGAGCAGGAGGTCGCCGAGTATCACGACGGCGGTCATGTCCAGCACGACCGGCACGGCATCGAGCAGGGTGAGATCGGCAAGCACTGACCTCTGCACCTGTCATCCTGACGAGAGCCCCGCACATCGTGTGGGGCTCTCGTCCTGTCTGGATCGCTAGCACAGCACGATCGGCGAGTTGTCCGCATGCTGGCGATGTGGTCGATTAAGACCCGATTGTGTCGGCGGTCGCTGGGAGAGTTCTCCTATGAGCGACACCACGACTGACCCCCGGACCGGCACCCCGGCCGACGCCCGGACCGGCGCGCCGGCCGAGGCCGTGGT
>CAXSHL010000013.1:0-79285 GCA_964237315.1 uncultured Nocardioidaceae bacterium
GGAACTCGGTGCGGAAGCCGATCAGCCCACGCGCCGGGACCAGGAACTCCATCCGGACCCAGCCGGTGCCGTGGTTGGTCATCTGCTCCATCCGGCCCTTGCGGACCGCGAGGAGCTGGGTGATCGTGCCGAGGTACTCCTCCGGTGCGTCGATCGTCAGCCGCTCGACCGGCTCGTGCACCTTGCCGTTCACCTCGCGGGTGACCACCTGCGGCTTGCCGACAGTCAGCTCGTAGCCCTCGCGGCGCATCTGCTCGACGAGGATCGCCAGCGCCAGCTCGCCACGGCCCTGCACCTCCCAGGCGTCGGGTCGCTCGGTGGGCAGCACCCGGATCGACACGTTGCCGACCAGCTCGGCGTCCAGCCGGTCCTTGACCAGTCGCGCCGTGACCTTGGAGCCCTTGACCCGGCCGGCCAGCGGCGAGGTGTTGATGCCGATGGTCATCGAGATAGCCGGCTCGTCGACGGTGATCAGCGGCAGCGCCACCGGGTTCTCGGGGTCGGCCAGCGTCTCGCCGATCATGATCTCCGGGATGCCGGCGATCGCCACGATGTCACCCGGGCCCGCCTCCAGGCCGGGCTTGCGCTCCAGGCCCTGGGTCACCAGCAGCTCGGTGATCTTGGTGGTGGCCCGGGTGCCGTCCCGCTTGATCCAAGCCACGTTCTGGCCCTTCTTCAGGTGCCCCTCCTTGACCCGCACCAGGGCGAGCCGGCCGAGGAACGGCGAGGCGTCGAGGTTCGTGACGTGCGCCTGCAGAGGTGCCTCGGGGTGGAAGACCGGTGCCGGGATGGCGTCCACGATGGTCTGGAACAGCGGCTCCAGGTTGGCGCTGTCCGGCATCCCGCCGTTCTCCGGCATCGTCAGGCTGGCCCGCCCGGCCTTGGCGCTCGCGTAGACCACCGGGAAGTCCAGCGCGTCCTGGCTGTGGCTCTCGTCGAGCAGGTCCATGAACAGCTCGTAGGTCTCGTCCACCACCTCGGAGATCCGCGCGTCGGAGCGGTCCACCTTGTTCACCACGAGTACGACGGGCAGGTCGGCGTTCAGCGCCTTGCGGAGCACGAACCGGGTCTGCGGGAGCGGCCCCTCGGAGGCGTCCACGAGAAGCACGATCCCGTCCACCATGGACAGGCCGCGCTCGACCTCACCGCCGAAGTCGGCGTGCCCTGGGGTGTCGATGATGTTGATGGTCATCGAGTCGTCGCCCTGGCCCCGGGCAGCCGCCCCGGTGTAGCGGATCGCGGTGTTCTTGGCCAGGATCGTGATGCCCTTCTCGCGCTCGAGGTCACCGGAGTCCATGGCGCGGACGTCGACGTGCTGGTGCTCGCCGAACGCGCCGCCCTGCCAGAGCATCGCGTCCACCAGGGTCGTCTTGCCGTGGTCGACGTGGGCCACGATGGCGACGTTGCGCAGGTCGGCGCGCGAGGTGACGGGGGCGGTGGAGGTGTTCTCGGGCATGGGGTAGCCGTTGTCGCTTTCGAGTTGGGATCTGCAGCTCCTCAGTCGTGGTCGCGACTGCGACCAGGAGGTCGTACGCTGCGGTGAGCAACCCCCAGTCTAACCGTTGTGCCCGCCTCCGGCCGGTCTCCCGGCGTGAGGGCTGGAGCACTACCGTCGACGGGTGACCGCACGCCCCGATCCCGACCCGGCCGTCTCCTCGTTGACCGCCCTGCTCGCCGATGCCACGAGGACGCTCGCCTTCACCGGTGCCGGCATCTCCACCGAGTCCGGGATCCCCGACTTCCGCTCGCCCGGAGGGGTCTGGACGCGCTACGACCCGGCGATGTTCACCTTCGGTCGCTACGTGGCGTCCGCGCGGGTCCGGGAGCAGTCCTGGCAGATGCGTCGTGAGCTGCTGGGCGACGGGCACCAGCCCAACGCCGGCCACCTCGCCCTGGCGCGCCTGGAGGCCGCCGGCCGGTCGCTAGGGGTGGTGACGCAGAACATCGACGGGCTGCACCAGGACGCCGGCTCCCGCCGGGTCACCGAGCTGCACGGGACGGCTCGCGAGGTGATGTGCATCGGCCACCAGCCCAGGCACGGCGTCCCGGACGGCTGCGGCTTCCGGGCCCCGGTCGGCTGGGCGTTCGAGCGGGTCGACGCCGGTGACCCCGATCCGCTCTGCCCGGCCTGCGGCGGCCTGGTGAAGTCGGCGACGGTGTCCTTCGAGCAGATGCTGTTCCCCGACGTGGTGGCCGAGGCCGAGGAGCTGGCGTCCTCGACGGACCTGCTGATCGCCGTCGGGTCGTCGCTGGTCGTCCACCCCGCGGCGGGGCTCCCTCTCCTGGCCGTGCGCAGCGGCGCCCGTCTGGTGATCGTGAACGACGAGCCGACGCCGTACGACGACGTGGCCGACCTGGTGGTGCGCGGCCGCGCCGGTGCCGTGCTGGCCGCAGCGGTCGACGCGGTCCTGGGCTGATTACCAGGGGATGCAGGAAGTTGTGCGCTTCCCATGGGTCACGGCCCATGGGAATCGCCAGAGTCTCGGCATCCCCTGGTAATCAGTCAGGGGGAGGACGGCCGGGCGACGTGCCGGAAGGTGGCCACCAGGGTGTCGTGAACGTCACCGTCGGCGATCACCAGGACCTCGTCCCCGGCCTGCAGGCGGCTGTCGCCCCGGACCTTGAGCAGCCGGTTGTCGCGGACCACGAGGCTGATCCACGCGTCCTCGGGAATGGCGTCCAGCTCCTCTATCCGGTGGCCGTCGGCGGCCGAGCCGGCGACGACCGTGAGCAGGTGCACGCCCTCGGGCTCGTCGGCGAGCCGCACGCCGACCGCCCACGGCTCCTGGCCGACGGTGCGCATCGGCAGGTGCAGCAGGTCGGCCACGGTGGGCACCAGGCTGCCCTGCACCAGCACGGAGAGGACCACGACGACGACCACGATGCCGTACAGCCGCTCGGCGTCCGCGACCGGCGCGACGAGGATGAAGCTGCCGAGCAGGATGGGAACGGCTCCCTTCAGGCCGGCGAACTGCACGAACGTGCGCTCGTTGCCGGCCAGCCCGGCAGGCACCAGGCACAGCCCGACCACGAGCGGGCGCACGACCAGCGCGACCACGACCCCGAGCACCAGGCCCGGCACCCAGACGTCGGGGTGCGTGAGCTCGTCGAGGTCGACGGTGAGGCCGAGCATGATGAACGCGACGATCTCGCCGAGGCTGGCCAGGGCGGAGTGGAACCGCTCGATCTCCCGCTTGTACGGCGCCCGCGCATCGCCGAGCAGGATCCCCGCCACGAAGACGGCCAGGAACCCGGACCCGTGGGCCAGCGTCGCGACGCCGAACAGGATCAACGCACACGCCGCTGTCCGCAACGGGTAGAGGCCCTCACCCGGCAGCGGCACGGCCCGCATGAACCACAGCATCGCCCGGCCGCCGATCACCCCGACCAGCGCGCCGACCAGCATCTGCAGGGCGAACTCGCCCGCGACCTGGCCGAAGGCGGCCGCGCTGAGGCCGCCGGCCGTGATCAGGCTGGCCATCAGCGCGATCCCCACCGGGTCGTTGGCTCCGGACTCGCCCTCGAGGATGGTGCCGCTGCGCCCGGACACCTCGCGCTGGCCCAGGACGGAGAACACCACGGCCGGGTCGGTGGGGGAGATGGCGGTGGCCACCAGCAGCGCCGGGAACCAGTCGATCCCGAGCGCCAGGTGCAGGAACGCGGCGGCCGCCGCGACGGTCAGGAAGGTGCCCAGCACGCCGAGGACGGCGATCGGTGCGGCCGCGGCGCGGAACTTGCCCCAGCCCATGTGCAGGCCGCCGTCGAACAGGATGCAGATCAGCGCGAGCGTGACCAGCCGCTCCACGAGGAGCTCGGAGGGCACGTGCAGGTCCGGGATCGCGGTGACGCCGACCGCGGCGGCGACCAGGACGAGCAGCGGGGCCGGGACCCTGATCCGCTCGGTGAGCCGGTTCGAGAGCACGGCGAGCAGGCCTGCGCCAGCGACCAGCAGCACGAGCGTCGCGAAGCGGTAGGTGTCGGACACGGAGGGCTGCTCCTCGCGATCGGCATGCGGGTACGGCGACGACGTTGCCGACCAGACTTCCCGGCGCTCCGCGGGCGACTCTACCGGTGAGGAGGCGAGTTGTGCCGTCAGTCGAGGACGCGGTGCACCTTGAACTGGGAGGCCTGCGCGCGAGGCCGGATCACCAGCTCGTCGATGTTCACGTGCGCCGGACGCGTCACCATCCAGGTGATCGCGTCGGCGATGTCGTCGGCGGTGAGTGGCTCGGCCACCCCCTCGTAGACCGCGTCCGCCTTCGCCTGGTCACCACCGAACCGCTTGACGGAGAACTCCGGCGTCCTCACCATGCCCGGCGCGATCTCGCACACCCGGACCGGCTGGTCGTAGAGCTCGAGCCGCAGCGTCTCGGACACCACCTGGGTGCCGTGCTTGGCCGTCGTGTAGCCGCCGCCGCCCTCGTAGGCGATCCGACCTGCGGTGGAGCCGACGTTGAGGATCACCCCGGCGCCGCTTGCGATCAGGGCCGGGGTGAGCGCCTTGGTGACCCGCACCAGGCCGATCACGTTCACCTCGAACATCGCCCGCCACTCCTCGACGTCCGCCTCGGTCACCGGCCCGGCACCGATCGCGGCGCCGGCGTTGTTGACCAGCACGTCGAGACGTGGGCCCACCTCGCTCGCCAGGGCCTGCACCTGGTCCTCGTCGGTGACGTCGCAGCGGACCGCCGTACCCCCGATGTCGGTGGCCAGGGCCTGGACGCGGTCCTCGCGGCGGGCCGCGCAGAACACGTGGAAGCCGGCGTCGGCGAGCCGGCGTGCGGTGGCCTCGCCGATGCCGCTGCTCGCTCCGGTCACGACGGCGCTGGGACTGGTCATCCGCCGATTGTCCCGCAGCGCACGCACCGGTGGCGAGCGGGGCGACCACGAGACGGGACCGGGGGCTGGAGGAGGACGCACCGGGGTAGGAATACCGGTGGTCCGGCGCGGGTTGGGTCCCTGGAGGTGGGTCCGCACATGAGCGATGGGTCGTTGGAGCCGCTGCCCCGCCACGGCCGGGTCGCGATGATCAGCGTGCACACCTCGCCGCTGGACCAGCCGGGCACGGGGGACGCCGGTGGCCTGAACGTCTACGTCGTCGAGCTCGCCAGACAGCTGGCGGCGCGCAACCTGGCGGTGGAGGTCTACACCCGAGCGACGTCGTCGGCCCTGCCGCCGACGGTCGAGGCGTTCCCCGGGGTCACCGTGCACCACGTGCACGCCGGCCCGTTCGAGGGCCTCACCAAGGCCGAGCTGCCCGGTCAGCTGTGCGTCTTCGCGCGCGAGGTGCTGCGGGCGGAGGCCCGGCACGACCAGGGCTGGTACGACGTCGTGCACTCCCACTACTGGCTCTCCGGGCAGGTCGGCGCCCTGGTCCGTGACCGGTGGAGCGTCCCGCTCGTGCACTCGATGCACACCATGGCCAAGGTCAAGAACGCGTCGCTCGCGGTCGGGGACACCCCCGAGCCGGCCGCCCGGGTGATCGGCGAGGAGCAGGTCGTCGAGGCCGCCGACATGCTGATCGCCAACACCGACTTCGAGGCCAAGCAGCTGCTCGAGCTGTACGACGCCGACCCCGCCCGCGTCGACGTGGTGCATCCCGGCGTGGACCTCGACGTGTTCCGGCCCTCCTCGTCCGCGCGGGCCCGGCTGGGGCTGTCCCCGGACGCGGTGGTGCTGATGTTCGCCGGTCGCATCCAGCCGCTCAAGGCCCCGGACATCCTGCTGCACGCCGTGCGCGTCCTGCTCGAGCGGGACCCCGCGCTGCGCCGCCGCCTCGTCGTACCCGTGGTCGGAGGCCCTTCGGGCACCGGGCTCGAGCACCCCGAGTCGCTCGCCCAGCTGGCCGACTCGCTCGGGATCGCCGACGTGGTGCGGTTCGTGCCGCCGGTGGCCCAGCGGGACCTGGCGGACTGGTACGCCGCGTCTACCCTGGTCTGCGTGCCGTCCTACAACGAGTCCTTCGGCCTGGTCGCCGTCGAGGCGCAGGCCTCCGGCACGCCGGTGGTGGCCGCCGCCGTGGGTGGGCTGACCACCGCCGTGCGGGACGGGGTGTCCGGGCTGCTCGTCGAGGGCCACGACCCCGCCGACTATGCGCGGGCGATGGAGCGCATCATCGCCGCCCCCGGCCTGCGGGACCGGATGTCCGTCGGCGCCCTCGCGCAGGCCTCGCAGTTCGGCTGGGAGCAGACCGCCGACCGCACGCTCGAGGTCTACCGCGCCGCCGCCCGGTCGATGCGCGACGACCTCGCCGCCGTCCGGTGAGCACGCCGATGAGCTCGCCCCGAGAGGACGCGGCCGAGGTGGTCCGCAGCACGCTCGCGGACTCCGACCTGGTCTGGAAGGAGATCCGGCCGGCCGTCTTCACCATCGACCTGCCGGGTGAGAAGAAGCTGTCCACGCCGTGCCGTCTCGACGTCGGCGAGCACGCCCTCGGGGTGCACGCCTTCGTGGCCCGCCAGCCCGACGAGAACCACGAACGGGTCTACCGCTGGCTGCTCGAGCGCAACCTGAGGATGTTCGGCGTCGCGTTCGCCGTGGACCACGCGGGCGACATCTACCTCGACGGCCGGCTGCCGCTGGTCTCGGTCGCTCCCGAGGAGCTGGACCGGCTCCTGGGGGCGGTGCTCACCTACGCCGACGAGTCGTTCAACACCATCCTCGAGCTCGGGTTCGCCACGTCCATCCGCAAGGAGTGGGACTGGCGCCGGAGCCGGGGCGAGTCGACTCGCAACCTCGACGCCTTCCGCGGCTGGCTCGAGCGCGGCTAGCCCCCGCCGCGCCGGCGATGCGGAGCTGGTCAGGCGGGAGCGGGCCCGGGCACCCGCGCCTTGGGGCGGCGCCGCGCCAGTCCCACCCCGACCAGGCAGAGCACGCCTCCGACGTACGCGATCGCGGGTGGCGCCTCGGACAGGAACAGCCAGCTGAGCAGCACGGTGATCGGCGGCACGAGGTACGTCGTGACGCTGAGGTTGCCGGCGGTCATCGAGGACAGCGCGAAGGCGTACGTCGAGAAGGCGATCGCCGTGGGGAACACCCCGAGGTAGACCACCCAGCCGATGTCGCCCGTGCTCGCCGCGGCCGTGTCCCGCGCCAGCGAGCCCGCGAAGGGAAGGCAGGCGACCGCCCCGACGGTGCAGGCCACCCAGGTCACCTGGATCGCGGAGAGCCGGGAGACGAGCGGCTTCTGGAAGATCAGGCTGACGGCGTAGGCCGCTGCCGACACCAGGCACAGCAGCACCCCGAGCGGGTCCCGGCTGCCGCCGTCGGAGGTCGACGTCGCGATCACCACCACGCCGGCGAAGGCGACCAGGAGCCCGACGCCGAGCATCGCAGTCGCCTTCTCCTTGAGGAAGACCGCGGCCAGCACCGCCACCAGCACTGGCGACAGCTGGATCAGCATCGCGGCCGTGCCGGCGTCCACCCGGGTCTCGCCGGCGTTCAGGGCGACGTTGTAGACCCCGAACCACAAGACGCCGATCACCACCAGCCCGAGCCAGTCCCGCCGGGACGGAGTGGTCCAGCCTCTGGTCAGCAGCACCACGCCTAGCGCCAGCGAGCCGACCAGCAGCCGCCCCAGCGACAGCGCCCCCGGGGAGAACGAGTGCCCGAGGTGGCGGATCGCCACGAACGCCGAGGACCACAGGACGAGCGTCACGGCGACGGCGACCAGAGGCAGGGCGGAGCTGCGAGAAGCGGGCATGGGCGTCACGCTAACGGGAGCCACCGACAGTCCTCCCGAGCAGGCCTGACGCCGCCCTCACCAGGTCGGACGCAGCGGTCCGTCGTCGGCGAACCCGACCAGCGCCTGCACGAGTGCCGCGGTGCGGCGTGGCCCGAGATCGTCCACCCAGGGCCGCAGGGTCTCGGCGGCGCAGCGCTCGGCGGCCCGGGTGCAGGCCCGGCCCCTGTGGGTGAGGACGACCACCTTGGCCCTGCTGTCGTGCGGATGCGGCGCGCGTTCGACGTACCCCTTTCGTTCCAGCTCCTGGACCATCTGCGCGGCCGCCTGCTTGGTCACGCCCAGGTGCTCGGCGAGGCCGCCGGCCGTCGCGCCGCCCCGAGAGATCACCGTGAAGGCGAACCCGTGCGCGGGACGTACGTCGTCGAAGCCCGCTCGGGCCATCCGCTCCTGGATCCCGTCGACGAGACGGCTGCTCGCCCGGAGCAGCAGGAACGGAAGGTCTCCGGCACCGGTCATGGAGAGGAGTTTGACAGATCAGACAAGGAGGTTGACCATTGATAGACAAGCAACTTGTCGAAAGGACACCATCATGACCTTCTGGAAGAGCGATGACGCCGTGGTGCACGAGGTGCACGGCGCACGGTTCGCCTCCTTCGTCGCCCCCTCGGCCGGCAGCGAGCAGCTCTGCGCCTGGCAGGTGAGGGTGGCCGCAGGAGTCGCAGGACAAGAGCACCGGGTCAGCCACGAGGAGGTCTTCCTCGTGCTGTCCGGATCGCCCCGGCTCACCGTCGACGGCGAGAGCACCCTGCTGGTGCCGGGGCAGGTCGCACTGGCGCCTGCTGGAGCCCTGCTGCAGCTGGACAACGACGGGCCGGACGACGCGGTCCTGTGGGTGACGACCTCGGTGGGGCTGACGGCTCAGCTCGAAGACGGCTCGACCTTCGCCCCACCCTGGACCCGCTGACCGGCCGCCGGCAGGACCACGCCGAGTGACCGGGGGTCAGACCCTCAGGTCTCCAGCTTGTAGCCCAGCCCACGCACCGTCACCAGATAGCTGGGGATCGCCGGGTCCGGCTCGATCTTCGCCCGCAGCCGCTTCACGTGCACGTCGAGCGTCTTGGTGTCCCCGACGTAGTCCGAGCCCCACACCCGGTCGATCAGCTGGCCGCGGGTGAGCACCCGGCCCGGGTTGCGCAGGAACATCTCGAGCAGCTCGAACTCCTTGAGCGGCAGCTTCGTGTCGCCGCCGTTGACGGTGACCACGTGCCGCTCGACGTCCATCCGCACCGGCCCCGCCTCGAGGGTCGCCGGGGTCAGCTCGACCTCCGCGCCCCGGCGCAGGACGGCGCGGATCCGCGCGACCAGCTCGCGGGGGGAGTAGGGCTTGGTCACGTAGTCGTCCGCGCCCAGCTCCAGGCCGACGACCTTGTCGACCTCGGCGTCCTTGGCGCTGACCATGATGACCGGGACGTTGGACGTCGCCCGGATCCGCCGGCACACCTCCGTGCCGGGGATGCCGGGCAGCATCAGGTCGAGCAGCACGATGTCGGCGCCGGTCCGGTCGAACTCGGACAGCGCCTCCGGGCCGGTCGCTGCGATCGAGACGTCGAAGCCCTCCTTGGTGAGCATGTAGGCGAGGGCGTCGCTGTAGCTCTCCTCGTCCTCGACGACGAGCACTCGGGTCACGGGGTTGCCTCCTGTTGGGTGCGGGGGATCTGCCGGCCGGTGGCCGGCATGTTCCCTCCGCGCTGGTACGACGAGCCGCCGGCGATCCGCTCGGCCCGCCCGAGCACCGGGGCCGGCGCCACGACGGGGCTGTCGGTGGCGCGCCGGGGCAGCGAGAGCGTGAAGGTCGAGCCCTGGCCCTCGACGGACCAGACCCGGACCTCGCCTCCGTGCGAGGCGGCCACGTGCTTGACGATGGACAGGCCGAGCCCGGTGCCGCCGGTGGAGCGGTGCCGCGCCGGGTCGATCCGGTAGAACCTCTCGAAGATGCGGTCGATCTCCGCCGCCGGGATGCCGATGCCCTGGTCGGTCACCGTCAGGTCGACCACCATGTCGTGCGCCCGAGCAGCGACCACGACGCGGCTCCGCTCGGGGGAGTAGGCGACGGCGTTGGCGACCAGGTTGCCGAGCGCGAGGGCGACCTCGTCGCCGTTGCCGAGCAGCGAGAGGCCGCGCTGGCCGTCGTGGATGACCGTGATGCCCTTGGACTGGGCGTCGATCGTGCTCTGGTCGATGGACCGGGAGATGACCGCGTCCACGTCGACCGGCTCGGGGTCGCCGAGCGGGTCGTCGCCCTGCAGCCGGGACAGCTCGATGATCTGCTGCACCAGCTTGGTCAGCCGCGCGCTCTCGGTGTGCATGCGCCCGGCGAACCGGGTGACCGCCTCCGGGTCGTCCGCGGCCTCCTGCACCGCCTCGGCCAGCAGGTTCAGCGCGCCCACCGGGGTCTTCAGCTCGTGTGACACGTTGGCGACGAAGTCCCGCCGGATGGCCTCGACGCGACGCTCACGGGTGCGGTCCTCGACCAGCGCCAGCACCAGGCGACTGCTCAGCGGCGCCACCCGGGCGGTGACGTGGGTCGACCTGCCGGCGCGTGCCGACGCGGTCACCAGCTCGGTCTCCCGGATCTGGCCGTCCCGGCGCACCTGGCGGATCAGGTCCGCGAGCTCCTGGACCGCGACCTGGTTGCCGCGCACCAGCCCGAAGGAGTACGCCGCGGCCGAGGCCTTGAGCACCTCGTCGTTGTGGTCCACGACCAGGGCGCTGGAGCGCAGCACGCTGAGGACGGTCGCGATGCCCGGGGGTACGGCGGGCTCGTCGGCCGGCACGTCCTGGTGCATCTGGCGGTCACTGATCCGCCACGCGAAGACGACTCCGGCCCCCAGCACTGCACCGAGCAGTGCGAAGAGGAGGGCCTGCGTCGTACTGTCCACGTATCGATCGTACGCACCCGGCGTCCGGCCGTTCGCCAGTCGAGGAGGCGCTGACCTGGGCTTTCGGTCACTGTTCACCGGCCGTTCACGCTCCGTCGCCACCGGGTTCCCCCATGGTCACCGAGTGGACACCTGGGCTCCGTAACCTGGCGTGCATGCGCAACGCCTACTTCGACCAGCTGGACACCATCATCGACGACCTGGTCTCGATGACCCACCAGGTGCAGGAGGCCGTCACCCGCTCGACCAAGGCGTTGCTGACCGCGGACGCCGAGATCGCCGAGCAGGTCATCACCGACGACGCGGACATCGACATGGCCCGGGAGCGGGTCGAGCACCGGGCGTTCGAGCTGCTCGCCCTCCAGCAGCCGGTCGCGAGCGACCTGCGGATGCTGGTCGCAGCCCTGCGCATGGTGGCCGACCTCGAGCGGATGGGGGACCTCTCGGTGCACGTGGCGAAGGTCGCCCGGTTGCGCGTGCCCCAGGTGGCCGTGCCGGCGGAGATGGTGCCGACGATCGAGCGGATGGCTATCGTGGCGGAGAAGATGGTGGGCACGGTCGCCGGGGTGATCGCCGACCGCGACGTCGAGGGTGCGCGCCAGATGGAGGAGGACGACGAGGAGATGGACCAGCTCCGTCGCTCGTCCTTCCGGCTGATGCTCGACGACGCCTGGCCGCACGGTGTGGAGCCGGCTGTGGACATCGCGCTGCTGGGCCGCTACTACGAGCGCATCGCCGACCACGCGGTCTCCCTCGCCCGCCGGGTCGTCTACCTGGTCACCGGCGAGGTCGTGGGATCCGCCGCCGACGTCTGAGCCGTTTGGGCGGAGACCGCTCGGCCAGGGTCGCTGGTGCGATGATGTGCCCGTGAACGCCGTTCAGCGCCCTTCGTCCCCGTCGGCCGGTCTCGGCTTCGTCGAGGACTTCGCCGCTGCGGTCGAGCGCTTCGCCGTGGCCGTCGGCTGGACCGACCTGCGCACCCCCGTCGCAGCCTGCCCGGGCTGGTCGGTCTACGACCTGGTCGTGCACCTCGGCAACATCCACGCGTGGGCGGCCACGATCGTGGAGACCGGGGAGTCCACGGTCGAGCACGACGACGAACCGAGGTCCAGCAAGCCACGCTCGGTCAGCGAGTGGTACTTCGCCAAGGCCGAGGACCTCTACCAGGTGCTCCGCCAGACCCCGCCGGAGAAGCCGTGCTGGAACTTCGCCTTCGGCGCGGGCGTCGCCGAGTTCTGGCAGCGGCGCCAGCTCCACGAGACCACCGTCCACCAGGTCGACCTCGACCTGGCCGCCGGCCGGACCGTCGAGGTCTCCGCAGCGATCGCGGCGGACGGGATCGACGAGCTGCTGAGCGTGATGCTGGCGCGGATGTCCCACAAGGGCTACCCCTCGGCCCTGGTCGCCCCGCTGGAGCTCGCCGCCTCCGACACCGGCGACCGGTGGCTGCTCGTGCCCGGCGCGGGCCCGGAGCCCGCGCCTCCGCAGGTGTCCCGCCCAGTGGCCTCCGCGCCGGAGGTCGAGGACCGCGTCGTGGCCACGGCAGACGTGCTCTACCGGGCGCTGTGGCACCGACGCGTGGATCCGGCGGCGCTGCGGATCAGCGGTGAGGAGTCACGGGTGCGGGCGTTCCTGCACTCGCGCCTCACCACCTGAGCCAGGGGTCGGTCAGCGGCCCTGGTTGGCGACGGCCTTGATCGCGTCGGCGGCGGCGTCCGGGTCGAGGTACTGACCGCCCGGCTCGGTGGGCCTCAGGTGCTCGTCGAGACGGTAGACCAGCGGGATGCCGGTCGGGATGTTCAGGCCGACCACCGCCTGCTCCGACATCCCGTCCAGGTGCTTGACCAGGGCACGCAGCGAGTTGCCGTGAGCCGCGACGCAGACGGTCCTGCCGCTGCGCAGGTCGGGGACGATGGCGTCGTACCAGTAGGGCAGCATCCGCTGGACCACGTCGGCGAGGCACTCGGTGCGCGGCCGGATCTCCTCAGCCAGGTCCGCGTAGGCGGGGGCGCCGGCCTGCGACCACTCGTCGTCGTCGTCGATCGGCGGCGGCGGCGTGTCGTAGGAGCGGCGCCAGAGCATGAACTGCTCCTCGCCGTACTCCTCCAGGGTGGCCTTCTTGTCCTTGCCCTGCAGGGCGCCGTAGTGCCGCTCGTTGAGGCGCCAGGAACGCCGGACGGGGATCCAGTGCCGGTCGCAGGCGTCCAGCGCCAGGTAGGCCGTGGTGATCGCGCGTCGCAGCACCGACGTGTGCAGCACGTCGGGCAGCACCCCGGCGTCGGCGATCAGGCTGCCGCCGCGGGTGGCCTCGGCGCGGCCCTTGTCGGTGAGCGGCACGTCGACCCAGCCGGTGAACTGGTTCTTCGCGTTCCACTCGCTCTCGCCGTGGCGGAGCAGGACCAGGGTGTAGGGCTCGCTCGTCATGCGCGCAGCCTAGCCAGCCTCGGGGACAGGGCCGGGACGAGGGTCAGGACGCGGGAGAGGGGCTGGCACCGGCCGAGGCGGAGGGCGACACGGACGGGCTGGGAGTGCCACCGGCACCCGCGCCCGGCACCTGCACGTCGGCGTACTCAGGGGTCTTGGCCACCACCGGGGCGTCGACCGTGATCGCCTTTGCCCGGTCGAAGCTGAAGGTCAAGGTGACCAGCCGGCCCGCCTGCACCTGCTCGCCGCGGACCGCGATCCGTCCGTCGGTGGCCAGGTTGAGCAGTCCGCCGTTCGCGATCGTGGTGTCCCCTCCCGGCGTCACCTTGAGCGACGTGTCGTCACCGGAGCCGGCGACCCCCCGCAGCTTGTCGGAGCGCGCCTGGTCGTTGTTGACCAGGGTGGCGATGACCGTGCCGCTGCCGTCGCTGCCGGAGACCACCAGGGCGTTGAGCACGTCGACCTCGCCGGACCGGTCGCTGACGCCCGCGGAGGGGTTGTAGACCTTGTCGGTCTGCTCGTTGAAGTTCACCGTGCAGGACGCCAGGGGGAGGACCGCGAGCGGCAGGACGGCGAGCGCGATGCGGCGGCGAACGTTCACGGCGACGAGTGTAGTGCTCTGCGACGGACCCCCGTCGTCAGGGCCGCGGTGGCCGCGGCCAGCGCCGACGCGACGGTCCAGGCACCGGAGATCCACAGCAGCCTACGGGCCCCGATGCGCCGGGCGACCCGCAGTGGGAGGTGCCGCACGCCCATCGCCTCGTCGTCCTCGAGGTCCGGCAGCGTGTTCAGGAAGTGCACGCCGAACGCGAGCAGCGCGACCGAGACGGTCAGCTCGACGGTGGGTGGCGCGCCAGGGACGCCGGACCCCGGAGAGGCGTAGGACACGAAGGCCGGCAGCAGCCCGAAGCCGACGACGTACGGCGCCCAGGACAGCACGGTCTGCTTCAGCTGCAGGTCGTAGGCCCAACCGCTCGCCACGAAGCCGAGGTGCGCGAGCCCGGCGGCGGTGCCGTTCGCCAGCGACAGGGGCACGACGAGCAGGGTCATCGCCGCGGTGGCGACCTTCACGGTGCGCGGCTCGACCCAGCCGAGGGCGACCGGCTTGTCCCGGCGACCGGTGCGCCGGTCGCGCTCGGCGTCCACGACGTCGTTGACCCAGCCGATCGTCAGCTGCCCGGTGAAGACGGTCGCGGCCACCAGCACGCACCCGGCGGCGGTGCGCCCCGTGAGGGCTGCCGAGGAGGTCAGCGCGACGGTCACGGCTGCCGCCGGAAGGGGGTGGCAGGTCAGCAGCAGCGAGACCACCGGGCCCGGTGGTGGACCCGGTGGCGGGCCCGGGGATGGGGGCTGTTCCATGCCCGCAGTATCGACGACAGGAAACCCACAGGCATAGCGAGGCCGGTCCTGTCAACCCCCGATCAGGGGTCTGACCTGCGCAAACGCGGGGGGAGGGCTGGTCAGGACGTGTTATCCTGGTCACCTAGGAAGGGGTACGTGGCACATGACATTTACCGTCGGCGAAACGGTTGTTTACCCAAATCACGGCGCAGCGATCATCGAGGACATCGAGACGCGACAGATCAAGGGCGAGGACCGGGAGTACCTCGTCCTTCGCATCGTCGCCCAGCAGGATCTCGTCGTCCGGGTCCCAGCCTGCAACCTGGACCTGGTCGGGGTCCGCGACGTGGTGGACAAGGAGGGACTGGATCGTGTCTTCGACGTGCTGCGTGCCGCGCACACCGAGGAGCCGACGAACTGGTCCCGCCGTTACAAGGCGAACCTCGAGAAGCTGCACTCCGGCGACGTGATGAAGGTGGCGGAGGTCGTGCGCGACCTGTGGCGCCGCGAGCGTGACCGTGGCCTCTCCGCCGGTGAGAAGAGGATGCTGGCCAAGGCGCGCCAGATCCTCGTCTCCGAGCTGGCGCTGGCCGAACGCACCAACGAGGACAAGGCCGAGGCACTCCTCGACGACGTCCTCGCCTCCTGACAGCGAGGACGCACATCCTCTTGCAGGGCAGGTGAATCCCAGCAGCACGGGCCAGGCCCCCGGACTTCGTCCGGGGGCCTTGTCACGTCCCTCTCGCTCCTCGCGCGCGTCAGGTCGGTCGGGTCGTCGGCTGGCCGTCGGCGTGGTGCCGCTCGAGGGCCGCGGGTCGCTGCCGTTCGTCGACCTGCACCAGCAGCCCCTGTTCCTGCACGCCGTTCGCGCCCTGCTCGACGTGGACGCTGTCGGCGGACGCGTCGTGGTCACCGTGGATCCCCGGCAGCGAGACGCAGCCGTCGACCAGCTGGCTCGCGCCGATCTCCCCGCGCTCGTGGAGGAGGCGCGCACCTGGTGGCGCAGCGTGACCAGTCAGACCGAGCTGGTCCTCCACGACCCGCTGTGCCCGCTGGTGCCGGCGTCGTTCATCGCGGCCTGTCTGCGCGAGGCGGGCGCCGGCCAGGGCATCGACCGGGGCGCCCTGGTGGCGTTCCGTCCGGTCACCGACACCATCAAGACGGTCGTCGAGGACCACATCGTCGACACCTTGGACCGTGACCTGTTCGGCATCGTGGCCTCGCCGGTGGTGTTCGGCCATCCCGGCAGCGACCCGGTGCCGAGTGGTTCGGGGCCGCCGACCGAGGACTTCGCGGTGCTGGCTGCGTGGCTGCGCGAGCGCGGACCGGTGCTGCTGCACAAGGCGCCGTCGTTGGGCCGGCGGGTCGACGACGCCTCGGCGGTGAACCTGCTGGAGTGCCTGGACGAGATGACCCGGAGCGTGCGGGAGAGCTGAGTCCCGTCTCCTCAGCGCCGTACGAGTGACCAGAGCTCGCGTGCGAACTTGGTGGGCTGGCGGAACACGGCGCCAGGGAGACCGAACAGGAAGCCGACCGGGTCCCGGGCCGCGCGGCGGTACATCCGGTGCGGCTTGCTGACCACCCGGTGCTCGAGGTCGTGCAGGTACGCCGGCAGCAGCGCCTGGTGGCTGAGCATCACCCGGTGACCGCATCTCGTGCAGCGCACCGACTCGAGCAACCGGCCCGCGTAGTGCAGCTCGTGCTCGGTGACCAGGTCACACCGCTCACAGGTGAACTCGGAGAACTCGACGGTCATCGGGTCCGGCTCCTTCGTGTCCCCTGCTGACCGGTGTGGTCCGACAGGTCCCAGCCCGCCTTGGCCAGCAGCCGCTCGGCGAGGAACAGGTCCTCGGGGAAGGTGATCTTGATGTTGCCCGCGTCACCGGGCACGCACCGCACGACCACGTCGGTGTAGCGCTCGACGCAGCTGGCCGTGTCCGTGCCGACGAAGCCGTCCGCGCTCGCCTTCGCGTAGGCCTCCAGCAGCGGCACGGCCCGGAACGCCTGGGGCGTCTGGACCGCCACCGTCCGACGGGCCTCCGGCTCCCCGGTGTGGTCCAGGTTCGTCAACGCCGGCTGCTCGCGGACCGGGAGGGCCCCGCCGTACGTCGTGGCCGCGTCGATGACGTCGAGGAACACCTGCGCCCCGGCCAGTGGACGCGCCGCATCGTGGATGACGACCACGTCCGTGTCCCCGGACTCGATGCGCGGTGCGAGTGCCTGCAGGGCGCTCCACTCCGACTCGTGCCGGGTGCTGCCTCCGGCCACCACCGTGACGTCGGCGTCGGGCAGCTCGCGGGCGAGCGCTCGTCGCACGAGGTCCCGGTCGCTGTCGCGGATGACCAGCACGACGTGAGCGACGTGCGGAAGGCTGAGCGCCCACCGGATCGACCAGGTGAACACCCGGCGCCCGGCCAGTGGCAGCAGCACCTTGTTGGTGTCGTGGCCGACCCTGCTGCCCTCGCCGGCGGCCAGCACCACCAGGGCCGCCCGGGACGGTGCGACCCCGGACGTCCCGGCGCCGGAGTCCGATGTCACCCCGCAAGCCTAGTGCGCTCCGGGCCGAAGAAGGCCCGGAGCGCACCGGCAGGCCCCGTAGGGGGCAGGTGCCGCCTCAGCCGGCGAGCAGCCCCTTGAGCTCGTCGAGGTCCAGGGACCCGGCGGCGGTCTGCTCCTGCAGCCGCCGGAGCTGCACGATGAGCGAGGACTGGTCGAGCTCGACGTCGTCGTGGGTGAGGAGGTGGTCGACGGGTACGTCGCGGGTGAGCGTCGCTCCGGCGAGCACCCCGAGGGGTACGGCGTTGTCCCGGGCGAAGTCGTCGGCGTCGTCGATGAGCCCACGCACGGTGGAGCCGCCGATGCCGTCGATCTTCTCGCCCGCCTTCATCGGCCGCTTGGTCTGCGCACCCACCTCGGCCGTCCAGTGCTCGGCCGTCAGGCTGGCCCGGTGGTCCAGGGCCATCTCGAAGACCGTGAGCGGCGCCTCGATGCTCGCGAGGTGGTAGGGCCGGTAGAGCGAGAAGTACGGCCCGTCACCCATCTGCAGGTAGGTCATCTCGTGGTTGACGTAGGGGTCCTCGGTGCGGACCACCACGAAGACGCCCGGTGCGACGGGCCCGGTGCAGTAGTCCACCACTCCGGCCTTGTCGAGCACGCCACCGTCCTCCTTCAGCGCGAAGGTCTGGTGCAGGGTGGGCACCGTCGAGGGCGGGCCGTGCATCCCCCGGGTGCTCACCCCGAGACCGGTGGTGTTGGCCAGGGCGGCCATCTCGATCATCGCCTTGGAGCCGTCCACGAAGCTGCACAGCATCTTCGGGTTCATCTGCTTCTGGGTCGCGCGGGAGGCCAGCGACTCCGGGGTGGCGTAGACGTCGAGGGGGTTGTTCTTCCCCTTGCCGGCACAGACCACCTCGAAGGACAGGTCCCGGGCGTAGTCGACCAGGATCTTGGTCTCCACCGGCTCGTCGCCCCGGCAGACCGAGTAGATCGCGCCGGCCTTGGTGGCGGTCTCGGCCATCACCCGACCGATCGTGACGTCGGACTCGACGGTCAGGGTGGCGATCCCGATGCCGCCGAGCAGCGACTCGAGGGCCACGCGGGCGCCGACGTCGGGGACCCCGGTGGCCTCGACGACCACGTCGAGCGGCAGGGCGCCGAGCTCGTCGATGCCACCGAGGGCCACCGACTCGCCGTTCTCGATGGCGAGGACGGCCTTGTCGGTGGTCTCAGCGCTGGAGACGGTGAGCCCGGACTGGGTGATCGCCTCCTCCGCGCGCTCCCGCTGCACGTCGAGGACGGCGGAGAGGGTGACGCCCGGCACCCGCAGGAGCTGGGCGGCGAGCCCTCGTCCCATCTGGCCGGCCCCGACGAGTCCGACCCGGAGCGGACGCCCCAGCTCGGCCTCGCGGGCCTGCATCCTGTCGCGATAGCTCATCAGTGCTCCTCCGTGGTGGATCGGTCGCCCCGGATGATGCGGAAGGTGTCGCCGGGGGCTGGGACCGGTAGGTCCTGCTTGGCGACGTTGGCATCACCAGGCAGCTTGGCTGTGGTCTGTCCGTTGGCCTTGATGTCGATGTGGCCGAGGTTCAGCAGGTTCTCGCCGACGACGGGCCCGACGGCGAGCACCTCCATGCTGTGCTCACCCAGGACGATGGTGTCGCCTTGCTGCGGTCCCTCCTCGGCGACGGTGGCCGTGTGCCGCACCGACATGTCGTGCAGCTCGGCGGGCGCCTCATGGGCGAAGAAGATCAGCAGTCCGTGGTCGAGGAACGCCGGCACCTGCTCGCCGACCGCGGTGATGGTGGACTCGTAGACGACCCGCGTGGGAGCCGTGGTCTCGCTCATGCGGGCTCCACGTCCTCGGGCTTCACCCCGGACACGAACAGCTCCTCGGTGATGAACTGGGCGAGGGGTCCGGCCGGTGAGGTGGCGTGCACGTCCACGGTGAGCACCTTCTTCATCGGGTAGACACCGACACGGGCGGTGCCGCCGCAGTCGATGACGGCCACCGCGATCTTCTCGAACTTCGCCGAGCTCTTGAAGCCGTCGAACGCCTCGCCGCCGGTGAGCTCCGCGATCTTGGCGGCAACGGGATGGATCCCGCCGCCGGTGACGGAGTAGATGAGCGGCTTGTCGTCGGTGGGGGTGACCGTCAGCGGACCGCCCCATCCGCCGCGACCCTGCTTGATCTTCACGGACTTGTAGTCAGACATGTGTGTGCCTCCAGTTGTAGTGGGTGTTGGTGCCGTGCTTGGGTTGCTACTTGCCGAGCCCGCTGTACATCCCGAAGCTGGCGAAGTAGGCGATGATCACCGACAGGGGACCGGTGATCAGCCGGGAGGTGAGGACGGCCGGAACGCCGATCTCGACCGTCTCCGGCTCGGCCTCACCGAGGGCCAGGCCGACGGGGATGAAGTCGCAGCCGACCTGCGAGTCGATCGCGAACAGGGCCGGCAGGGCGTACTGCGGCGGGATGTCGCCCTTGCCGATGCGGGTCCCCAGCAGCACGCCGACGATCTGGGCGATGACGGCACCCGGGCCCAGGATGGGAGACAGGATGGGGATGCTGCAGAAGATGCTGATGGCGAGCAGCCCGATCAGGCTGCCGGCAAGGGGCTCGACGAGGTGCGCGAGCGCGTCGCCGAGACCGGTCTTGTTGATGATGCCGATGAGCATGGCGATGAAGGCCATGAACGGCAGGATGTTGCGGATGATGTTGTCGATCGCGTCCCGGCCGGCCTGGTAGAGCACGCCGACGACACCGCCGACGCTCCTTCCGACCTTGACGATCAGGTTGTTCATACCCTCCATCGCGCCGCCTCCGCCGTTGGAGCGGGTCCCTGTCCTGGTGCTCATGCTGCTGCCTCCTCGTTGGCGGTCCGGCGGGCCATCATGCGTGCGGTGATGATCTCGGTCAGGATGCCGCGGATCAGGATGACGATCATCCCGACGATGAAGTAGCGGACGGCCAGGTCGCCCAGCCCGCCGCCCAGCGTCGTGATCCCGGCGGCGATGCCGAGGTAGACGAAGAGCTCACCGGCGTTGGCGTGCGGGAACAGACCGGTGATCGCGTGCACGAAGCTCACCGACGAGTCGTAGAAGGCGGGCTTGTACCTCTCCGGCAGGAAGCGCCCCATCGTGTAGGCCATCGGGTTGGTCAGGAAGAACACCGACAGCACCGGCAGCACGAGGTAGCGGACCGGGTAGTAGGCGATCCCCGGTCGCGCCGCGATGGTGCCGAGGCCCTCGATCTTCTCCGGGCCGATCAGCCTGATCAGCGAGTTGACGAAGACCAGCAGGACCACCAGCGTGGGGATGATGCCGGTGACCAGGCCGACGAACTGGACGCCGCCTGCCTGGAACAGGCCGATGAACCACTCGGCGGCTGTGGCCAGCGCACCGAACACGCCGGTCGGCTTGTCCACGGTGGGGGTGTCAGCGGCGAGCGAGATGCTCGTCAGCGCCAGGGACAGTGACATGAGTACTCCTTGATCGAGGCGGACCATCGGCGGTGTCACGCAGTGCTGAAGCCGAAGGTGATGATGGTGCTGTGCATGGTGTTGTGCATGGTGTTGTGGTTGGTGCTTCTCGGTTGGTGCAGCGGGACGTGGGTCCGGGTTCCACCCCGGAGCCGGCGTCCGGTTCCCTCAGATGCGTCAGCGGGGCACGCGAGGCTTGGCCAGGTCCACCGCCTGTCGGGCCGCCTCGTGCTGCTGCTTGCTCAGCCCCGGCAGGGGCTCGTCGGCGCGGACCCGGCGGGTGCTCACGTCGAGGAGGCCGGCCAGCGGCCGCGCCCGGCTGAACGTCGTGAACCCCTGCAGGGTCACCGCGTCCCGGACGACTCCTCGGTCGTCGATCGCGATCGCGACGTACGCCCGGCCACCGCGGTAGCGCTTGCCACCCACGCCGACGGAGACGGTGCCGTGGCGTCGCAGGGCGAAGACCTCGCGGTTGAAGGCCATGCTCTGGCGGTACGTCGCGTAGAGCTGCACCATCCAGCCTCCGACGACGGCGACGATCAGCAGGAAGGCTGTCATGTTCCGGTTCCTCTCAGTGGTTGGGCGGCAGCGAGGAGCGCGCGGCCCTCACTGAGCAGGCTGCGAGCCAGCGTCTCGTCGCACACGAGCGAGTCGATGAGACGACCGCGCAGCGCGCCGAGCACTCCTCGGGTCTTGGCGCGGCCGTAGGCAACACCGACCACGTTGGGGATGCGGGTGAGGTCCTCGAGCGTCACCGCGACGACGCGGTCCTCGACGGCCCCGTGGACGGGGGAGCCCGAGGCGTCGAAGTAGCGAGCCGCCACGTCCCCCACCGGTTCTGCGGCCCAGAAGGCCTCCGACTCCTCGGGTGAGAGGTTCAGCGAGGACAGCACCGCCGCCGACGACCCGTGGGTCGGTGTCCCGATCCCGACGAAGGCCATGTCCGCGTGCCGGGCGTCGGCCAGCGCGCTGGCGATCGACGGCTCCGCCTTCAGCGCCTCGGCGACCGCCGAGGCGCCGAGCGCAGCCGGGGCGTGCATCAGGCGGTACGACGCACCCAGCCGCACGGCCAGCTCGCGCACCAGCTCGGCGCCGCTGATCTCGTTGGTCACCGAGGACAGTCCGCCGACGAGCTGGACGAGGTTGACGGCGTAGTCACGGTTGGCCGTCGCGGCGTACACCATCGACTGCAGTGCCCACCCCCAGGACAGCGCCACGGTCATCGAGTCCTGCACCTCGTCGAGGAGCAGCTGCGCAGCCTGCGCGCCGACCTGTGCCTCCACCTTCGCCGAGGAGCCCCGGCCACGCAGCGCGACGCGGGCGTCGGCGAGGCCGAACATCATCGTCAGCTCGCGCTCCAGCTCCGGGGACCGGCCCGACGGGTCGACGATCCTGATCTCGACGATCCCCTGGCGCTGGGCCTCGGTGAGCATCCGGGACACGTTCGAGCGACTGGTGCCGAGCTCGGTGGCGATCTCTGCCTGCGAGCGGTTCTCCACGTAGTACAACCGGGCAGCCGCGAGCAGCACGCTCGGATCTCGAGAGGGTGGCATCATCACCTCCGTGATGAGATAGATCACATTTGTTCCTAACCTAGGGGTGTGACTGCCGTCACGTCAAGCCCTGCCGCCAGCCGGGTGGCTCGACGCTCGCGCTCGAGTGGCGCTCAGCCGATGTGGGCGGCGAAGCGCTCGAGCAGGGTGGCTGCGTGTGCACCGTCGGCGACCCGGTGGTCGACGGTGACGCCTGCGGTGACGGTGAGTGCGAGGCCGACGCCCCCTGGGACTGCGACCGGGCGCTGCTTGATGGAGCCGAGGGCGAGCACGCTGGCCTGCGGTGGGGTGACCAGGGCCTGGAAGCGGTCCACGCCGAGTCCGCCGAGGTTCGACAGGGAGCCGTTGGCGACTGCGAGGTACGCCGGGTCCAGGCGGCCCTTCTGCACGGCGGCGACCACGCTCTTGACCTCGGCGTCCAGCTCGCGAGGAGCGGCGGTGTCCGGCTCGGAGAACACCGGCACCATCAGCCCGCCGGGGGTGGCCACCGCGAGGGCCACCGAGGGCGGTCCGCTGGGGGTGGCCGTGTCGTTCTCCCAGCGGCACAGCAGCTCGGGCACGTCGCGCATGGCGGCGGCGTAGGCCCGGAGCAGGACCGTCGTCCAGGACAGGCCCTGGCGTCGGCCGTTCGCGTCGTCGAGGAGGATGTCGCGCCAGACGGTGAACTGCGGCACCGCGGCGCTCTCGGCCATCTTGCGGGCCACCGCCGCCCGGATGACGGCCGCCCGGTCGCGGGTGGGCTTGCGCTTCACCGTGGACGCAGTCGCCAGGTCGGGGGTAGCGGCAGGCCCGCTGGTGGTGCTGGCGGCGGCCGCGGCGGCCGGGCGGTCGGCGGGCCGGGTCGGCTCGGTCAGGGGAGCGGGTGGAGGTGGCGGCACGTCGGAGCCGCCGGAGCTGCCGGTGGCTGCCTCGACGTCCGAGACGGTCACCAGGCCCTCGGGCCCACTGCCGCGCACCTGTGCCAGGTCGAGGCCGCGCTCTCGGGCGAGCCCGCGGGCCCGAGGCACCGCGGCGATCTGCTGGGCGGCGGGCTCGGGCTCCGGCGCGGGCTCGTGGACGGGCTCCTGGAACGACGCGATCGGTGCGTCGCTCGACGAGCCGGTCGAGCCGGTCGAGCCGGTCGAGCCGGTCGAGCCGGTCGAGCCGGTCGAGCCGGGGACTGGCGGGTCGGCGGGCACGTCGCCGCCGACGTCGGGGGTCGCGTCGGTGTCGGCGGCCTGGCCGGCGGCGGGCTCGGGCGCGAGGTCCTCGGCGGGCTTCTGGGCGGAGGTCTGGTCGCCGCCGCCGAGGAGGTCGCCGAAGCCGGACTCCTCGCCTTCGAGGTAGCCGATCGGGTCACCGACGGCGACCATGCCGTCCTCGACGGTGATCTCGACGAGCGTCCCGGTGTGGGTGCTCTCGACCTCCATGTCGACCTTGTCGGTCATCACCTCGGCGATGACGTCGCCCTCGTTGATCTGGTCGCCGACCTTGACCAGCCAGGTCGCCACCTCGCCCTCGGTCATCGTCATCGACATCTTGGGCATGATGATGGGGATGCGCGCCATCAGGACTCCTTGAGCATGGTGCGGGCGGCCTCGAGGATCGAGTCGACCTGTGGGACGGATGCGGTCTCCAGCTGGGGTGCGTACGGGATCGGTGCGTCGAGCCCGGACAGGCGGCGGATCGGGGCGAGCAGCCGGAAGATCGTCGGTGACTCCACGATGCGGGAGGCGATCTCGGCCATGTAGCCGACGTGGCCGGGGGCCTCCTGGACCAGCAGCGCACGACCGGTGCGCGAGACGTCGTCCAGGATGGGCTGGGCGTCCAGGGGGCTCAGCGTGCGCGGGTCGAGGACGGAGACCTCGATGCCCTCCTCGGCGAGCGTCTGCGCCGCCTCGAGGCAGCGGGAGACCATGATGCCGGTGGCCACCATCGTGAGGTCGCGACCGGTGCGCCGCACCGCCGTGGTGCCGAGCGGGATCCGCTCGCTGCCGTGCGCACCGGGGACGGGCACGGGGCCGCTGGTGCGGTAAAGCAGCTTGTGCTCGAGGAAGACCACCGGGTTGGGGTCGTCGATCGCTGCGAGCAGGAGACCGCCCACCTCCTCGGCGCAGCTGGGCATCACGACCTTGAGCCCGGGCACGTGGGCGAACCACGCCTCGAGGCTCTGGGAGTGCTGGGCCGCCGCCCCGGTGCCCGAGCCGAGCGGCGCGCGCAGCACCATCGGCACCTGGGCTGCCCCGCCGAGCATGAAGTGGATCTTGGCGGCCTGGTTGACGATCTGGTCCATCGCCTGGCAGGTGAAGTCCGAGAACTGGATCTCCACGATGGGCCGCATCCCGGCCAGCGCAGCGCCCACAGCGGCGCCGACGATGCCGAGCTCGGAGATCGGGGTGTCCCGGATCCGGTCCGGTCCGAACCGGTGGTAGAGGTCGCCGGAGACGCCGAAGGCGCCGCCGTACACACCGATGTCCTCACCGAGCATGAACACGCGCTCGTCGGCGGTCATCGCCTCGCCGATCGCCTCGCGGATCGCCTCCGAGTAGGTCAGCACCCGGGACTCGGTGGGGGTGGCTGTCTCGCTGAAGGTCTGGGGCGTCATCACGTGCCTTCTCAGGCGGTCGCGAAGACCGCGTCGAGCAGGTCCTCGGGGTTGGCGTCGGGGGCGGCGTTGGCCCGACGGGCCGCGTCGCGTACGTCGTTGGTGGCGGCGGTCCGGATCTGCTCGACGTCGTCAGCGGTGAGCACGCCGCGCTCGACGACGAGGGCCTCGAAACGGCCGATCGGGTCCTTGTCCCGCCACTCGGAGATCTCCTCGCGGGTCCGGTAGAGGTTCTTGTCGGACTTGCTGTGGCCCTTCCAGCGGTAGGTCAGCGCCTCGACCAGCGTGGGACCCTCGCCTGCGCGGGCCCGGGCGACCGCCGTGGTGACGACCTCGTGCACCGCCTCCACGTCGTTCCCGTCCACGGTCACGCCCGGGATGCCGTAGGCGGCGGCCCGCTCGGCGATGTTCTCCACGTTCATCGACTTCTCGGTCGAGAAGGACATGCCGTACTTGTTGTTCTCGCACACGAAGATGACCGGCAGGCCCCAGATCGCGGCGAGGTTCACGCCCTCGTGGAAGGCGCCCTCGTTGGTCGCGCCGTCGCCGAAGAAGCTCACTGCCACCCGGTCGATGCCCTGCAGCTGGTAGGCCAGGCCGGCCCCGGCGGCGATCGGGATGCCGCCGCCGACGATGCCGTTGGCGCCCAGGTTGCCGGTCGCCACGTCCGCGAGGTGCATCGAACCGCCACGGCCACGGCAGTAGCCGGTCTCCTTCGCCAGCAGCTCGGCCATCATCCGCTCCAGGTCAGCACCCTTGGCGATGCAGTGGCTGTGGCCGCGGTGCGTCGAGGTGATCGCGTCGTCGTCACGCAGCGCGAAGCACGTGCCGGTCGCCGACGCCTCCTGACCGATCGACAGGTGCATCGTGCCGTGCATCAACCCTCGAGCGAACAGGTCGTCCACCGCCTCCTCGAACCGGCGGCACCGCCACATCGCCTCCAGGGTGCGGCGAGCGGTCGCCGGGTCGTCGCCAAGTCGCGCCATCTTCACTCCTATGCACATATGTGCAGATCGTCGTCACGTACGACGAGAAGTTAGTGAAGGTCGTCACGTGTTGGCAAGGTCTCGGAGCAAGGGGTCTAGACCAATCGGGAGCGGCGGCAGCTGATCAGGGCGGCCGGCGGACGGAGTGGGTCGCCTCCCTTGCAGAGAGGGGCCCGCATCCCTACGATGTGCACTTCGATCCAGGTTGGAGCACCTACGTGCAGACAGTGCTGGTGGACGACCTGACTCTCGCGAGCCCTCGGGAGGACGTGGTGCTCGGGCCGGCGCTCCTGCGGCACGGCCTCGACGACGCCGCGGAGATCATCCGCATCCACGTCCCGGAGCCCACCGCCGCCTTCAGCCGTCGCGACTCGCGCCGCCCGGGCTTCCGGGCGGCGGTGCGGGCCGCGGAGGCGGCCGGGTTCACCCCGGTGCTGCGGGGGCCGGGGGGCCGCCTGGCCGCCTACCACCGTGGCAGCGTGGTCGTCGACCACGTCATGCGGCTGCCGAACGCGCCCGCCGGCATGAACGAGCGGTTCGAGCTGTACTCCGACCTGCACGCGCGCGTGCTCAGCGGGCTCGGTCTCGACGCCCAGGTCGGCGAGCTCGACGGTGAGTACTGTCCCGGGTCGTACACCGTCAACGCTGCGGGTATCGCCAAGATCGTCGGCTCGGCCCAGCGCATCACCCGCGACGGCTGGTTGTTCAGCTCCGTGGTGCAGGTCAGCGGGTCCGCCGTACTCCGGGAGGTGCTCGTGGACACCCACCGGGCCCTCGGCTACGAGCTGGAGGAGTCCACCGTCGGCGCCGTCGACGACTTCGTCCCCGGCGTGACGGTCCAGGCCGTCGCTCAGGCGTTCCGGCAGGCCTACGCCACCGGAGCAGAGGACACCACGATGACCAGGCTTCCGGGCGCCCTACTCGCCGAGGTGAGGACAGCGGCGGAGCGGCTCAGGGTCGAGCTGGCAGAAGGCCAGGCAAGTTTTCGCGACCGAAACATCGGCGAGACATGACGACAACGTGCCGCCCCTAGTTTCCGGACATGGACTCCCAGGTCGTCAGCGGCGACGCCTGGTCACCGGTCTGCAGATGCACGGACCTGGAGGTCGAGAGGGGCGCGACCGCTCTGGTGAACGGACACGCGGTGGCGCTGTTCCGGATGGGTGACAGCGAGATCTACGCGCTGGGCAACCACGACCCGTTCGCGCGCACCGGCATGCTGGCCCGCGGCATCGTCGGGCGCCGCGACGACGTGCCGTTCGTCGGCTCGCCCCTGCACAAGCAGTCCTTCGACCTGCGCACCGGGCAGTGCCTCGACGACCCGTCGGTGCATGTGCCGACCTACCAGGTCCTGGTCGTCGACGGGGTCGTGCACGTCGGACCGCGGGTGACGTCGTGAGCCATCGCGAGGAGGTCCGCGGCAGCCTGGTCGCCCTGACCCACGGCGCCCTGCATCCGGCCGGCGCCCGGACGGTCGAGGCGGTCCTGCACCGGGTCCGGCACCGCCTCCCCGGGGTCCTGGTGCGACCGGCGTACGTCGGTCCGACCCACCTGGTGTCCGGCCGCCCCGGGCTGGCCGACGCGCTCGTCGAGGCGACCGGTCCGGTGATCGTCGTACCCCTGCTGCTCAGCCCGTCGGCGTCGGTCGCGGACATGACGGCCGACGGGGTGGGCGACGGGACGCACGTGGTGGCCGGCTCACTGGGTCCGGACCGGCTGCTCGCGGAGGTGATGTGGCACCGGCTGCGGCTCGGTGGCGTGCGGCCGGGGCAGCCGGTCGTGGTGGCCGCTGCCGGGTCGCCCGACGCCTGCGCCTCCGGGGACACGGTGCGGACCGCCGGCCTGCTCGCCGAGATCTGGGGTGGCCCGGTCCGGGCCGCCCACCTCACGGGCTGCGGCCCCCGGCTGTCCGAGGTCGCTGCGGACTTCAGGGCGAAGGGGCTGGCGCCGCCGGCGGTCGCGCCGTACCTCATCGCCGACGGCCACCACTACCGCAAGGCCCGCGAGGACGCCCGGTCGCTGGGCCTGGGCACCGTGGTCGAGCCGCTGGGGGACCACCCGATGGTGGCCGAGGCGGTGGTCCGGCGCTACCGGGCGGCCGCGGCTCACCGGTTCGCGCTGTCCCTGGGCTGATCGGCGCTCAGTCCGCCGCAACCACGAGCGCCGTCGCGATGGCCGCCATGCCCTCACCGCGACCGGTCAGGCCGAGCCCGTCGGTGGTCGTCGCGGTCACCGTGACCGGGGCGCCGGCCGCCTGCGAGAGCACCGCCTCGGCCTCCGCGCGCCGTGGTGCGATCGCCGGCCGGTTGCCGACCACCTGCACGGCGATGTTGCCGATGGCGAACCCCGCCTCGCGGACCCGGCGGGCGGCCTCGCCCAGCAGCGTGGCGCCGCTCGCCCCGGCCCAGGCGGGGTCCGAGGTCCCGAACGCGCTCCCCAGGTCGCCCAGCCCGGTCGCGGAGAACAGGGCGTCGCAGCAGGCGTGGGCGGCCACGTCGCCGTCGGAGTGTCCGGCGAGGCCCCGGGTCTCGTCGGGGAAGTGCAGGCCGGCCACGTGCAGCGGCACCCCGTCCGCCCAGGCGTGCACGTCGGTGCCGATGCCGATCCGGGGGAGGGGGAAGCTCACGCGCCGATCATGCCGTACGACGTCCGACAGGCGACCCACCCGTGCTCGGACCAGTCCAGGTTGTCCGGGTGAGCGAACATGGAGACGTGGAGGCTCCGTCGCGTCGTCGGCTCGCGCTCTCGGGAGCCGTGGCCGGCCTGTCCGGAGTAGTGGTCAGCCACGTGGCGACCAACCTGGTCAACGGCCGCGCGAACCCCGTCCAGATCGTCGCCGAGACCGTCATCGCCAAGACGCCGGGGTCGATCTCCGAGCCGCTGATCCACCTGGTCGGCACCAAGGACAAGCCGATCCTGGTAGCCGGCGTCACGGTCGCCATCGTGGTCCTCGGCGCGGTCGCGGGGCTGCTCACCGAGCGGCGCCGGCTGTTCGGGCACCTGGTGTTCTGGGCGATGGCCGCGGTCGCGCTGGTCGCCGCGATGAGCCGACCCGACTTCACGGCCCTGTCCCTCCTGCCGCTGGCCGCCGGCGTGCTGGCGTGGACGCTGCTGCTGGACTACCTCACCGGGGTCGCGAGGCCCCGGCCCACCCTGGCGGCGTCGCGCCGCCGGTTCCTGCTGAGCGCCGGCGGGGTCACGGTGGGTGCGCTTGCGGTCGCCGTGGGCGGCCAGGCCCTGGGTCAGGGCCGGCGCACCGCCGAGACGGCCCGCCGGCTGCTGCGGCTGCCCGTCTCCCGGGGCGTGGTGCCGGCCGGTGCCCAGACCGGCTCGGCGGGTGTGCCGTGGCGGGTCCCGAACGCAGACTTCTACCGCATCGACACCGCCCTGGTCGTGCCCGCCGTGGACCCCGGCGACTGGAAGATCCGGATCCACGGGATGGTGGACCGCGAGATCACCCTGACCTACCGCGAGCTCGTGGCGCGGCGCATGACCGAGGACTGGGTGACGATCTGCTGCGTGTCGAACCCCGTCGGCGGCGACCTGATCGGCAACGCGTGGTGGAGCGGAGTGCGGATCGCCGATCTCCTGGCCGAGGCCGGGGTGCAGTCCGGGGCGGATGCGGTGAAGCAGACCTCCAAGGACGGCTGGACCTGTGGGACGCCCGTCCAGGCCCTGACCGACGGCCGCAACGCGATGCTCGCGGTCGCGATGAACGGTGAGCCGCTGCCGCTGGAGCACGGGTTCCCGGTCCGGATGATCGTGCCGGGGCTCTACGGCTACGTCTCGGCCACCAAGTGGCTGGTCGACCTCGAGGTGACCACCTTCGACACGTTCAGCGCCTACTGGACCGACCGCGGCTGGTCGGAGAAGGGGCCGGTGAAGACCGAGTCCCGGGTCGAGGTGCCGCGCGACGGTGACAACGTGAAGAAGGGGTCGCTGCGTGTGGGCGGCCATGCCTGGGCCCAGCACACCGGCATCGAGGCGGTGGAGTTCCGGCTGGACGGCGACGCGTGGCAGCAGGCGGAGCTGGGCCGGGTCCCGGGCAACGACACCTGGGTGCAGTGGTCGGGCACCGTGGACGTCGACAAGGGCTCCCACACGCTGGCGGTGCGTGCGACGGACCGGTCCGGCTACACGCAGACGGCTGCGCGAGCCGACGTCGTACCGAATGGTGCCACGGGGTGGCACAACATCGACTTCAACGCCGGCTGACCGACCCCCGACCCGCCGAGGCGTCCCGTTCTGCGATCCCACACCTGCCGAGGCGTCCCGTTCTGCGACCGCCGACCCGGTGAGGCGTCCCCTTCTGCGCAGAACGGGACGCCTCGGCGCTGTTTTCGGCGCAGAACGGGACGCCTCACCAGCTGGTCGTGCCGGCGCGGGCCGGCAGTGGATGGGCGGCGTCGGTGATGACGTAGCCGATCCCTCCCGACCCCCGCATGGTTCCCCCTGCCGGGTACCTCGGCAGCCAGGCGTTCTCGAACTGGCCGCGCGCATACGTACGTCGGACACCGGCCCGGGTGCTCGCGGCCGGGTCGTTGACCACCACATCGCCCGAGGCGGTGAACCCGACCACGACGACCAGGTGGCCGTTCGTGGCGCTGATCGGTGCTCCGGTCAGCCCGCCGCGGCCGAAGGTGATCGAGGTGACGACCGGGATGCCCGCCGCGACGAGCCGCTCGACCGGGCGCAGGGACGCGAACCGGGTGACGAAGGCGTGGCCGGTGCGGCCCGCTGCGTAGGCCGTGTTGAACGGCCAGTTGCCGGTGCCGTCGTACCCGTGGTCGAAGGTCATCCGGGCCGAGTGGTCCACCACCCGGTCGGGGTAGGACCGACTGACCCAGCTGTAGTCCGAGGGTGGCGGCAGCCGTCGGTAGTAGGCCAGCACCATCGTCGTCGCGGTGGGGGAGCACCAGGCCTCGCCGCCGCCGCCGTACTGCGGGTACTCCCCCGCATGCACCATCTGCGAGTAGCGCGGCACCGGCAGCACGACGCCCCGCCCTACGCCGGGCTCGGACGGGGTGACCCGGTCGACGGCCGGCAGCCGCGAGGCCATCGCGCCCACGGCCCGGACCACGGGGGTGGCCCGGGTTCCGGCACGCCGCAGCAGGGAGACCCGGACCTGCCACCCGCTCAGGCCGCCGTCGGCCTCCCAGGTGTCGGTCGCGACGTGCGCGAGGTCGTCGCGCTGGCTGCCCAGGCTGGTCCGCCGGTAGGAGGTGTCGGTTCCGGCCCACCGGGCCAGGGTGTCCCAGCTGCTGCGGATGCCTCGCGGCCCGAGCCCGCGGACGTCGACCTGGACCAGGGTGCCCGGCGGGGTGGTCGCCGCCCAGGAGGGGACGAGCTCGGTCAGGCTGAAGCCGGGGCGGACCCAGGGAGAGGTCCAGGTGCCGCGGTCGTAGGTCCGCCCCTCGACGCGGACCCGGGCGGTGGGGGTGGTCAGCCGCACAGCCCCCGCCGCGACGCCGGCGCCGGCGAAGGCCCCGGTGCCCAGCTGGGCGGTGCTGTCCCACTCCCGGTAGTCGATCTGCCGGGGCGCGTCCGTCCTCGGGTCCGCCGTCGTCGCTGCCGCCGAGCCGGGGGTGGCGGCCTGCGCCGGACGGCCCGCGCCGCCTGCCACCAGCGGAGCGACCAGGGCCAGCATCGCCGCGAGGACCATCACGGCCGCGAGGACCCGCGCCGCCGCGAGGACCCGCGCCGCAGGGCCGGGCAGGCGCGGGACGGTAAAGCGGTCGGCGGCCATCCTGGGACCCTACCGACGCCGACCCGGCGTGTCTGGCGGTCCGGCACCTGCCGACCCGTCGCGTGCAGACGCGCCGGGTCGCCACCTTCCGCGCCGCCACACGCGCCGGGGCGGCGAGGGGCGGGACGCCGATACGATGGCCCGGTGACCTCCCCCGCGACGCCGCAACCGCCGCTGCGGTTCTACGACACCGCGGCGGGGACGGTCCGCGACTTCACGCCTCGCGTCCCAGGTGCCGTCGGGATCTATCTGTGCGGGCTGACGGTGCAGTCCGAGCCGCACGTCGGGCACGTCCGCTCGGCGGTGAACTTCGACGTGCTCCGGCGCTGGCTGGACGCCCGCGGCTACGACGTCACGTTCATCCGCAACATCACCGACATCGACGACAAGATCCTGATCAAGGCCGCTGAGCAGGGCCGCCCCTGGTACAACCTCGCCTACGCGATGAGACGCGAGCTGGATTCGGCGTACGACGCCCTGCACGTCGACCCACCCACCTACGAGCCGGCCGCCACCGGGCACGTGCCCGAGATGCTCGAGCTGATCGAGCGGCTCATCGAGCGCGGCCATGCCTACGTCGCCGAGGACGACTCGGGCGACGTCTACTTCGACGTGCGGGCCTGGCCGGACTACGGGTCGCTGACCCACCAGCACATCGAGGACATGGAGGCTGCCGAGGACGCGGATCCCCGGGGCAAGAGGGACCCCCGCGACTTCGCGCTCTGGAAGGGCCAGAAGGCCGGCGAGCCGGACACCGCCGCCTGGCCCTCGCCATGGGGCCGGGGCCGGCCGGGGTGGCACATCGAGTGCTCGGCGATGGCCCTGAAGTACCTCGGCGGCGGCTTCGACATCCACGGCGGCGGCGTCGACCTGCGGTTCCCGCACCACGAGAACGAGCAGGCCCAGTCCCGCGCGGCCGGGTTCGAGTTCGCGTCGTACTGGTTGCACAACGCCTGGATCACCACGTCCGGTGAGAAGATGAGCAAGTCGCTCGGCAACTCGCTCGTCGTGCCGGCGGTGCTCGAGCGGGTGCGGGCCATCGAGCTGCGGTTCTACATCGTCGCCGCGCACTACCGCTCGCACGTCGAGTTCTCCTACGCAGCCCTCGAGGAGGCGGCAGCCGGCTTCGCGCGCATCGAGAACTTCCTGACCCGGGCCGCGGCTGTCCTCGGCGGCGTCCCGGCGGCCGGCGAGGACGTCCTCGGCGCACTGCCGGAGGCGTTCGTCGCTGCGATGGACGACGACCTCGGCACGCCCGCAGCGGTCGCCGTCCTCTACGACACGGTGCGCGAGGGCAACCGGCTGCTCGCGGACGGCTCCGGCGACCTGGCCGGGGTGGCGACACAGGTGCGGGCGATGCTCGGCGTCCTCGGCCTGGACCCGTTCGACCCGCACTGGGCCGAAGCGACGTCCGGCGCGGAGGCCAAGCTGACCGGCGCGGTCGACGTACTCGTCGGAGCCCTGCTCGAGCAGCGTACGGCGGCCCGGGCCGCCAAGGACTTCGCCGCCGCGGACGCCATCCGGGACCGGCTCAAGGCCGCGGGCATCGAGCTCGAGGACACCCCGCAGGGCCCGCAGTGGTCCCTGTGACCCATGCGCCTGGACACGCTCGAGCAGAAGGACACTGATGGCAGGCAACTCCTCGCGACGCGGGGCGATCAAGAAGACCGGCAAGGGCAACCCGACCGCCGGGTCGGGCGGCCGGGTCAAGCGCGGTCTCGAGGGCCGCGGCCCCACGCCGAAGGCCAAGGACCGCGAGGGCCACGTCGCCTACAAGGCCCGCAAGCGCGCCGAGAAGTCGTCGGCACCGCGTCGGCGGTCCGGCGGCTCGCAGGCCAAGGGCGACGCCGACTGGGTGGCCGGCCGGAACTCCGTCGTGGAGGCCCTGCGCGCGAACATGCCCGTCTCCGCCGTGTACGTCGCAGAGGGGGCCGAGCGCGACGGGCGGCTGCGCGAGGTGTTCCGCGTCGCAGCGGACCGCGGGATCGCCCTGCTCGAGGTGGCCCGCGTCGAGCTCGACCGGATCACCGACGGCGCGGTCCACCAGGGGCTGGCCGCGCGCGTCCCCGCCTACGAGTACGCCCATCCAAGCGACCTGCTCGACCGGGCCGCGGCTGCCGGTGAGAAGCCGCTGATCGTCGCGCTGGACTCGGTCACCGACCCGCGCAACCTCGGCGCCGTCGTCCGGTCCGCGGCCGGCTTCGGCGCCCACGGGGTGCTGATCCCCGAGCGGCGCTCCGCAGGGATGACCGCCTCGGCGTGGAAGACCTCCGCCGGCGCCGCCGCCCGGCTGCCGGTCGCCCAGGCCACCAACCTGACCCGCCAGCTCAAGGCCTACCAGGAGGCCGGCTGCATGGTCGTCGGCCTGGCTGCCGACGGAGACGTGTCCCTGCCCGAGTTCGAGCTCGCCGACGGACCCCTGGTGATCGTCGTCGGCTCCGAGGGCGGCGGCCTCTCACGGCTGGTGGCCGAGACCTGCGACCAGCTGCTCAGCATTCCGATGGCGAGCGGGCTGGAGTCGCTGAACGCGGGAGTGGCGGCCTCGGTCGCGCTGTACGCCGTCTCCCGGCTGCGGGCCGGCTGACCCCGGCCGCCGGGCGGAGAGCCCGGAGAGCCTGAGAGCCGGGGGTCAGCCGGGGGGGCAGCGGACCACCCCAGGCACGTCTTCTGAGCGGCGGTCGGCGGGGGCGCTGCGCGGGTCGTGAGCGTTGCCTCGGCGGATGTGGCCGCTGTGCGCCGTGCCCGTCGAGCTTGTGGTCACCGCGGAGGGCGCGCGCTCAGATTGTGGTCGGTGCCGAGGGCGCCCGCTCAGCTTGTGGTCGGTGTCGGGCCTGAGAGTCCCGGACAGAGGGCCGGAGTGACCACGACCGAGCCGCAGCAGGCTGCCCGCCTTAACTGGTGCTCCCCTGCCGTCGCAACAGCAGGGGAGCACCCGTTTACCAGGGGCCCCTGGTAAGCGACGAGCGGTCAGCGGTGCAGGTCGAAGCGGTCCAGCTCCATGACCTTGACCCACGCGGCGGTGAAGTCCGCGACGAGCTTCTCGCGCGCGTCGTCGCTGGCGTAGACCTCCGAGAGCGCCCGCAGGACCGAGTGCGACCCGAAGACGAGGTCGACGGCGGTGGCGGTCCACTTCACGTCGCCGGTGGCGGCGTCGCGGATGTCGTAGACATTCTCCTGCGACTGCGACGCCTTCAACTGCGTGCCCGGGGACAGCAGGTTGACGAAGAAGTCACCGGTGAGCACGCCCGGGCGGTCGGTGAGGACGCCGTGCTGCGCGCCGTCGACGTTCGCGCCGAGCGAGCGCAGGCCGCCGACGAGGACGGTCATCTCCGGCGCGGTCAGTCCCAGCATGTAGGCGCGCTCCACGAGCAGCGTCTCCGGCTGGAGCTTCTCGCCCGCACGCAGGTAGTTGCGGAAGCCGTCGGCCCGGGGCTCCAGCACCGCGAACGACTCGACGTCGGTCTGCTCCTGCGAGGCGTCGGTGCGACCGGGGTGGAAGGGCACGGTGACCTCCACGCCGGCGTCCCGCGCGGCCTTCTCGACCGCGGCCGTGCCGGCGAGCACGATCAGGTCGGCGAGCGAGATCTTCGCGCCGCCGCCGTCGTTGAACTCATCAGCGACGCCCTCCAGCGTCTCGAGGACCGTCGCCAGCTGCTCGGGCTGGTTGACCGCCCAGCTGCGCTGCGGCTCGAGGCGGATGCGGGCGCCGTTCGCGCCGCCGCGCTTGTCGGTCGAGCGGAAGCTGGCTGCCGACGCCCAGGCGACGGAGACCAGCTGCGAGACGGACAGCCCGGAGTCGAGGAGCTTCGCCTTGAGGGCGGCGACGTCAGCCTCACCCACGAGCTCGTGGTCGACGTCGGGCACCGGGTCCTGCCAGATCTGCGGCTCGGCGACGTAGGGGCCGAGGTAGCGGCTGACCGGGCCCATGTCGCGGTGCAGCAGCTTGTACCAGGCCTTGGCGTAGGCCAGCGCGAACTCGTCGGGGTTCTCCAGGAAGCGGCGCGAGATCTCGCCGTACGTCGGGTCGAAGCGCAAAGCCAGGTCGGTCGTCAGCATCGTGGGCTTGTGCTTGCGCGAGGCGTCGAAGGCGTCCGGGATGATCTCCGGCGCGTCCTTGGCGACGTACTGCTTCGCGCCGCCGGGGCTGGTGGTCAGCTCCCACTCGAAGCCGAAGAGGATCTCGAAGAAGCGGTTGCTCCACTCGGTGGGCCGGTCGGTCCAGGTGACCTCGAGGCCGCTGGTGATCGTGTCGGGCCCCTTCCCGCTGCCGTGGGTGCTCAGCCAGCCCAGGCCCTGGTTCTCCAGCGGGGCGCCCTCGGGCTCGGGGCCCACGGCGTCATCCGCGATGCCGGCCCCGTGCGTCTTGCCGAAGGTGTGGCCGCCGGCGATGAGGGCGACGGTCTCCTCGTCGTTCATCGCCATCCGGCCGAAGGTCTCCCGGATGAAGTACGCCGCCGCCATGAAGTCGGCGCTGCCGCGGGGTCCCTCGGGGTTGACGTAGATCAGGCCCATCTCGGTGGCACCGACCTCGGGCGCCATCTCGGCGTCGCCGACGTAGCGCTCGTCGCCCAGCCAGGCGTCCTCCGGGCCCCAGATGATCTCTTCGGGCTCCCAGACGTCCTCGCGACCGAAGCCGAAGCCGAAGGTCTCGAAGTTCATCGACTCCATGGCCACGTTGCCGGCGAGCACGATCAGGTCGGCCCAGGAGATCCTCTGGCCGTACTTCTGCTTGACCGGCCACAGCAGACGGCGGGCCTTGTCGAGGTTGGCGTTGTCGGGCCAGCTGTTGAGCGGCGCGAACCGCTGGTTGCCGTCACCGGCGCCACCGCGGCCGTCGTGGATGCGGTAGGTGCCCGCGGCGTGCCAGCTCATCCGGATCATCAGGCCGCCGTAGTGGCCGAAGTCCGCGGGCCACCAGTCCTGCGAGGTGGTCAGCGCCTCGACGAGGTCGCGCTTGAGGGCCTCGACGTCGAGCTTGGCGAACTCCTCGGCGTAGCTGAAGCCCGCACCGAGCGGGTTGCTGACCTGCGAGTGCGCGTGCAGCACCGACAGGTCGACCTGGTTGGGCCACCAGTCCTGGTTGGTGTGCGGCCGGCCGCCGGTCTTGGGCTCCGGCGAGTCGATGGCCGGGTTCTCGCTCTCGCTGCCGTGCGAGGTGACCGAGTCGTGGGCGACCGGGCATCCGGCCTCCTCCTTGCGGTCGACTCCCTGGGCGCTCGCGTGCGGAGCGTTCGGGTCCTGGCTGTCGGTCATGTGCTTCCTTCCGGGCGGTGGGAGACTTCGCAGTCTTGCGGCTTGTCTGGAACAAGTCAAGAAACGCTGCGCGGCCCGCAGAACGGGACGCCTCGGCGGTGTTCCGGGCGCAGAACGGGACGCCTCGGCGAGCTCAGGGCAGGGTCAGACGGGGTCGCCGCTGGGCTCGAGGCTGGGCTCGAGGCTGGGCTCGAGCTCGCCGTCGTCGTCACGTACGACGGGGAGCTCGGCCGTCTCGGGATCACCGGTGAGGGCCTCCTCCGGGCGGGCCTTCAGCACGTTGTCGATGTAGGACCGGGCCGCCACCCGGGTGTTCACCGGCTGCCCGGCCTTCTCCGACAGGAACCACCGGTGCTCGAGGATCTCGTGGAAGACCTCGGCGGGCTCGAGCCGGCCGCGGAGCTCCGCCGGCACCATCGCGGTGATCGGCTCGTAGACGGTGGTCAGCCAGCGGTGCGCCACGATCGACCGGCTCTCGCTGCCGAGGTCCTCGTGAGCGGTGAACGCGGCCAGGTCGTTGAGCAGCCGACGGGCCTGGTTGTCCTCGACGTCGAGGCCGGTCAGCCGCTGCAGCTCGCGGGCGTGGTGGTTGGCCTCGACGACCTTGGGCTGCACCTGGATCTTCGAGCCGTCCCAGTCGGTGACGATGTCCAGCTCGTCGACGTCGAAGCCGAGCTCGTTGAGCCGCTCGACGCGCTGCTCGATCCGCCAGATCTCGTCGGTCGTGAACTCCTCGGTGTCGGTGAGCTCGGCCCAGAGTCCGTCGTACCGCTCCTGGACGGTCTCGATGATCTCCTCCGCCTCGAAGTCCTCGCTGAGCAGCTGGCCGGCCTGCAGGTCGAGCAGCTCGCCGAAGATGTTGGTGAGCGCGATGTCCAGGTCGTAGGCTCGCTGGCCACGGGTGAGAGTCTCGTGCAGCTCACCGGTCTCGGCATCGACGAGGTACGCCGCGAACTCGCCGGCGCTGCGCCGGAACAGCACGTTGGACAGCGAGACGTCACCCCAGAAGAACCCGGCGAGGTGCAGCCGGACCAGCAGGACGACGAGCGCGTCGAGGATCTTGGGCAGGCTGTCCTGGGGCAGGCCGTGGCTGAACAGCGAGCGGTAGGGCAGGGAGTACTGCAGGTGCCTGGTGACCAGCGCGGGCTCGATCTCCTGTCCTCGGGCATCGGTGCGCCCGCTGACCACGCCGACCGGCTCGACCGTCGGGAGGCCCAGCCTGCCGAGGTCGCGCAGCAGGCGGTACTCCCGGTTGGCCATGTGCTGGCGGGTCTGCTTCACCGCGTAGATGTCGTCGCGGCCGACCCGGACGATCCGCACGATGTGCCGCGAGATGCCGCGCGGCAGCGGCACCACGACGTCGTCGCCCCACTCCTCGAGCGAGAGGTGCCAGGGGAGCGTGACCATGGCCGGGTTGGCCCTGGTCGCGACGATGCGGACGGCCATGGCCGACAGCGTAGTCGTGGCCGGGGGACGCCGGGACGACGAAGGCCGGTCCCTGCCAGGGCATCAGCCCCGGCCGTGGACCGGCCTCGCGCGTTGGTCCGAGCTAGTTCTTGAACGCGTCCTTGACCTTCTCGCCGGCGTCCTTGAGGTCAGCCTTGGTCTGGTCGCCCTTGCCCTCGGCCTGCAGGTCCTTGTTGTCGGTGGCGTCGCCGAGCGACTCCTTGGCCTTGCCGAGCATGCCCTCGCCCTTGTTGGCGATCTTGTCGTCGTTACCCATGTCGTCCTCCTCGTATCGGTATCTGCGTTGTACCCGTCCCGAGCCGAAACGATGCAGCCCGCACTGGAGAAACCTCGGCCGCAGGTTGCCGGCGGCATCGCCTAGCATGGCCGGGCACGACCGGGCGGTGTGGGGACCCGGTCGTCCGCGCCGCTTTAGCTCAGCTGGTAGAGCATTCGCCTTGTAAGCGAAAGGTCGTCAGTTCGAACCTGACAAGCGGCTCTCCTCGCCTGGCGGGGCTCAGCGGACCTGCTCGGGCTGGAACTCCATCCGCGGGTGGGCCAGCCGGTCCTGGCTCTCCACGATGCGCATCTCCTGCTCCCCGGACGCCTCGGTCGCCTCCACGACGGCGAACACCGATGATGCCGTCCGCGCCAGCACGGTCTCTGTATCGCCGTGGTCGAGGTAGTTGGCCAGGAACACAGCGGTCGTCAGGTCGCCGGCGCCCTGGGGGCTCACGGACAGGCGAGGCGTCCGGGTGCGCCACGCGCCGTCCGCGGACACGACGACCATGTCCAGCCGGTCCTCGGGTGTGTCGGCGAGGATCACGCTGGTGACGAGCACGACGTCCGGGCCGCCGCCGCGCACCCGGTCCACGGCGTCGAGCAGCTCGGGCAGGGTGCCGGTCGAGGTGCCGGCCAGGAAGTCCAGCTCGAAGTGGTTGGGCGTGACCAGGTCGGCGGCCGGCACCACGTGGTCGCGCATGAACTCGGGGATGCCGGGCCGCACGAACATCCCGCGCCCGAGGTCGCCCATCACCGGGTCGCAGCAGTAGACGGCCGCCGGGTTGTGGCTCTTGACGGTGGCGACGGCATCCAGGATCACCGCCCCGACGTCCTCGGCGCCCTGGTAGCCCGACAGGACCGCCTCGCACTGCCCGAGCACCCCTCGGTCCTCGATCCCGCCGATGACCTCCGCGACGTCCGCGGCGCTCAGCAGCGGCCCGCGCCAGGCGCCGTACCCGGTGTGGTTGGAGAAGTGCACCGTCATCACCGGCCACACCTCCTTGCCGAGCCGCTGCAGCGGGAAGACCGCGGCGCTGTTGCCGGCATGCCCGTAGGCGACGAGCGACTGGATCGACAAGATGCTCACGGGGACGGTCTACCAGGCCATCCCGGCCGCCGATGACCAGGGGCCGGCGCGCCTAGGCGACCTGCAGCGACCGCTTCGAGAGGCCCATCCAGTAGCCGTCCACCACCTGGTCACCGGGAGTCTCCGGGTCGGAGGCCGCGCCGAGGGTGACGAACAGGGGGGTGAAGTGCTCGACGGTCGGGTGGGCGTAGGGCATGCCCGGCGCCTTGGAGCGGTACGACGCCAGCTCGTCGACGTCGCCACGTGCCAGCGCCTCGGCGGCCCAGGCGTCGAACTCGCGGGACCAGCCGGGTGCCTCAGCCTCGATGCGGAACTCCTTCAGGAACGGGAGGCCGTGGGTGAGGAACCCGGACCCGACCACCAGGACGCCCTCGTCGCGGAGCGGACGCAGCCGGCGACCGAGGTCCAGCAGGCGGTACGGGTCCGAGGTCGGCAGGGACATCTGCAGCACGGGGATGTCACCGGCGGGGTACATCAGCTTCAGCGGCACCCACGCGCCGTGGTCCAGGCCGCGGGTCGGGTGCTGGTGCACCGGCTCGTGGTCGGGCATCAGGGAGGCGACGCGGGTGGCCAGTGCGCTCGCGTCGGGCGTCGCATAGGTCATCTCGTAGTAGTGGCGGGCGAACCCACCGAAGTCGTAGACCAGCGGGGTGCCGGGCCCGCTCGCCGACAGCATCACCGGCGCGGACTCCCAGTGGGCGGAGACGATCAGGATGGCGCTGGGGCGGGGCAGGTCGTCGGCCCAGGACGCGAGCTGTCCGCTCCAGAGCGGGTCGTCGAGCAGCGGCGGGGCCCCGTGGCCGATGTACAGGGCAGGCATCCGGCCAGGCACCCGGTCAGGAGTCGAAGAGATGGTCACGTCGCCACTCTAGGCCCAAACACTTGAAGATTCAAGTGTTGACGTGTCGGAGGATCACCTACTGTGGGGCCATGACGCGATGGCTCGACGAGGACGAGCAGCGAGCCTGGCTCCGACTCGCCGGCGTGATGCTCAAGCTGTCGCCGGCTCTGGACTCCCAGCTGCAGCGGGACTCCGACCTCACGCACTTCGACTACCTCTGCCTCGCCATGCTGTCCGAGACCGAGGACCGCACGCTGCGGATGAGCGAGCTGGCGAACCGCACCAACGCCAGCCTGTCCCGACTCTCGCACGTGGTGAGCAAGCTGGAGAAGCGAGGCTGGGTGTCGCGCGCGCCGTCCCCGGACAGTCGGCGCGTCACCCTGGTGTCGCTGACGGACGAGGGCTGGCAGCAGCTCGTCGCCGCGGCCCCGGGCCACGTGCAGACGGTCCACTCGTTGGTGTTCGAGGGGCTCGGCCGCGACGACGTGGCCGCCCTGGAGCGGATCGCGGGTCACATCGTGGAGCGCGTCGAGGCCTCCCGGCTGCGCACCGCGACCTGAAACGCCGACATACCAAGTGTATTGACCTGGTATACAATCCCGGGCATGGTTCGGACTCCCGGCTCCCCGCAGGCCTCACGAGGCGGACGGCTTCCCGACTTCCTGCTGATGGGCGCTCCCAAGGCCGGTACGACGGCCCTGCACGCCGCCCTCGCCGGGCACCCGGAGCTGTTCCTGTCCGGGGTGAAGGAGCCGAAGTACTACCTGTGCGGCGACTCTCCGCCGCCGGCGTACCGCGGACCCGGCGACGCGCACAGCAACCGTGAGTGGATCTGGCAGCGGCAGCGCTACCTCGACCTGTTCGCGGACGCGGGCGACAGCCAGCGAGCGGGCGAGAGCACACCGTTCTACCTCTACCACCGCGACGCCCGGCGCCGGATCGCCAGCGACCTGCCGCGGGCCAAGCTCGTCGCGGTGCTGCGGGACCCGGTGGACCGCGCCTACTCCAACTGGATGCACCTGTGGGCCGACGGCCTCGAGCCGTGCGCCGACGTGGTCGAGGCGTGCGAGCTCGAGCCGAAGCGGATCGACGACGGGTGGGCGCCGTTCTGGCACTACCGCGGGCTGGGGATGTACGGCCGCCAGCTCGCCGACCTCTTCGAGCACTTCCCCGCGGAGCAGGTGCTGGTGCTGCGCTACCGCGCCCTGATCGACGACCCCCGCACGGCGCTGAACCGGGTCTGCCGGTTCCTCGGGGTCTCCGAGGACGTGGTCACCGAGATCCCGAAGGGCAACTCCAAGCCGTTCGTGATCCCCAGCCCCCGCACCCGGGTGCTGGGCCCGCTGGTGCGGGCCGGCGCCACGGCGGGCCAGTTCCTGCCGCCTCAGGCGTGGCGGGTGGCGAGCCGGCCGCTGGTCGGCCAGCTGCACCAGCGCGGGAACCCCGAGCGTCCCCGGCTGACCCCGGAGCAGGGGGAGATCCTTCGGACGCCGTTCCTCGAGGACATCAACCTGCTCGAGAAGATCACCGGCGAGTCCTACGACGACTGGCGCTCGCACCGCGAGGGCGGCTCCTTCCACACCCGCCAGAACCAGCGCGTGTCCGCGGACTGACCCTCGCCCGACGGCGGGAAGAGTCAGCCGCTGACGCTGGTCATCAGGTCGTGCGCGCCGTCGGGACGGGCCGCCTCGAAGTAGAACCGGGTGCCGCCCTCGGGCAGCGGGACGGCCGCGACGTAGCGCAAGGCGCCGTCGCTGTACGGCGAGCGCAGCACCGGGCCCTCCTCGGCCACCAGCATCCTGCCGTCGGTGGACCGGGCCACGCCCGTGCCCTCGTGCCAGTTGTCCTCGGCCCGCGCGCGACCGTCGTACAGCACGACGAGGGGGTTCTCGCTGAGCACGGCGGTGACCCGCGTGCCGCGCTGGTCCCACGTGCCCTCGGTCGGCGCCAGCACCGTGCCGTGCCAGTCCCAGACCAGGCCGTCGTGGCTGGTGGCGTAGGCGGTGCTCATCCGGTCCTCGTGGCCGGGCTCGGTCAGCGGGTGCTCGCAGACCCACATCCGCCAGCCGGTCTCGTCGACGAGGACCACGGGGTCCTTGACCGCCAGCTCCGGGGTGCCGGGGAGCACGACGGTCCGGGTGCCGTGCTCGAGACCCATCGGCTCGTCGGCGTCGACGGCCTCGATCCACCAGTGCTTGGAGTTCGGGGTCGCGCACGACACGTACAGCCGCCAGCCGCCGTCGGGACGGCGGACCAGCACCGGGCGCTCGAAGGACTCCGCACCGAACTCGTCGCGCCGCACCTCGGCCACGGTGACGAAGTGCTCGCCGTCCTCGGACCGCGCCACGACCACCGAGACGCCGCGTCCCTCGCGCAGCGGGCGACGGACCCGGTAGGTCAGCCAGTAGATGCCGTCCACGAGGACGGCGCTCGCGGCACCGGACCAGTTGCCGGGCTCGCTGCCCGGGGCCGGGACCACGACGGTGGCGTCCTCGAAGGACGGAAGGGTGAGAGTCTGCGACGGCATGAGTTAATACTACTGAACAAGTCGACAAAACGCGCAACAACGGCTCACGAGTCGGCGCCCCGGATCAGTCGAGCCAACCACTCCGGTAGCGCGCCAGCCACTCGGTGGCCTCCTCCGCCCAACCCGCCGGCAGAGGTGCCGGTAGCCGCCCGGTGCGAGCCAGACGCACGCGATCGGGTGCGAGTCCCATGCCTATCGAGCGCAGCGACCGCCAGCGGTGATGGCGGGCAGCCAGCTCGGCGTGCAGCCGCATGCCTGTCCCGCGCTGGCCGCCGCTGTAGGCCATCCCGGCCAGGTAGTGGAGCCACACCTGCTTGTTCAGCGTGACGTTCCGGCGTTGTCGCTCCTTGCCGTACTTCACCTCGAGGTAGGCGTACTCGCGCTCGGAGCGGTGCACATCGTGAGCCATCCCCTGCACGTGGATGAAGTACCCCAGGTGCGGCCGAGCGACCGGCGCGAGCCGGGAGCCCAAGGCCAGCCGGATGTAGAAGTCCCAGTCGGCGATGTTGGAGAGCGCCTCGTCGAAGCCTCCGACCGAGATGCTGAGCTCCCGTGAGGCAAGGACACCTGATCCGCCACCGGGCACCATGTTCTGCCTCAGCAGCAGGTCTCCCACATCCGGCTCGAGGGGTGGTGTCGCCCAACCCGAGACCGTGCACTGCGCGTCGATGTTGAGCGAGCCCGTGCAGGACCAGCCGGCGGACGGGTCGGCCGCCAGGGCGTCCAGCTGCAGTCGAAGCTTGGACGGGGCCCACAGGTCGTCATCGTCGACGAAGGCGAGCCAGCGCGTCGTGGCTCTCTGGATCCCGGCGTTCCTGGCCGCCGACACACCGCGAGACTCGGCGTGGCGGACCACGCTGACCCGGCTGTCCCCGAGGGCGATGACGGAGGACTCGGTGCCGTCGTGGCCACCGTCATCCACCACCAGCACGGCGAGGTCGACGTCGCGTTGGGCGAGGACAGAGTCGAGCGTCCGAGCCAGCAGGACCTTGCGGTTCTTGGTCGGAATGATGACCGTCACGTCGGGCATGGACCCCCCTTCCTCCCCTCCGGCGCCGCGAGCGCGTGAGGCGATGCCGACATCGCCGTGATCCGCCACTCTAGGCAACAGAAAATGTCTGCATGGCGAATCGTGGCCGCCGCATCTCTGGGACGCTGAGGTCGTGACCATCGCTGAGGACCGGCCCCTTGTCTCAGTGGTGATGATCTTCCGGGACGCCGCGAAGTTCTTCGACGAGGCGATCGACAGCGTGCTCGGTCAGAGTCACCCCGCAGTCGAGCTGCTGCTCTGCGACGACGGGTCCAGCGACGCCAGCACAGCGATGGCACGAGCGCGCACCGTGGCTCACGCGGACCGCGTGAGCTACCTCGACCACCCGGGTCACGCTCATCGCGGCATGAGCAGCACCCGCAACCTGGGCGTCTCCGCCGCCCGCGGCGACCTTGTGGCGTTCCTGGACGCCGACGACGTCTGGGAGCCGGAGCATCTTGCCCACGAGGTGGCACTGCTGGCGGCGCACCCCGAGGCAGACCTGGTCTGTGGGCAAGCCGTGGACTGGCACAGCTGGGCCGGCACCGGTGACGCCGACCACCTGTCCCCGTTGCCCTGGCCGCCCGGCGTCGTCGTACCACCACCGCTGATGCTGACGGCCGTGCTGCGCCGGGGCGCCGTGCGCACCCCCACCTGCAACCTGCTGGTCCGCACGGACGCGTTGAAGGCGGTCGGCGGGTCCGCGGACGAGTTCCCCGCGATCTATGAGGACCAGGTCCTGCTGGCCAAGCTGTACCTGTCTCGGAGCTGCGTCATCAGCGGCAGTCGCACCGCCCGCTATCGTCGACATCCTGAGTCGAGCACGGCCAGGGCGGTTGCCGCAGGCCACTACCACCCGGTCCGTCGCAACCCCGGTCGTGAGGCGTTCTTGAGGTGGTTGCACGGCGTCGTGCCGCACGGGGGTGGTCGTGACTTCGACGAGCTGCGGGAGCTCGTCGACACCGCGCTGACGCCGTACGACGGCAGGGACCACCGATGGCGCGGCCTCGCCGACCTGCCGGCGGCCGTGCCTCCCCCCGCCCTCCGGGTCTTGAAGGGAGTCGCACGGCGGGCCCGGTCCATCGGTCCGGTGCGCTGGGGGTCGCTGCGGCGGCCGACCCCGCTCAGTCGTGACTTCGGCTTCGAGCGGGGGCTTCCGGTCGACCGCTACTACGTCGAGGGCTTCCTCGAGGAGAACGCTCATCTGGTCACCGGACGCGTCTTGGAGGTCGGCGACAGTGAGTACACCCGGCGGTTCGGGGCGGAGCGGGTCACCAGGTCCGACGTGCTGAACATCGACCCGACCATTCCGGGCACCACCATCACGGCCGACCTGGCCGGCGGCGAGGCGATTCCCTCCGGCAGCTTCGACTGCCTGGTCATCACTCAGACCCTGCACCTGGTCTTCGACCTGGCGGCCGCCGTCCGGACGCTGCGCCGGATCCTGAGCCCGGGGGGCACCCTGCTGGCCACGTTCCCGGGCATCAGTGCGGTCAGCAGGGACCGCTGGGCCGAGTCCTGGTACTGGGCCCTGACGCCGGCGTCCGCCACCCGTCTGTTCGGTGAGGCGTTCGGTTCGGCGAACGTCGAGGTCAGAGCCTTCGGCAACGTCCTCTCGAGCGTGGCCTTCCTCGAGGGCATGGCGGCCCACGAGCTGCGTCGTCACGAGCTCGACGTCGTCGACCCGCAGTACCCGATGCTCGTGACGGTGCGGGCGTTCCGCCCTCGAGCTCCTGAGGAGTCCGCATGACTCGGCGCAGACCGTTGGCCGGCCTCGCCCGACATGGGCGCAGCGTGCGGTCGCACGCGGTCGACACCATCGCTCCCGTGAGTCGACAGGTCGGCGACGACGCCGTGGCGCTGACGTTCGACGACGGGCCGCAGCCGGGCTCCACGGATCGCGTGCTGGACGTCCTCGGCGAGCTCGACGTGCGGGCCACCTTCTTCTGTGTCGGGAGGAACGCCCAGGCCCATCCCCAGCTCGTGCGACGAATCAGCGCGGACGGCCACGCGGTCGGCTCCCACAGCTTCACGCACCCGGACCCGGAGTTCACCCGGACCGAAGTCCTTGCCCAGGACTACGCCGACGGGCGGCGTGCCGTGGCAGCCGCCCTGGGGGAGGACACCCGCCTGTTCCGCCCTCCTCGCGGACACCTCACACCAACGACCGCCGTCGTCCTCCGCCGTCAGGGGCTTCGCACCTGGCTGTGGACCCTCGACCCGGAGGACTGGCGGCCCGGTGTCACGCGCGAGCACATCACCTCGGTGGCCGGCAGGGCGCAGGCCGGCGACGTGGTGCTCCTGCACGACTGGATCGAGCAGCCCTGGGCCGTGGAGGCGCTGGACCGGTCGGCCACCGTCGACGCGCTGCGTGACATCGTCGATCGGATCCGGACACGAGGGCTGACACTGCGGCGACTCGACCCATGACACGCGATCGCTCGGTCAGCGTGGTGATGATCTTCTGGAACGCAGCGACATTCATGGACGAGGCCGTCCGAAGCGTGGTGTCCCAGACGCACGAAGAGGTCGAGCTGTTGCTGTGCGACGACGGATCCACCGACGCGAGCACCGCCATGGCTCAGGACTGGGCGGCACGGCTGCCCACCAGGATTCGCTACGTGCAGCATGAGGGTCACGCCCACCGAGGCATGAGTGCGACGCGCAACCTGGGCATCCGCAACGCTGTCGGTGACCTGCTGGCGTTCCTGGACGCTGACGATGTCTGGGAGCCGCAGCACCTCGCCCTGCAGGTGGCCTGCCTGTCCGCACATCCCGAAGCGGCTGTGGTCTGCGGCCCAGCGCTCGACTGGCACAGCTGGGACGTGGCCTCGACGAGCACAGATGCCTGGTCCCCTCTCCCGTGGCCCGGCGGCACGGTCGTGGCCCCGCCACGCATGCTCACTGCGGTGCTGCGACAGGGCAGCTACAGCACGCCGGTGTGCAGCCTCCTGGTGCCCCGGTCCGTGGTCAGCGAGCTCGGGGGCTCCGAGGACAGGTTCACCGGCATGTACGAGGACCAGGCACTCCTGTCCAAGATCTACCTCAGCCGGTCGATCGTGATCTCCGAGGCCCGCACGGCGCTGTACCGGCAGCACGCCGGCTCCAGCACGGCTCAGGCGATCCGGATCGGCCTCTACCACCCCATGGTCGCGAACCGTAGCCGGGAGGCGTTCCTCCGCTGGCTGCAAGGGCAGCTCCAGCTGCACGGCGACGCCGTGGACCCCGAGCTGCGCTCGGCCCTGGACGCCGCCATGGCGCCGTACAAGCGGCCGTCCTCACGACTCAGATGGCGGGTGGCCGCCTTCGGTCGCAGGGTCCGTCGGGACATCCGCGGCCGAGCCGGCGCCTCCTACCGACGGCTGTTCGCCACCGGTCAGCCTGCGGACCGAGAAGGGGAGGCCCAGGACGAGCAGTCGCTCTGACCGGTTCTGGTCGCTGCCGTGCACGGAGAACGGCGCCACCACCGGCTGGTCGACGAAGTCCTCGTGCTGGGTGCCGAGCCACACACCCGCCGTGTAGTCCCCAGCGTTCAGCAAGGCAGGAACCGAGACCTCCGCTCGGTAGTCACCGACCGGGAGCCGCATGTCGCTGGTGTCACTCAGCAGCTCGTCAAGCACCCTCGCTCCCCGGCTCGTCGTGATGACGACAGCCAGATCGAGTCCGGGAACCTCTTCGAGCACGGTGAAGTCCACCGCGACGTGGATGCGGTCGCCACGGATCAGCGCCCGGTCGGCGTTCTGACCGTCGGGTGTCACTCGAATCGCTCGCACCGCGACAGGTCCGGACGCGAACAGCGGTGCTCCGTGCTCCGCCTGGGCGAGACCTGAGCTGAGGTAGTCGCGCACAATGCCGGGAGTGGGCCCACTGCCTCGGATCTGGCCGGCCTCCAGCCACAGGGACCGACGGCAGATCTTGGTCAGTGACTCCAGGTCGTGGCTGACGAACACCAGCGTTCGGCCCTCCTGCTCCGCCTCCTGCATGCGCCCGATGCACTTCCGCTGGAACTCCGCGTCACCCACGGCGAGGATCTCGTCGACCACCAGCACGTCGGGCTCGAGGTGAGCGGCCACTGCGAAGGCGAGCCGCAGGTACATCCCGCTGGAGTACCGCTTCACGGGTGTGTCGAGGAAGCGCTCGACGCCTGAGAAGTCGACGATCTCCTCGAAGCGCCTCGAGATGTCGCGTCGGGACATGCCGAGGATGGCGCCGTTGAGGTAGACGTTCTCGCGCCCGGTCAGCTCCGGGTGGAAGCCGGTCCCCACCTCGAGCAGCGCCGCGACCCGCCCCCTGGTTCGGGACACCCCGGTGGTCGGGGTGGTGATGCCCGCCAGGATCTTCAAGATCGTGCTCTTGCCGGCCCCGTTGCGCCCGACGATGCCCAGGGCCTCGCCCTCACTGACCGAGAAGCTGACGTCGCGCAGGGACCACAGCTCGCTGCGCTCGGCGCGATGCGGGTGGAGCAGGCGCCTGGCCGCCACCGTGAGGGCCTCTCGTGCGTTCAGGCGTTCCCCGAGCACGTACCTCTTGCCCACCGCCTCGAACTGGATCAGGTCCATCGGCTCAGATCACGTCCGCGAAGGAGCGCTCGGAGCGGCGGAAGTAGGTGAGCCCGCCGAACAGCACAGCGGCGATGCTCGCCACGGAGACGGCCAACGGCCACCCGGGCCAGGGCGTGCCGAGCACCGACCACCGGGCCAGGCCGACGACACCGGCCATGGGGTTCAACGAGTAGGCGAGCTCTCTCCAGCCCGACAGGGCGGCGCTCGGGTAGGCCACCGGGCTGGCGAAGAGCCAGACCTGCATCGCCGGTCCGATGGCGTGCTGGATGTCGCGGTATCTCACGTTCAGCGCGGCCAGCCACAACCCGATCCCGAACGCGGCGAGGACCACGAGCGCAAGCCACAGAGGGAGGGCCAGCACCCGCCAGGTCGGGGACACCCGGTAGTAGACGAGCAGGACGACGACGAGCACCAGTGACACTGCCATGTCGACCAGCGGAGGCAGCATCGCCGCTGCCGGGGCCGCTATCCGCGGGAAGGACACCTTGGTGACGAGCGACGGGTTGTCGACCAGGACCTGGCTGCCGCGCGTGGTCGCCGTCGAGAAGTAGGTCCACACGACCATGCCGAGCAGGGCGAACAGCGGATACGGGATGCCCTGGCTGCCGATGTCGGCGAGGCGACGAAAGACCAGCGTGAAGACGACCACCGTGGCGACGGGCTGCAACAACACCCAGAGGATGCCGAGGGTGGCCTGCTTGTACCGCACGCGCAGATCTCGAAGAGCAAAGAAGGAGACCAGGTCCCTGGACCGCCACAGTGCTGACCAGCCGCTCCGTGTGGACCCTGTGCCGGCGGTGTTCTCGTCCCATGGGGACACTAGCGGCCCACGACCGAGGGGGACCAGGCGTCTGCCACCAGCCGGTGTGGCGAGACTCCGGCACCGAGGCCGATCCGCCAGATGTCGGTGACCCCTGGCGTGCCGGCGCGCTGGAGTCCGTAGAGCAGCGTGCTGTCGTCCAGCCACTCGACCTGGTCATCGACACTGCGCCGCTCGGGAAGCACCCGTTCCCGGCCGGTGGACAGGTCGAGAACGGCGATCGACCAGTGCGTCGAGCGCACCGGTGTGCGCTTCTTGTAGGCCACCAGCCGGCCGCCCGGCGACACCGAGGGGCACTCGGCGTTCTGGCGGACCGAGAAGAGGGAGCGAGCCTCGAGGTCTCCCCGGACGAGCCAGGTCCTCCCGCCGACCTCGGCAGTGGCGTAGAACTGGTTGTCGTCCCGGAAGGTCACGCCCCAGATGTTGCGCGCCGACGTGGTGATCCGACGTCCGTCGATGAACAGCGCGTAGCTGTCCAGGTTGCCCTGGCTCACTCCGTCCGCGGTGCGGATCTCCGTCGCTGTCTGGAAGTGGTGCTGCCCGTAGGAGACCCCGGACACGAAGACCGTCGAGGCCACCAGTCGGCCGCTCGGTGACACCCGGGCGCGGCTCGGCAGCCCGGGGAGCTCCCAGCTCGCGCGGACGTGTCGCCGCGCGTCCAGGACGAGCGCCTCGAAGGTCGTGGTGACACCGGGCACGGTGCGCAGGCACACCATCGTGCTGACGACGGCGTAGACCCGGTCACACACGGGCCCGATCGCCCGCCGCTGCGACGGATGCCGGCCACTGCCGTCCAGGTCGGCCTCGCCGACCAGCCCGTTGCGTGCGTCGGTGCTGGTGGTCCGGAACACCAGGCCTGGTCGCACTCCTCCGGTGATCTCACCTGCGATGTCCACGTGGGTGGCCGCCGAGCTCACGGGAGCCGGATCGGCGCTGCCGCGGGTGGTGAGGCGCACCAGCCCCACCGTCGCCCCCGCGATCGCCAGCACGAGGACCAGCCCGCCCAGCGCGAGGCGCGGAGTTCGCCCCATCGGGGCTCGTCTCACCCGGCGCGCCGGAGCACCGCTGTCACGATGAGGGTGCGGCGCTCGGCGTGGTGCTGCACGGTGACCGTGACCGAGCTGCGCCCGTCGCTGAAGGACCGGGCGCGGCTGCCCGGCACCGCCGGCACGGTGGCGCCGATGAGCCCCTTCGGCTCGAGGTGGCGGCTGTAGAAGGCGAGAACGCTGTCATCGCTGAGCGCGGTCTGCGCCACCACGTCGACACGCAGCCGACCCTCGTCCGAGGAGGTGCTGCTGGTCATCACCTGCGCGCCCGCGGGGAGCGGTAGGGCCCCGCTGGGGAAGCCGGTGGCCAGTCGACCGGTGGCGGAGCCGGTGCGCACGGGCCCGGTCACGGTCAGCGGCTTGACCGGGTGCAGGCCCGGGAGCCGGTGCGCGCGAACCGTCCGGGCGCTGGGCGGCTGCTCGGATCCCTGCTTCCGCTCGTCCAGAGGAGCCTGGTCGGCAGACGAGCCGCCGGACGCGCTGCCCTCAGAACCGCTGGACGAGCCGCTGGACGAGCCGCCGGTGGAGCCGGTGGACGCGCTCTTCGACGAGCCGGTGGACGGACCTGTCGAGGAGCTGCCCGACGCACGTGCCGACGAGCTGCCTGACGAGCCGGTGGATGCGCCCGTCGAGGACGCTGCGTGCTGCGACGTCGTGCCCGCGGAGGTCCTCAGCGACGCCTCGCTGCCGCTGTCGGGTGTGAGCGCGAAGGCGGCGACCAGGGCCACCACTGCCGCGCTCGCGACCCCGGCGAGGACGATGTTGCTCCCTTTCACGGTTCCCCCTGCTCGTGGCTGTTCATCTGCGGCGCATCATGTCGGTCAAACCGTGCCGTGCTCATTGTGATCACGGCTGTCGGGTTTGAAGACCAGATCCACGAAGTAGTTGGCCCCGTTGTAGGTGTTGGTGGGGAACCCGCCGGCTCCGTAGAGGTATCGGCCGTTGCCGGACGCCGGTGCGGTCAGCGGTCCCGACGTGGCCGGCTGGCTGAAGTACGACGCGGTGGTCGAGTAGTGCCCCTTCGGTGCGAGATACGACACGACGTACGACGTGCCCGCCGCCAGGTGCACCGGCGTGGCCAGTGTCGCCGTCTGCCAGCCCGACGCGGTCTCTCCCGTGAAGGTGACGCTGCCGAGCTTGGTGCCGGTGTTGCTCCACAGGGTTCCCTTGTGGGTGCCGGTGTTGCCGGTGCCCTTGTAGAACTTGATCCCGGTCACGTTGCCCGCCACCGACGGCGTGAACCCCAGACCGAGCTCGACCGACGCCGAGTCGTTCGTCGACGGGGTCGCGGGCGTCTTGTCCGCGAAGAGGCTGTACGACGCGGGTGTGCCGGTCGCCGCCTCGGTGGTGAGGGACCACTGCTGGTCGGCCAGCGCTGCGCCCTGCGCGGACACGATGCCTGTGACGCTGGCCGTCACGCTGGTGCTGGCAGGCAGGGACGCCGTAGGAGTGAAGGTCAGCTTGGTGCTGTCCGGTGAGATGGTCGTCGTCCCGGCGACCGGCTGACCGCCCGCGGACAGAGACATCGTGTAGCCGCTGGCCAGTGGCTGGGAGAACGTGATGGTCGCCGGCGCCGCGCGGCTCACGTTCGTGTCGCCGCCGGCCGGAGACTTGGCCACCACCTTCATCGACTGGTCGGGGACGAAGCTGACGTCCACGAAGTAGTTGCTGCTCTGGTAGCTGAAGGTGGGGAAGCCACTCGTGGCGCCGTAGAGGTACAAGCCGTTGTTCCCGGCAGGTGCCGTCAGATGACCGTTGGTGTAGGCCGAGGTGAAGAAGTTCGACGTCGCCGACGTGTGACCCTGAGGTGCGTAGTAGGAGACGACGAGCTCGTCACCCGCGGCCACGGTGACCGGGGTTGCGAGCTTGCCGGTCTGCCACCCGGACGCGGTCTCACCGGTGAACGTCACGCCGGCCAGCTTCTGACCGGCCTCGGTCCACAGGGTTCCCGTGTGCGTCCCGCCGTTGCCGGCTCCCTTGAAGAAGCGGATGGCGGTGATCTTGCCGCCCACGGTGGGTGAGAAGTCGACGCCCACCTCGAGCGGCGAGGAGTCCGTGTCGGTGGAGGCCGGCACCACGTTGCCGAACAGGGTCTCCGCCACCGGGTCCGTCGACGTGGACGTCGCGTAGGACCAGGTCTTGGGGCCCAGTGCTGCTCCGTCGGTCGAGACGACGCCGGTCAGCGACACGTTGACGGTCGCGCCCTGTGGCAGGGCGCTCGTCGGCGTGAACGTCAGGCCGGTCCGATCAGCGGACAGCGTGGTCGTCCCGGCCACGGCCTGGCCGCCGATGGAGGCGGTCAGCTGGTAGCCGTCCTTGATGCTGGTGGAGAGGTCCACCTTGATCGGGTCCGTGCGATCCACGTCGACCGCGCCCGGAGCCGGTGTCTGTCCGGTGATCGCGATGCTCGACGCGGCCTTGTTGAAGATCACGTCCACCAGGTAGTTCGCCGACGAGGTGCCGGTCGGGAACGCGTCGGCGTAGCTGTAGCGCCCGGCGTTGGTGACGGTCAGCAACGGGTCACGGGACAGTGCGGCTCCGAGACCGTTGGCTGTCGAGGAGTAGAGCCCCACCGACGTGCGGTACGTCGCGACGTACTCGGTGTTCTTGGTGACGGCCACCGGCTGGCTGAAGGTCGCGGTCTGCCACCCGGACGTGGACTCGTTGGTGAAGGTGACGGTCGCGAGCTTCGTGCCGGTCGCCGACCAGAGGGCGCCGACGTGGGTTCCGGTGTTGTTCGGGCCCTTGTAGAACTTGACCCCGCTGACGGTGCCGTCGACCGTGGCGGAGAAGCGAACGCCCAGGGTGACAGCGGTGACGTCACTGTCCTGGAGGGTCTGCGGTGTCATCGACTCGTCGAAGAGGCTGCACGGACACACGCCGGGCTGCGATGCGGACTGGGCCGTCGTGAACGACCACGAGCCGCCGGAGGACACAGCTGTCCCCTGCGAGTCCTGGGCAGTCACCGTGACGGTGTGCTTCACGAAGCCTGCCAACGCTGCAGACGGCGTGAACGTGGCCGTCCTGGAGGCGGAGTCGTAGGCCGTCGTCCCTGCGACCGTTGCGCCGTTCTGGTCGACGACCTTGACCGCCAGGCTGGAGGCCGAGATGGCGTGGGAGAAGGTCGCGGTGACCTTGGTGTTCGCCGGCACGCTCGAGGACCCGTTGGTCGGGAACTGGCTGGTCACGGTGAGTGGTGAGCTGTCGGTCGCGGTGAACACCGGGTCGACGTAGTACTGCCCGCGGTGGTAGCTCTGCGACGGGAAGGTCCCCGGGTCGCCGTAGACCCCCGCCGGGTCGGTGCCGAACCCACCGGCCACCTTCAGCGGGTCCGCGTCGATCCCCTGCGACCAGAGCCCGTCGTTCAGGGCGCTGTAGTGCCCGCTGGGTGCCCGGTAGGAGACCACGTAGGTCGTGCCCGCGTTCACCGACACGGACGAGGAGAAGTTGGCCGTCTGCCAACCGGACGCCGTCTCGTTCGAGAAGGTCACAGTCGCCAGGGACTGACCGCTCGCACTCCACAGCGTGCCGGTGTGGGTCCCGGTGTTGCCGGTCGCCTTGTAGAACCGGACACCGCTGACGTAGCCGTCGGAGGTCGGGGTGAACTTCAGGCCCAGCTCCACGCCCGAGGTGTCGCCGGAGTCTGCCGTCGCCGGCACCGCGGCACCGTAGACGCTGCAGGGGCAAGTGATGGTGCGCGTGACCGAGTCCGCAGCGCCGATGTTCGCGCTGTCATCGACAGCCCGGACCTTGAGCGGGACCTGGCCCTGGCCGTGCTGGATGTAGGTGTAGCTCCACGAGGCGGTGCCGGTGGCAGGGTGCCACGTGGCGCCGTTGTCGGTGGAGGCCTCGACTCCCGCCACCTGGCCGCCGACGTCGCTGGCGGTGCCGGTCGCGGTGATCTTGGTGCCGTTCGCCGCGGTGCTGCCGGCTGCGGGTGAGGTGATCGTCGTGCTGGGTCCGGTCGTGTCGGTGGACTTGCTCGCCGGGACGAGACCCGTCATCAGCGTGGTCGGCTGGGCCCCGAAGTCGGCGAAGAGGTTGACCTGGGCCTGTTGCATGCGCGAGTCGGCAGCAGCGCCGTTGCCGTCGTGCGTCTGGTCGAGACCCCATGCCCACTGGATGGTGCCTGCCGAGAAGACGAGCGCACCGCTCGGAGCGCGGTACAGCGTGACGTGGTGCGTCGTGGTTCCTGCCTTGGTGACGCTGCCGAAGTCCTGGAGGTACTGCGCCACGGCACCGTTGGTGGTCGAGAGGTCGACCAGCCCCGCCGGGCGGCTGCCGTTGTCGAGGTCCTCGTCGGACTCGTAGCCCACGGTGTGGGCGGCGAGCGCGGTCTTGGTGCCGGCAGCCTGTGACGCCAAGGTGGTGCCACGCCACAGCCGGGTCTTGCCCTCGCTCGCGGACACGGTGACCGGCAGGTCGGAGTCGTTCGCCATGTAGGCGGTGCCGGTCAAGCCGTTCTCAGGCCGGCCCGCGCCGTTGCTCGGGGACGCGAACCGTGGATCTCGCCAGGTGCCGGTCCACTCGTTCGTGGGGTCGATCTTGGCGTCCGCCCACGTCTCCTTGTAGCTGACCAGGGTGCGGTTCGCAGTGTGGCTGGCGTCGGTCGACGGCTCGTAGCGGGTGTGCCAGTAGACCTCGTTGCCGCTGAGGAACATCAGGTTCACACCGGCGGCGCGTGCCGCTTCGACGTTGGCGCGCTGGCCGGCGCTCCAGTACTCGTCGTGTCCGACGGACATGAACGTCTTGTGGTTGGTGAGCAGCTGACCGCGGCGGTCGGTGTCCAGACCGCTGGAGTAGCTGACGTCGTAGCCGTTGCGCTCCATGAAGCGCACCATGGCGAACTCGGAGCTGAAGTAGGCGTCCCGACCGCCCGTGTTCCCGCGGGTCACGACGGGGCGGTTGTAGCTGATCTTGTAGGCGCGGCCGTTGGCGGCGCCCTGGTAGAAGTCCGAGCCGCCGTAGGTGTTGTAGGCCTGCCACGTGGGGTCGGAGGTCTGGAACAGCACGTCGGAGTGGGACGAGTCGTCGCGCACCACGAAGGTGATGTGGCTGTCGTCGCCGTTGTCCTTGCGGGTCAGCTTGGCGATGTACACGCCGGAGACCGCGGTCGCGGGCACGGCCCAGGAGGCGGATACGCCCCAGTTGCCGCAGTCGTAGAGCTCGACGGACGCGTCGGTGATGCAGGCCGGCTGCTTCTGCGGGAGCGACGCCGAGGGGGTGACCGACGCGATCTTGCGTGCCCCGAGGCCGCCGTAGTAGCCGGTGCGGTAGATGTCGATGTTGTACGCCGAGGCGGTGGTGTTCACCTTGAACTGGATCGTCCCACCGACGTTGACGCTGATGTCGGTGGAGAACCCCTGGATGTCGCTGTCCCCGGCGCCGTCGATGTCCCATTCGCTGGGCGGGGCCCCGGGCTTGCTGTTCTCGCAGCTGATGGCGTTGCCGCCCGCACCACACGGGTCGGCGGCGGCGGCGGCCGGTGTGATCGTCGTCGGGAGGATCACCACCAACGAGGCGATGAGTCCGACGAGCGCCACCAGGACGCGACGAGACGAGCGTTGTGTTTCCATGCCAGAAGCCCCCCGGCTCAGCCGATGTGTCGGCGCGAACCTGTCTGCCCCCAGCAGGTCACGACCCCCCAGCGGCCCTGTCCAGCTCGGGCCGCCCTCTTGTCTCATGATGCCGACAATTCGGGTGAACCACAAGGGTTGGGGGGATTGCACCGCATTTTTACCATTGACCGTCGGTCAGGTCGCGACGTGTCGTGTGGTCCAGGCATCCGGAACCCCTACGACGTCTCGCCGGCGGCGACCAGCGCGACGGGCTCCGCCAGGGGCGCCGTGCGGTCCACCACGAACCGGCGCAGCTCCAACGAGTCCTCGAGGTCGACGTACTGGTGTCCTGTCGCGTCCCTGCGCTGCGGCTGAGGGCTGACGACCACGTCGTCCGGCCTGTCCAGCCCGGTGAGCTCGTCGAAGACGTGCACGTAGGCCTTCGCCTGCGGACGCCAGTCCAGCTCCTTGGCGACGCGCTCCCGGGCCCGGAGGGCCATCTCCCCGCGGAAGTCGTCGTCGTCGATCAGTCGCTCCACTGCGTCCGCGAAGGCGACCACGTCACCCGAGGGCACGTAGAGGACCGCGTCTCCTCCGGACACCCGGGTCTCCACCAGGTCGAAGGACACCGACGGAAGCGCGTAGGCCATGTACTCCATGGTCTTGTTCATCGTCGACACGTCGTTCAGGGGCGTCTTGAGATCAGGACACAGTCCCACGTCGGAGCGACTGAGGTGTTCGGCGATCATGTCCTTGTCGGCGCGCCCGGTGAAGGCGACGACATTGCTGAGTCCCCGTGCGGAGCTGTCCTGCTTCAGGTGCTCGAGTCGATCGCCGAAGCCGAGGAGCGTGGCCTCCACGTCTGTCCTGCCGCGCACGTGGACCAGCTCCTGCATGATGTCGAGAATCGCCTCGACGTTGTCCTGCGGCCCCATGATGCCGAGATAGGCGAGCGAGAAGCGGACCTGCTTCGCCGACCCTGCCGAGGGATAGACGGGGCGCATGACCCGGGTGTCGGGTCCACTGCGCACGACCGTCACGTGCCGGCCCGCGAATCCACCTCGGGACACGGCGATGCGCTTGTAGGACTCGTTGGTCGAGATGACCCGGTCGGCGGTGCGATACGTCATCCGCTCCAGCCACAGCAGGGCTCGGTGGAGTGCATGCTCCTTGACAGTCCGGGGAGACCCGAACCGGGACAGGAACAGCTCGGGGTTCAGGTCGTGCTGGTCGAAGACGAACCGCACGCCGCGGCTGCGCCAGAAGCGGGCCAGGAGCCAGTAGGTGTCGGGTGGGTTGCACGCCTGCAGCACCTGGAACGGTCGACGCCGCCAGACCACGAGTGAGAGAAGTGCCGTCCACAGCCAGGAGTAGGCGAACTCCACCGCATACCCGGCCAGGCCCTCGGCCTGACGTGCGGGTCGGTACTTGTAGATCTCGACCCCGTCGATGGTCTGTCGAGACGGATCCCCGGGCCCCTTAGGGCAGATGACGCTGACGTCGTAGCCCCCGTGCCGGAGCGCTTGGCACTCCAGCCACACCCGACGATCCAGCGGAACTGGTAAATTTTGGACAACTATCAGAATATGCTTTTTATCCCCCATACCCGATATAGTGTCATGGAATCGAGAGACGTGCCTAGTGGCTGCCGGCGGCGGCCGACTTCGGGGCGTCCCGGAGGCGCCAAGTCGTACACTTACCTGTATTGCCGCCGTGGTGTGCAACGCCACGTTGCCCGGAGCTCTCGGTTGGATCGGTTAGGTTTCGAGCGGGTCATCGGGCTGGGCAGGCCGGTCGTCCGCGTCGCCAGGGGGGCACTTGAGAGCGCACAGGCTTCGCGTCAGCACGCGCTCTCCGCGTGCCGTGGCGGCAGCGGATGAGTGAGTGGGACGACCTGGTCATCGTCTGCGGCGCCACCTTCTGGGCCGGGACCCGCCTGCTCGACCAGCACCTCGCCGAGCACCTGACCAGCTACGCGCCGGTGCTGTACGTCGACCCGCCGGTCTCCGCGCTCTCGCGGTTCCGCAACCCGCAGGCAGGACGGGCGGCCGCTCCACCCGGTATCGACCAGGTGGCCCCACGGCTGTCCCGCCTGTCCGTGCGAGTCGCCCCGCTCAAGGAACGGCCCATCGGCAAGCAGCTCGCCCTGGCGCTGACCAGGAGGGCCATGCGCAAGGCCGTGAAGCAGCTCGGCGCGAGCCAGGTGCGTGCCGTGATCGTCCCGTCGCTCAACCCGCTGTTCCACGCGGTGGGTGAGCGGTACTCCGTCTTCTACGCCAGCGACGACTACCTGGCCGGCGCGAAGCTGATGAACATCCGCAAGGACCGTCTCGAGCGCCGAGCCCGGCGACAGCCGCTGGACGCGGACATCGTCGTCGCGGTGAGCCCCACGTTGGTCGACGACCTGCGTCAACCCGGCGTCGAGCCCGTGCTCATCCCCAACGGCTGCGACGTGGGCCACTTCGCCGGCGCACGCGCGCCACTCGCGTCCCCGGAGCGCACGGTCGCCTTCGTCGGACACCTGTCGGACCGTGTCGATGTCCGCTACCTCGAGTCGGTCGTCGCGACGGGCGCCAAGCTCCTGCTGGTGGGACCGCGCCAGGCGACCATGACGAGCGGCCACTTCGACGCACTGCTGGCCCATCCCAACGTCAGCTGGGTGGGCGAGGTGCCCTACGCCGACCTGCCGGAGGTGCTCTCCGACGTCACGACGTGCGTCCTGCCCTACGGCTACTCGGACTTCAACCGTGCCAGCTTCCCGTTGAAGATCCTCGAGTACCTCGCCGCCGGTCGCCGAGTCGTGGCGACGGATCTCCCGGCGGTCCGCTGGCTGGACACCAGCCTGGTGTCGGTCGCCGACACCCCGGAGGAGTTCGCTCGCAGCGTGACGTCATCGCTGTCCTCGCCACTGCAGCAGCAGGAGATCGACGAGCGACGCCGGTTCGCGGCGAACCACAGCTGGCAGAGTCGGGTGCGGGAGCTCGCCGCGGTCCTCGACCTGGTGCCAGGCTCGCCGCCGGCTGCGGATGAGGGCGACCCCACCACCGCCGGCTCCCTGCGACCTCGTCCATGAGGGTCGTGGTCTCTCCGAACTCGATGGAGATCGGGGGGAGTCAGCTGAACGCGGTCGAGATAGCCGAACGCCTGCACCGACGAGGCCATCACGTCGTCGTCTTCGCCCCGGACAACGGCGAGCTCGTCACCCGCGTCACGAGCACCGGTGTGATCTTCGAGCCCGCTCCGGCACGTCCCAGGATCAGGCCGTCTCCCGCCGTGATGCGGGCTCTGCTCCGAGTCGTCGTGCGACACCGCATCCAGCTCGTGCACGGTCACGAGTGGCCGCCGATCCTCGAGGCCTACTACGGTCCCTTCCTCAGGCACGGCGTCGTGCCGGTCGGCACGGTCATGTCCATGGGGGTCGCGCCGTTCATCCCACCCAGCGTGCCGCTCATCGTGGGCACGGAGCAGATCGCGGAGCACGAACGCAGCCGGCGGGAGACGGTCCACCTGATCGAGCCACCCGTGGACTTCGAGCTCAACCACCCGGGCCTGTCGGTGCCGAACGTGCGGGGGGAGGCCGCCGCGGACCCGGAGGACCTCCTGGTGGTGGTGGTCGGCCGGCTCGCCAACGAGCTGAAGCGCGAGGGCCTGGTCGATGCGGTCAAGGCAGTTGGGGTCCTGAGCCGACGGACGCGTGTCCGCCTGGCCATCGTGGGCGACGGGCCGGCGCGCGAGGAGCTCGCTGGACTGGCCTCGCAGGTCAACGCGGCTGCTGCACGACCGGTGGTCACCCTGGTCGGCGCCGTCGACGATCCGCGGCCGTGGTACGCCGGAGCGGACATCATCCTCGGCATGGGCAGCTCGGCACTTCGGGCGATGGCCTTCGGGAAGCCGGTCGTGGTGCAAGGTGAGCGGGGCTTCTGGAGACTGCTCACGCCCCAGTCCGCCGACCAGTTCCTGCACCAGGGCTGGTATGGCGTCGGCGAGGGTGGCGACGGCGTCGCACAGCTGGTTCCCATCCTCGACGAGCTGTCCAGGGATGCGGGCCGCCGGTCCGAGCTGGGCAGCTATGCCCTGGATCTGGTGCACTCCCGGTTCGGTCTCGAGGAGGCCACCGACAAGCAGGAGCGGATCTATGCTCAGGCTCTTGCGGACGGCCCCCAGCGAGCCCAGGCGTTACGGCACACGAGTCGGCCCGCAGGTCAGATGATGGTCTACGAGGCTCGCCGTCGTCTGGCGCGCCTCCGGGGACGAGCGAGCACGGACGACTTCAACGCGATCACCGCCCAGCCCGGGCCTATCAAGGAGTCCTCATGAACAGTCATGTGCCACTGGTCGACGTGGCAGCGACGCAGGCGGAGGTCATCGACGAGATCCGTCCGGCCATCGACGACATCCTCTCCAGCGGGGCGTTCATCGGCGGGCCCCACGTCGCGGCCTTCGAGCTGGCCTATGCGACGTACTCCGGCGCTCGTCACTGTGTCGGGGTGGCGAACGGGACCGACGCACTGGAGATCGCCCTTCGCGGCATCGGCGTGACACAGGGGAGCGAGGTGGTGCTGCCTGCCAACACCTTCGTCGCGACCGCCGAGGCGGTGGCCAGGGTGGGCGCGCGAGTAGTGCTCGTCGACGTCGACGACGAGCACCTGCTGATGCGCACCGCGCTGATCCAGGAAGTGGTGACCGAGCGGACCGCTGCGGTCGTCCCGGTCCACCTCTACGGACAGCTGGCGCCGGTGGAGGAGCTCGCCTCGCTCTCACTTCCAGAGGGCGCCGGCGTGGTGGAGGACGGCGCGCAGAGCCAGGGGGCCACTCGCTTCGGGCTTCCCGCAGGAACGCACAGCGCGGCAGTCGCCACGAGCTTCTACCCCGGCAAGAACCTGGGCGCCGCAGGTGATGCGGGCGCCGTGACGACGGACGACGAGTCGCTCGCCCGACTGTGCCGTCTGCTGGGGGCCCACGGCAGCGAGACGAAGTACGTCCATGAGGTGGTGGGGTTCAACTCCCGGCTCGACGCACTTCAGGCCGTCGTCCTGCGCGCGAAGCTCGCTCACCTCGACCGCTGGAACCAGGCGCGTCGAGACGCGGCGGACCGCTACGACGACCTCTTGGCCGGACTGACCGACGTCCGCAGGCCGCGGTCCCTGCCCGGCAACCAGCACGTCTGGCACCTCTACACGGTCCGGGTCCCCGAGCGCGACCGGGTGCTGAAGCTGCTCAACGAGGACGGGATCGGAGCAGGGATCCACTACCCGGCACCCGTGCATCTCGCCCCGGCGTTCTCCGGGCTCGGCTACGGACGCGGGGACTTCCCGGTGTCGGAGGCCGCAGCCGACAGCTTGATCTCGCTGCCGATCGACGGCTTCATCACTCCGGCGCAACAGGACCGGGTGGCCGAGTCGCTGCACCGCGCCCTCAGCCAGATCTGAGCGCGCACATGCCACTGCCGGGTGACCCGGGCCCCGACCCGCCCGAGGCCGCACTGCCTGCTGCGCTCGCATCGGAGGACGCGGTGCTGGTGGATGCGCTGGACGAGATCCCGTCCCTGGGACGAGCCATGGGCAGGGGGTTCGCGTGGAGCCTGCTGAACAACTTCGTCGGCAAGCTGGGAAGCTTCCTGGTCGGCATCGCCGTCGTCCGGATCCTGTCTCCCGACCAGTTCGGGAGCTATGCCGTCGGACTCGTGGTGCTGACCGTTCTGCTGAGCGTCAACGAGCTCGGGGTCAGCGTCGCGGTCGTGCAGCGACCCGGCTCCGTCAGCGACATCGCCCCGACGGTCGTCACGATCTCCATCCTGAGCAGTGCCGTCCTCGGGGCAGCCGCCTTCGTGCTGGCACCGGTGGTGGCCTCGGCCATGCAGGCCCCCGACGCGACGTGGTTGATACGACTGCTGATCATCGGCGTGCTGGTGGACGGTGTGGTCGCCGTGCCCAACGCGCTGATCACCCGGGCGATGGAGCAGCGCAAGCGGCTGCTCATCGACACCATCGCCTTCCTGGTGGGCACGCCGGTCACCATCGCACTCGCGTTGGCCGGCTTCGGGGGCTGGAGCCTGGGCTGGGGAGCGGTCGTGGGAAACCTGGTGAGTGGCCTCCTGGCCTACCTCTGGGCGCCCGCCCGCTACCGTCCCGGCTGGCGCCGCGACGTGCTGCCCGAGCTGTTGAGGTTCGGCCTGCCCCTGGCTGGTTCGAGCCTGTTGCTGTTCTTGATGCTGAACCTCGACTACGTGGTGGTGGGACACATGTTCGGCCCGGTGCAGCTGGGGCTGTATCTCCTCGCCTTCAACGTGGCCTCGTGGCCCACCACGGTGATCGGGACTGCGATTCGCAGGGTGACCCTGGCGGCGTTCTCGCGGATGAGTGAGAACGAGGCGGACGGCGGCTCTGTCGGCTTCTCACGCGTCGCCGGCCTGATGATGGCGGTGACCCTGCCTGTGTGCGCCCTGCTGTCGCTGTACGCCGCCCCCATCATCGACACGCTCTACGGAGCGCGGTGGTCAGGAGCGGTCGGCGTCCTGGAGCTGCTCGTCGTCTTCAGCGCGGGCCGGGTCGCCGTCGAGCTGACCTACGACTTCCTCGCTGCCACCGGAAGGACCGGTTTCACCGTGTGGCTGCATGCGGCCTGGCTGGTCGCGCTCGTTCCCAGTCTCATCGTGGGCGGCCACCTCGGTGGGATCAGAGGTGTTGCCGGTGGACACGCCGTGGTCGTGCTGGCGGTGGTGCTGCCACTGCTGGGCTACCTGCTGGGTCGCGCCGACGTGCGGCTGCGAACGCTGGCCCTCTACAACCTCCGCCCGGTCGTGGGGCTGATCGTGCTCGCCGTACCGGTCCTCGTGTGCCTGCACCAGGACTGGCCCCTCGTGGTGAGCGTGGCCTCGGGTTCGTTCCTCGGGCTCGTGGGGTATGCGGCCGTGGTGTGGCCGATGCGCAGATCAGCTCTGGCCCTGTGGAACATGTCGCACTGAGCGAGTTCTCACAGCCGCTCGCACCGGGGTGGGACGACGCCGGCGTGGCCGCGCGGCGCCCAGGTAGATCAGGAGCATCACTGTCAGGAGCACGCAGTAGGCGCCGACGGCTCGAGTTCTCGGCACCGGGACGCGGTCGACTCCTGAGGCGCTGTAGGGCTGCACCCGGATGGCGTCCACCTCAGGAACGCCTACCTCCGACTGCATGCGGCTCAGGCGGTCCTTGGCCTCGGACAGCAGGCTGGCGCGCAGCCTCGACGCCTGCTCAGCGTTCGGTGCGGTCGCGTCGAACACCAGGAAGGGCCCGAATCCCGTGTCGTCGGTCCCGCTCATCAGACTCGCGTCCCCGATGGCCACCTCGTAGGTGCCGGGACTGCTCCTCTCGATCGACTGGCGGACCGGCGTGCTGGCGAAGACGTCGTGCAGCAGGCTCGCGGTGACCGTCGTGTTGTCCGACTCGCTGAACGCCGTCACTCCGCGAGCCTGAGGGGCCACCAGCAGGACCTTGGCGGTGGCGCTGTACTCCGAGCGGGGTGTGAGAACACCGATCGTGGCCGCGAGCAGGCACAGGCCCAGCATGACTCCCAGGGACGCACGTCCCCACGTCGTCGCCAGGCGTGCAGCCTCCGACATGGTGGGCCGTTCGCCGTCGGCTGCAGAGGCATGGGCTCTGGTGCTCCTCCGCAGTGCTGCGATGGCACCGAGCAGAAGCATCAGGGTGCCGGTGCTGGCCGCAAAGCCGAGGGCGTCGAAGGTGGCCGCGTCCACGGCGACCACCATGACGCCCGCCTTCAGACATTGGGCGAGGTCACGGGTCCTCTCACTGTTCGACTCACGTCGCACCCTGCCGGCAACGATGACCGCACCGACGAGCAGGGCGAGGAACGCTGTGAGCCCGAGCAGACCTGCTTCGACCAGGAGTCCGAGGTACTGGTTGTCGAGCGTTCGGTACAGGTCGGGTATGAACGTCCCGAAGCCTCGACCCACCACTGGAGAGTCGCGGAAGTAGGCGAAGACCGGGCCGTAGTCCGCGGTGCGTCCCTGGGTGCTCGGGTCCGAGCCGGCGTTGAGGAACAGACCACGAATCGTCCCGAGGAGCCCCGGCACCACCACCGACATCGCGAGGGCCCCGACCGCTCCGACGACGAGTGCGCGTCGCCGCAGCTGAGCCGGCCACGTGTGGAAGAGATACAGGATGGCGATGGTGCCACCGATGATCGCGCTCCGCGCGACGGACAGCGGAAGCGCCGCGGCGACGACGAGGGCTCCTACCCACCAGGCCGCCGCTTGACCACGGGTCGGCGCGAAACGCGCGCAGTGGATCACGAGAGGAAGCGCAGCCGACAGAACGACGCCGAACTCGATGGGATGCGACGTGGTGCCGGAGACGCGACGGTAGCCCGATCGGTCGAACAGCTCACCGAAGCCGCTGTTGACCGACAGCCCCGGCACCTTGATGTAGTGCGCCAGGTCCAGCCCGAAGAAGAACTGCAGACAGCCCAGGACTGCGATGAAGACAGCACCCAGCGCAACGGCGCGCAGGAGCGACTCGAGCCTGGCCTGGGTGGCGATCCCGTCGGCGACGACCAGGATGACCCCGCACCAGGAGAGGAGGGAGAGAATGCCGCGGTCCGCGGAGTTCACCTCCAGCAGGGAGAAGACCGGCCGGCTCATACCGGTGACGTAGGAAGTGGTGATCGCGGTCGCGAACACGAGCAGCAGCCAGTGGACGGGGGTGATTCGCTGCCGCGTCATCGGGGGCAGCAGCTTGCTCAGAGCCCACCACGCGAACATGACCAGACCGACGATCTGGGCGGGGGTTCCGGCCGCTCCGAGCGGCGCGACGACCAGCTCACTCGGGATGCCGTACAGGAGCACGACGTACACGAGCAGGACCGGGAGGACATCCCCGCCGCGCTGCCAACCGCTCCTGGAGGCGAGCTGGCTTCCGTCGATCAGCCGAGTCGACCCCACCGGCGTCAACTAGCTCCTCGTGCGAGCAGTGGCTCGTCGTGGAGGTGCTGCGGACGGTGGGTCGTCAGCGAGCGGCCGACCTTCCGGCCGCTCCTCCGTGCGGCGACGGCCCGGGTCGACGGGCCGCGGCTCCGGGCGTCTGCGGCGCGACTGACCGGCAGCGCGCTTGCGGGCGGACGCCAGGATCCTGCGGCGCTCGACCAGCAGAATGGCGCCGATCAGGAGCGCGAGACTGACGACGACGGAGACGATTGCGATCTTCACCTGGGTCTTCCGGACGACCTCGGGCTTGACGGACGTCGTCAGTACGACCGCCGTCACTCTGTACTCGTCTCGAACCCCCTGGTTGTCCTGCAGTGCGCTCAGGTTGGTCTTGATCGCCTCGATGACTGCCGAGAGCGTCGACCGCGTGGATCTGGCGGAGGTGTCCTTGGCATCGAGAAGCAGCACCGGCCCGGCGTTCTCGAGCAGGTTGGGGGTCACCTCGTAGGTCGCCTTGTTCCCCGACCGCGCCAGCTTCGTCGCCGTCGCGTCGTCGCTGACCTGCGCCTGGACCACGGAGGCCACGATGGCGACCGAACCACCCAAGGCCAGGAACGGGTTCGTGGGCCCCTTGATGCCTGGCTCACGCACCGAGGGAACGAACAGGACCTGTGCCTTGCTCTCGTAGGTGGGCTTGACGACAGCGAAGGAGGCGAATCCGACACACAGGACGGCGACCATGGCGAGCATCGTCAGCCGGCGACGACGCCACAGGGCTCGTACACACTCGAAGAGCATCTGGGACCCATCCTGATGGAGCGTGACGGCATGCGAGTGCGGGTCGCGCCTGCCCGGAACACAATGCTAACTCGCCCCCGGACATCCCGGAGCGAAAGGACGAATCGGACGTCCAGACCCACCCTCGAAGAGCAGAGCGCCGACTAGGGTCGGAACCAGGCGGTCCTCTGCGCTCCACCCGCCGCCAGCAGGGACCCCACGGTCGCCGGTTCCAGTGCCTTGGCACGACAGGTGGTGATGATCTCTCTGATGACGGCACACCGGTCGAAGGTCGTGGTGGGCGCACCCCGCCGAGGATCGGGCTCCAGTCGCTCGTGGAACAGCAGGATGCTCCCGTCGCGCAGGTGGCGGAGAGCGTCGGCTGCCACCTGCTCCGCCGGGCGGTCGACCCAGTCCTCGGCGTCGTCGCTCCACACCGTGACCGTCAGTCCGGCTCGCCTCGCCGCGAGGAAGCTGCGGAGTGACTGCGCGCCGTAGGGAGGCCGGTACAGGCGAACCGGTCGCTCGATCATCTTCTCCAGCTCGGATCGCGCCTCCTGCAGGTAGCGACGAGCCACTCCACCGGGCATCTCGGTGATACGCGAGTGGTCGAGGCCGTGCAACGCGATCTCGTGTCCGCGGTGAGCGATGTCTCGCACCAGGTCCGGTCTCTTCCGGCACTGAGCCACCAGGACGAAGAAGGTGCAGGGGGCAGACAGCTCGTCGAGAAGGTCGAGCAGCTCCGGCGTGACGAGAGGCTCGGGCCCGTCGTCGAAGGTCAACGAGTAGGACCCGGTGGACCGAGTGGCTCTCACCGAACCAACGAGTCCGGCGAGCGCCAGGTCCACAGCCTTGCGAGCTCGGGGCCGCCACGATGGCGGGATGAGGCGTCGGAAGATCCAGTACGCTGGGTCGGCCAAGTGTCGACGTCCTTGTTCAGAGAAGCAGTCAGGCATTCAAAGATAGGGCATCGAGCGAGGGGGCGTCGTGGGCCACCGGGAGGCTGTGCTTCGACGGCGACTGTTCTCGGTCGTGCGTGGGCTCTCAGCTCTCGTCACATGACCACGTCACGCGCGGCGTTCCGTGGTCGGCATGCCGTCGGGCTGGCTCTGCTCGTCATTCTCCTGGGCGGCGCTCTGGCTCTGCTTCATCGATCCTCGCCTGGCCCGTCTTCACTGCCCCGCGGCGCGCCGGCGACCTCTCCGGCCGCAAGAGCGAACAGGCCCAGTCCGGGAACAGCGAAGCCAGGGCCGAACAACACCGGTGTGCCCCGTGGTACGGCGTTGACGGCTCGCTCCGGTGGCGTGCGCATCACCGCAGACGACGCCGTAGTGGACGCTCAAGACATCAGTGGTCCAGTCGTGATTGACGCTCACCGAGTGACGATCCAGAACTCGAAGATCCACGGTGACTTCGAGGACTTCGGTGTGCTGGTGCACTCGGGCAGCGTGCGGATCCTGGACAGTGAGATATGGGGCTTTCAGAACGGGATCTCATCATCGAACTGGTCCGCTACTCGGGTGAACCTGCATGGCATGACCGATGACGGTGTGAAGCTCGGGAGTGAGGTCACGCTCGCCGACAGCTGGATCCATGACATGAAGCCGTCCCCGGACGCGCATGCTGACGGCGGTCAGATGCAATCAGGCAGCACGCATGTTCTGGTAGCCCACAACACGATCGACATGGCCTCGCCAGACCAGCTGGGCAACTCGGCGCTGTTCATCTCCCCGGACCTCGGACCCAGCAGTGCGGGCCCCGTGACCATCAAGGACAACTGGCTCAACGGCGGCAACTACACGCTGTTCTGCGTGGACGGCGACAACGGCAAGTACTTCGTCCGGAACATCTCCATCCTGTCCAACAGGTTCGGGCCTGACTCGAACTACGGCTCGGTCCGCGTCAACGTCCCGGTCACGGCACAGGGCAACGTCATGGATCGCACAGGAGTGCCGCTCACTGACTTCTCCAGCCACTGACTGAGACTTCCCGCCAGGGCACCCGCGGGAAGTCCCTCAGGATACCTGGACCGCGCACCGGATAGTCGGGTTCGAGAAATACGTGTGGTGCGCTTCAGTCCAAGCGGGCGGATGCCGATTCTTCAGTCATCCCCCACCCCAGCTTGGAGCACATCACCATGTCAGTAGGTCCTCTGCATGCGCCCATGTCTCGATCGCGTAGAAGCGTGGTCGGCCTGTCTGCGGCAGCGATGGTGGCGCTGGCAGGTGCTGCTGTTGCCATCCAGCCTCCGGCGGCGGTCGGGGCGGAGACGGTGTACGGCATCTGGGCTCCCACTGTGACTCCAACGCAGTCGAGCGACCCGGAGACCTCCAAAGTCTCACTCGGAGTCAAGTTCTCGAGCTCAGTCGATGGAACGGTCAGCGGAATTCGCTTCTACAAGTCGGCGAAGAACCTCGGACCCCACACGGGGCAACTCTGGACCTCAGGCGGTCGACTACTCAGTAGGCTTTCGTTCCCCTCAACCTCGACCGTCGGGTGGCAGACGGCGCGATTCACCACACCCGTGAAGGTGTCAGCGTCGACCACCTACGTCGCCTCCTACACCGCACCGACCGGACGCTATGCAGCCGACACCGGTTCGCTGAGTCCGTCACACCCGAAGATCACGCGGGCGCTCACCGCCTCTCAGGGCGTCTACACGTACGGATCCGGTGTACCCGACAAGTCCTACCGCGACTCGAACTACTACGTCGACGTGCTCTTCACTGACAGCGGCACGCCGACTCCGACGCCCACGCCGACTCCGACGCCGACTCCGACGCCGACGCCTACGCCGACGCCTACGCCGACGCCCACGCCGACTCCCACGCCTACGCCGACGCCTACGCCTACGCCGACGCCTACGCCGACGCCGACGCCTACTCCGACCCCCACGCCGACTCCTGTTCCGACCGGCAAGCCTGGTGCAACGAACACGGGCGTGCCGGCCGGCACGGCTCTGACCGCGGTGTCAGGTGGTCTGCACGTGACGCAGGCCAACGCTGTGGTGGATGCGAAGGACATCAGTGGCCCGGTCGTCATCGACGCAACGGGGGTGACCATCCGGAACTCGAAGATCCACGGGTCCATGGAGGACTATGCGGTGTACGTGCACTCCGGGAGTGTGAAGATCCTGGACAGCGAGATCTGGGGCTTCCAGAACGGCATCACCTTTGACAACTGGACAGCGACACGGGTGAACCTGCACGGGATGAGCGACGACGGTGTGAAGCTCGGCAGCAACGTCAACCTCACGGACAGCTGGATCCATGGCATGACGCCCGCGGCGGGGGCGCACGCCGATGGCGGTCAGATGCAGGGTGGAAGCACGAACGTGATGGTCAGCCACAACACGATCGACATGGCCAACGGCAGCGAGATGGGCAATGCCGCCTTGTTCCTCGCCCCTGACCTCGGACCCAGCAGTGCAGGGCCCTTGACGGTGAAGAACAACTGGCTCAACGGTGGTAACTACACGCTCTTCTGTGTGGACGGCAACAACGGCCAGTACTTCGTGAAGAACATCTCGATCCTCTCCAACAGGTTCGGTCCTGACTCGAGCTACGGGCCCGTTCGTGTCAACGTCCCGCTCACCCAGAGCGGCAACGTGATGGACGTCTCCGGCGCAGCGCTGAACTTCTGACAGCTGAGGAATCGCTGCGTGGCGCGCAGTTCAGTCCGAGGGGCGTCGATCCCATCAGCGCCCCTCGTTCTGACAGATGATGCGGACCGGCTTGAGTCCCCGGAAATCCGCCCAGCGGTGCAGAACCCTTGACGGTAAGGAAGAACTCACTCACCGGTGGGGACGCCATGAACACACCGCGGCGTTCGTGAACTCTGGTCGAACTGTCCAAACCAGCTCTAGAGCTTTTCCCCGAGACGTCCGAAATGGGCTAGGTTCGATGGTCGGGGGCGCCACTTCAAGACTTTGACGCCCCCTTGTCATGTCCCCTATGTGAGAGCCCCGAGCCTCACCGTTGGAGTGCGACCATGCCGCCAAGCTCGATACGTACGAGCGCGCCCAAACATCGTCTTCCTCGTCGGATGAAGCCCCGGACAGTGCTCGTCGCGTCCGCTGCAGCGCTCGTGGTGGCCGCTGTCACGGCACCCCTGCAGTCGCCTCAGGCGGCGGCCGCGGGGACGGCTTACACGATCTGGTCTCAAGATGCGGTCCCCCGGACACCAGCGGACCCCGACACCTCCAGCGTCACCGTCGGGGTGGAGTTCTCGAGCAGGGTTGCAGGCAGTGTCAGCGGGATCAGGTTCTTCAAGTCTGCCGAGAACCACGGACCGCACGTTGGTCAGCTGTGGGACGCCGATGGTCGCCTCTTGACCAAGGTGACCTTTGTCTCGACGTCCAGTGTCGGGTGGCAAACCGCGCGATTCGCGTCGCCGGTTCACGTGTCCCCGTCGGTCAGATACGTTGCTTCCTATACCGCTCCCCAAGGGCGCTACGCGGGAGACATCGGAGGACTCAGTCCGTCGCATCCGAAGGTGACCCAGGACCTGACCGCACGGCGGGGTGTCTACAGCTACGGCTCTGGTGCGCCCGCCCAGACCTACCAGGACTCCAACTACTACGTCGACGTGCTCTTCAGCGCGGACGACGCGACGACGCCGGACCCGACCCCGGACCCGACGCCGGCTCCGGACCCGACTCCGGATCCGACTCCGGCCCCGACTCCGGACCCGACTCCGGCCCCACCTGTCGATGCAGGTGCCAAGCCAGGCGCCGGCAACACCGGTGTGCCCCCGGGGACACAGCTGACGTCGACCGGAGGAATGCGGATCACTCAGGCGAACACAGTGGTCGATGCGAAGGACATCAGCGGTTCAGTCGTCATCGAGGCTGACAACGTCACGATCCGACGCTCGAAGATCCACGGTGACGCCGGTGACGACTACGCCGTCTACGTGCGCTCGGGTAGTGTGCGGGTCGTTGACAGCGAGATCTCGGGAGCGCAGAACGGCATTGCCGGTGACAGCTGGAGCGCTAGCCGCGTGAACATTCATGGTCTTACCGACGACGGCGTAAAGCTCGGTAGCAACGTCACGCTTGAGGACAGTTGGATCCATGACCTGACTCCGTCCGCCGACTCACACTCGGACGGCGGCCAGATGCAGAGCGGTGTGCGAAACCTCGTCGTCGACCACAACACGATCGACATGGGCACGGGACGCAGCAACTCCGCGCTGTTCCTTGCTCCGGATCTCGGTCCGAGCAGCCCCGGTCCGGTCAGCATCAGGGGCAACTGGCTGAACGGCGGCAACTACACGCTCTACTGCGTCGACGGAGGTGACGGCCGCTATTTCGTGGACAACATCTCCATCACGTCCAACCGATTCGGGCCGGACTCGCAGTACGGGCCCGTCAAGGTGAATGTGCCTGTCACGGCCAGCGGCAACGTCATGGACCTCACCGGACGGCCGCTCACGCTGTAGCAGGTGGACGGTGGAGGACCGACTGACAGGAGCGCTGGCCCTGGCTACGCTACGGCCAGCGCTCCTGGTGTCGGGAGCGGTCACTGACGATCCAGCCGTCTCATCAGGAGGTGCACGTGATGGCACCCGGAACGTTGGGGTTCGCTTGTCGCTGGGATCGGCGGCCGGTCGGCACCTGGTCAGGAACGCCGTGGAACCTACGCACGGCCTTGCGCGAGCAGATAGCCGTCGAGGACATCGCCGTGGGCCCGCCGACGGCTGCTCGAGCAGCACTCAAGGCCGCCTACCTCCGGCGAACTCAAGGTGAGTGGAAGTCTCTGTGGCGTCATTCGCCAGCCTCGAACCTCCTGGTCGAGCGTGCTCTCAGGCGCAATGCGGCACACTCGGCGGCCGACGTGGTGGTGCAGATCCAGGACCTTGGCTCGACGCCCCAGCCGTTCATGGTCGTCCAGGACCTCAGCTATCAGCTGCTGCTGGACAAGGCTCGAGACGGCACAATCCCCCATTTCCGCACACTCGGTCTTCGACGAGTCCATCAGCTGCATGAGCGTCAGCTGGAGTTCTACGCGCGCGCCACGCACCTTCTGCCAATGAGCTCGTGGCTTGCCGAGGACATGGTCTCTTCGGGCGTTCCTCGGCACAAGATCACTGTGGTCAACCCGGGAGTCAACGTCTCGGTCGACCCGTCAGCGCCGGTCCCCCTACGGCGAAGATCACCGATCCGACGGTTGCTCCTGGTCGGACGCGACTTCGACACCAAGGCCGGAGACGTAGTGGTCGAAGCATTCGGGGAACTTCGTGAACATCTCGGTCCCAGCATCGAGCTGACCGTGATCGGCCCCCCTCGTTGGCCGCTTCCGGGACCCGTGCCAGCGGGTGTCGACTTCCGAGGACCGGTCACCACCCAACAGGTCGCGGCGGCTCTCGACAGCCATGACCTGTTCGTCATGCCTTCGCGCTTCGAGGGGTTCGGGATCGCCTTCGTCGAGGCGCTGGTCAGAGGTCTGCCCTGCATAGGGCGGCGCGCTTGCGCCATGCCCGAGATCATCGACGAGAGCAGTGGAGGTCGACTCGTCGACTCCGATGATTCCCACGAGCTGGCTGAGCTCGTCATCAGGACGCTTGACGACGATGCCTTGTTCGAAGCCTGTTCGGCCGCTGCCCCCGCGCGACGTGCGCACTACTCGTGGCATCGCGCCGCCGCACAGGTCGTCGAGGCTGCGGCACTGGGTTGACTGACTCCTCACCTTGTCTGCGAGGACTCCTCCCCACGCTGGACCCTTCCCCACGCGATGCTTCCTCGCGGGCCTCGACGGGCCAGAAGGCCGGCCCAGGCAGTGACTCCGGCGTAGACGATCCCTGCCGGAAACAGTCGAGGTGCGGGTAGCACGACGTCTACGAGCCAGGACGAACGGCGTGATGCAAAGACGTTCTCACGCGGGCCGGAAGCGTTCCGCAGCGCGGCATTTCCTCGACGAACCCGGATGAGTCGCGACGTTAGTGCGGATAGCTTCCGTGGAGCCTCAACGGTGGTGAAGACCTCTTCTACGAGCAGCTTCTCATGTGCTGCGAACAACGAGTCCAGGTAGAGATCGTCCGCAACGATATCTGGGAACGTGCCGAATCGGCGGCGGCCCTGACGCGACAGGGCGACCATCCCACGTCCGAACAGACCCTGACGGAAGACTGGAAGGCGCTGGTTGATGTCGTAGTACATGCGGACCATTCGCGAGCTAGAGCCCGCATCGACGTGCCTCGCAGGGAAGGTGGCCAGCGGAGAACCGTCGTCGCTGAGGGCGTCGCGCAGCGCTCGGGCGACTCTCGTGGGAACAACGATGTCCGCGTCGAGGTAGATGCGAGGGAAGCCATGTGCGACGACGTCCCCGGCGTTGAGGGCTGCGCACTTGCCGGCCGCTGGAAGGTCGAGAACGTGGACGCCCGGGCGGGCGCGGGCCACCGAGACCGTGCTGTCCGTGCAGCCGTTGGCAGCCACGACGACTTCGAACTCACCGGGATGTGCATCTCCGAGAAGGCTGTCCAGGCATCGGCCGATGACCGCCTCCTCGTTGTGTGCCGCGATGACGACGCTGGCGACAGGGCCGTCCGACCTCACGTGACCACCGACTGTCGCCCGGGTGTCCCGATCAACCCGGCAGGGCGGAGGAGCGCTCGAACGGCCGCCTTGCTCGTGGCTTTGCCCAGCGCCGAGCGAGTGAGCTCCCGGCACAAGATGATCGCCCAGAAGGCAAGGCTGCGAGCCCGGCCGTTACGCATGCGGAACAGCCGGACCCTGTTGACGGTGAGGAGCGCCCATAGCTCCGGGGAGTTCCTGGAAGCGCCTTTGAGGTGAACGGCGACTGCGTCTGGCACGTATCTCAGCCGGAAGCCGAGATCCCGCGCGCGGAGGTCGAACTCTGTCTCCTCCGAGTAGAGGAAGAAGCCTTCGTGCCAAGGGCCGCAGCGATGCCAGCATTGTGAGCTGATCATCTGGACCGACCCCTCTGCCCAGTCCGCATCCGTCTCGCTGTCGTAGTGTCGCTGGCCGCTGATCATCTCGCCGAGCAACGGCCAGCGGGCGGCCCGTCGTGCACCCATCAGAGTGTCACCAGCCGCTCGCAGCAAGGTTGGCTCGCGCCGCAGAGACGTCACCTGTCGGCCGTTGCCATCGACGATGCGCGGCACCGCTATCCCGACGTCAGCCTGTTGCAACGCCGTGAGCAGGGTCTGGGCACAGTCGGCGCGCAGCCGAACGTCTGGGTTGAGCACCAGAACAGCGTCATGAGGCTTGGCCTGTGCGACAGCTGCATTGATCCCGGCCGCGTAGCCCGCGTTCCGTCGCATCTGTACGACCGTTGCCTGAGGCGCGAGCCGAAGCAGCTCATCGACACTGTCGTCACTCGAAGCATTGTCGGCCACCACCAGGTGCCAACGCAGACCGTGTAGACCCGCACTCAATGAGTCGACGAAGTCGGGCAGCAGATGTGAGCTGTTGTACGTGACAGTCGCCACGAGGATGGATTGACTGTCCTCTTCACTCGAGGGGTCAGGTGTGAGCACCGCCTTGCCTACCGCTCTGCTTCGCGTCGCGAGACGCCCGGCTCGAAGAGGCGAGCGGGCACTCCGGCCCAGGTCTGGCCGTCCGGCAGGTCCTGCACGAGCGCGGCTCCCATGCCCAGGACCGCGTCGGCGCCGATGGTCAGCCCCTCCCGGACACTGGCGTTCATGCCGAGGTAGGCGCCGGCCCCCACGTGCACCCCGCCTCCGAGCGACACACCCGCGGCCAGTGTTGCGTAGTCGTCGACCACGTCGTCGTGGGTGAGGGTCACGTGTGGCATGGCGACCACGTGTGAGCCCACCAGGACGTCCGCGGTCAGCACGACGCCGGCAAGGAGGATGGTTCCGGCACCCACGGTGCAGCTGGCAGGAACCGCCACACTCGGGTGTACGACGGACCTGAACCGGTCCTCAGCCACACCGACGTCCGAGAGTCGCTCGACGAGCCGACGTCGCACCGCTCCGCGGCCGGCGCACACGACGATCCCGTGGTCGTCGTACCGCTTGACGTCCTCGAGCCCGCCGACGACCGGGGCACCACCGAGGGACGACCCCCACCGATCAGGGTCGTCGTCGAGGACCACCACTGATCCCCGGAAGGAGAGGGCATGCAGTGCCTCGAGCGTCTCGCGGGCCAACCCTCCGGCCGCGACCAGCACCACCCCCCCGTGGTCCACGGCTCAGCCTCCGGCCTGGCGCAGAGCCTCGACGACGCGTGCCTGGTCCGAGTCGGACATCTGGTGGAAGACGGGCAGGATCAGCGTGTGAGCGGTGAGCCGCTCCGTGACCGCGAGCGACTGCTCGCCGGTGTCCCGGTCACGGTAGGCGGGCTGCACGTGAGAGGCCATGATGCCGCGTCGCGCGGAGATGTCGGCTGCGGCGAGGTGGGCGAGCAGCTCCTCGCGGTCCAGCGGGAAGCCCTCCTCGACCTCCACCCAGAAGGACTGGAAGTTGCTGGTGCCCCAGGACGGGTCCTCGACGGCCCGCAGACCGGGCAGCTCCGCGATGTGCTTGGCGTAGACAGCCGCGATCTGCCGTCGACGGGCCACCATCTCATCGAGCCTGCCGAGCTGCACGATGCCGATCGCGGCCTGCACGTCGGTCATCCGGTAGTTGTAGCCGACCTCGGCGTACTCCTCCTGCGGGGCCAGCACCTTCCCGTGCCGGTCGACGGCCGAGACGCTCATCGCGTGCTCCCGGAGTCGTCGTGCCCTCGCTGCCCAGTCGGCGTCGTCGGTGGTCACCATCCCGCCCTCGCCGGTGGTCACCAGCTTGCGAGGGTGGAAGGACCACGCGGTCACGTCGGCGCCGACACCCACCGGCCGTCCGCGGTACGTCGAACCGGCACCGCACGCTGCGTCCTCGACGACCTTGACGCCTCGGGGGTCGCACACGGCGCGGATCGCGTCGAGGTCCACAGGCACACCGCCCTGGTCCACCGCCACGACCGCGCGGGTCCGGTCGGTGAGCGCCGCCTCGACCGTCTCCGCGGTCAGGTTGCCGGTCGTCAGGTCGACGTCGGCGAAGACCGGTCGCGCCCCGACGTAGACGGCGGCGTTGGCCGTCGCGATGAACGAGAACGAGGGCACCACGACGTCGTCACCCGGCTGGACACCGGCCACGAGCAGGGCGAGGTGCAGGCCCGTCGTGCAGCTGGACACCGCGACCGCGTGTCCGACCTGCATCCGCTCGGCGAAGGCCCGCTCGAACTCGGCGACCTTCGGCCCCTGGGCGATCCAGCCGGAGGCGAGCACCTCGGTGACGGCAGCCGCCTCCTCGGGACCGAGCCAGGGCTGCATCACGTTGATCCGGCTCACGTGGTCACCAGACCACGACCGGCGGCGATCTCCTCGCGCAGCGGGCGCCACCATGCGACGAGGTCGCGCAGCCCCTCCTCGAGGCCGATCTCGGCCCGGAAGCCGAGGTCGCGCTCCGCGGCGGAGGTGTCCGCGAGCCGGCGGACCACACCGTTCACCGCACGGTCCGGGCCGTGCTCGACGTCGAGGTCGGACCCCATCACCCGCAGGAGCGCCTCGGCCAGCCCCAGCAGGCTGGTCTCCTGGCCGCTGGCCACGTTGTAGACGCCCTCGGTCACGTCACTGGCGGCCGCGAGCACGTTCGCGCGCGCGATGTCGGCCGTGACGACGAAGTCCATCGTCTGCTTGCCGTCGCCGAAGATGAGCGGCGGCTTGCCGTCGACGATCCGCTCCATCCACCGCACCAGCACCTCGGTGTAGAGACCGTGGACGTCCATCCGCGGGCCGTAGACGTTGAAGTAGCGGAGGACCACGTAGTCCAGGCCCTGCATCGCCCGGAAGCTGCGGATCAGGCCCTCGTTGAAGGACTTCGCCGCGCCGTACAACGTGTCGTTGTCGTGGTGGTGGTGCCGCTCGCCGGTCGGGAACACCTCCGCCATGCCGTAGACGGACGCCGACGAGGCGGCGACCAGCTTGCTCACCCGGTGCTCCGCGGCGGCCTCGACGACGTTGAAGGTGCCGTCCACCAGCACCTCGAGGGCCAGTCGGGGCTCCTCGGCGCACTGGGTGATCCGGATGGCGGCCTGGTGGAAGACCAGGTGCTTGCCGCGGGTCAGGTCGTGCACGAGGTCGCGGTCGCCGATGTCGCCCTCCACGAGCTGGACCCGGCCGGACGCCAGCGCGTCGTCGAGGTTGGCGCGACGGCCTCGCACCAGGTTGTCCAGGACGACGACCTGGGCGGCCCCGGCGTCGACCAGCTGGTCGACCAGCGTCGAGCCGATCGTGCCGGCCCCGCCGGTCACCAGGACGTCAGCGCCCTCGATGGTGCTCATGCAACCCCTTCCAGGGTGGTCTCCGCGATGGACACGTCCACCATCCGGCCGTTCTCGGCAAGGCTGCGCGAGGCGGCTTCGAGCACGGACAGCACCCGGAGGCCGGCCAGCCCATCGGTCAAGGATGGCCGCTTCTCGCGGATGCTGGCGGCGAACTCGGAAACCATGCCCCCGAGGGCCTCCTGCTCGGGAAGCGCCGGCGACCAGGTGTCCCCGAGCCGGTAGGAGATGGTGGCCGCCCGGCGGTCCAGCGTGCGAGCGTCCTCACCCAGGTCCACCCCTCGGTCGTACACACTCAGCCGCTGCTGCGGGTTGAGGTCGTCCCACACCAGGGTCCGTCGGCTGCCACCGATGACCATCTGGCGGATCTTGGTCGGGCTCAGCCAGTTGACGTGCACGTGGGCGATGGCCCCACCCGGCAGCGGGAGGGTCAGGTAGCCCACACACGACTTGCCCGCCAGCAGCGGGTCTGCGCCGTGCGCCGAGACGCCCTCCGGCCGCAGGCCACCGGGCAGGATGAAGTCGAACACCGAGAGGTCGTGCGGCGCGAGGTCCCAGAAGACGTCGACGTCGGGCTGCACCAGCCCGAGGTTGATCCGCACGGAGTCGATGAAGAGGATCTCGCCCAGGGCGCCCTCCTCGACCAGCTCCCGAATCTTGCGCACGGCCGGCGTGTAGCAGTAGGTGTGGTCCGCCATCAGGACCAGGCCGTTGTCCGCGGCCGACCGCACCATGTCCCGTCCCGAGCCCAGCTCGTCGGCGAGCGGCTTCTCGACGAGCACGTGCTTGCCCGCACGCAGGGCCGCCAGGGCGATGCCCTGGTGCGTCCGCGCCGGTGTCGCGATGGCGACCGCGTCCACGTCGTCGCGGGCCAGGACCTCGTCCAGCGAGGCGATGCACGCGACCTCGCTGCGGCCGCCGACCACCTTCCGCGCCCGGTCGAGGTCCAGGTCGCACACGGCGACCAGCTGCCAGTCCGGGCTCGCCAAGAAGTTGCGAACCAGGTTCGGACCCCAGTAGCCGGCCCCCACGACCGCAACACCGAGCTGTTTTGAATGTGTCTGTGCCACTCGTCCCCCTACAGAAAGTATGCCCCAAAATACCAGTATGTCGACCTGCTGGTTGCTGCACATGGGAATCGCCGGACCTGCGACACTCCGAGGTGACGCCCCAGTGCGTTGCTGCCGCGTCTCCCCAGCGGGAAGGACACCGTCATGGCCACCCGGATCTCGGACGCGGCACAGGTCGACGACGAGGCGACCATCGGAGAAGGCACGGCGGTGTGGGAGCTCGCGCAGGTGCGCGAAGGTGCCGTCGTGGGCGAGGACTGTGTGATCGGCCGGGGCGCCTACATCGGTCCCGGCGTCGTGCTCGGCAACCGGTGCAAGCTGCAGAACTACGCCCTGGTCTACGAGCCGGCCGTGCTGGAGGACGGGGTGTTCGTCGGACCCGCCGTCGTCTTCACCAACGACGAGTACCCGCGAGCGGTGACGCCGGACGGCTCCCTCAAGTCCCATGACGACTGGACCGCCGTGGGGGTGGTCGCCCGCACCGGGTCGGCCATCGGGGCCCGGGCGGTCTGCATCGCCCCGGTCACGATCGGACGGTGGGCGATGGTCGCCGCCGGAGCGGTGGTCACCAAGGACGTGCCCGACTTCGCTCTCGTCGTCGGCGTCCCGGCGCGCCGGATCGGCTGGGTGGGACGCGCCGGTGTTCCTCTCGTCGAGGCCGGTCCGGGACGGCACCGGTGCCCGCGCACCGGTGAGGAGTACCTCGAGAGGGACGGCGGGCTCGTGCCGGTGGTCGAGGACGCCCAGCGGGACTGACCCTGGTCAGCCGCCGCTCAGCCGAGGCACCAGTCCACCGGCGCGCCGCCCTGCTGGTCCAGCAGGGTGTTCACCCGGGAGAACGGCCGGGACCCGAAGAACCCGCGCGAGGCCGACAGCGGGCTCGGGTGCACCGACTCGACCCACGGCACGTCACCCAGCACCGGCTTGAGGCTCTGCGCGTCGCGGCCCCACAGGATCGCCGCCATCGGGCCCCCGCGCCGGACCAGTGCGTGGATGGCCTGCTCCGTGACCGCCTCCCACCCGCGGCCTCGGTGCGACGCCGACGCGCCGGGTGCGACGGTGAGCACCCTGTTGAGCAGCATCACCCCTTGCTCGAACCACGGCGTCAGGTCGCCGTGGGCGGGTGGCTCGCAGCCGAGGTCGGTGCTCAGCTCGCGGTAGATGTTCGCCAGGCTCTTGGGCAGCGGCCGCACGTCCGGCGCCACCGAGAAGGACAGCCCGACGGGGTGTCCGGGGGTCGGGTAGGGGTCCTGCCCCACGATCAGCACGCGGACGTCGGCCAGCGGCCGGCTGAAGGCGCGGAAGATCCGGTCGCCGTGGGGGAGGTAGCTGCGCCCGCCCTGGACCTCCTCACGCAGGAACCGGCCCATCGCGGCGATCCGGTCGTCGACCGGCGCCAGCGCCTCCGCCCAGTCCGGTGCCACCAGTCCGCGTTCGACCAGGCCCGCCAGCGCACTCATGCGGCCCCACCCTAGCCCTGGTCTTTCATGAGGCATCGGGGTCGGTGCTGGTAGCTGCCTGATCTG